>CASFNR010000085.1 GCA_949296115.1 uncultured Eubacteriales bacterium | reverse complement strand
ATGAAAATATCCTCTACGCCCCGGTTTTTCAGGCCGTTGAGCACAGTTGCCCAAAACTTGGCGCTCTCATTTTCCCCGACCCACATGCCTAAAACATCTTTCCGTCCATCCAGGTTGACTCCAATGGCAATATACACTGCTTTCTTCACGATCTGCCCTTCGCTGCGGACATGATAGTGGATGGCATCCAGAAATACCACGGCATAGATGGACTCCAGAGGCCGCTGCTGCCACTCACGAGCCACGGGCAAGATTTTGTCCGTGATCCGACTGACCGTGCTGTCCGAGACGGAAACGCCATAGATATCCTGAATGTGAGCTTCAATGTCGCTGGTAGTCATACCCTTGGCGTACATGGACAGGATCTTTTCCTCTATGTCCTGGCTGATGCTGGTCTGGTTCTTTTTCAGTACCTGGGGCTCAAATTCACCCTTTCGGTCTCGGGGAACCGATACCTCCACATCGCCAAAGCTGGTACGCAGTGTTTTGCTGCTGTGGCCGTTGCGGCTGTTGTCGGTATCCTTGTTCTTGTAGTCATACTTGCTGTAGCCCAGTTCGTCATCCAGCTCAGCCTCCAGGCCATTCTCCATGAACTCGGCAATGGTCTCCTTAAGCCGATGTTTGCCATCTGCAGCAACTCTCGGATCTTCTCTCGACGGGCATTTTCTTCCGGGGTACGATTCTTTCTGGCCATATAGTAATCCTCCTGTGCGGTGCTTCTATTCTACACCACCCAGGAGGTTTACACAAAACTTGGGACTGTCTCGTTGGTTGATTATGTTTAAGCTCTTTACATTTTTATTTCATACATTGTAAGCGTCAAACCCAAAGGCGTATGGAATACCCCCACAACCCATGAGAGAATAAGGTTGTAACTCTCCGAGACTCCCGGTGAGTCTGGGGGAGAATTTGTCACAGGTGGACAGAGGGAAAGAAAGCAAGGGGGTTGGCAAATGGAGCAGGGAATGACGATCCAAACATTGGGACAACGGCAGCGTTTATATGAATGGAGCCAACGGGTAGCGGACTGCCGGCAAAGCGGATTGTCGGTAAAACGATGGTGTGAGGAAAACGGCATTGTGGAGAAAACATATTACAGATGGCAGCAAAAAGTATTTTCTGCCATGGTGGAGCAGCAAAGGGTACAGTTGGAGGCAGAAACGGTAACAGAGACAAGCTGTTTTGCTGAACTTCCAACACCAGAACCGGAACGGATGGCACCCGGACTGGCCGCCAGCATCCGAATAGGAGAAATGGAAATCAGATTGTATTCCGGGGCAGATCCAGAACTGGTAAAGGCGGTGTGCCAAGGATTGCGTCTATGCTGAGGGATTTCAAAGGGGCGGACAAGGTATACATTGCCTGCGGATATACGGATCTGAGGAAAGGGATCGATGGGCTGGCGCAGATGGTGGAGCAGGAATTCCGTCTTGACCCATTCACCAACACGCTGTTCCTGTTCTGTGGTAGGCGGCGAGACCGGATCAAGGGGCTGTACTGGGAAGGGGATGGATTCATCCTGGTATACAAGAGGTTAGAGGAAGGGATATACCAATGGCCACGAAGTAAGGAAGAGGTACGGCAGCTGACGGCACAGCAGTACCGCTGGCTCATGGAAGGGTTGCAGGTGGAGCAACCCAAAGCCCACCGACCGGTGGTGGGACTGCGTTGGGGATAGTGGATAAAAGGAGCATAAAAACGACGGAAACAGGCTAAATTACTGGATTTTTCGGGATATTTATGGTATAATTTCAATATGGAAAAAGCAAAGAAACCGGCTGCAAAAGCGGGCGAAACCATCACCATATCGAGGGAAGAATATGAACGGCTGCTGGAAGAAAACAATGCGTTGAACCGGCAGCTGGATTGGCTGATGGAGCAGCTTCGGCTGATGAGAATAAAGAAATACGGCCCATCTTCAGAAAAGCGGCTGTTGAATGACGAAGAACTGTATGAACAGCTGAGCCTGGTGTTTAATGAAGCGGAAGCATATCAGCCAAAAGAGGAAAAGGAATCGGGGTCGCAGGTATCGGGATATACACGGACAAAGCGGAGCAGCCGCGTAGAAGAGATATTGCCGGAGCATGTTCCCGTAGATGTGGTAGAGCACCGGATCCCCGAGGTAGAACAGACTTGCCCGGACTGCGGGGGCAGTATGGAAGAGATCGGGAAAGAAGTGCGGCGGAGGCTGGTGATCATCCCGGCGCAGGTCAGGATACGGGAG
>CASFNR010000084.1 GCA_949296115.1 uncultured Eubacteriales bacterium | reverse complement strand
TTGCCGCCATTGAAGATACTGGCCGCTCCTGCGACATCTACAGCAAGGATGTGCTGGGTGTTCTGCAGAACGACCCCTACTACAGCTACAACAACGGCGATGAGGATCTGACTCTGGCAAATATTCCCCAGAAGCAGCTGTCTCACAATTACATGACTGCCAATGCAAAGGTTGATGGCAACGCCATCACCATGACCGCAGACAATGGCAGCAACAACGCCAAGGCTCCTCTGACCATCGTCAATGCCCGTGGCTTCGACCTGCCCCAGACCGGCGATACCGGCACCTGGCTGTACAGCGTCATCGGCATCGTTCTGATGGCCGGAGCGGCAGCCGCCATCGTGATTGTCAGCAAGAAGAAGTCCGTATAAAACCAGCAAACGCCGGAGGGTAGTACCCTCCGGCGCTTCGATTAAAAGTTAAAAGGTGAATGGGATTATCCCACTCGGTTTCCGTACTCCCGGTTCATGGCATCTATGGAAACAACCCACTGCTTCCCGAATTTGCAGACATCCACGCCATTAACCAGCTTTCCGTAGGAAATGGCTTTGCGCAGCGCGCTTTCGCTCAGCCCCCAAAGTTCGGTGGCATCGCTCAGAGCCAGCAGTCCGTCAAAAGGCGTGGCCACCGCCGTACCATGTTCCCATAATTCGTCACAGGACAAGTCCAGTTCGTCTCCCCAGATTATGCCGTAACCGCCCACATCCACCGATACACAGCCGAACAGAGCGGGATCATCTTTCAGAGCGGTAAAGACGGGGAGCTTTTCAAACAAGGGCTTCACGTCATAAAGCTTCGTGACACCCTCGCTGAATTGGACGCTGAGCCGGAAATCCGGCAAGGGTGAGACCGTTTTAACTTTGTGAAACATAGGACACCTCCTTACTCCAGCGGCGGAATCTTACGGAACTCCTGGGTTTCCCAAATGGTTTGCAGCGTGTCCTTATGAAGAGAAACCCACTCCCGAACCATGGCAAGGGCTTTGGGTGGCAGGTGTCCTTCCAGGACTTCACCTGTCATAAAATCAATGGCAGCGACATCTTCGTTATAAATTGCGTGAATATGGGGCGGATTGTGCTCGCTTTGCAGGAAGTACATCCGGATGATGATTCCATAGAATCGTGACAATACGGGCATATCCAATCACTCCTTTCATCATGTATAGTATATCACGATACCGTGATTCAGTCAATCCATTTTCTTGAAGGAGGTTACGCTACGAAACAAAAACACATTCAAATCACACTGGCAGTTTCTCTCTTTCTCATTGCCCTGGGCATCACCATATACCCCCTGATCTCCACAATGTACAACAGCCGCCATCAATCCCTGATTCACACCCAGTATAACCAAGAAATCGCCAATGCAAATAGTCAGGTGATTGAAGAAAACAGGTCATTGGCAAAACAGTATAATACGACCCTGGTTCCCGGCGCACAGCAAGTGGATGCGTTTTCCAGCGCCGCCGTGGAGCTGGCTTCTGTTGACTACGCAAATCTGCTGAACATCGCCGGAAACGGCATCATGGGATACTTGGTTATCCCGCAGATCGGAGCGGAACTGCCCATCTACCACGGCACCTCCGACGCCACTCTGGAAGTTGGGGTGGGCCATCTGCTAGGCAGTTCTCTCCCGGTGGGCGGTGCCAGCACCCACACAGTGCTGACCGGTCACTCGGGAATGGCCAACAACAAGATGCTCTCCGACCTGGATCAGCTGGAAATCGGGGACGTATTCTATCTGGAGGTTCTGGAAGAAACCCTGGCGTATCAGGTAGACCAGATAAAAACGGTACTGCCCAGCGACACCACCTATCTGGGTATCGAAGAGGCTTTAGACTACTGCACCCTGGTCACCTGCACCCCCTTTGGGGTCAATACCCACCGGCTGCTGGTCAGGGGGTCCCGGATTCCGTACTCGGAGGAAGAGAAAGAACTGGCGGTATCTCTTTCAGCGGACAAACCAGCTTCCACATGGGAGCAGCAGTATCTGAGAGGAATTATGTTGGGCTTTGGAATC
>CASFNR010000083.1 GCA_949296115.1 uncultured Eubacteriales bacterium | reverse complement strand
ATACGGCATCGTTACCGCCAAAAACTCTATCAAAAAGTGTCACGATATTTCCTCCTATTGTTCGTCACGGTCTAAAATGGCTTTGATTTTCCGGATCTCGTCGATTGCCGTGGGGCTGAAATCGTAGGGAGATTTTCCCTGCCGGTCTGCGTCCATGACTTCCAGATTGTAATGGATGAAGCCCAGCAGGTCCTCTGCGGGGATGGCGCCCCGGACGAAGGCCTCGTCCTTCTCGTCGCGCACCTTGTTGGCCACCACCCGAACCTGCTTGATTCCCAGATCGGCGGCCAGGCGCTTCACATTGTGATAGGTCTGGACGGAGCGGGCGCCGGGCTCGATGACCACGATGAACTGATCCATGTTGGCTGCGGTGCCCCGGCCCAGGTGCTCCAGGCCCGCCTCCATGTCCATGATGACCACATCGTTCTTCCGATAGGTCAGGGCGGACAGGATGGACTTGAGCATCACATGCTCCGGACAGACACAGCCGCTGCCGCCCACGTCCACGGTTCCCATCACCAGCAGTTTGACGCCGTTGATGTCCTTGGAGAAGGTGTCGGGGATGTCCGCTACATAGGGGTTCAGCTTGAAGAACTTGTTGGCGGCATTGGCGCCGGTGCGTTCTTCCACCAGGGTGCGCATTTTGGAAATGGGGACGATGGCGTCCACCTCTTCCTGACTCAGACCCAGGGCCAGGCCCAGGTTGGCGTCAGGGTCCACATCGGCGGCCAGGACCGTCCGGCCCTCGTCGGCATACAGCCGGGCCAATGTGGAGGCCAGGGTGGTTTTTCCCACGCCGCCCTTACCGGTAATCGCTACTTTCATTGGAAAAAGACCTCGTGCTTAACAGATTTGTAAGTAAGATCAGATGCCCAGAGCGTCCCGCTTGGCCTCGATGCAGGCGATCATCTTGTCACACAGGGAGTCGATGTCGGTATCCACCACGAACCGGGCTTCCACCCAATCCTTGATGCCGTGCTCACCCTGCAGCAGGTTTGCCACTTCTTCGGAGCCCTTGGTGTAGGGATCCACGCCCAGGAAGGTTTCAATACCGGTAGCCACAACGTAGTTGCCGATGGAGACGGCCTTCTCGGACATCCATTCGGGAGCGCAGCCCACCACAGGCAGCTGGGAAATGGGAATGCCGGAATCCTTGGACAGCTCGGCGGCCAGAATCAGCATACGGGAGATATCCACGCAGGAGCCCATGTGCAGGACGGGGGGAATGCCGGCCAGCTCGCAAACACGCTTCAGACCGTCGCCGCAGTATTCCTTGGCCTTCACGGGATCCATCAGACCGGCCTTGGCAGCAGCCTGGGCGGAGCAGCCGGACACGATGAGGATGATGTCGTTTTCCAGCAGCTTCTTCATCAGGCCGATGTGGGCGGAGTCGGGACGAACCTTGGGGTTGTTGCAGCCGACCATGGCCACAGCGCCCCGGAGGACACCGGAGGTGACGCACTCCAGCAGGGGCTTGGTGGTGCCGAACTCGTCCACCTGGGAGTTGGCAACGCCGTCCAGAACCTTGACAATGGCTTCCACAGAGTAGCCCACCCGGGCGTTCTGCTTCTGGCTGGGAATGTTGACCAGCTCGGGCTTCCGGTTCTTGAAGTTCTCCACGGCCATCTTCACGATTGCCTTGGCGTTCTCACCGGCGGTCTCGGCATTGAAGCGGATGAACTCGGAGTCGGGCATCCGGGCGATGGGAGAGGTGGTGACGAACTTGGTGTGGAAGCACTTGCTCAGGGGGCCCAGAGCGGGGAAGATGCACTGCACGTCCACCACGATGGCTTCGCAGGCGCCGGTGAGAACCACGTTCTCCTGGTTCAGGAAGTTGCCCGCCATGGGGATGCCGTGACGCATGGCAACCTCGTTGGAGGTGCAGCACACGCCGGAAACGGTGATGCCCTTGGCGCCCAGGCTCTTGGCGTAGGGATGTTGACGTTGTCCTTCTCCATGACGCCGATGTTGGCGGTGGTGTCCACGGGCTTGGGAGTGCCGAACATGACGTCGGAGAACTCGGTGCCCATCATAGAACCGCCCCAGCCGTCGGACAGGCCGGCCCGCAGGGACTGACGGATCAGAGCCTCCGGCAGGGAGGAGCAGCCCATATGGGTCATGTGCATGGCGGTGGAAACTTCCCGGTCGATGGCCCGGGGCTCGATTTCGGCAGCCTTCCACAGATCCTGGGTGTGCTGAGGAGCCCGCTTCAGGAAACGCTGGGTGCCGAAGGGCTTGCCGTACTCCAGCAGGCCGATCTCGGCCATCTCATGAGCCAGATCGTAGATATCCTTACCCTCGGTCTCCACGCCCCACTCTTTGGCGATGCGGATCAGCTTCTCCGGGTCCTTGACCTGGTAGTTGCCGCCCTCACGGGTCTGATGCAGGGTGTGCATGATTTCCCGGCCGTGGTCGGAGTGGGTGGCAGCGCCGCCGGCAGTGAAGCGCAGGTAGTTACGGCCCACAATGCCGTGGACGTCGCAGCCGCAGATGCCCCGGGGGGCTTTCTTGGTGATGCGGCAGGGGCCCATGGAGCAAATACGGCAGCAGGTGCCGGATTCGCCGAAGCCGCAGTGAGGAGTCTGGTTCTTGACCCGCTGCTGC
>CASFNR010000082.1 GCA_949296115.1 uncultured Eubacteriales bacterium | reverse complement strand
TTCACGGAATACAACCCAATCAGAGGCATCCTTGGAAGCGAGTGGGTGGGCTTCAGTCACTTCAGCCGATTCCTGTCGTCGCCGGACTTTATGCAGTATTTGATGAATACGCTGAAGCTTAGCGTATACGGGCTCCTTTGGGGCTTCCCGGCACCCATTCTGCTGGCCTTCCTGCTGAACCGGATTATGAGCAGCGGTATGAAACAGAAGATTCAGCTGGTCCTGTACATGCCCAACTTTATTTCTGTTATTGTCCTTTGTGGTATCGTCCGGATTCTGCTGTCTCCTACCGGTATGCTGAACATGCTGCTGGGAACTTCCTACAACTTTATGACGATGCCGGAGGCGTTCCGAACGATTTATATCGCCAGCGGCATCTGGCAGGGAGCGGGCTGGGCCTCCATCATCTACACGGCTGCATTATCCAACGCCAGTAAGGAACTGAAAGAGGCTGCGGTTTTGGATGGGGCCAATATCATCCAGCAGATCAAAGCTGTGGAATGGCCTGCCATCAAAGACACGGTTCTGATCCAATTCATTATGAGTGTGGGCAACATCATGTCCGTTGGCTTTGAAAAGGCGTATGCCCTGCAAACCGACCTGAACCTGGGTGCATCGGAGATCATCTCCACGTATGTGTACAAGAAGGGCCTTCTGGATGGTGACTATGGATTTTCCACTGCTGTGGGCCTTTTCAATACGGTCATCAACGTGGTTCTGCTGGTTTCCATGAACGCTATCGTCAAGAAGATGAACGACGGCAAGGGTGTTTGAGGAAGGAGGAAGGAAGGAGGAAGGAATTTGGAAACGAAATTCTCCAAGTTGACCGGCGCAGACAAGGGCATTATGATTTTTGCCTATGTTATCCTGGGCCTATTTGTGGCAGCCATCATTCTGCCAGTGGTTTATATCATTTTGGCGTCTTTTATTGACCCCATTACCTTGCAGAACCATGGGTTGACCTTTGATTTCAGTAAATGGACCTTGACCGCCTATGAGCGCGTCATGACCAATGCGCAGATCTGGACAGGCTTCAAGAACGCCATGATCTACTCTGTTCTGTTCACCATCATTTCCGTAACGGTGACGCTGCTGGCTGCTTACCCCATGTCTCGCCCGGACTTCAAGGGCAAAGGCTTCTTCAACGTCATGTTTGTCATCACCATGTTTTTCGGCGGCGGTCTGATTCCCACCTATTTGCTGATCAGCAATCTGGGCATGCTGGATACCATCTGGGCTGTGCTGATTCCCGGCGCGTTCAATGTGTGGAATATGATTATCGCCAGAACGTACTACATGGGAATTCCCGGAGATATGCAGGAAGCAGCTGAAATTGATGGTGCAACCGAAATGGTGTATTTCTTCAAGATTCTGCTGCCACTGTGTGCACCCATTATTGCCACCATTGCTATGTGGCAGTTTGTGGGTATGTGGAACAGCTACTTTGATGCCATGATTTACTTAAATGATGCTGCAAAACAGCCCTTGCAGTTGGTCCTGCGGGCGATCCTGATTCAGAGCCAGCCGGAACCGGGAATGGTTTCCGATATGCAGAGTACTGCTGCTCGGGCACAGCTGGCGGAACTGCTGAAATATGCAACCATCATTATTTCCAGCGTACCGCTGATGATTCTGTATCCCTTCTTCCAGAAGTATTTTGACAGCGGCATTATGGCTGGCGCAGTGAAGGGATAATTCCATTTGTATGTTTGGCAGACGGATATCTGCCAGTATAATGAAAAGGAGAATACATATGAAAAAGCTGACGAAGATTCTGTCTCTGTCACTGACCCTTGCCATGCTGCTCAGTCTGCTGGCAGGCTGCGGAGGTGCAGGAGGCGCCGCAGGTAATTCTGCAGGGTTGGAAGTGGATCCGGCAACTTTGTCCTTCCCCCTGGCAGAAACTGCCACCATTAAAGGCTTGACCAATTTCCCGGCCGGCACGGAGTCTGAGCCCAATAACCGCACCATCTTCAAACGGCTGGAAGAGCAAACCAATGTCCATGTGGAGTGGAAGACCATCCAGTCTGACCAGTGGGGAGAAAAGATTGTGCTGGAAATGTCCAACGTCAAGACACTGCCCGACTTCGTGTTCAATGCCGGCTTCAGTGATACGGATCTGTTAAAGTACGCAAAACAGGGCGTCATTATCAATCTGGAAGAGTACATCGACAAATATATGCCCAACCTGTCCAAGGTGTTTGAGCAGGCTCCTGAGTACCGGGCCATGTGCACGGATGAAGATGGTCACATCTGGGCGCTGCCCTGGATTGAGCAGCTGGGTTATGAGAAGACTGCTATCCAGACCGTGGGCAATATGAGCTTTATCAACACCGCATGGCTGGACTATCTTGGACTGGAAATGCCCACCACTGTGGATGAGTTTGAGGAAGTTCTGATTGCCTTCCGGGATAATGCAGCGGACCTGAAGGCAGAGTTCAATATTGAAGGCGACATTATTCCCATGTCCTGCATTATGAACGATGGTGACCAGGATCCCTGCATTCTGATCAATGGCTTTGGCGAAGGCTACGGCGATCCTGACCGGGGCCGCCACATTGCGGTTACCAACGATAAGGAAGTTATCTGTGTTGCCAATACAGAGGGCTTCAAGAAAGGTATTGCTTGGCTGCATGAACTGTATGCCCAGGGGCTGATTGACCCCGAAGCCTTTACCCAGGAATGGTCTACTTACGTTGCAAAGGGTAAGTCCGGCCGCTACGGTGTGTGCTTCTCTTGGGACGTTGCCAACATCGCCTCTCTGGAAGGCTGGGAACCCCTGCCCGCGCTGACTGCCGACGTTAGAAATATCACCCCCCAGAATGGTTCCTTTACCTCCGGCTTTGACCGCGGCCGCTGCGTGGTCACCGCTGTCGCCGAAAATCCCGCTTTGGTTTGTGCATGGCTGGATCAGATGTACGCACCGCTGCAGTCTCCGCAGAACAACTGGGGAACCTACGGCGAGGACGACGAATTTGACATCTTTGAAATGGGT
>CASFNR010000081.1 GCA_949296115.1 uncultured Eubacteriales bacterium | reverse complement strand
ACATCCGGATGCCAGAGCATCTGACGTTTGCGTACCACATTCAGCTTCTCTATGATAATCTGAAGGATACCGGGATTGTGTTTCAGATTGTCATAGAGCCGGAAGAATGCGCTACAAATTTCTTCTACCCGGATTGGTTTGAGTGCACACTTGTCAGCGCCGTAGTCATGGGTTCTGCAGGAGATGTACTCCTTGCCTTTATTGTACCGTACCACACAGGCCGCTCCGCATTTCCCGCAAATCACCTTGCCTGCCAAAGGCAGCTGTCCTGGTTTTGCTTGCCGCAGCTTAAACTGGTCCTGAATTCGCATTTGCGCCGCTTCAAAGGTTGCCAGCGGAATGATCGCAGGATTCGTATTGGTAACGGAGTATTTCACATGTTCTCCGTTGTTTTTCTTCCTCTGGAATGGAAGCGTATCCGTTGTGTAGGTTTTCTGAAAGACCGCATTGCCTGTATAACGTTCATTCCGGAGAATGTATTTTACTGTGGATTCCCACCAGCTGCGGTCTGAATTACCAGTCCCATTCAACCTGTCGGCAATCTCAGCTGGTGTGAGTCCTGTGAGATACGCATCAAAGATCCGCCGGATCACTACTGCCTCATCCTGCTGAACCTCCAGGATACCATCTACCAGGCGAAATCCGTAGGGAGCAGAACTTGCTATGTAGGTTCCTTGTGCCATCCGTTTCTGAACACCCCAGCGGGTATTTTTTGATATGGATTCACTTTCTGTCTGCGCACAGGATGCCAAGACCGCCGTCAGCATTTCGCTCCCCATCATCTTGGTGTCAATGTTATGTTCCTCGAAGAACACACTGATGCCCAGACTTCTCAGTTCCCGGATTGTCTCCAGACAGTCCGTGGTATTCCGGGCAAACCGGGAGATGGATTTCACCAGAATCTTGTCAATCTTTCCCTTCCGACAATCTGCCAACAGCCGCTGAAAATCCTTCCGCTTTTGGGCTGAAGTACCGGTGATTCCTTCGTCGGCGTAGATGTCCACCAGAAGCCAACTCTCATGGTTTGCGATCAACTGATGATAATGGGTCGTCTGGGCCGCAAAGCTATTCAGCTGATCTTCCGAATCAGAACTGACCCGACAGTAGGCCGCTACCCGCAGCGCCAGTTCTTCCTGTGGCCGAACCGCCGGTATGTATATCTGCTTTCTGGCCAGATTATCCGTCTGCGTTGCCATTTGGTCACCTCCCCTTATTAGCAACAAACATTACCACACTTCTTTTCAAATAGCTACTAGAATCTGATATTACAGCGAGAAAATAATATCCGCGCCGGTCTGTTTTGCAATCCGGTCCGCAATCCTGGCAGCGTCCTTCTTTGTACAGCAGCCAGCTGCCACCAGTTGCCTCAGCAGCAGAACAATGCCGCAGTAATTTACATTTGCGTTCATCCTGTCCTCCCATATGAAAAGCTGCCCTACCGCATCCATAATGGCGCAGCAGGGCAGCTCCCTTCTGAAATTTGATAAGTATTCTTGATGGCCTGTATTCCTGACACAACTTCCCCAGGCAAGGGCAGAAACAGAAACCGCACTTGGCTGTGCGTCACGGGAATCTCACCCCTCCGAGGATCTCTCCGAGCTGCCCCCATTGCTTGTGACTGTGGCTGGGCAGGAGTACCAACGTTGATGCTGTCATCGCAAGACAGGTCGGCCATGGCCTGTTTTCTGGACGGTTGGATCCGCTCGCTACCTTATTGCCGCTTTGATGCAGTTGCCTGCACAGGTAGGTCTTGGCGCAAACCTCCAATGTCGCTGCCCATTCTCTGTCTTTACAAGGCACACCAACGGATGTATTTCTGTTTCTGGATATTTTGCTTTCAAGCTACGCAAGAAGACAAATCTCCTTACTACTTATCCGAATTCAGACAGACTTTGAAAACAAAAAATCAAAAACTTCCCAAAAAGTCAAAAAAGGTTTTCATTTTCGACAATATCTTTTTGCGCCTTCTGTTTACTCCCATTTGGCTGATCCCCTTCCTTCTGGCATAGTCTCTTTCGGAAAAACCTTCAAAATAGATGGCTTGGATCAGTTCCCGCTCCCCTGGGGGCAGTGCGCGGATTGCACATCTGAGCTTATACCGCAACTCCCGCATCACCATTAAATCATCCAAGCTGGGTGCGGTCAGGTCCGGCATTGTCTCCAATCCCACAGTCTCATCACTGTCCAATGCATCGTAGGATACCACAGCATTTCGCTGCTTCTTTTCTTCCTGTCCTCGTTCCTGCCGTTCC
>CASFNR010000080.1 GCA_949296115.1 uncultured Eubacteriales bacterium | reverse complement strand
TCCCCCTTCATCTGGTGACGATATTATCTCATGGAAGCTGTCCTATATTTCGGACTGTTACAAGATATGGTGACTTGCTGAGTTAAGTCGATAAGCACATAAACTTATAATTTGGTTGGTTTTAAAGAAAACCGCGCTGTATCAGGCTTTGGCGGCGTTTATGGAGAAGTATGGAGATATGAAATCCGGCGTTTGAACGCCGATACCTAATTTCATATTCTCAAAAACTCCTTTATTTGCAACGGCTTTTCACCGAAATTACACACGGCGGCGGGAAAGCCCTTTTATGACTTTCCATTCTACCATAGAAATTGGAAACTTTCAATACAATTTCCTTTTGGGCGGGCACCACATTGCAGGAAAACTCCAGCTGAATTGCCGCCTTTCCGTCATATTCGCTTCATACGAAGCAGGTTTCACTGGCTTTTGGGTTCCGGCAAAGAGGTCAAGCGGGCAGACGGGCTGCTTCAGCATGGCGTCGATTTCGTTGATACCGGATGAAGTTTTTCCCGACAGGACAAAATTTCCAGGCCGCCGGGAATGCCCGGCGGCCTGTTGTTTATTCCTGACGAAGACGCTCTACCACAGAGTACCGCTGGGCTGCCCGGCTGCTCAGCACGGGAATTGCGATTCCCAGCAGGGCAAACAGTGGGAGCACCACGGCGATGGGCCAAATGGTGAAACGATACGTAAAAAACCAGAAAATCTTGTTCAGCCCCGGCCCCAGAAGCGGGGCGGTAGCCACAACCAGCACCAGCGCCAATACAGCGGCCCCCACCGTATACAGAAGCCCCTCCAGCGCCAGCATGGTCCGCAGCTGCCGGGTCGTCATGCCGATGGACTGCAGCACCGCCAGTTCCCTGCGGCGGGTGGTAATCCCAGTGAGGATGGCGTTGAAGAAGTTCAGCACGCCCACCAGCCCCACGATGAAGCTCAGCGCTCCGCCCAGCAGCAGGAACATATTCCGGAAACTTTCAAACTCCCCCGCGTAAGTAGCCTTGCTTTCATAGTCGAACTGGGGATTCTGATTTTCCGTGTAGTCCTGCAAAAACGCCTCCATGGAAGCGTTTGCCTCATCCGTGGTGTCAAAGGCGTAGTACATGATATTGTCAGTGCCGCTGTCTCGGATGAAGGTTTGGTCGTTCATGACGAACTCGTCCGCACCATAGTGGCGGTAGCTCAAGGCGGTGGGCACTGTCACCAAGGCTGCAACGGTGTACTCCACATCCCGATATTTCACTGCTCGACTGGCAATTACTGCCCCGTTCTCCCAGGAAGTACAGACTTCACCGGTAAACGGGTCGTAGTACTCGTATTCTTCCACATACCGAATAGTCACGGTATCTCCCAATTTGGCCCAGTGGCTGTCCATCACCGGCTCACCGTAATCGTCATCGCTGTATACCGCTGCTACGTAATTCCCACCGGATTCGTGCAGTTTGGACAGGTCTCCTTCCAAAACATTCAAATGCTCCAGGGCAAAGGGCTCCATTCCATACAGCTGTACCCGGTCTGCAATTCGTCCGTCTTCTGTTTTCTCCGCAAAGTGAAGCATACTGTCGATCTGCTCCTGTGTGGTCCATCTGCCGTAAAGGGTTCGGTAATACGTTTCGGTGACAAACTCCTGCGCGCCAAAGGTTTTGCCATAGACTCTGCCGCTGTCCGTAACACCGCCCTGGGCATTGACCGTTTCAATGGCTTCTTCCGGCAAGGCCATTTCGCTGCTGAAGCCGACGTTGCCGACCTGAAACTTTCCCGCATCTGCCAGAATAAAGTCGCTGGCAGTAAAGTTGGAGATGTATTTGTCCATGTCAAAGCCGCCGGTAAAGGTAACCGTCAGAGTCAGCAGAACCACCGCCAGAGACAATGACAAAATGGTAATCACCGTTTTGCTCCGGCTGCGGCCCAGATTGGCCCATGCCATGGACAGCAAAGAAACGCCTTTGATGCTCCGCTTTGTTTTCCTTTTGGATACCTTCCCTTCCGTGTAGCGCACTGCCTCCACCGGGGAGACTTTTCCCGCCATCCGGCCGGGCCGGCGGCAGGAAATCAGCACGGTGAACAGTGCGAACACCGCCGCTCCGGCAAAGAGAACCGGGCTCACCGATACCACCGTTGTGATGCCATTGAGCTGAGCTGTGATCACCGGCGTCAGCACGCCGCCCAGAAGCCATCCGACAATCAGTCCCAGAGGGATTCCCGCCGCAGAAAGCATCAGCGCCTGAATGCGGATGATCCGCCGGATTTGCCGGGGCGTGGTGCCGATGGTTTTCAGCAGGCCGTAGAAATGGACGTCCCCCGCCACGGAAATCTGAAACACATTATAGATAATCAGATACCCGGTCAGCAGAAT
>CASFNR010000079.1 GCA_949296115.1 uncultured Eubacteriales bacterium | reverse complement strand
TGACTCTCTGGCAGATTGGGTCAAGATCTACAAGGGCTTCGCCTGGGGCTGGCTGGCAGGATCGGATTTGACCACCTATGATTAACTTAGAGGAAGGAGCGCCTGAATTTCTCTCAGGCTGTAACCCCATGTCTATCATACAAAAATGGATTCGCTTCGGCAGTCTCTTTGCAGCTGTTATGTTAACTTTACATATTCTCTCCGGCACAGCAAGTGCAGCCGCCAACGATGAAATCGCTCTCTCCCCAGAGGGCGATTCGTCTGTTTCTATGGGCTGCGTCATGGTGGACGGGAACGTGTCTCAGGACTATACCGGAGACATCCCCGTGGACCTGGAAAATCAGGCAAATGGGGAGACTACAGTATTTTCCCTGATCTTTCCGTATTTGGAAAGCCTTTGGCTCCCCGAGGGGAATTACACAGTCCATTGCACCCTATCTGGTGACCATTTTGAGATTCAATATCCCAGGGAAATCACAGTGTCCCGGTATGAAGCAACTTCTCTCCCTCTGACCGTAACACCGGTGGAGCTTCCCTCTCTCCTGGAAAAGCAGACTTCCTTTGTCCCCCGGCTTCCCGTCCCCTATCCCCAGCAGCAACAGATCTGGAACTACCTTATGGAAATTACCGGTAATGCCTATGCCGCAGCAGGGCTGATGGGCAACCTGTATGCCGAGTCCGGTTTGCTTCCAACCAACTTGCAGGATGCCTGTGAAGCTGCTCTGGGGTATGAGGATGATACTTACACAGAAGCCGTGGATTCCGGCACCTATTCGGGCTTTGCTTCTGACGGAGCGGGGTATGGCCTGGCCCAATGGACCTGGCAGGAGCGAAAACAGAATCTGCTGGCATTTGCCCAGGATGCCGGAATGTCCGTGGGCAGCCTGGACCTTCAGCTCCGGTTTGTGGCCTGGGAGTTGGAAGAGCGTGGACTGCTGTCCGAACTACAGGCAGTCCGCTCTGTCCGGGAGGCTTCCGACTTGGTACTGTTCCGTTACGAAGCACCCCTGGACACGGGGGCGCAGACCCAGGCAGTCCGATGTGGTCTGAGCATGACCTTTTACAATCAATTTGCCGGGACCCTGTCCCAGGGGCAGAAGGACATTCTGGAAGTCGCCGCAAATCCTTCCGCCTACGGCATTCCGGAAAGCAATGTGGGCGGTCTGCAATGGGTGAAGCTGGTATATGAAGCTGCCGGAGCGCCCTTTGAACGCACCTGCTGCGCTTACCATTCCGGTACGAAATACGCTGCCAGCTCCGACTGGAATGCCATTGCTCCCGGTGCGGTTCTCTATGGGTATGGCGGTTCAGCCGGTCACGCCGGAATTTATCTGGGGAACGGAATGGTCTGCCACTGTGACGAGGCTCTGCAATTCTCCACTCTGGATAACTGGATAGCAGAATTCCAAGGATATGGCTGGGGCTGGCCGGGTGGAATCCCTGCCTGACCTCGGAGAAAGGATTGACTATGAGAAAACAACATCATTTTCTGATACTGATTCTGGCGGCACTCTGCCTGGTTTTTGTTCTGAGTCCGGTAGCTTCCGCCAGCATTGTGGAGGAAACCTACGTCCCTCTTCCAGAACCTTCCTTGGAGGGTTTGGGCTATGTGGCCATTTCCGCAGACCCTCCGCTGGGGTTTGAAGGGGTTCTGTGCGTGGATTTCCAGCGTCAGGGCAGCTCCCAGACAGACACCATCCAGATCAGCGGGCTGGACTATTACGCCGGTGGGGCCTGGCTGAAAGAAGGCACCTATCTGGTACAGAATGCTTATGTACTGGACAGCGACCATTTTTCCGTAACTCCCAGTGCCATGGAAATCTCTGTTTCCCAAAACCAGGACACTTCCCTTTTCCTCACCATAACAGTAGACGAGGAGCAGGAAGCCCACCGGGAACAGCTGGCGGAAACCTTTGAACCGGAACCGGTGCCAACCTTCACCTCCGAAACCGCAATAGCGGAAACCACGGCTGCGGACAATAGTCAGATTACCGCAGACGATGGCTTCATTTCCAGAATCATCCCCACTATTATCTTTTTCCTGGCAGCTGCCCTGGTGCTGGGACAGTATCTGTACCGCAAATTCTTTGCAAACCAGTAATACAAGGAGGATAAGCATTCATGCCAACCAATGTTGCACATTATGCCCGGCTGGCAGAGGAAACCGCCGTCCGGATCACCGGCAGCTATCTCAGCTGGACAGATTTTCTGAACACCGCCGCCCGGCTGTACAAGTATCCTTACCATGAGCAGCTCCTGATCTATGCCCAGCGCCCGGAAGCCACCGCCTGTGCCAGCTTTGACATCTGGAACCAATACATGGGCCGCTACATCCGCCGGGGAGCCAAGGGCATTGCCCTGATTGATTCCTCCGGCGACACCCCGAAGCTCAAGTATGTGTTCGACGTCTCCGAC
>CASFNR010000078.1 GCA_949296115.1 uncultured Eubacteriales bacterium | reverse complement strand
TTCACCTTCCGCACCCGGGAATTTGAGCAGATGGAGTGCGAATTCTTCTGCCAGCCCGGCACCGACCTGGAGTGGTTCGCCTACTGGAAGGACTTCTGCAAGAACTGGCTGCTCTCTCTGGGCATCAAGGAAGAATCCCTGCGGCTGCGGGATCATGAGCCGGCGGAGCTGGCCTTCTACTCCCGGGCCACCACCGACATTGAGTACCAGTTCCCCTTCGGCAATGGCTGGGGCGAGCTGTGGGGCATCGCTGACCGGACCAACTATGACCTGGGCCGTCACCAGGAGGCCAGCGGCAAGAGTCTGGAATACTACGACCAGGAGAAGAACGAGCACTACATTCCCTACGTCATCGAGCCCTCCCTGGGCTGCGACCGGGTGGCCCTGGCCTTCCTGTGCGAAGCCTACGACCAGGAAGTGGTGGGCGTGGACAAGAAGGGCAACGAGGATGTGCGAACCGTGCTGCGGCTGCATCCGGCGCTGGCTCCCTTCAAGGCGGCCGTGCTGCCCCTGAGCAAGAAGCTCTCCCCCAAGGCGGAGGAAATCTACCGGGAGCTGCGCAAGGACTTCATGGTGGACTTCGACGACGCCGGCTCCATCGGCAAGCGCTACCGCCGGGAGGACGAAATCGGCACCCCCCTGTGCATCACCGTGGACTTCCAGACCGTGGGGGACGAGAACAGCCCTGCGGACGACTGCGTCACCGTCCGGGACCGGGATACCATGGAGCAGGTCCGGATTCCTATCAGCGAACTGAAAGCCTACATCGCCAAGAAGTGCGAGTTCTGATGCCCCGGCAGCCGGAGGATTGCCTATGAACATCGCCATGCTGATGATCCCCAAGGTCATGACCGTGACCCTTCACGAGAACAACACCATCCGCCAGGGGCTGGAGGTGCTGGCCCGGTGCCGGTACACCGCCATTCCTGTGCTGGACGACCAGGAGCGGTATGTGGGCAGCGTGTCCGAGGGGGATTTCCTCCAGCACATTCTGCGCACCGGCACCACGGACCTGAAGCAGCAGGAGCGTTTCTGTATCCGGGAAATTCTCCGCCGGGACTTCTGCCCGGCGCTGAGCATTCAGGCGGATTTCCCCGTGGTGGTGGAGGCCGCCCTGCGGCAGAACTTTGTGCCGGTGGTGGACGACCGGAACGCCCTGTGCGGCATTGTCACCCGGCAGAAGCTGATCGCCGCCATGGCCCGGCAGCTGGAAGAAAAATCATAACCAAGTCCCCGGCCTGTTCCCAGGCCGGGGGCTTGGTACAATGAAATTACCCCGCCCGGAATCTCCGGGCGGGGTATCGCTTCCTTAGAAAGACAACCAACCGCTATGCGGGTGAGGCGGAAAACGTTCTGCTTATGCGCAGAAAAAAAGAACCTCCAGTGATAGAGCAGCAGCAGGTTCGCCAACCGCTGCAAACAAAATCAATGGAGGTTATCCAAATGGACAGCAATAGTTTAGCACATACGAAAGTACAGTTTACAAGGGACTACACAGGGTAGGTATCTGACGGGAGGTGTGCCGCCCGTCAGATTTTCCATGTAATATTCAAGCTGTCGCTTGTGGCGGCAACGGTGGTAATCATCAAATCCACCACCCGCCGCTTGTCATCAAAGGATACATCGTCCCATGTGTCGAGGTAGCCGGAAATCTGGTTGACCTGTTCCGGGCTGATGGTTTCCACCGTCAGCTCGGCTATCTGCTTCACAAGCTCCTGCTTGCGCCCGTCCAGTTCCGCTATCTTCACATTCACATAGGAGAGCAGGACATTGTTTGCGCCCGTCAGACTGTCCACCAGCTTTTCGATCTCGCTGTCCACATGGAGAAGTTCCACTTGCAGGGCGGCGATTTTCGGGTTTGCCTTTGCCGCTTTCTTCCTGCCCGTCAGCGTCTTGTGCTTTTCCAGCTTCTTCACCATCTGCTGGCAAACCACCGCTTCCAGTTCGGAAGTGATGATTTTCCCACAGCCCGGACAACTTTTATTGTCCAGCCGTTTCGTACAGCGGAGATATTGCTTGCCGGACGGATTGAAGATACTCATAAGCGCATATCCGCAGTTCCCGCACTTGATTTTCCCCGCCAGCCATGTGTGGGTAGCTTTCCGGGCGGACTGGATTTTCATGTTGTTCATCAGCTTCTTGCGGCAGGCCAGCCATATATCCGCCGGGACAATGCCCTCATGGGGAGCCAGCACCAGCATTTGGTCTTTCAAGTCGTTTTTCTTGCTGGGCTTTACATCCCGCCCCTGATACAGATAACAGCCGTTAGTCTACACCTAAATGACCGTCCGTCCCGTATATCCGAAAGGTAGGAAATCGGCTTAAAAAACAGGCTATTTCCACGCTCTCGGAATTGTGATAAAATAATAAGTACAGAGTGACAAATTGGAATTTAGAAGTGTAATTATAATGAACAACATCGAATTTTTGGAGATGATAAGATGGAATTTAGACTAGCAAGAATAGAAGATTTGAAACAACTGAAAA
>CASFNR010000077.1 GCA_949296115.1 uncultured Eubacteriales bacterium | reverse complement strand
GAAGGTTGCGGTTTCCAGGCTGGCACTGTTTGCTGTGGAAATCACAATGGCATCCTCGCTGTCCGAAACATTCATTTGAACACGATCTTCCTCCGGCAGCGCCATGAAGGCTTCCGGGTCCTCAATGGCTGTCCAGAAACTCAGACGCAGTTCCAGGTCTTCCGTCTGCGGGTTCCGGATCTGATAGTAATAGGTGGCGCAGAGTTTGGTGTCCGTGGATTTGTCTTTCAAAATGTAGCTTCTGCCATACTGGTTGGTTGTCAACAGCTCTCCCAGGGGGAACCACACTTCTCCGTTGGCCTGAACCTGATATTGCCGCAGGCCGTCAGGGTTTTCAATGGTATAGGAGACGAAGCCGCATTTTGTGGCCGCATCATATCCATTGGCATCCACGGTCAGGGTATGACCGGCATAGGTGATGGACTGTCCCACCGGTTCCACCACGGGTTCCAAGTTTTCTCTGGCCACGCTCTCATCCACCGGAGCCCGATCGGCACTGTATGCATAGGTTTCTCCGGAATTTCCTTCCACACTCCAGTTAACCTCGTCATATCCGGTCTCATTGCCGAACAGAGCCTGGATCATCTGAATGGGAGTGTCAAAGAGAAGATACCCTACGGCGGCAAAGGCTGTGGTTGCCAGCATCGTCACGATCAAAATAGCTACTAAAATGTTGGGCAGAATTCTCCGTTTACACTTCTTTTTGTCCATGTTTTCATCCTCCTGAGCGTGGGAGAGATTCAGCATGGTATGTTCGCTTTGCGCCAGCTGGGACTCTTCCAGCTGGCCAATCGCCCGGAACAACGCTTCCTGTTTCGTCATAGTGCAAATCCCTCCCGAATGAGATATTCTTTTAACTTCTTCCGATTCCGGGACAATGTCCGCAGAACAGTATTGGGCTTCATGGCGTACCGTGTGGCGATGGCGTCGGTACTTTCCACGAAGAAATAGCGTCGGACAAACACATCCTGATCCCGGCTGGGCAACGTTTTTCAAAAAGTTCCGGATCGCCTGCTCCAGTTCCTTGCGGTTCCAGTTGTCGTCCACGGACCCCGGAGCAGAAATACATTCCGCCAGTTCTTCCAGGACCAGGTCCATCTGCCCACCGCCCCGCTTTTCTGCGGAAAACCTGCGCCAGCGGGTAAACGCCAGATTGCGGGTAATCTTTGCCAGAAACATTTTGAAAACCACCGGCTTTTGGGGTGGAATCACGTTCCAGACCCGCAAATATGTATCGCTGACCGTTTCTTCTGAATCCTGCTGATTGTGCAGAATCTCCTGGGCCAGAGAAAAACAAAATCTTCCATATTTTTGGCTGTCTCCATCACCGCCCGGTCATCCCTGGCAAAGTATAAAGCCAGAATCTGTTCGTCGTTCATGGTGTTTCTCCTTTCGTTGAGGTCCCTCTGCTTATCAGGACGCAAAGGAAGAACATAATTGGACAAAAAACTTATTTTTATGATATCTTTACTATTTCCTGTCTCACGCTGCCTGTTTCCCAGCGCAAAAAACACATCCACTGCACACCGTGGATGTGTTTTTGCTGCTCAGGGAATCAGAAGGCTTCCTGCACCGCCGGTTCCATTCTGGAAAAACATTACAAAATAGATGGGAAGGTAGGTGATTTTCCCCTTGCGGGCAATCTCCCGTTCATTGGACAGGACATACGCTTTCTGAATGTGGTATTCCTCGTTGCTGACAAAGGTATTCAGAGCGCTGTGAATGGTGTAATCCTTGCCGGACTTGACCTCGATGGGCACGGCGGACAGGCTGTCGTAGTCATCAATCAGGTAGTCCACCTCACCCTTGCTGCGGTTGTCGTAGTAGAACAGCTTGTACCCATGGGCGATCAGCTCGCTGGCAACCACGGTTTCATAGACAGAACCCAGGTTGATGGAACGGACATCGTCCAGAATGGCCCGGATGTTACTGCCATAGAGAATGCCGGAGAGAATGCCCACGTCGTTCAGGTACAGTTTCAGCAGATTCTTTCCCTCCGACTCTGCCAGCGGAAATCTGGGGTTGGAAATTGCCTGGACATTCAGGGCGATGCCCGCACTGATCAGGTACTCAAATTCGTCCTGATAGTCGTTAAATGTTTTCCCCCGCTTGTTCTCAATGCTCTGGGCCACCACACGTTTTTTCTTGTTCTCCATGTTGGAGGGAATCAGGTCGTAGATCCGCCGGATTTTCAGTTTCCGCTCCTCGTCGTATTTGGACGCATCGGCGGCATAGTAGTCATGGATTTCCTCCTGAATTTCCCGGACACGCTGGATATTCCGGGTTTCCAGAAAGGCGTTGACCGCATCCGGAAGGCCTCCTACCAGCAGATACTTTCGGAAAAGGTCCATCATTTTGTTGTGCATGGTCTCATCCAGGGATTCCTGCTTCCGGAACTTGGTGCGAAGAGCCTGAATCGCCATTTCATTCATGCCGTTGGCGTAGAGAAATTCCTCAAAATCCAGTGGGAACATCCGCACCTTGCGAATGCTGCCCATGGGGATGGAGGTGGTCTGGGACAGGGTCACCCCCAGCAGAGAGCCGCTGGCAATATAAGTGAATTTTCCATCCTGGGAGAGAAATTTCAGCATGGTCAGCAGGTGGGGATAGGCCTGAATTTCGTCAATGAAAACCAGGGTATTTTCCTTTGTTCCCATTTTCCGGCCCTCGGTCATGCTCAGCTGGAGGTAGAAATCCTCCACGGTTCTGATCCCGGCAAAAAGCCGGTCTCCCAGAGAATCCTCCACCATATTGATTTCGATAAAGTTTGGAAACAATCGCTTTCCCACATGGCGGATGATATAAGTCTTTCCCACCTGACGTGCGCCATCCACCAGGAGAATTTTCCCCGAATTTGACCGCAGGTGGTCTTCGATGAGGCTTTCAATCTTCCGGTAAAGCAAAGCAGTCCCTCCGTTCTGACTTTTCAAAGACTTTATTAAGTGTATTTTATGACATTTCAAATAAATTATATCACAGATTGTATGACTTTTCAAATGAAATATGTCATATTTTGTGAAGCATCAAGGCCTGCTGTCATTGAAACCGACAGCAGGCCCGTTCCTTTTTCTGTTGGATTTCGGGATGATTCCGGGGTGTTTTTTCCTCTGTAAGCGCATAAAAGCAGGGGGGCTGTGTTCTTCTTCATCCTGGCGCAAAAAGCCGCTGTGAGTCCTTCCTGAGGGTTTTGAACCGGGGATATCCCGACGTGTCCAAACTTTTCACCAGAGATAGGAGTTCCAATGCCCTGCATCTTTTAATATTCAGCGATTCCTGTTCCCGAAGCCAAAACTCTGTATCCTTCCCTGCGGGCACATACTGCAGCAAATAAAGGCACTAACTTTTCGTAAATTTTACGGTTACCAGGTTCAAAAAATGGCCATTTTCTTCACTATTATATGAAGGCATTTTTTCTTCCCCTAAAATTTTTCTCTGACCGCCAAAACAGGGGGGTAAAATCAGGCCAAAAACGGCGTTATATGAGTGGAATATACCACATGGTTTCCCCTCCCAAGGGCGCAGGGCATCCGTCCTTGAATCCTCCTGCTTTTTCCTGGAAAGAATTCGGAATACGAAAGGTGGCTTGCTTTTGAAAATCGGAAATCGATACGACAAAAACGGGAATCTGATTCCTGCTGATTACCAAGTGGATGAACTGCCCGAGGACCTGTATGAGCTGCTCAGTGAGGTCTATGCCCGACGGCTGAAGGAACTGGAAGCGCGCAGCGCTTCCAGCGGTAAGCCCCTGCATAACGCCGCCCCGGCCCCCTGATTCTGCCGAAAGGAGTCTTTCCAAATGACCTATCTGCATCCTGTTGCCGCTGTGCC
>CASFNR010000076.1 GCA_949296115.1 uncultured Eubacteriales bacterium | reverse complement strand
ATTTCCACATAGAAACGGAGCGATTGCAATGAACGTCTACGAAACCAAAACCATGGCCCAGCGGCTGGAAGGCAACTCCTATCCCGGCCGGGGCATCGTCCTGGGCATGACCCCCGACGGCAAGGAGTCCGTGGCTGCCTACTTCATCATGGGCCGCAGTGTAAACAGCCGAAACCGGGTGTTCGTGGAGGAGCCCGACGGCATCCGCACCGAGGCCTACGACCCCAGCAAAATGGTGGACCCCAGTCTGATTATCTATCATCCCGTCCGGGAGATGGGCCGGGGCCTGATCGTCACCAACGGCGACCAGACCGACACCATTCTGGAGTTCCTGGAAAAGGGCCTTCCCATGGAGCAGGCGCTGCGCACCCGGAAATTTGAGCACGACGGGCCAAACTGGACTCCCCGGATCTCCGGTCTGCTCAGCCCCGACGGCAGCTACAAGATGTCCATCCTGAAGGCCGCCGATGCCGCCGGCACCGGCTGCGCCCGGTTCACTTTTGAATATCCCGGTCTTGCCGGTGTGGGCCACTTCCTGCATACCTATGTGTGCGACGGAAACCCCGTGATTCCCACCTTCCAGGGGGAGCCGGAGCGGGTCTCCATTCCCCAGGACATAGACGCTTTCGTGGACGAGCTCTGGAACAACCTGAATGAGGACAACAAGATTTCCCTGTTTGTCCGCTACACCAATCTGGAGACCCGGGCTTACCGCCAGCGCATCCTCAACAAGCACGTCTAATCTTCTGGGCAATCCCCAGTCACCATTAGAAATATTTTTTGGGAGGAACTTTTCAACATGAACGAATTTGCTTTGAAGTATGGCTGCAACCCCAATCAGAAGCCTTCCCGCATCTACATGAGCGACGGCTCCGATCTGCCCCTCACCATTCTCAACGGCCGTCCCGGCTACATCAATTTCCTGGACGCCCTGAACTCCTGGCAGCTGGTCAAGGAATTGAAGGAAGCCACCGGCATGGTTGCCGTCACCTCCTTCAAGCACGTTTCTCCCACCTCCGCCGCCGTGGGCAAGCCCCTGAGCCCGGCGCTGAAGAAGGCCTGCTTCGTGGACGATGTCCCCGAACTGGATGACAGCCCCCTGGCCTGCGCCTACGCCCGTGCCAGAGGCACCGACCGGATGTGTTCCTTCGGCGACTGGGTAGCCCTGTCCGATGTGTGCGACGTGACCACCGCCAAGCTGATTGCCCGGGAGGTCTCCGACGGCATCATCGCTCCCGGCTACACCGACGAGGCCCTGGCCGTTCTCAAGGCCAAGCGCAAGGGGAACTACAACATTGTAGCCATTGACCCCAGCTATGTCCCCGCCGAGCAGGAGATCAAGCAGGTCTACGGCATCACCTTCCAGCAGGGCCGGAACAACTTCAAGATTGACGCCGACCTGCTGAAGAACATCGTCACCCAGAACAAGGACCTGCCCGAGTCCGCCAAGATTGATCTGATCGTGGCCCTGATTACCCTGAAGTACACCCAGTCCAATTCCGTGTGCTTCGCCTATGACGGCCAGGCCGTGGGCGTGGGCGCCGGTCAGCAGTCCCGGATTCACTGCACCCGTCTGGCAGGTTCCAAGGCCGATACTTTCTTCCTGCGGCAGCATCCCAAGACCCTGAACCTGCCCTTCCGTCCCGACCTGGGCCGGCCCAACCGGGACAACGTCATCGACGGCTACATCAACGGCAACGAAGAGGATGTGTGCGCCGACGGCATCTGGCAGAACTACTTCACCCGGCAGCCCGAACGGCTGACCGAGGAGGACAAGAAGGCCTTCCTGGCCGGCTTTGACGGCGTGGCTCTGGGTTCCGACGCCTTCTTCCCCTTCTCCGACAACATCAAGCGGGCCAGAGCTTCCGGTGTCAAGTACGTTGCCCAGCCCGGCGGCTCCATCCGGGACGATGAGGTCATTGCCGAGTGCGACAAGCAGGGCATGGTTATGTGCTTCACCGGCATGCGCCTGTTCCATCACTAAGTTCATTTTTCCATAGGGGACAGTCCGAAAAGGGCTGCCCCCTATCGGTGCGTTTAAGGCAGCCGCACGGACATGATTGTGGGGGGCTGCCTTCAGAAAAAATCCATCAATTGAGGTGCTTATGAAACTTTTGGTAGTAGGCGGAGGCGGCCGGGAGCACGCCATCATCCGCGCTCTGAAGAAAAATTCCCAGGTGGAAACCATCTACGCCCTGCCCGGAAACGGCGGCATTGCCCGGGATGCCGAGTGCGTGGCCATCGGCGCCACAGACATTGACAAGATTGTGGCCTTCGCCGTGGAAGAGGCTGTGGATTATGCGGTGGTCGCACCGGACGATCCCCTGGTCCTGGGCTGCGTGGACGCCCTGGAAGCCAAGGGCATTCCCTGCTTCGGCCCCCGGGCCAACGCCGCCATCATCGAAGGCAGCAAGATTTTCTCCAAAAATCTGATGAAGAAATACGGCATCCCCACCGCAGACTATGCCGTGTTTGACGACCTGAACCAGGCCCTGACCTATCTGGACACCGCCCCGGTGCCCACGGTGGTGAAGGCCGACGGTCTGGCCCTGGGCAAGGGTGTCATCATCGCCCAGACCCGGGAGGAGGCCAAAACCGCCGTCCGGGAGATGATGGAGGGCGGCAAGTTCGGCGCCTCCGGCAGCCGGGTGGTGATTGAGGAATTCCTCACCGGGCCGGAAGTGTCTGTGCTGTCCTTCACCGACGGCAAGGTGGTCAAGCCCATGGTCTCCTCCATGGACCACAAACGGGCAGGCGACCATGACACCGGCCTGAACACCGGCGGCATGGGCACCGTAGCCCCCAACCCTTACTACACCCCCGAAATCGCTGACCGGTGCATGCAGGAAATCTTCCTGCCCACCATCGCCGCCATGAACGCCGAGGGCCG
>CASFNR010000075.1 GCA_949296115.1 uncultured Eubacteriales bacterium | reverse complement strand
GCCCCGAAGAAATGCACTGCAAGGCTTGCCGGTTTCATCGTAGGAAACAAAGCAGGCGTTGTGAATATGATTGGGGGAAACCGATTCATACAGAACCTTTTGTTCCAGCATTTCCTGGACAATGGCTTCCTCCAGCTTCCGTCTGCCGCAGAGGTAGGCGAACAGCTGACGGTCATTGTTTGCATGCTTGGGAAGCACAAAGGGAATCTGCTGCGGCTGCTTGACAGGAGGCGGAATGCTCCGGGGAATTACACGCGGAGTAAATCCGGGCTGAACCGTTCCAGCCAGAATCAGCACTGCCTCCGGGAAGGACCGGCCCTCATAGAGCACAATGAACTCCAGCGCTCTGCCGGAAAGACCACGGCTGTTCCAGAACCAAGCACCGGAGGGGGCGAACACCAGGCTGTCATGCTGGCGCATATAGAAGTAGCGTCCGGTGCGAACCAAATCGTACCCCTGACGCTGGGCATAAAGGAGGGCATTGTCATTGCGCTTGGCGGCTTCATACTCTTCCTTGGTGTAGTAGGTGCGGTTGTTGCGGCTGATGGACATAGGAATTCTCCTTTCAATAAAAATCCCCTCTCTTTTGGGGAAGAGAGGGGAATCGGTCATGGTGTATTTAAGTTTGGGTAGATGTATGGACTTCTTTTGGGCGGTTTTCGCCGAAGTAAACATCGTCAACGCTGACCAGCATTTCCCGGCGCTGCTCACCGTCGGGGGTTTTCCAGCTGTTTACCTCCAGACGGCCCGTGATAATCACGGCGCTTCCTTTCTGAAAGTGCTGGCAGAGAAATTCTGCCGTCTGACGCCAGGCCATACAGGGAATGAAATCGGTCTCCCGCTGTTTGTCCGCCTGCCGGTAATCCCGGTCACAGGCAATGGAAAAACGGACATAGGCTGCATCGCCGGATGTCCGCTGAAGCACAGGTGTTTGGGCAATTCGCCCAGCCAGAGAAACTGTATTGAGCATGAGAAAATCCTCCTGTAGCCTTATCTTTCCCGTTCCTGGTTTTTCTGTTTTGCCAGGTTCTGCTGGGCAATGATCGTTCTTGTCTGACTGGTAAACAGATCAATCAAACCAGGATGGGCCTGATTGACTGCAAACTGTGCATTGTCCTGATACAGCTCACTGCCTTGCGTCATGATCTTACTTGCCCATTCTTTATTTCGGGGAGAAATTCTTCCGTCTCCCTGTTTGTGCTGGATGGTTAAGGCCAGAATGAACTGCACCCGTTCTTTGCCAAACCGACTCATAACATCTTTCGCGCCTGCCGGGTCCAGTCGGTAGCCTACATAATGATCCTGGATGGCCTGCTCAATTGCCTTGGTGCAGGCAAGATTCTGCCGGGCGGATTCCTGGTACAGGGCCAGCTCCCCATGCTCCGCTGCATAGCGTGCAGTGTGGGGATAAACGGAGATTTCCTGCTCTTTCGGCTCCATTGGCAGCACGATGATCGCACCGCCCAGATTGAGAAACATCTCCGGTGTGTGATATATCCGGGAAAACTGCTCCATCAGCTCCGGCGTGAGGGAGATAAAATTCTCATCCCCCAGGCCAACCACCAAAAAGGTGCCGGAAAGAAAATCGTAGATAGCGCCGTCTTCATCCCGCAGAACCCGATTTCTGGGCTTGCCTTTCAGCTTTCCCTCTTCGTCAAGGACGATGGCCACCGGCTCAAGAAATGGCGTGATGGCTTCAATCGTTCCGCCGACTTCCCGCTGCAGCGATTCCAGCCCCGGTACGATCTCTTTCTCATAGGGATACTTTTGCGGCTCCACTACCAGAACCCGGATGGGTTCCTGGTTCATTTCAAATTCTTCCATAGTTTCCTCCATTTCCCAAATCGGTTCGTCCTGGGGTACCGTCAGGTAGTCCCGGCAAAAATAGATGATTGCAGCCACCAGCTGCTCCGCAACGATGAGACGTTCTTTCTCCGGCAGCAAGTGGAACCACGCCTGAAAATCGTCATAATTCAGGCGTTCAATGACCTCGTTCCATTCCTGGGCGAGATCGGCAATGCGTCGTTTGTTCATGGTGTTTCCTCCTATAGATTTGATTATGTGTATGAATAAGGGCGGAAGTCAGCTGGCTTCCACCCGTTCACAGATTACCAGACAGCGGTTTTTCACGCCGCCTGGTGCGTATTCGCAGGTCATTAAGGTAAGCAGATCCTGTCCCGACTGAATCAGCAAGGATTTGTTGGATTTGGGATAGATGGTTTTCACCTCTCTGACCTGATAAGTCAGGGTTTCCCATAAGTTGGTAATCTCTACCAACTCACCGGCTTTCAATCTGGGAATGTCCCGGAAGTAGGCACCGCCCCGCCATCCCCGGTGTCCGGCAATGACGCAGTTGGTGTTCTCTCCGCCAATGGGCAGGCTGGTCTGGGACAGGTGGGCAGCGCCCAGAGCCAGGTTTTCTGCGCTGGCACCCAGATAGATGGGCATCTCCACCTCCAGGCTGGGGATGGAAATGACCCCGAACACTTCCTCATCCAGGCCGTAGTCCGAGAGAAGAAAAGAGGGAGTCTCATAGGCATCTACGCTGTTAAAGCCAGCCTGTCCCTCTTCAAAAATGCGCTGGTTATACGCTTCCATGGCAATTCTTAGCGGGTCAGACGGCTGCGTGGACTGGATCACATCTTGCTCCTGTTCCCGGGATAAGAACAGCTGGGCAGTCATACTTTGCTGCCGATCCAGGAGAAGGCCGTTGACGATTGGGTACAAGAAAGCCCCCATTCCCCCCAGAAAGACAGTCAGGAGAAGAATCAGGACAATCAGTTTACCTTTCATATTTCCCAACCCGTCCTTTCTTCCGCAGCCTCGTGACCAGAAACCCTGTGGAACAGAGAATGCCGGTGATTCCAAAGCCCAACATAATTCCTCTCAGATACTGCTGCTCCCATGTGGAAGCTGGTTTGTCCGCTGAAAGAGATACCGCCAGTTCTTTCTCTTCCTC
>CASFNR010000074.1 GCA_949296115.1 uncultured Eubacteriales bacterium | reverse complement strand
ATGGTACGGTACAACCAGTCCATCCGAAATAATGCTGCCCCGGAAAGGAATTAACACAGCATCCAGCAGCACGGGACTTTCTCCAAGCATCTCCGCCCAGGTGGAGAACAATCCCTTTACCATATAAACCGACCCATCTTCCGCTGAGATAAACACAGAACCCTTTTTTAGATGTCGTTCCAGAATATATCTGCCCGGTTTGCATTGTTTCCATCCTGCAACGATTTGCGCATATTCCTTCGGCAGCTCAGCTATAGCGAGATATTCCTCTATAACCTCAATGTGTGACCACAAATAGTCCGCAATTGCTTTGGCATCGCTTGCGTCAACTCCCTGCCTTTGGTCTATCGTCTCTGTTTCGGGACACACATGGTACTTCTTGTTCACAAAATCCAACAGTGGAAACCATAACTGGTAAAAAAGCTCAGCATCAGATTGTTCCAGTCTCATATCTTGCTCCTTTGTGTATTTTGAAAGTGCCCAACGCTACTTTGTTCTGCATCCTGCCGGTGCGTTCCAGGGCAGCAGCTTTTCGGGCATATCCGGATTTTTCAGGTCGGCTTTGTTTGTGTTTTTCAGCAGCCAGGTCAGGTATTGATAGGGATCCAGCCCATTCTCAATGGCGGTCTGGATCAGGCTGAACATAATGGCGCTTCCTTTCGCTCCCTTGGGCGTGTTGGCAAACAGGAAGTTCTTCCGGTCAATGACAAAGGGCTTGATACTTCTTTCTGCCCGGTTATTGCTCAATTCCAGCCTGCCGTCTTTTAGATAGTTCGTCAGGTAAGGCCACTGCTCATTCAGGTAAGTAAACGCCTTCCCCAGGGCAGACTTGGGTGCCGCTGTTTTGGAATTTGCCCATGCAAACATCGCGTCTAAAACAGGTTTTGCCTGTTTCAGCCGCTCGTTATATCTTTCTTTTGCTGTTTTCTCTGCCAATCCCTGCTCAATCTCAAACAGGAGATTGCAGTAGGCAAGCCCTTGGGATGCGGAACTGCCTTTCGCCTTTCCTTTGGGTAGTGACTTCACTGCCTCGTCGAATTTTCTCCGGGCGTGAGCCCAGCATCCAACCACTGTAATATCCTCTGGCAGGCTGTGGTATCCCTGGTACCCATCCGTATGGAGATACCCCTTATATCCGGCAAGAAACTCCTTAGGATGCTTTGCACCACGGCCAGGCTGGTATTCATACAGGACAATCGGTTTGTCCGTATCGCCACTGGTCCGGTACAGCCACATATAGCTCTCACTTTGCGGTGCTTTCCCGGGTTCATGCAGCACCTGCAGGGTAGTCTCATCCGCATGGAGGACATCTCTTTTCAGTTGCTCCTTGTGCAGTTGCTTATACACGGGTGTCAGGTAATCTTCCGTTACTTTCAAAATCCAGTTGGACATAGTCTGGCGGCTCAGCTGGATACCCTGACGGTTTATCTCCTGTTCCTGCCGGTACAGAGGAGAACCCATAACAAACTTCTGTGTCATGATATGGGCAATGGCCTCCGGTGTAGCAAAGCTGCCGGGAATGATGTTCTTTTCCCGGGGCGCTTTCACAACAGGCGTCTCGCAGCCCTCGTCAGCATTTTCACTGCAGCTTTTGCAGGCGTAGGTGTAGTAAATATCCTCCCGGACGATATACTGGGCAGGTATGATTTCCAGTGTCTTGACCACTTCCTTGCCAATCTCCGTCATGGTATCCCCGCACTGAGGGCAGACCAAATCCTCACCCTCCAGACGATGCTCCACCTGCTTCGTAGGGATTCCTTCCGGGATGGTATCCAGAGTGTAGGTATGCTTCTTGTGCCGCTTGTGGCCTGCCCCATCGGTGGCTTCCGGTTCCTCTTTTTCCGCAGTGGAGAACACCTCGGCTTCGTTGAACAGGAAGCTCAGCTGCTCCATGAAAGATTCGTCCGTCTTCTCGGAGGACGCGCCAAACCGCTTGTGCCGGGCAATGCGCAGGGCTTCCGTCAGCAGCTCTATCTGACTTTCCAAATGGGAAATGCGCTCGTCCTGAGATGCCAGTCGAGCGTTCTTTTCCTCATATTCCGCCCGGGAAATGGTCACCATTTCCGGGTTGCTTGTCTGGAAATCATTCGTACTTTTCATGTGTTGATTATACCATATTCTGCCTGAAAAGTACAGTAAAATAGGAAATTTCTCAAATAATTTCCAGACCTTTTACCGGCCTGTGGGCCTTTGGCTGGTCGATACTCAGGCCCTCCATGAGCCAACGATATTGCTGGGCAGTTAGCGTTTTGGCTTCACTTTCTTTCCTGGGCCATTGGAAAGAACCCGACTCCAGCCTCTTGTAAAGCAGCACAAACCCGTTCCCTTCCCAGTACAGTGCCTTGATCCGATCCCGGCGTCGACCGCAGAACAGGAAAAGGGTGTTGGCGAAAGGATCCAGATGGAACTGCTTCTGAACCATGGCGGCCAGGCCGTCAATGCCGCGCCGCAGGTCGGTGTAGCCGCAGGCAATGTAGACCTTGTCCGCTCCCGTGAAATCGCTCAGCATGATTTCAGAATCCGCAGAACCGTTTCCACGGTGGCCGCATCCGCACCATTGTAAATCTCAGCCTCAACTCCGGAAGTCCGGACCGTGACAGCTAAGCCGCTGGATGGCCGAACATTAGGTGTTGGTGTAATTTCTGCAAAGGCAGGCTGCCGAATCGACTGCTGTTGTTCCGACAGTGTTTGGAATAGCCGCCTTTGCCAGTAGTAATAGGTCTTTTCAGAAAGACCGTTTTCCTGACACCAGGCCCGGACAGTCATTCCGCTGCTGCGGCAGGCCATGATCCTGGCGGTCCAATTCTCCAAACGTTCCTGCTTGGACATTACTTGCAGACTTTGCTCCACTTTTGACCATCTCCCAATGTGTCAAATACCTCCCTTGGACTGCATGAGAGATATTTCAAGTTTTGGGATATTGTCTCATGCCCTGACCCGCAATTCAAGCCGCGGGGAGGTTTTACGCTTAC
>CASFNR010000073.1 GCA_949296115.1 uncultured Eubacteriales bacterium | reverse complement strand
TGCGTTCCAGGCTGTGCATGGACAGCGGACTTGAAAATACGCTTAAATGTCCAGAAAACGGTTGTTTTCTTACGAAAACAACCGTTTTTCATGGTCCGAGTGGCGAGACTCGAACTCGCGGCATCCTGGTCCCAAACCAGGCGCCCTACCAGCTGGGCCACACCCGGATATTTACTTCTTCTTATTGCGCAAAGTGGTCAAACATGTGGTCAAATTCCATTTTCTACCGCCCCAGGCGGATTGTCAGTGGAAATTTCCCTTAGCGCCGCAACGGCTTTTCTGCTTTCCCGGGAGACTCAACACTTCCCGTGCTCCAGCACCCAAACCAGGCGCCCTACCAACTGGGCCACACCCGGATATTTGATCTAATGTCGTGTAATGTGGTCAGCATCCAACCACACAGGGGCATTATATATCATCTTCGGGAAAAAAGCAACCGTTTTTTCCCGGTCCTCTCCTAGCGGCGCTCTTTCTTCACACGCCGAATAACCCCTTGCAGAAAACACATCGTCTGAAATCCCCAGGGTCTGTGCAGATGCAGGTAGCAGAAATCGAAGCACTTGCCAGCCCAGTCCTCCCGCTCTGTCATAAAGGATCGGTTCATGGTGCATTCTTCCGGCCGTCGGAAGGGATACAGTCCCCGTTTTCCGGCGTCCTCCAAGATGGCCCGCCGTTCCCCGCCGGGCAGACCGGCTGTCTCATACAGACCCATCCAAAGGAAGGTCATCATCAGATTTGCCGTCGCAGCGTCCTCTCTGCCCCGGTTTCGGTACTCCCGCGAAATCTCCGCAATCCGCAGACAGGAGCGGATTTTTTTCATTCGATGAGCAGTCTCCCGGTTGGTTTCTGCCGACCCGGCATGCACCCGATAAAAGTACAGGATCTGCGGCAATTGGGCCTCCCTGGGATTGCATTCACAGACCTCGTACATAAACAGCCCGTCCTCCCCGTGGCTCAGCTCGGGATGACGGAAATACAAGCCATGGCGGCTTAAAAACTCCCGCTTCAGCAGGCAGCGCCACACCACAGCGTCGTACCAGGGAGCGTTTTCCGGCAACTCCCCCCGCTCCGCCTGAACCCGTTCTTCCTCCGAGAGGGTATCCACAAACTGATAAGCGCCGAAAACAAGACGGTCACAATCCGTCTGCTCTGCTTTTGCCTGAAGGACTCCCAGGCAGTTCTCCTTCACCAGATCGTCGGCGTCCACAAACCAGACATACGCACCGCTGGCTGCCTCCAACCCCCGATTGCGGGCAGCAGCTACCCCCCCGTTTTCCTGGTGAATCACGGTCAAATTGGAGTTATGCGCAGAAAACACTTCCAAAATCTGCCGGCTGTCGTCGGTGGAGCCATCGTCCACACAAATGATTTCAAACATTTCCCGGGAAATATCCTGGTCCAAAAGGGAGGACAGGCATTCCGCCAGATGTGCTTCGGCATTATAAACAGGCACAATTACACTTAAAAACACCGGAGCTCCTCCCCTTTCTTATTCTCACCCGCATTATACTATACTCTACCAGGCAATTGCAACCCCAAGAATCGTACTTGCCATTCCCCGGTCTCCACCTTATAATAGAGCAAAAAGAGAAACAGGGTGACTTGATATGACAAAACGTCCCATTCCCCAGGAAGGTCTGAAATTGCTCGCCTGCGCCATCATGCTGCTGGACCACATCGGCGCAGTTCTGGTTCCGGGCTACGCCTTGCGGATCATCGGAAGGCTCGCCTTTCCCATCTTCTGCTTTCTTCTGGCGGAAGGCGTTCACTATACCCAAAATCCCAGGAAGTACCTGCTCCGTCTGGGAATCGGCGTGATTCTTTCAGAGCTTCCCTTTGATCTGGCCCTGTTCGGCGGCTGGACCTGGTGGTATCAGAGTGTGATGGTGACTCTGCTGCTGGGCGCCATGGCACTGATGTCCATGAACCGGGTTCAGAACCGAATGGTAAAGGTTTTGATTCTGCTTGCCTTCGCCTTCCTTGCAGAGCTGTTCCAGACAGACTATGCCGGCGGCGGTGTGCTGATGGTCGGTCTCTTCGGCCTAACCCGGGACCTCCCCCACCGGAAGCTGGTACAGCTGCTGGGAATGTACCTGCTGTGCAGATGGATCATTCCTGCAGCCTACGTTCCCTTTATGGGCAGGCCGGTGGTCATTGAGATGTTTGCCATTCTGGCCCTCATTCCCACCTGGCTGTACTCTGGGAAAAAGGTCACTTCCTCCAAATGGGTGCAGTGGGCCTTCTATCTGTTCTATCCGGTACATCTGTGGATACTATACCTGATTGCCATTGTGCGATAACAATGCCGCCGGGATTCTCCCGGCGGCATTTGGTTATGCGTTTATACGTTGAACAGGAAGTTGACAATGTCCCCATCCTTCATCACATATTCCTTGCCCTCGCTGCGGACCAGGCCCTTTGCCTTGGCCGCTGCCATGGTGCCGCAGGCCTTCATATCCTCGAAGGCAATCACCTCCGCCCGGATGAAGCCCCGCTCGAAATCCGTGTGGATTTTGCCGGCGGCCTGGGGCGCCTTGGTGCCCCGCCTGATGGTCCAGGCGCGGCACTCGTCGCTGCCTGCCGTCAGGAAGGAAATCAGACCCAGCAAGGTATAGGAACTGCGGATCAGCCGGTCCAGGCCGCTTTCCGCCAGACCCAGTTCCTCCATGAACATGGCCTTCTCCTCCGGGTCATCCAGTTCGGCGATGTCCGCCTCCAGCTTGGCGCAGATAGGAAGCACCTGGCTGCCCTCCGTCTCCGCCAGAGCCTTTACCGCCAGGTAGTGCCGGTTGGATTCCGGCTCGTTGATCTCGCTTTCGGCAAGGTTTGCCACATAGATGGTCTTTTTCAGCGTCAGCAGGTCGGAAGTCGCAATCAGCGCCATATCCTCGTCGCTGCCGTCAAAGGTCCGGGCCAGCTTGCCCTCGTTCAGGTGTTTCAGCAGTTCCCCGAACACCTCCGCCTCATGGGCAAACCGCTTATCGCCGCTCTTGGCTGCTTTCTGGCTCTTGTCAATCCGGCGCTCCACCATTTCGATATCCGCCATCACCAGCTCCAGGTTGATGATGTCAATGTCCCGCAGTGGGTCGGTGCTGCCCTCCACATGGGTGACGTTGCTGTCCTCAAAGCAGCGCACCACATGGACAATGGCGTCGGTGGTGCGGATGTTGCTCAGAAACTTGTTACCCAGTCCCTCGCCCTTGGAAGCGCCCTTCACCAGACCG
>CASFNR010000072.1 GCA_949296115.1 uncultured Eubacteriales bacterium | reverse complement strand
TTATCGTCAGGAAAATATACATAGACAAACTGCCGAGTTAGGATATTATATTGCAGAAGAATACTGGGGCAAAGGAATTATGACCGAAGCCATAAAACAAATTTGCCAACATGTTTTTCAAAAGAGTGATATTATTCGTATCTATGCAGAACCTTTTGCTTACAACATAGCATCGTGTAGGGCGCTTGAAAAAGCAGGTTTTCAATACGAAGGGACATTGAGAAACAATGCTGTAAAAAATGGAAAAGTTATTGATATGAAAATGTATTCCATACTGAATACGGAACTGTAACTTCCCATTTATCGGGCAGACAGGGAGGGGGAGCATGGAACTATCCATACAAGAACGATTGAAAGACCTGCGTGTGGAGCGCGGACTGACGCTGGAACAGCTTGCGGAGAAAACCCATCTCTCCAAGTCCGCTTTAGGCAGTTATGAGGGGGACAACTTCAAGGACATCAGCCACTATGCCCTTATTGAACTGGCAAAGTTCTATGAAGTGACTGTTGATTATCTGCTGGGTTGATTATCTGCTGGGCCGTTCTCAAACAAGAAATCACCCAAACGCCGATCTTGCAGACCTGCATTTGAGTGATGATATGATTGAACTATTGAAAAGCGGGCTGGTGGACAATTCGCTTTTGTGTGAACTGGCGACCCACCCGGATTTTCCCCGGCTCATGGCCGACCTTGAAATCTATGTGAACGGCGTAGCGGGAAAGCAGGTGCAGAGCGCAAACGCCATTGTGGACGCTGTGAGTGCAACGATTATGAAACAGCACAATCCCGGCTTGACTGACCCGCAGTTAAGGCAGCTTATCGCCGCCCATATTGACGACGACAGCTTTTGCCGCTATGTGATACCATATTGACGACGACAGCTTTTGCCGCTATGTGATACAGCAGGACATAAACAAGATAGCCCTCGACCTGCGGGAAGCCCATAAGGACGATTTTTTCAGCGTTCCAGAGGACAACCCACTGGGAGGTTTCTTACAGACCGCCGAGGAAACCGCCAGCCCGGACAGCGACCCGGAGCAGGCGGAGGACCCCCTGTGCTCGCCCATGCTGGCCTCGGATGAGGAACTGGCCTCCTTCCCGGACTGCCTGGTGCTCTCTGCGGGAAAGGACAGCCTGCGCCAGGAGACGGAGGCGTTTGCCCACCGGCTCATGGGGCTGGGGGTGCCCGTTACCGGCTGCCGGCTCCCGGAGGCGGTCCACGGCTTCACCGTGAACTGCACGGAAGGCTGGGAAAAAGCGCTGAAGCTCCATTGCGAATTCTTCCGAACCCATTATAATAGACCGTAACAGACACCCGCACCGAAGGAGGAATCAGCTATGAAAATAACAGATGTTCAATTGATTTACGCCAAACACTACCTGTTCGTCCATGTCCATACCGATGCAGGCATTGTGGGCCTGGGCGAGGCGGGCAACTGGGGCTACCTGGACGCCACCGCCGCCTGTATCCGCAAGTTCACCCCCTATCTCATCGGCAAGGACCCCTTCCGGATTGAGGATCTGAACCAGAATTTTTATCGCTCCGTCTACTTCCGGGGCTCCGTGATTATGAGCGCCATCTCCGCCATTGACATTGCCCTGTGGGACATCAAGGGCAAAGCCCTGGGGGTGCCGGTCTACGAACTGCTGGGCGGCAGAACCCGGGACAAAATCCGGGTGTACGCCTCGGTGATGACCAAGGAGACCGACCCGGAGACCCTGAAGCGGAGCTACCGGGAGCTGAAGGAGAAGGGCTTCACCGCCGCCAAGATTTTCGTCAACGGCCCGGTAAAAACCACCAACGACGGCCGGGACGAGTTCTTCTCCGGCCGGATTCACGACGAGGCGGAGAAGGTCCGCATCTGCCGGGAGGCGGTGGGGGACGATTTCGACTTCGTCCTGGAGGTCCACCGGGGCATGACCGTACCCGAGGCCATCAGCTTCGCCCGGGAGGTGGAGCCCTGCCGGCCCATGGTGCTGGAGGATCCCATCACCCCGGACAACATCGACGCCATGGCGGAGGTGGCCCAGAAAACCCGGATTCCCATTGCCACCGGCGAGCGGTTTACCAATCTGAAGGAATTTGAGATGCTGATGCAGCGCCGGGCCGCCCAGTACATCCGTCCCGATGTGTGCGCCATCGGCGGCATCACCACCACCAAGAAAGTCTGCGCCATTGCCGAGGCCAACGACGTGCTGGTGATTCCCCACAATCCCCTGGGCCCGGTGTCCACCGCCGCCTGCCTGCAAATCTGCGCCTGCATTCCCAACCTGGGGATTCAGGAGCTGCCCGGCTTCTGCCTGAACGGGGCGGAGGACGCCATGGTCAAGACGCCCCTGGCCTACAAGGACGGCTGCATGATCATCCCCGATGCCCCCGGCATCGGCGTGGAGCTGGCGGATAACGCCGCAGAGCTGTACCCGGCCAACGAGCGGGGCAGCAACGCCGCCAAGCGGGCCTTTGACGGCAGCGTGAAGGACTGGTAACGGACTGCCGGGCTCCACAGCTTTCCTTCGTCCTGTGAAAAAAACCCAGCTCCCCCCGGCGGGGAGATGGGTTTGCATCTGTCCGGCGTCCCGCAGGCCGTTTCTCCAGACCGTCGGTTCCGGAATTCACCGGCGGTTCATTGCAATTTCCTTTGAAATCCGGTATAATGCAGGTATGTTTGGCAGTGGAAGAACAATGGAGGACCGGCCTTATGAAAACATTGGGGATTGACATCGGAACCACCACCATTTCTGCGGTGGTTTTTGACGCCGCTTCCGGCGTGCTGGGGGCGATGAACGTAAAAAACGACACCTTCCTCCCGGGGCAGCCCTGGGAGCGGATTCAGGACCCGGAGAAGATTCTGGAAAAGGTCCAGGACTGCGTCCGGGCCATGCTTGCCCGTTTCCCGGGGGTTCAGGCCATCGGCGTAACCGGGCAGATGCACGGCATTCTCTATCTGGACCGGGACGGCAGAGCCGTCAGCCCTCTGTATACCTGGCAGGACGGGCGGGGCGACCTGCCGTTTGACGGCGGCGTCAGCTGGGCCGAACACCTGTCGGAGCTTACGGGATATCCCCTGTCCACAGGGTATGGGCTGGTGACCCATGGCTGCAACGTCCGCAGCGGCCTGGTGCCCCGTGAGGCGGCGGTGTTTTGCACCATTCAGGATTACGCCGCCCTGAAACTGGCGGGGATCACCAGCCCCCGGATAGACCCCACAAACGCCGCCAGCCTGGGCCTTTATGACTGCCGGGGCGGACGCTTTGATTCCGCTGCCCTGGAGCGGGGGGGAATGGACCCAAAGCTGCTGCCGCCGCTGGCGCAGACGCCCCTTCTGGGGACCGGCTCACTGGGGATTCCGGTATGCGCCGCCATCGGGGACAACCAGGCCAGTTTCCTGGGGGCTGCCGGCGGCAGACGGGACGTGCTGCTGGTGAACATGGGAACCGGCGGTCAGGTGTCGGTTTATTCCGGGGACTACCTGCAGACCGGCGGCCTGGAGACCCGTCCCTTCCCCGGGGGCGGGTGGCTTCTGGTGGGTGCGTCACTGTGCGGCGGACGGAGCTATGCCCTGCTGGAACGGTTCTTCCGGGAAACGGTGAGGCTGGTGACCGGTCAGGACATCCCCGCCTACGACGCCATGGCACGGATGCTGGAGATGACCCGGGACCTGGAGGATCTTCCCTGCTGCGTCACCACGTTCCAGGGAACCCGGGCGGACCCTTCCCGCCGGGCTGCCATCACCGGACTGAGCGAAAACAACTTCACCCCGGCCCATCTGACCTGGGGCGTGATGGAGGGAATGGCCCGGGAGCTGTATGAGATGTACCGGAGCTTCCTGGATGCAGGCGGGAAGCGGCCTGTGGGGATGATTGGCTCCGGAAACGGCCTGCGGAAAAATCCCTGGCTATGCCAGGTATTTGAGAAGGTGTTTCAGTGCCCCCTGACCTGCTCGCCCTATGAGGAGGAGGCCGCCTGCGGCGCTGCGCTGTACGCCGCCCGGAATATGCAGTAAACGAGGCCGGAGATCACAGGATCTCCGGCCTTGCCGATGTATGGGAAATGGGAATGCTTACTTGGTCAGAACGGAAACGCCGGTGTCGGTGACAGCGCCGCCCAGGTCCTCGCCGTTCAGGGCAGCCACGGCGGCCTTCACGCCTTCGTAGCCCATGACGTCGGGGTTCTGAGCCATGGTGGCCAGAACGAAGCCGTCCTCGATCAGGCCCAGAATGGCGTCGGACTTGTCGAAGCCTACCACGATGACGGCGCCGTCGGCGGCCTTGTTGGCGTTGCCGGCGCCGGTGGTGGAGCCTTCATTGCAGCCGAAGATGCCCACCACGCCCTGGGTGATGTAGTTCTCGGCGATGCTCTGGGAC
>CASFNR010000071.1 GCA_949296115.1 uncultured Eubacteriales bacterium | reverse complement strand
CCCAGGTAGGGCTGCACCAGGGTGAACAGGGTTTCGCTGCGCATCATGTTCACATTGGAGGAAAAGCCCATCACCGCCAGGTTCACGGTGTACAGGCCGGTGTTGGTGATGATGCCCGCCAGAATGGAGGGAATTTTCAGCTTGGTTTGCAGCAGGGCGGTGACGCCGCCGGCACAGGCGCCGCAGAGCATGGCAGCGGGCAGGGCCAGCAGGGGATGGCCTGCCACGGCGATGGTGGCGGACACGGCGCAGCCCAGGGTAAAGGCTCCGTCGGTGGTCATGTCGGCGATGTTCAGCACCCGGAAGCTGAGAAACAGGGCCAGGGCCACCAGGGCGTACAAAAAGCCCAGCTCCAGGGCACTGAAAATAACGGCAGAGGATATCATGGAATCGGCTCCTTCAAAATCAGGTTCTTACGGCCTGCGGGGAGGGCCAATCGGCCCTCCCACGGGTTTCTGGATTGAGAGGAAATCATTCCTCGGATGCCACTTCGACAACCGTGTCCACCATGTTGGTAAAGCCGTTGTACACGATGCCCAGGGCTTCGGCGGTGTCAGTGTTTACGGTGATGATGCCACCTTCCATGACGTGGAATTCGGGAATTTCTCCGCCCAGGAGAATGTCAACGGCCATGTCGGCGGTCTTGGTGCCAAGCTCGGTGTAGTTCACGCCGCAGGTGGCAAATGCTCCGGAGAGGACGAAGGAGTCAGCGCCGGTGTAGTGGGCAATGCCCGCATCCCGGAGGATTTCCGCGACCGCACCTTCCGCACCCATCACCGCGTTGTCGGTGGGGGTAAATACGGCTTCCACCCGGTCAACCAGGGAAGCGGCGGCGGAGACGATCTCATCGGTGGTGTTGCCGGTCTTTTCCAGGTAGGCGATGCCTTTTTCTTCCAGATAGGCCTTGGCCTGGGCGATGGGGGTGGCGGAGTTGGGTTCGGAGTTGGAATAGAGCAGGCCCACTGTCTTTACCTCAGGCTGAACTGCCAGCATCATATCCAGGATGAAGGGGGTGTTCAGGGCGTCGGAGGTGCCGGTGACGGTGGGAATGCCGGTGAGACCCACGGATTCGGGGTCGGAGATGGCGGCGTAGACGATGGGAATGTCGGTGCCGTCGGCGGCGGTGACCATGCACTGGGCGGCGGTGGTGGCGATGGGGATGATCATATCCACGCCGTCGGAGACAGCCTGGGCGCCGATCTGGTTCAGCACGGTAGAATCATTTTGACCGTTGTATTCTTCAATATTGACAACAAAGCCCTTTTCTTCGGCCAGGGCGTTGAGCTGGGCCACAATGGCGTTGCGGATTTCATCCAGGGAGGAGTGGTCCATCTGCTGCACCACGGCTACGGTGAAGCTCTGGGCGGCGAGGTCGGCGGACTGGGTTCCTTCTGCTGCCTGGGTGGAATCTGCGGCAGCGGCGGTGGTTTCGGCGGACTGGCTGGCGCCGCAGCCGGCGAACAGGGCGGCGACGAGGGTCAGGGACAGAACCAAAGCAATAACCTTTTTCATTTTCAAAACTCCTTTTTGTTGTTTCAGAATGGGGATGACGGATGGGAATGTGGTCGGTCGTCACCATCGTCTCCCGGGAAGCTTCTTCATCATAGCCATTCCTCCTTGTGAAAACAAAAAAGTCCTTGCTCCCCCTGGGGGGAACAAGGACAGAAAAGACACTTTCTGCGGTACCACCTTGTTTGCCGGATAAAACCGACCGCTCTGCCCGGTGCCAACACACCGGCTGCCCGTTAACGCTGGCAATGCGTCAGAAGATACTGAGGATAACTCCCGTTCCCCCTGCCCTCAGTCCGCTCTCAGCTGTGCGGAACTCTCTGTGGATGCGCCTGCAGCTTTACTCCCGCTTCTGTGGTTTCAAGTTATGTTATGCTCTTTATACACCATGGGTGCGGATTTGTCAAGCATTATTTTTCGGACAGCGGACATTTGTCCATTAAATAAACACATCAGTATTCCCGGACCACGCCCCGGACCACGCCGATGATTTCCGCGTAGGTGCCGTCAATGGGATCGTACCGGTCATTCTCCGGCATCAGCCAGATTTCCCCGTTCCGGCGGCGCAGCCGCTTCACCGTGGCCTCATCCTCAATCCGGGCCACCACAATCTGCCCGTCGTCGGCGGTGGACTGGGGACGGACGATGACTTTGTCTCCTTCCAGAATGCCTGCGCCGATCATGCTGTCACCCCGGACCCGCAGGGCGAAGCACCCCGGCTCCTGCCAAGGAAGGGTGCCCTCCTGATTCTCTACCGCCAGAATGGGCATGCCGGCGGTGACCACGCCAACCACGGGAATCTGCCCGGGCCGGACGCCGGTGACCAGGGCCCGCTTGCGTCCCTTGGCCCCGGGGGACTGGAGCAGCCCCTTGTCCTGAAGGGCCTGAAGGTGGTAGCTCACCGAGGCGGTGGACCGGAGACCCACGGCGGCGCCGATCTCCCGCACGGAGGGAGAATAGCCGTTCTCCTGGATAAATTGATTGACATAATCCATGATTTCCTTGGCCTTGTTGCTGGTTCTGGGCATGGTGATTCCTCCCTTGGTGGGTCAGCGGAGCTTGCTTTTTCTGATTATAGCACAAATGAACGGGAAAGGGAAGATATTTTTTCCGGTGGTTTTGCAAAAAATCTGGAAAAGACGCTATACTGGAACAGAAGGAGGGATGGGATGGAAATGAGGGAGAAGGAACGGCAGGTATGGCAGCGGGTTCTGGCCCCTGCGGCCCCGGAGCCTGGGCCGGACTGGCAGGCCCTCCTGAACCAGGCGGCCCAAAGCGCCGGCGCCTATCGGTATCTGGCGGGGGCCCTGCCCGGGAAACGGAGGGAGACGGCGGGGCAGCTCTACCGGGAGAGCCTGGAAACCCTGGCCTGTCTGCGGGGGCTGTGCCGCCTTCAGGGGCAGGAGCCCGGAAGGACGGAGCCGGTGCCGGTATCTCATGCTCCGACGGAGCGGGTGCTGGCAGCGGCGTATCACCGGGCCCGCCGGGCAGCGGCGGAGTATACTGCCCGCTGGGGGGAGCCGGAGTGGGGCTGTGTATTCCGGGAACTGTCCCGGCGAGAGGAGCGGCACTGCCTGCTGCTTGCCCAGATGATGGGCAATTAAAAAACCGGGCGCGCTCTTTTGAGCGCGCCCAAACAATTATAAATCCGGGAACAGTTTGACCACTTCCGTGGGACCCTCCAGGTACAGGGCCTGAATTTTGCCGCCGTCCCCCTGAACGGTGACGGTGAGCGTGCCCCCCTGGTTGTGGGCGGTGAGAACGCCGCCTGGGAGCAGACCCTTGGTCCACAGAACCGAGGCTGTGGAGCCGCAGCCGGTGCCGCAGGCCAGGGTGAAGTCCTCCACCCCCCGCTCAAAGGTCAGCACCCGGACCTCTCCCGGGGAAAGGGTCTGGTAGAAATTCACGTTGGCGCCCTTGGGGAAGGCCGGGTCATGGCGCAGGGCCTCCATCCGGGAGCGAAGGGCCTCTTTCTGTCCCCACAGGTCCCCGTCATAGGCTGCCACGGCATGGGGAACGCCGGGATTGCCCAGCTCCACATAGGCAGCGCCTGCCTTCCGGTCCAGGTCCAGAATACCGGGGTTATTCAGCTTGACCCGGTACTGATTTTCGCTGAGCCGCCAGCCGGGTACCAGACCGGCGTCGGTCTCCACCACCATCTCCGGTCCCGCAATGCCCATGTCATAAGCAAACCGGCAGATGCACCGGGCGCCGTTGCCGCACATCTCTCCCCGGGAGCCGTCGGAATTGTAGAAATGGAGACGGAAGTCCCCCTTCTGGGAGTAATCCACCGCCATAAATCCATCCGCGCCGGTGATGCCGCAGTATTCCACCGCCAGGCGGGGAAAATCCAGCTGCTGTCCCCGGGCATCCACCACCATAAAGTCATTGCCGGCGCCATTCATGTAGGTTACCTGCATCCAAGTCCCTCCTTGCCGGGGGCTGGAAAATCAGCCCAGAATGTTGTCCATCTTGTACAGGCCCTTGGCCTTGCCAACCATGAACCGGGCGGCCTCCACCGCCCCGTCGGCCAGCATGGCCCGGGTTACCGCTTCGTGCTTCAGGGTCAGGCACTGGGTGCCGGTGTGGATGTGGACCTCGTGAACCCCCACCACATTGCCCATCCGCAGAGAGGAAATGCCGATTTCGTCCTTGGTCCGCTTGCACTCCCCGCTGCGGCCGCAGTTGGCCACTGCCTGGGGACGGACCTCCCGGATGGCGTCGAAAAGCATCAGCGCAGTTCCGCTGGGGGCATCCACCTTCCGGTTGTGGTGTACCTCTACGATTTCAATATCCGCATCGGGGAAATAGCCGGCGGCCTCTTTGGCCAGGCGGCACAGAACCGCAATGCCCAGGCTGACATTGCCGGTAAAGAACACGGGAATCTCCCGGGCAGCGGCGGAAATCATGGCTTTCTCGTCCTCGGTGTGACCGGTGGTGCCGATGACGGCGGCGGCGCCGATTTCCTTGGCGTAGGCCAGCACATCGGCAGCGGCACTGTGATGGGAGAAGTCCACCACCACGTCCGCTTCCACCGGCCCCAGGTCGGCAAAGGTTTTGGGGACGCCGTTCTCACCGTCCAGGCTGACCTTTCCCACCACTTCCGGACCCAGAATGCCGCAGATCAGTTTTCCCATGGCGCCGTTGGCGCCGCAGACCACTGCTTTCATACGGTTACCCCCAGCTTTCTCATTTCCTCAAAGAGCTTCTGCCGGTTGCCGTCCTCCATGGGGGTCAGGGGCAGACGGAGATTCTCCTCACCGAAGCCCATGGCGGACACGGCGGCCTTGGCGGGGATGGGATTGACCTCGCTGAACAGGGCGTTGGTCAGGGGCAGCAGCTTGCACTGAAGGGCGGCGGCGGTCTTGAAGTCGCCGGCCAGACAGGCGTCGGTCATGGCAACTGTCTGAGCGGGCACCACATTGCTCACCACGCTGATGGCGCCGGCAGCACCCATGGCCATCATGGGCACATTCAGGGCATCCTCGCCGGAGTAGACGTCGATTTTGTCCCCGCACAGAGCCATGATCTCTTCCATCTGAACCAGGCTGCCGGAGGCCTCCTTGATGGCGGCAATCCGGGGATGCTCGGCCAGCTTCGCCACGGTCTTGGGCAGCAGGTTGCAGCCGGTCCGTCCGGGGACATTGTAGAGAATCACCGGGACGGTGGATTCATCGGCAATGGCGGTGAAGTGGGTAATCAGACCGTTTTGAGTGGCTTTGTTGTAGTAGGGCGTGACCACCAGGATGGCGTCGGCTCCCGCAGCGCAGGCGTTGCGGGTGTTGTGCAGCACATGGGCGGTGTTGTTGGTGCCGGTGCCGGCAATCACAGGCACCCGACCCCCAACCTTCTCCACGGTGAAGCGGATGACCTTGTCCTGGTCATCGGGCTCGATGGTGGCGTTCTCGCCGGTGGTGCCCATTACCACAATGGCGTTGATGCCGCCTTCGATCTGGAATTCCAGAAACCGGGCCAGGGCGTCATAATCAATGCCGGTTTTGGTCATGGGGGTGACAATGGCGGTAGCGGTGCCGGTGAAAATGGTGTTCTTCATAATCGTGTCTCCT
>CASFNR010000070.1 GCA_949296115.1 uncultured Eubacteriales bacterium | reverse complement strand
TTAAAGTCACTTTGAGATGCTCTGAGTGCAAGCAGAGAAACTACAACACCATGAAGAACAAGAAGAACGACCCCGACCGTCTCGAGATGAAGAAGTATTGCAGATTCTGCAAGAAGCACACCGTTCACAACGAGACCAAGTAAGGAGGCGTCCCCATCATGGCTGATGTCAAAAAGGAAAACTGGTTCAAAAGAACCTTCGGCAAGGTCGGCAAATACTTCCGGGAGCTGCGCAGCGAACTGAAGAAGGTTGTCTGGCCCACCCCCCAGCAGGTTCTGAAGAACACCGCCATCGTCGTCGGCTGCGTGATCGCCGTCGGAGTCTTTATTTGGCTGTTCGATTTTGTGGCTCAGGTCGGTATTGACGCTCTGATCAGCGTCTTCCACTAAGAGGCGCGGTCATGGCTGAAACTGCAAGATGGTATGTGGTGCATACCTACTCCGGCTATGAGAACACGGTGAAAGCCACCATCGAAAAGACTGTCGAATCCCGGTCTCTCCATGATCAGATTCTGGCCGTTTCCATTCCCTTGGAAACCGTCACGGAGATTACGGAGTCCGGCGTCAGCAAGACCTATGACCGGAAGGTCTATCCTGGTTATGTGCTGGTAAAGATGGTTTACAGCGATGACACCTGGCACGTCATCCGCAATATCCGGGGTGTGACCGGCTTTGTCGGTACGTCCAGCAACGATCCCACTCCCCTGACCGAGGAAGAGGTCTATGCCATGGGCGTGGAGAAGAAGGAAATCATCGTCAACTACACCGTGGGCGATACCGTCCGGATTCTGGATGGCCCGCTGAGTTCCTTCACCGGTATTGTGGACAGCATCGACGTGGACAACAATGCGGTCAATGTTCTGGTATCCATGTTTGGCCGCGAAACCTCCGTTGAGTTTGAACTCGATCAAGTGGAGGTTGTATCCCAATAAACGCATCGGATCGTTTTTTCGATCGGAACGTGGGAGGGGCGTAACGCCCCGCAAGACATGCGCTTGAGCGCATATTACCACATCTTATTCAGGAGGTGCTTATTATGGCACAGAAAGTCACTGGCATCATCAAACTGCAGATCAACGCTGCAAAGGCGACCGCTTCCCCCCCTGTCGGCCCCGCTCTGGGTCAGCACGGTGTGAACATCGCCGCTTTCATCAAGGAATTCAACGCCCGCACCAAGGATATGGAAGGCTACAAGATTCCTGTTGTTATCACGGTCTACGCTGACCGCAGCTTTACCTTCATCACCAAGACTCCTCCGACCCCCATGCTGATCATGAAGGCCATCGGTTTGGAGAAGGGCTCCGGCGTCCCCAACAAGACCAAAGTCGGCACCATCACCAAGGCTCAGATCACAGAGATTGCCAAGACCAAGATGCCCGACCTGAACTGCCCCACTCTGGAGGCAGCAGAAAGCCAGGTTGCCGGTACCTGCCGCTCCATGGGCGTTACCGTCGTCGATTGATTTTTGCTTGTCCGGGAAGATGATCCCGGAACTGTGGGAGGATTTTTCCGCAATACCACGATAAGGAGGATATAACATTGTTTAGAGGCAAAAAGTATCAGGAGAGCGCCAAGCTGATTGACCGCTCCGTTCAGTATGATCCCACCGAAGCCCTGGATCTGGTTGTGAAGGGCGCTTCCGCCAAGTTCGACGAGACTGTCGAGCTGCATATCAAACTGGGTGTTGACTCCCGTCACGCTGACCAGCAGGTCCGTGGCGCTGTGGTCCTGCCCAACGGCACCGGCAAGACCCGCCGGGTGCTGGTGTTCGCCAAGGACGCCAAGGCCGAAGAAGCCAAGGAAGCCGGCGCCGATTACGTCGGCGGCATGGACCTGGTGGAGAAGATCACCAAGGAAAACTGGTTTGAATTTGACGTTGTGGTTGCTTCCCCCGACATGATGGGCATTGTTGGCCGTCTCGGTAAGGTTTTGGGCCCCAAGGGCTTGATGCCCTCCCCCAAGGCCGGCACCGTAACCCCCAACGTGGGCGCCGCCGTCAAGGAAATCAAAGCCGGTAAAGTGGAGTATCGTCTGGACAAGACCAACATCATCCACTGCCCCATCGGCAAGGTTTCCTTCGGTGCAGAAAAGCTCACCGAGAACATGGACACCCTGGTCAAGGCTGTCGTAAAGGCAAAGCCCGCCGCCGCCAAGGGCCAGTATATCAAGTCCTGCACCGTGGCTTCCACCATGGGACCCGGCGTGAAGGTTTCCACTGCCAAGTATCTGTAAAAAGGATTATTCCCTGTCTGCTCCGGCAGACAGGGAATCCCGCTGAAAACCCGGAGAAAAATCAATTTTCTCTTGACAAATTAAATATTATGTGCTATTATGCACAAGTTGCCAAAGACAGCAGGCTGCTGAGTCCATAAGTCCTGCCGAGGTGCGCTGAATGATGTTTTGCGTGTCTTTCTGTCTTGTGGCAGGAAGATTTTTTATTTTCGGAGGTGAAAATCATGCCCAACGCTAAGGTTCTTGAGAGCAAGAAGGCCGTTGTGGAATCCCTCACCGGCAAGATCAAGGAAGCTACTTCCGTGGTTTTCGTCGATTACAAGGGTATCACCGTCGCTCAGGATACCGAGCTGCGTAAGCAGTTCCGGGAGGCTGGTGTTGACTACGCTGTTGTGAAGAACACCCTGACCAATTTCGCAACCAAGAATGCCGGTTACGATTTTTCCGAGGTTCTGAACGGCACCACCGCCATGGCTTCTACCACCGGCGACCCCATCGCTCCCGCTCGTATCGTCTGCGAGTTCGCCAAGAAGAATAAGTCCTGCAAGATCGCCATTAAGGGCGGCATTGTGGAAGGCTCTGTTCTGTCCGCCGATCAGCTCAATGGCTTCGGTGAACTGCCCAGCAAGAATGCTCTGGTCGCTTCTGTCCTGGGTACCTTCCTGGCGCCTATCTCCAGCCTGGCCTTCGTCCTGGACCAGATCCGGATGCAGAAGGACGGCTCCGCTCCCGCCGCAGAAGCGTAATCTGCTCTGCGAAATTCCAAACATTAAAACACACATACTTTTAGGAGGATTTTATCATGGCTAGTGAAAAGATCACTGCTCTGGTTGAGCAGGTTAAGGAACTGACCGTTCTGGAGCTGTCCGAACTGGTTCACACCCTGGAAGAGGTTTTCGGTGTTTCCGCCGCTGCCGCTGCTGTTGCTGCTCCCGCCGCTGCTGCCGCTGTTGAGGTTGAGGAGAAGACCGAGTTCGACGTCATCCTGAAGAGCGCCGGGGTTGTCCGTGCCGCTACCGGCCTGGGCCTGAAGGACGCCAAGGATCTGGTGGACAACTGCCCCAAGACCCTGAAGGAAGCCATCTCCAAGGAAGATGCCGAGAAGCTGGTTGCCGAGCTGAAGGAAGCCGGCGCCGAGGCCGAGATCAAGTAATTGGTCTTTTCTGTATAGGCAGTGCCGCCGCCAGAATTGGCGGCGGCTTTTCTTCCTTCGAAAGGATTTGTTATGGACTTTGACGCAACACTCCCTTCTGTCTTTCCCAGTATTACTCAGGATCTGACCCAGGCGATTGCCGGGGCCGTGAATTACTTCCCGCCGGAGCTGCGTCAGATCATTCAGCATACCTCCACCTACATGCCCACAGAAATCGACTTTGTGGCGTCTGCCCAGTTTCTTCTGTACTTTGCGGCAGCTTCCCTGATTATGGGAGTTTTAAGCCGGGTGGTTCTGGGAAAGCGCTCCAGTTTAAATCACTCTCTTTCCTCTGTGGTCGGCATTCTGCTGATTTATGCCGTCACCGTTGGCATTTATACCTTCCGCCCGGGGAATCTGGAATTTCTCCTGTCTCCCCTGCCCTTTGTTGCATTTTCCGAAGATTACCTGATTGTATATCCTTTGGGTGACCTGGATTTTCTTCCGCTTTGCGGGGAGCTTCTATCTTTGATTATTCTGGCTTTCCTGGTCAATCTGTTGGACAGTTTTATTCCGAAAGGGAATACCCCGGTCGGATGGTACCTTTACCGGGTTATTTCCGTGGCTGCATCTATGCTTCTGCATCTGGTGGTACGGTATTTGTTCCGCACCTATTTTCCGGATCTTCTCGTCTCTTATGCGCCTACGGTACTCTTGATTGTTCTCGTGGTGACGCTTTTGTCCGGTATCATCAGCCTAGTCCTTGGATTTGTAATTGCCATTGCCAATCCATTTCTGGGGGCAATGTACAGCTTTTTCTTCTCCAACTTTGTGGGCAAGCAATTGAGCAAAGCTGTCTTTACCAGTGCCATTTTATGCTGCATTGTCTATCTTCTGGGGCACTTCGGCTACACGGTCATCTGCATCAGCGCCGCAGCTTTAACCGCATACATTCCCATGATTATCGTATTGCTGCTGCTGTGGTACCTGATCGGGCATACCCTGTAACGATTCAACTGTCCGCTGGAATTCCAGCGGACAGTTTTCCGTTCATTGACAAAAATCTCCCCCCATGGTAGGATATCCCCGAGGTGATCCCATGCGCAATTTCTCCATTTTTTTGTGTGCCGCATTGCTTTTGACCGGCTGCACCACACCGGTATCGACAGAGTCCACTACCATTCCCGCACCGGAAACCACGGAAGCGATTGCTGCTGTGGCGACTGAACCGGCTCCCACTGAGCCTGCCGATCCGGTTCGAATTCTTCTGAACCAGATGTCCCTGGATGAGCGAATCGGGCAGTTATTCTTCGCACGATGCAGCGAGGAAACCGCCCTTGCGGACCTTCAAACCTATCATCTGGGCGGCTTCGTCCTGTTTGCGGAGGATTTCGAAGAAGAAACCCCGGCATCCTTTTCCGAAAAGGCTGCCTCCTACCAGAACGCTGCGGACATTCCGCTGCTTCTGGCTGTGGATGAGGAGGGTGGAACCGTCACCCGAATCAGCCGGTATCCGGCCTTTCGTTCTTCCATATTCCCCTCCCCCCGCACCAGCTATGAACAAGGCGGAACGGAGCAGGCCCTGTTGGTGGAGGAAGAGAAGTGTCAGCTCCTGCAATCCTTGGGAATCAACGTAAATCTTGCCCCAGTATGCGATATTTCACAGGATTCAAACGCATTTATGTACCAGCGCTCCCTGGGACAGGACCCGGATACGACTGCCATGTTCGTTTCGCAAACCGTCTCACTAATGAACCAGTACAATATCGGAAGTGTTCTGAAGCACTTCCCCGGCTACGGCAACAACAGTGATACCCATACCGGAATTGCTGTGGATAACCGCACTCTGGAGGAATTGACCTCCTGGGATCTGATTCCCTTCTCTGCCGGTATCCAGGCCGGCTGCGGCGCCATTCTGGTGAGTCACACCATCGTGGAGGCACTGGACAGCTCTGCCCCTGCATCCCTCTCCCCTGCCGTCCACCGGTATTTGCGTGAACAGATGGGCTTCAACGGGGTAATTCTCACAGATGATCTGGTCATGCAGGCAATTACCGACCAGTATGGAGCAGGAGAAGCCGCTGTCCTGGCTGTGCTGGCAGGAAACGATATGCTCTGCTCCACCGATTACGCAGTACAATACCAGGCTGTGTGGGATGCAGTGATGTCCGGCCGTATTGATCTGGATACCCTCAACGCCGCTGCCGGACGGGTTCTCCGGTGGAAAATGAATCTGGGTCTGATTGACGAGCAGACGATTTTACAGGGCGCTTAGCGGTCTCCCTGGACTGGAGGAATGGATAAAATGGAAATCAAGCCAGGCAGATACCGCCACTTTAAAGGAAATGTCTACGAGGTGATCGGAACCGCACGACACAGTGAAACACTGGAACCCATGGTGGTTTATCGGGCACTCTACGGAGACGGCGGGCTTTGGGTCCGCCCAGCCGTCATGTGGGACGAAACCGTGGATCGGGATGATTACTCCGGCCCCAGATTTCAGTTCATAGGTGAATAATTAAAAGCGCACCGGCAAGCACCGGTGCGCTTTTGATTCAGCTTTTTCCCCGCAGTTCGATAATCTGATCCCGCAGGACGGCCGCATACTCGTATTCCATCATCCGGGCCGCTTCCTTCATCTGCTTCTCCAGGCGGGCAATCTCCCGCTCCTTTTCCGCCTTGGTCATCTTCACGCCGCTGCGTCCTTTCCGTTCGGCGGTGGGAGAGGAAATCTCAATCAGATCCCGGACGGACTTGATCACCGTCTTGGGCACAATGCCGTGCTCCTTGTTATAAGAATCCTGAATGCTCCGCCGACGGGCAGTCTCGTCCATGGCAGTGCGCATTGATGGCGTCACCGTGTCCGCATACATAATTACTTTGCCCTCGGCATTCCGGGCGGCCCGGCCAATGGTCTGAATCAAGCTGGTCTCGCTGCGCAGAAAGCCTTCCTTATCCGCATCCAAAATGGCAACCAAGCTTACCTCCGGCAGGTCCAAGCCCTCCCGAAGCAGGTTGATGCCAACCAATACGTCGAATTTTGCCATTCGAAGATCCCGGATGATTTCCATCCGCTCCATGGCGCCGATGTCCGAGTGCATATACCGAACCTTGATTCCTGCCTTTTGCAGGTAAGAGGTCAAATCCTCCGCCATTTTCTTTGTCAGCGTAGTAACCAGCACCCGTTCCTTTCTGGCAGTCCGGGTATTGATTTCCCCGATCAGATTGTCAATCTGGCCGTCAATAGGCCGCACCTCCACCTCCGGGTCCAGCAATCCAGTGGGCCGGATTACCTGCTCCACGATCTGGCCGGAACGGGTGCGCTCGTATTCCGCCGGCGTCGCAGAGACATAGATGACCTGGTTGATTTTCTCATCGAATTCCGTAAAATTCAACGGGCGGTTATCATAAGCCGACGGCAGCCGGAAGCCATAGTTCACCAGGGCATCCTTCCGGCTCCGGTCTCCGGCATACATAGCCCGGCACTGGGGCAGCGTCACATGACTCTCGTCAATGAACATGAGAAAATCCTCCGGGAAGTAATCCAGCAGCGTGGTAGGGGGAGTTCCCGGTGCCCGGCCCTGAATCACACGGGAATAGTTTTCAATGCCATTGCTTGGGCAATCCGTTGGGCTTCAATCAGCTTGTCCTTCGCCCGGAACCAAGCCACCTGCTGGTCGCATTCCTTCTGAATTTCCAGCATGGCACGCTGGAGTTTTTCCTTGGAGGCTACATAGTGGCTGGCAGGATAAATGGCCACATGATCCACAAACCGTTCCGCAACGCCGGAAACAGCGTTGATTTCACTGATCCGGTCAATCTCATCCCCAAAAAATTCCACCCGGATTGCCCTGCCGGACCAATAGGCAGGGTAAATCTCCAGGGTATCCCCCCGGAGACGGAACTTGTTTCGGGAGAAGTCCAGGTCGTTCCGCTCGTAACGGATTTCCGCCAGCTTTTTCAACACATCATCCAGGGGATGTTCCTGCCCCACCCGAAGAGAAATGACCATGTTTTTATAATCAATCGGGTCCCCCAGACCATACAGGCAGCTGACAGAACTGACCACAATCACATCCCGGCGCTCGAACAAAGCCGAGGTTGCGGAGTGGCGCAGACGG
>CASFNR010000069.1 GCA_949296115.1 uncultured Eubacteriales bacterium | reverse complement strand
AGACCGGGGGTTTGGGGGCACTGACCCCAGCCTGCGGCGCACAAGTTGGCTATCCTGGATATCCAGTGGATATCCGGATAGGAAACTTGTCCCCGTCTAGCCCAGCATTTCCCCTGTCTCAAAATGACTGTCTGTACCGCCACCAGTCCCACTCAATTTCACCCCTGATATGGATATCCCCAGGGCATTGGATGCACTGATCCTTTGTCCTGGGGATTTTGTAATCTCACGAATTTCGCTGAAAGGAGACCGTACAAATGACATACCTGCATCCTGTTGCCGCAGTACCCAACAACCTGATTACCGACACTTCTCTGTCCTACACCACCAAGCGGGTGGCCTTTGTCCTGCTCCTTTTGGCAGGCCGGAAGAGACGGTATGTAACCGCTTCCTTTGCCGCTTTGGCTCGGCTCTGCAAGTGCAGCACTACCACCGCACAGAAGGCTGTGAAAGAACTCTGCACCCGGGGCTACCTGCACAAGAGCAACCGCTACCACTTTGGCGAAAAGCAGAACCACCTGATCTATGCTTCTAACCGTTACCTCTGGCTCCGCCGGGAAGGCGGCTATACCCTGGTTAGCCGGGACATTCTGGCCTATGATCTGACCCCCGCTGCCTTCGTCACACTGCTGTATTTGTACCGCTGTGCCGGTCGGAAAGGCCGGGCATTTCCGTCTCTTCGGCGGATTGCCGAGGTGGGATTGGCCATGTCCAGGTCCACCGTCTGCCTGGCTCTGAAGGCTCTGCGGCTCCTGCAAGCTCTGGTACGGCACAAGTGCATAACCAAACACTGCTGCCATTCCAGCAGCAGCTACTACCTCACCAACTTTGTATTCAACCGGAACCAGTTGTCTTCTGAGGGTAGTCCGAAAATTGACAAGCCTATATTTATTAACCAGATAACGGGGAATTATACTGAGAGGAAGAGAACAGAGAAGGCCGTACCCAAAAGCAGCTTCCGCACCGCCTGGGACACATTCTGGTCTCCCTCACCCTACTATTTTGACGGCGTAGGTGTACGAATATACGAGTTGAAAGATCAGGAATTAGCGACTTGAAACGCCTTTTTAGACTTAGTGAACTATGTGCCCAATAGAAACCTGGCAAGAAAGTTTCTCCTGTGTTACATCCAATAATTTCAAACGATCATATTCGTAATAATCAGTTCGTGTAAACAGATTTTTTGCAATCTGCATGATTTCAGTCATCGGCAGTACCGTTACACTTTCATTAATTACTTGTTTTACATCTACAGGCGAATACAATGAGAAGTCCACAAGCTCTCCGTTGGCACTGAACGCAAAATGTACATCTGACAAATAATAATTTGAAGCCTCTTCCGATGTGTTTCTTAAGCTGGTCAGCTGGGGAATGCGTGTTGCTGGTACTCCCTGAAAAGCAGGCACCGCATTTACATGAATGACGTACCCCAAATTGTCAGAAAAATCTACCGTTTCTACATAACATTCATCCACAACCCATTCTCCCATCTCCATCTGTGTAAGCATTGTCTCGGCTTTCTTTTGGATGGTTGCAATTGTGTCCTCATCGGGTTCATCTGTCTCACACAATTGCCGCTGAAAAATCTGCTGATCTATACTAAGGGGGCTCATGCCATCATAGGGATAGGCATAAATGTTGTTCAATTTGAAGTCTGAACGATTTCGTGTCGCAACATCATATATATACGGAATTCCGTCTACTTTAACGGATGCACGAATGTTATCATTTTCATCTGAAATATCAGATTTCAGCACATCCTCTTCAACTTCATAATAAAATGACTCTTTCTTGAACTCCCACTGGCAAGGTGTATGGGGATTTTCAAGCGGCGCAGTCTCTTGAAGGGTTGAATATTCTTGGATGTATGCGTCCACGGAAGGATCACCGGCATACGGTTCCCATCTGGCAAGTTTTTCTTGGATGTCCTCCTTCGAATAAATTGGCGCGAATCGCGGCTCAGCCTCATAAAAATCGGCTTCCCAAAAAGCACACCCGCTATCCTTCTTGCGTCTTCCGCTGTCAGAAAATGGGGTGCAACCAGTACTTCCGGCATGGGAACATCAAGAACTTCATCATCAATTTCCATCGTAAATTGTACAGTACCATCTGCACTGGAAAAAGCGTCTGAGTACTGAACCGATTGCATAGGTTTACTGGATGTCTGAACATTTTCTGTTACAGTTGTCTCCACATTCGGCTGCGTTTCCGGATCATTGTCTAAATCATCTGACTTCATTTCTGTTTGAATTTCACCTATGTCTGCAGAAGTGCCATTATTACCGACTTCTGCATTTGACACGGGTGACTTCTGGCAGGCGGTTAAGAATGTCAAAATCACAAAAAGGGTCAGAATTACTTTCTTATCCATGCTCATTTTTACCTCCTGATATGTTCAGTTTCAAAATTACCGGAACCACTGTCGAAAGTTGTAAGATTTGTTGCCGACCTGGTCTGTTGTCACCTTACTACAGATGCAATACATCTTCAATCCTCACTGCAAAACTATCGGATATTCTTGTCAAAATATCGATTGCCCATTGGTATTGCATGACGCATCAGGCACATTTTCCCTATCCCTCAAGCCTGCTTCATTGACGAATGAAGAACGCAATGCTACAATGAATGCACAACTAAGATGCTATGCGTCCAATTTCGTCGGAGGAAATATGAACATTTTAATCTGCGATGATGAAAAGGCGTTTCTGGACAGTTTCCTGCTCTCTGTTCAGGAATATATGAAAAACCGATATATCCCCTGCTCCATAACCGCAACAGACAATCCGGTCTCCGTCCTGGAAAGTAACAAAACCTTTGATTTGGCATTTCTGGATATCCAGATGTCCGGAGCAAACGGTTTGATACTTGCCAAGGAACTACGGAGGCGGAATCCCAAGCTAGCGCTTTTCTTTATTACCAATTACGAAGAATATCAGGACGATGCGATGGACCTTCGGGCATTTCGCTTCTTCAAAAAGCCGTTTAATGTCCAGAGGCTGTATGCTGGCCTGGACAAGGCAATGGAATATATTGATGGCGCATTTGTTGAGGTATTTTTCACAAACAACAGCCAACAGCAAAAGATTCTAGTAGACGACATTCTGTACATTACGCGGGAGAATCGTAAAATTCTGATGGTGTCGAAGCAGGGTTCTTTTTATACCCGTGATACCATGGACCAGTGGTGCGAGAAACTGCCACCTCTTTTCTTCTACTATGTCCACAAGTCCTTCTTGGTCAATTTGCACTATGTCCGGAAATACGCCTATTCCGAGTTGATCCTGGACGATGGGACTCGCATCCCGATTGCACCCAAAAAGCAGGCGGATTTTCGGAAGTTCTGGTTTGCTTACCTAGGGGGACGGCAAAAATGACAGATCCACTGTTTTCTTTTGGCGTATACTTTTCAGAAATGTTGATTGTATATGTATTTTGCGTAAATGTTGCGGACAGACGTTATTCTATGCTCCCTTCCATGATCATGGGAATCCTGATTTTTGGAGTGGGCGCATTGCTCAACATTTGGGGAGAAACGAATTATATTATCAACTCCTGTTCCATGCTGGCAATTCATTTTCTGTTTATCCACTTCTGTTTCCGGTTGGATTTGCCAACTTCAGCCTTTTTCACAATCATCCTGTGTGGCTTATCTACGGTGTTGGAATTTGGAACGGTGTCTGCCATCTCCACATTTACCAAAGGGCAGTTGACGGATATCAACCATGATGACTTTTTGCTCACCATGGAGTGGATTATTTGCAAAATGCTATACTTGATCTTTAGTTTGCTGCTCCTGAAATTACTTAACCATTTCAAAATTGGGGACCAAGAACACGATCCGGCGCATTTTCCACTTAGTGCAGCTGTTTTACCTACCGTAACGCTGGTGATCATCCTTGCGTTTTACTATGTCTGCATGCAGGAGGGAACATCCAGAAACAGCCAGTCTCTTTTTTCCCTTATCTGTGTTGCTGATCTGGTAGCAACTATTTTTTTGGTGCTTCACAACACCCAGCAGTTGAAAAGAAACCAAGAATATGTGCGCATGCGCAGTGAGTATTTACAGTTGGAAAAGGAAAAGCATTATTACGATATCCTCAATAAGCAAAACCAGCAGCTCATGGCATACGCCCATTGTGGACAAACTTTCCAACGAACTGGAAAGATATACCCAGGGCTGTCACAGCGGAAACAAGTTGTTGGATGTCATTCTGAATCGGTATCTTCTGGAAGCCAATGAACGAGGCATTCGATTCGAATACGATGTGAAGCTATGCAATCTGAATAGCATAGACGATATGGATCTGGTAACCATTCTGGGCAATCTGTTGGATAATGCCATCGAGGCCGCCGAAAAAAGTGAAGACAAAACGGTGTATTTGGAAACCGCCCTGCGGAATGCATATCAGGTCATTTTGATTCAGAACAGCAGTTTGCCCCCCAAGGAATCTCATGGTCACTTGCAAACATCTAAAGCAGATCGGGCAATCCATGGCTTTGGATTGAAAAATATCTCCAAATGTCTCAAAAAGTACAATGGGGATCTACACTGGGAATATGACACGGACACACACATGTTTACTGTGACAGTAATGATTGACACCATTTCGTATGATTGAGTAAAATTGATTTCATTTTGACCATCTTCCAATTTTGGAGGATGGTCATTTGTAAACGTCAATTCTAGCCGCATATAAAACATCCGGGGCTGCGCTTTTTGCGCAACCCCGGATGGCAGGAACAATATTATTTTTCAGCCGGTATACGCTGGGCATCCTGGCTGCGTTCCTCCAGTTTTCCGTTCCAATAGTCTGTATACTGTTCATAACCGGAATACAGGAAAGGCACATGCTGCTCCATGCGCAGGATAACGGCAGGCAGCGTTTCCAGACCCATCCGCCTTGCTTTTTCTATGCTCCATGCGCAGGATAACGGCAGGCAGCGTTTCCAGACCCATCCGCCTTGCTTTTTCTATCCGGTGGTACCCGTCAATGCATACGTAGCCACGGATATCCCAACTGCTTTCCGGTATCTCACAAAGGAAATCTCTGTAGTCCGGCGCTATTTCGGCAATGACAATGGGGCGTGTTACATCTGCTGCCTCCACATAACAGTCCTCTTTGCTGCCGGATGACTCCCACAGGCAAATTGGCATCTCCACCACCGGCTGGGGGTGTTCCTTCAGCCAGTCCAGCAAGGCGCTGATATGGAAGCGGAATATGCCGTTGCAGAAGATTTCGTCGCCGTTTTCCGGCTTCGCCGGGGCAGTGCTTCTTTCCTTCAGCAGGCAGCGGGGATGACGAAAGCGATGTTTTCTTCCCATAAAAACGCCTCCCTCAGTAGATATCCGCTATGGGACCCCTGCCCAGAAATTCATCTACCGCATCCCCCATGGCCTGCCGGAACGGCTCATCCTCCATCCAGGAGCAGTGCTCATAGGCAACGTCAATGGTATCTGCAAATCTTCTTGCAAGGCAGGGATTCTCTTTCTTAAATTCAGGAAAATAGTCCACCACATAGCCGGAGTAGTCCAGGTCAAATTCTCTCCGGCTCATATTGCCGTTGGCAAAGTCTATCACGAAACTTACCAGACGGGCGCCGTTCTTTTTCAGCCGCATCTTCTCACTTCTTTCCTTGGGGTATCCTGCACATTTCCGGTGCGTTCCAGGGAAGCAGTCTTTCCACTGCTTTCGGGTCGTTCAGGTCAGCGTCCTTTGCGGCATCCATCAGCCAGGTCAGATAGCGATAGGGATCCAGCTTGTTCTCCAGCGCCGTCTGGATCAGGCTGAAAATCACCGCGCTTCCCGTGGCTCCCTTGGGGGTGTTGGCAAACAGGAAGTTCTTCCGGTCCAGCGCAAAGGGCCGGATGCTCCGCTCCGCACGGTTATTGCTCAGCTCCAATCTGCCATCTTTCAGATAGCTGGTCAGATAGGGCCACTGCTCTTTCAGATAGTTCAGTGCCTTTCCCAGGGCAGACTTGGGGGCTGCCGTTCGGGAATTTGCCCATGACAACATGGCGTCTAAAACAGGCTTTGCCTGCTCCAGCCGCTGTGTATATCGCTCCTCCGGGGACAAGTCCATCCACCCATCCTCCAGGCTGAACAGCCTGTCGCAATAGGCCAGACCCTGCATGGCGGAGCTGCCTTTTGCTTTCCCCTTGGGCAGTGCCTTGACTGCCTCGTCAAATTTTCTCCGGGCATGGGTCCAGCAGCCCACAATGGTAATTCCATCCGGCAGATTGTGATATCCGGCATAGCCATCCACATGGAGGTAGCCCTGAAAGCCATTCAGAAATTCCCTGGGATGCTTTGCACTCCGTCCCGGCTGGTACTCGTACAGAACAATGGCCCTGTCCGTATCCCCGCTGGTCCGGTACAGCCACATATAGCTCTTGCTCTGGGGCGGTTTCCCCGGCTCATGGAGCACCTGCAAGGTGGTTTCATCCGCATGCAGAACCTCCCGCTTCAGCAGCTCCTGATACAGCCTTCTGTACACCGGGGTCAGATACACCTCCGAAGCTCTCAGAATCCAGTTGGACATGGTCTGCCGGGAAAGCCTGACTCCCAGTCTTTTCAGCTCCTGTTCCTGGCGGTATAGCGGACTGCCCATGACGAATTTCTGCACCATAATGTGGGCAATGGCCTCCGGTGTGGCGAAGCTGCCGGGAATCACGCTCTTTTCCCGGGGCGCTTTGACAACAGGAGTCTGGGTATTTTCCCGGTTGCAGGTCTGGCAGGCATAGGTATGGTAACGGTGTTCCTCTACCACCAGCTCTACGGACTTTATTTTCAGCTTCTTCACCACTTCTGTGCCAATATCGGTCATGGTATCCCCGCACTGGGGGCATATCAGATCCTCACCCTCCAGCGTATGCTCTACCACCTGGGTGGGAACATCCTCCGGGAGGCTGTCCAGGGTGTATTCGTGGCCCTTGTGGCGCTTGTGCTCCGGCACAACCACTACATCCTCATCTTCTGCCTTGGCATCTGCCAGAACCTCAGCCTCGTTAAACAGAAAGCTGAACTGTTCCATGGCTTCCGCATCTGCCTTTTCCGAGGATGCGCCAAACCGCTTCTGCCGGGAAAGACGCAGGGCTTCCATGAGTAATTCTACTTGCTTCTCAAGGCGAGAAATACGCACATTCTGGGTCAGAAGCTGCTGCCCCTGACCCAGTAACTTTTCGTATTCCGCCAAGGAAATGGTCACCATTTCCTCGGTGCTTGTTCCGGTAATTTCTTTCTTTTCCATGGGAATATTATACCATATTTCCGGGGAAAAGTACAGAAAAATTTAAAATTATTCAAATTATTTCCAAGCCGGAAACCGGCCTGTGGGCCTTTGGCTGGTCAACGCTCAGGCCCTCCATGAGCCAGCGGTACTGCTGCTGGCTCAGACGCCTGGCTTCGGTTTCTGACCGGGGCCACTGAAAGGTGCCGGATTCCAGCCGCTTGTACAGCAGAACAAATCCATTGCCTTCCCAGTACAGCGCCTTGATCCGGTCCCGCCGTCGGCCGCAGAACAAAAACAGCGTATTGGTAAACGGATCCAAGTCAAACTGCTGCTGAACCATAGATGCAAGTCCGTCAATCCCGCGCCTCAGATCTGTATAGCCGCAGGCGATGTATATCCGGTCTGCTCCGGTGAAGTCGGTCAGCATGATTTTAAGATGCGCAGTACCGTTTCAATGACAGTTGCATCTGCACCATTGTAAATATCCGCTTCCATACCGGAGCAGCGAACCGTCACTGCTGGAACAGTTGTCTGATTCGGTTGCGGCAGCGTAATTTCCGCAAAGGCCGGTTGGCCGGGGTTTTTCTGCCGGGACACCGTGTCAAACAACTGCCGCTGCCAGTAGTAATAGCTTTTCTCCGGAACCTGATTTTCCCGGCACCAGGCCCGGATGGTCATCCCGCTGCTGCGGCATGCCATGATTCTGGAGGCCCATTTCTCCAGCCGCTCCTGCCTGGAGATTACCTGCAGACTCTGCTCCATTTTTGACCATCTCCCAATG
>CASFNR010000068.1 GCA_949296115.1 uncultured Eubacteriales bacterium | reverse complement strand
CCGTTCCTTTCCGTTCCGGCGGCTGTGCCGCCTCGTCCTCCAAAGGAGAGGGTCGGGAAAGGATAGGAATGGGATCGGTAATTGATACATCAGTAATTGATTTTTCTTTACTTGATATATCTTTATTTAATTGCGTTGGTTTTCCCAACGTAGGCTTTTCCTGCGTTGGATTATCCAACATTGGATTTTCCAACGTAGGTGAATCCGGCACAGGCTGGGGCTGTTCATAGATCACATAGTCCGCGCCGCGCAAGCGCCCTTGGCTGTCGCGCTCACGGGATCGGACGATGTACCCGGCCTGTTCCAGCTCCCGGATTGCGGCCCGGATCGCGTCGATCTGCTCCCGGTTGATAAGGGATAAGCCTTTGAGCGTATAGTCCCAATCTTCCGGCAGGGAGAGCATTTGCGATAACAGGCCCTTGGCTTTCAGGGATAAGTCCTTGTTCCGCAGATGGTGATTGGACATCACCGTGTAGCCCTTGTTACGCTCTACACGAAATACTGCCATGTTCTCAACTCCTTTCACTCGAAATCACCGCGTCGTAGGCGGTCAGCTTGCCCGGCTGGTAGGGACATTCCGCATAGACGCAGAATTGATATTTCCAGTGCGGGCGATAAAAGCGGCAGGTGCCGCAGTCCTCCGGCGTGACCGCCTCGCCGCTGTCGTAGTGGTCGAAACCGGGCTTGCCCTGCATGAGCTGTTCAAAGGCCCGGTCGCTGCCGGAAGTGAAGTACATAGGCCGTCGCCTCCTTTCTGCTTTTGGGCAAAAAGAAAAGCCGCAGACTTTTTCAAAATCTGCGGCTTGGCCGGGGAACAGAAAAGGGTGCTGTCAGCTTGACAACACCCTGTTTCTGTCTGATTATTCAGTTGTTTTGACCTGCCCCGTTTTCCGCTGCCCTAAAAAACATTGATTTTACTGGGTTTCTCCATGTTTTCTTATGGCAACGCTCTTTTACTCGGTGGGTGTTTGTCTGGCAAAATCAGGCTTTTTCTGCCGCTTCCACCACATGCTTCATCAGCACGGAGGTGGTGACGGAGCCAACGCCGCCGGGAACCGGGGTGATGGCGTCCACAATGGGCTCCACCTCGTCAAACTTGGCGTCGCCGGCGATGCCGCCTTTGCCGCCCTTGGCATTGACCTTGTTCTCGTCCCAGTTGATGGATACGTCGATGACCACCTGACCGGGGCGGACATAGTCCTTGGTCAGGCTGTTCAGCACACCGGCGGCGGAGACAATGATGTCTGCGTTCCGGCAGATTTCGGCGGTGTTCACCGTCTTGGTGTGGCAGGTGGTGACGGTGGCATTCTTGCCCATGAGCATCATGCCTGCAGGTTTGCCCACCACCAGGGACCGGCCAATGACCACAGCGTTCTTGCCCTTGCAGTCGATGCCGTAGAAGTCCAGAATCTCCATGCAGGCAGCGGGGGTGCAGGGGGCATAGCCCAGATCGTTCAGTCCTTCAAACACACCGGCATTGGACAGATGGGTCATGCAGTCCACGTCCTTCTTGGGGTCCAGCCGGTTGCAGATTTCATTCTGGTCCGCCTTCAGGTGCTTGGGCAGGGGCCGGAACATCAGTACGCCGTGGATGGAATCGTCGGCGTTGACCTGGTCGATGACTGCCAGAACCTGCTCCTTGGCGGCGTCGGCAGGCAGTTCGAACTTCTTGATTTCCACGCCCACCAGTTCGGCCCGCTTGGTTGCGCCCTTCTCGTAGCTCAGATCAGAGGGGTCGGCGCCGATGCGGACGATGCCCAGGGTGGGGACAACGCCCTTTTCCCGCAGGGCGGCGGTACGGCTTTGCAGATTGGCGTTCAGGGCATCGGTGACTTCCTTGCCCAGCAGTAATTTGGCCATTGGGAATTTCCTCCTATAATTGGAATATCAGATTCAATTACTGGCCGAAGCCAGCCTTTACGTCCTCAAAAATCTCGTCGGCCATCTGACCGTACTTGTTCAGCATTACATTGGCGTGGCGGTTCATCTCCTCGGCCACGTCCCGGTTTTTCAGGGTCTTGGTGTTGATGAACACATTCAGGGAAGCGGCCTGAAGAGCCGCCTTGCAGCAGACCGCTGCACAGCCTGCGTCGGACACCGCCAGGCGGCTGCCCTTGGCGGCAAAGACTGCCACGCAGTCGATGGCCTGACAGCACAGCTCCATGATGTGCATGGGTACGGCGCAGGCGGTGATGGTGGCCTCCTCCAGAATCCGGTCCCGATCGGGGTCATCCTTGGGAATGCCGTAGGCCTTGGCCAGAGGGACGAAGCCCTTGTCATCGGCTTCCACCTGGTCCAGCAGTTCGGTTTGCAGAGCATCGCACTTGGCCTTCAGGGCGATGATCTCCGCCTCCACGTCGGCGTATTTCTTCTTTCCCACGGTGAGGGATCCCACCATGTTGCCCAGGGCGGTGCCAATGGCGCCCACCAGGGCGGCAGCGCCGCCGCCGCCGGGTGCCGGGGCGTTGGAAGCCAGCACTTCTACGAAGGTGCGGCAGGATTCCAATGTCATATCCATAAACGGTTTCTCCTTATCTCATGATTGTGAAAAAGCACAGGCGGGGGCCGCCTGTGCTTTTACGGTATGGTTGATTAGAACAGGCCGGAGATCTTGCCGGTCTCGTCCACGTCGATGCGCTCGGCGGCGGGCACCTTGGGCAGTCCGGGCATGGTCATGATTTCACCGGTCAGGGCTACCAGGAAGCCGGCACCGGCGGAAACCTTCACGTTCCGGACGGTGACAACAAAGCCCCGGGGAGCGCCCAGCTTGGTCTGGTCGTCAGAGAAGGAATACTGGGTCTTGGCCATGCAGATGGGCATCTTGTCATAGCCCAGCTCGGTCAGGGTCTTGATCTGCTTCTCAGCGTTGGCGGTGAAGTTCACGCCGTCGCCATGGTAGATCTTCTTGACAATGGCCTCGATCTTATCCTTGATGGGCAGATCCAGCTCATAGGCGAAGGTGAAGTCGTTGGGCTCTTCGCACAGACGGACAACTTCCTTGGCCAGCTCGATGCCGCCGTCGCCGCCCTTGCCCCAAACCTCGGACAGGGCCACGTTGACGCCCAGTTCCTTGCACTTGCGCTCGATGAGCTCCAGCTCGGCAACGGTGTCGGTGGGGAAGCGGTTGATGGCGACCACGCAGGGCAGCTTGTACACCTGGGTGATGTTCTCCACGTGCTGCAGCAGGTTGGGCAGGCCCTTCTCCAGCGCCTCCAGGTTCTCCTTGCCGGTTTCTGCCTTGGGCACGCCGCCGTTGTACTTCAGGGCGCGGGCAGTGGCAACCAGAACCACGCAGGAGGGGGTCAGACCGGCCATGCGGCACTTGATGTCCAGGAACTTCTCAGCGCCCAGGTCAGCGCCGAAGCCGGCCTCGGTGATGGTGTAGTCGGACAGCTTCAGGGCGATCTTGGTGGCGGTGACAGAGTTGCAGCCGTGGGCGATGTTGGCGAAGGGACCGCCGTGGACAAACGCCGGGGTGTGCTCCAGGGTCTGAACCAGATTGGGCTTCAGAGCGTCCTTCAGCAGGGCAGCCATGGCGCCCTGGGCGTTCAGGTCACCGGCGGTGACGGGCTTGCCGGCGTAGGTGTAGCCAACCACCAGGCGGGCCAGACGATTCTTCAGGTCGGTGACGTCAGAGGCCAGGCACAGAACCGCCATGATTTCGGAAGCCACGGTGATGTCGTAGCCGTCCTCACGGGGGGTGCCGTTGACCTTGCCGCCCAGGCCGTCCACCACGAAGCGGAGCTGCCGGTCATTCATGTCCACGCAGCGGCGCCAGGTGATCTGACGGGGGTCGATGCCCAGGGCGTTGCCCTGGTAAATATGGTTATCGAGCATTGCAGCCAGCAGGTTGTTGGCAGCGCCGATGGCGTGGAAGTCGCCGGTGAAGTGCAGGTTGATGTCCTCCATGGGGACAACCTGGGCGTAGCCGCCGCCGGCTGCGCCGCCCTTCACGCCGAACACGGGACCCAGAGAGGGCTCCCGGAGGGCAACCAGGACATTCTTGCCAATCTTGCGCATACCGTCAGCCAGACCGACGGTGGTGGTGGTCTTGCCTTCGCCGGCGGGGGTGGGGTTGATGGCGGTGACCAGAATCAGCTTGCCGTTGGGTTTGTCAGCCTTGTCCTTCAGGATGTTGTAGTCAACCTTTGCCTTGTACTTGCCGTACTGTTCCAGGTACTTCTCGTCAACGCCTGCCATCTTGGCAATCTCGTTGATGTGGAGCATTTCGGTTTCCTGTGCAATCTCGATGTCGGTTTTGTAAGCCATGTTCATACACTCCTTGTAATATGTGGGTGCCTACCGTGATATGTGGATCGGCCCATACAGGATTTATGCAGCTGCCGTTGAAATGGCTCACTGCACATGTTCAATCGGTACATCTGTACCGAAATAAGCATAGCATGATATGAAGAAAATGTCAATGGTTTTTCCTTGATAATATAGCCAAAGCTGGTAGAAAAATACAGGTGATTTCCGGGCAAAACAACGAAAAAACCGGGAGCAAAAGTTAAAACCGGATTTTTCTCCGCCAGCGGTGGAATAACGTCTTTTTCGGATGGACGCAGGTCGGAAAAATTTTTTCTTGCTTTCCTCAACAGCTTCTGAAAAAATAAAATTCATGCGGCGCGTGACCCTGCGGTATGAAAATCCCTCATAAGGGGTGAGAAGGCTTTTGAAGGGAGGAATGGACATGGATGACGAACAGATTCTGGACCTGTACTTTGCCAGAGACCCCCAGGCCGTTGCCTGTACCCAGGAGCGGTACGGGAGGAAACTGCAGGCCCTGGCCCGGAATATTCTGAAAAATCAGGAGGACGCAGAGGAAAGCGAAAACGATACCTATTTTCAGACCTGGCAGACGGTGCCGCCTCAGAGACCGGGTTTTTTCTATGGGTATCTGGCGAAAATCTGCCGGAATTTCGCCTTTGGCAGGCTGGACTGGCAGAACGCCGCCAAGCGGAAGGCGGAAGTGGTATCCCTCAGCCAGGAAATGGAGCAGTGCATCCCGGACCGGCTGCGGGAGGCGGAGCTGGAAGGGCGGGAAATCGGCCAGGCGATCAGCCGGTTTTTGCAGGAGCTGCCGGCGGAAAACCGGGTGCTGTTTGTCCGCCGGGCGCTTGCCCGGCGGTACGGCATGGGGGAGAGCCAGGTCAAAATGCGGCTCAAGCGCACCCGGGAGCGGCTGGCCCGGTATCTGGAACAGGAGGGGTTTTTTCTATGACGGGCAGAGACTTACTGGCGGGCATGACCGATCTGGATGGGCGCATTCTGGAGGAAGCGGAGAATTTTCAGGCGAAAGTTCGGCTGCGGCGGTTCCGGCCAGTGCTGGCGGCGGCCATCGGGGCAATTGTGCTGATTCTGGCAGGCTGCGCTTATGTGGCGCTGACGGAGCCGGAGTGGTTCGGCCAGTTCTTCTCCCGCTGGCAGGAACAGGAACTGTCTCAGGGACAGGCTGCCTTTGTGGAGGAAAATACCAAGGTCATCGGCCAGAGCGTAACCCGGGACGGCTATACCCTGACGGTGGAGTCCGCCATTGCCGATTCCTACAACGCCTATATCAAGCTGCGGTTGACATCCGAAAACGGAGAACCGCTGGACGGGGTAAACTATCTGCCGGGATACCGCCTGCGGGAGGACGGAACCCTGGAGGACTACTTCTATGCCCCTGGCCATCCGGACTGGCGTTACAACACCGGTGGAGAGCCGGTGGAAGGGGACAACACGGTGATTCTGCTCCGGGTAAACCAGTATTTACAGCAAGGGGCAAAACCCCTGGAAGCGGGGGAGACCTACCGGATTCATTTCCCCGGTCTGATCGGGTATTACAGCGATGGCACCAGCAGCGTTCTGACAGAGGCGGACTTTGATTTTGATGTTGTATTCGACACGCTGCATGAGGAATCCCTGGAAATGATTGGGGAACCGGTGACGGCATCCTTCTCGGATATTCAGGTGACTGTGACGTCCCTGGAGCTGCGGACGCTGAGCGTCAGCGTGGATTACCATGGCAGGACGGACGAAAAGGGCGGTATCTGCTTCGTGGATTCCTTTGTGGTGCTGAAAGATGGGACCCAGGTGCGGTTCCGGCCCTATGTACTGAGCCCGGAGGGGGCAACGTGTTTTTTAACCGGTCCCATCGTCCTGGAGGAAGTGGACCATGTGCTGCTGCGGGACGGCACCAAACTCTATCCCCCGCAGGAATAAAGCGAAAAGGGTCGGACACGCTGTCCGGCCCTTGTTTTTGACGGATGGATGGGCTATAATGGGGGAAATACCCGGGATTCCGGGGGTGAAAGGAGACAGCACCATGATTTTTTACTTTTCCGGGACGGGAAATTCCCGCTGGGCAGCCCAGACCCTGGCGGAACGCCTGGGAGATTCGGCAAAATCCGTTCTGGACGGGACAATTCCCGACCTGACGGGAGAAGCCCGGGTGGGGCTGGTGTTTCCCATCTACGCCTGGGGGGTGCCGGAGCCCATGCTGGACTTTGCAAAAACACTTCCAAAGACGGACTGCTTCACCTTCGGCCTGTGTACTTGCGGGGCGGATGCGGGATTGGCCATGAAAAAACTGTCCAAGATTTTTCACCTGGACAGCAGCTACAGCCTGGCAATGCCCAACAACTATGTGGTGGGTTCGGAGCTGGATGCCCCGGAAGAGGTTCGGGAGAAGCTGGCTGCCGCCAGGAAGTCGCTGGAAACCATAGCCGGGGAGATCGGCCGCCGGGAGCGGGTGTACCGGGTGGAGGAGGGAAAGCTGGCCTTCCTGAAATCCAATTTCATTAACAAGGGCTTCAATGGTTTTGCCCGGAGCACCAAGCTCTTTGCTGTCACCGACCGTTGCGTGGGCTGCGGACAGTGCGCCGCTCTCTGCCCCGCCAAAACCATTACAATGTCGGAAGGGAAACCCCGATGGGGGGACAAGTGCTACCAGTGCATGGCCTGCATCAACCGCTGCCCCCAGACAGCCATCGAGTATGGGGAAAGCACAAAAAACCGCCGCCGGTACTGCATCGAACAATATCTGTAAGATAAATCCCCCGGAGATACGTCTCCGGGGGATTTATCGTTAGGATTCCGGACCGGCGCTGAACAGAATCCGGTCGCTCTCCAGACCCTGGCTGTGGAACAGCTTCAGCAGCCGTTCCGTGGTCATGGCGGCCCGCTCCGCCCCGGACAGCTCCAGGGTGATGGTGCCGTTTTTCATCATAATCGTCCGGTTGCCCAGCTGCAGAGCCGAGGGCACGTTGTGGGTAATCATCAGGCAGGTGATCTGGTTCTCCGCCACAATGGTCTTGGTCAGCGCCAGCACCTTCTCTGCGGTAGCCGGGTCCAGGGCGGCGGTATGTTCGTCCAGAAGGAGCAGCTTGGGGGTGACCACCGTGGCCATGAGGAGGGTCAGGGCCTGCCGCTGGCCGCCGGAGAGCAGTCCCACCGGGCTTTCCATCCGGTCCTCCAGTCCCAGCTCCAGCTGGGAAAGCCTCTCCCGGAACTCCTTCCGCTCCCGGCGGGAGATCATGGAGAAGGGAGAACTGCCCTCGCTGGCCCGCATATAGGCCAGCGCCAGATTTTCCTCGATGGTCATATTGGGGGCGGTGCCCTTCAGGGGGTCCTGAAACAGCCGCCCGATGTACTTGCTCCGCTTGTAATCCGGCTGATTGGTGATATTCACCCCGTCCAGGCGGATGATGCCCTCGTCCACCGGAAAGGAACCGGCAATGGCGTTGAACAGGGTGGACTTGCCCGCTCCGTTGGAGCCCAGAATGGTGACGAAATCTCCCTTGGCCAGTTCCAGATTGACGTTGGACAGGGCCTTCTTCTCGTTTACCGTGCCGGGGTTGAAGGTCTTGGACAGATTGGTGAGCTTCAGCATCTCAATTGCCCCCCTTCACAGCGTTTTTGGTGGCGGGTTTCATGGCACTCTTGATGGCGGGCAGGCCGATGGCCAGGGCCACGATGGTGGCGGAAATCAGCTTCAGGCATTCGCTGGGCAGATCCATCCGCAGGGCAACAGCGATGATAAAGCGGTAGATGATGGAGCCTAAGATCGCCCCCAGGGCCTTGCGCCACAGCCGTCCCCGGGGCATCAGGGTCTCACCAATGATCAGGGAGGCCAGGCCGATGATGACCATGCCGGTGCCCAGGTTAATGTCGGCGGTTTTCTGGTACTGGGCCAGTACCGCGCCGGACAGGGCGGTCAGGGAGTTGGCGATGCACAGTCCCACGGTGATGGTGAAGCCGGTGTTGATGGAGGACGCCCGAACCATGTCCGGATTGTCGCCGGTGGCCCGGATGCTCAGACCCAGCCGGGTTTTCAGAAACAGCACCAGCAGCACGCCCAGGGTCAGGGTGATCAGCGCCACGGGCAGCAGTTTGTAGACCTTACCCAGGTAGGGCTGCACCAGGGTGAACAGGGTTTCGCTGCGCATCATGTTCACATTGGAGGAAAAGCCCATCACCGCCAGGTTCACGGTGTACAGGCCG
>CASFNR010000067.1 GCA_949296115.1 uncultured Eubacteriales bacterium | reverse complement strand
CAAGCAGCGGATGGAGAAGGGCCTGTCCTTCCTGGAGTTCAACTACATGCCCATGCAGTCCTACGACTTCTACTACCTGTACCAGCACTACGGCTGCAACATGCAGTTCGGCGGCAACGACCAGTGGAGCAATATGCTGGGCGGCACCGAGCTGATCCGCCGGAAGCTGGGCAAGGATGCCCACGCCATGACCATCACTCTGCTGCTGAATTCCGAGGGCAAGAAGATGGGCAAGACCGCCAAGGGCGCCGTCTGGCTGGACCCCAACAAGACCTCTCCCTTCGATTTCTACCAGTACTGGCGGAATGTGGAGGATGCGGACGTGATGAAGTGCATCCGGATGCTGACCTTCCTGTCTCTGGAGGAGATTGACGCCATGGCAGACTGGAAGGATGCCAAGCTGAACGAGGCCAAGGACATTCTGGCCTACGAGCTGACCAAGCTGGTCCACGGGGAGGAAGAGGCGGAGAAGGCCCGTTCTGCCGCCAGAGCCCTGTTCGTGGGTGGTGGGGACGACGCCAATATGCCCACTACGGAAATTGAAGCGGACAAGCTGACGGACGGCCAGATCGGCATCCTGAATCTGATGGTCGCCTGCAAGCTGGCTTCTTCCAACAAGGAAGCCCGCCGGCTGGTGGAGCAGGGCGGCGTGTTTGTCAACGATGAGAAGGTGCCGGCTGCCACCTTTGCCGTCACCGAGGAGCAGCTGAAGGCCGGTGTGAAAATCCGTAAGGGCAAGAAGGTGTTCCACAAGGCGGTGCTGGCCTGATGCTGGAGCTGGCGCAGCCCAAGGACCGGGAGGCGGTGGACGTCCTGGCCCGGCAGGTTCACAGCCTGCATCTGGCCTGGTGGCCGGACTTGTTTGCCCAGGCAGACTGCCTGTACCCGGAGGAACGGTTTCAGGCGGCGATCCGGAACCGAAGCCTGTATGTCGCCAAGCTGGGCGGCGAGGTGGCGGGGTATGCCCTGCTGCCAATTGCAGAAATAGATCATCCCGGTCTGGCCAAGCGGCGGGTAATGAAAGTGGAGGAGTTATGCGTGGAGGAATCCTGCCGGGGCCAGGGCATCGGCAGGGCCATGATGGAGGATATTCTGGCTCTGGCCAGAGCCTTCCGCTGCCGGGATGTGGAGCTTCAGGTATATCCTCAGAATCAGCAGGCCCTGGCATTTTGTCAGGCCTGCGGCTTTCAGATCCGGAACGTGTCCATGAGCCGCCCGGTGTAACAGAATATGCCCTCTTTCCGCGGAGCCAACGGCTCCGCGGAAAGAAATGCTTGACATACTGTGCAACACACTATATAATGGATTTACACAGCAATGTGAGGTGAACAATAATGAATGTGGATGAAGTGGTGTCGGGACTGATTCTGGAACTGCGCCGGGGTACGCTGATTCTGCTGGTGCTCAGCCAGCTTCGGGAGCCCATCTATGGATATTCCCTGGTGAAAACCCTGAGCGAAAATCAGATTCCCATGGATGCCAATACCCTTTACCCCTTGCTGCGGCGGCTGGAGGGACAGGGGTTGCTGTCCAGCCATTGGGATACCGCACAGAGCAAGCCCCGGAAATATTATCAGATCACCCAGCCCGGGCTGGAAGTGCTGGAGAAAACAAAAGCCTACTGGAAAGCGTTTTCCAACCATGTGGACCAATTATTGGAGGGAACAATATGAATCAGGATTTGCTGGAGCGCTATCTTTATGCGGCCACCCGGCGGCTGCCTGCCAGGCAGCGGGAGGATGTGGCCCAGGAGCTGCGGAGCTTGGTGGACGATATGCTGTCTGACCGATGCGGCGACATTACCCCCACGGAAAAGGACCTGCGGGTGGTTCTGACGGAACTGGGCACCCCCCAGGAACTGTACGAAAAATACTCCGGCGAGGCGGGAAAATGCCTGATTCCCCAGCCGTACTACAGCACCTATAAGCTGGTGCTGACCGTTGTGCTGGCCTGCGCCGGAGGGGGCATCACCATCGCCAACGGCATTCTGCTGATGCTGGAACCCCAGGAGGGGATGCAGGCGGTGCTGAGCTGGATGGGAATGCTGTGGAACACGCTGCTCGGTACCTTTGCCTTTGTGACGCTATTGTTTGCTTTCTTCTCCTGGCGCAAAATTCCAATTGGAAATGCCTTTGATTTTGACAGCCTGCCGCCGGTCCCCCGGAAACGGGAGCGGATTTCCCGGTGGGAATGCATTGCGGGAATCGCCTTTTGCGTGGTGTTTCTGGTGGTGTTTCTGGGCATTCCCCAGGTGTTCTTCGCCTGGCTGCCGGAAACCGGGGAGCGGATTCCTGTGTTTGATGGGGAAGCTCTGCGCCGGAGCTGGTACTGGCTGGCACTGCTTGCCGTCTGTGGCGTTTCCAGAGAAGCGGTAAAGCTGATGGAGGGCCGGTATAACCGCCGGGTACTTGGGGTAACGGTGGGGACCAACCTGGTTTCAGCGGCGGCAGCGGCTTTCTGGCTGACGAAAGGCAGCCTGATGAATCCGGATTTCCTTGCCCGTCTGTCCCAGTTCTTTGGAGAGGGGGAGGAAGTGGTAATCACCCTGTTCTCTCACTTCCCGCTCTTTTTCCTGGGTGTTATGCTGTTTGCCCTGACGCTGGATACCCTGGAGGCGGCGGTGCGGACATTGCGGAAATAATAGTTCGGCCGGAAAGCATCTGCTTTCCGGCCGATTTTCTGCTTAGCTGATGGTGAGCCAGTCGGCCAGGGCTTTCTGAATGTCTCCGCTGGGAGGCGTCAGGGGCATCCGGCAGGCGCCGCAGTCGAAGCCGATGAGCTTCATGGCAGCCTTCACCGGAATGGGGTTCACTTCCCGGAACAGCAGATCGATCAGGGGCATCAGCTGCAGCTGCAAGTCTGCTGCGGTGTCGAAATCTCCGTCCAGCGCTGCCTTTGCCATGGCCTGGGTTTCCACCGGCAGCACATTGGAGAGAACGGAAATCACCCCGGCCCCGCCCAGGGACATCACTGCCACGGCCTGATCGTCGTTTCCGCTCCACACTGCGAAACTTGCCGGACAGGCCGCCCGGATCCGGGCGATTTTGGTGATGTCGCCGCTGGCCTCTTTGACCCCGGCGATGTTGGGCAGCTTGGCAAGGCACTGGTATACGCTGACAGGCACATCCACCCCGGTGCGGGAGGGCACGTTGTAAAGGATGATGGGAATATGTACCGCTGAGGCGATGGCGCTGAAGTGGGCCACCAGTCCTTCCGGCGTGGCCTTGTTGTAGTAGGGGGTGACCACCAGCAGAGCGTCGGCGCCCACGTCCTCGGCGGCTTTGCTCAGGGCAACGGCGTGCTCCGTGGAGTTGGAGCCGGTGCCGGCGACGATCAGACAGTTGTTTTCGGCGTACTGCTTTCCTTTTCTGAAGATTTCCAGTTTTTCACAGTCAGACAGGGTGGGGGATTCCCCGGTGGTGCCGCACAGAACCACGGCGGGAATTTCGGCCTCGGTCTGTCGCCGGATCAGTCGCTCCAGCATGGGGTAATTGACGCTTCCGTTGAGAAATGGGGTGACCAGAGCCGTGCAGGCTCCTGTAAATATTGGTTGTTTCATAGACGGATACCTCCTGGCCCAGTCTATGCGCCCGGGAATGATTTTGTCTGTTGCAAAATTGGAAAAATTGGGCTATACTGTGTAGCGTATTGCCGCCGGAAAATGGACGGAACCCCGAGAGAAATGAGGAACCAATTTGAAAACCAGTGATTTTTACTACGACCTGCCGGAAGAGCTGATTGCCCAGACCCCGCTGGAGCGGCGGGACGCCTCCCGGCTGATGGTCCTGAACCGCCGGACCGGGGAAGTGACCCACCGGCATTTTTATGACATTGTGGAATATCTGAATCCGGGGGACTGCCTGGTGATGAACGACTCCCGGGTGCTTCCCGCCCGGCTGCTGGGCCACCGTCCCACCGGCGGTGCGGTGGAGGTGCTGCTGCTGCGGGATTTGGGGAACAAGTGCTGGGAATGCCTGTGCAAGCCCGGCCGGAAGATGCAGCCGGGCAACGAAGTGATCTTCGGGGATGGTGCGCTTACCGCTACGGTCCGGGAGGTCCGGGAGGACGGCAACCGGGTGGTGGAATTCCACTATGAGGGCATCTTCCTGGAAATTCTGGAGCGTCTGGGCAAAATGCCCCTGCCGCCCTACATCAAGGCAGAGCTGCAGGACCAGGAGCGCTACCAGACGGTTTACTCCCGGGAGGTTGGCTCTGCCGCCGCCCCTACCGCCGGGCTTCATTTCACCCAGGAGCTGCTGGAGAACATCCGGGCCAAGGGGGTGGACACCGCTTTCGTCACCCTTCATGTGGGCCTTGGCACTTTCCGCCCGGTGAAGGCGGAGGAAATTACCGACCATCATATGCATTCGGAGCTGTGCATGATGAACCAGGAGACTGCCGAACTGCTCAATGAAACCCGCACCCGGGGGGGCCGGATTATCTGCGTGGGCACTACCTCCTGCCGTACCCTGGAATCCTTGGTGAATCCCGACGGCAGCTTTTGCCCCGGGTCCAAATGGACGGATATTTTCATTTACCCTGGCTATACCTTCAAGGCCATGGACGGCCTGATTACCAATTTCCATCTGCCGGAGAGCACCCTGGTGATGCTGGTGTCCGCCTTTGCCGGGCGGGAGCATGTGCTGGCTGCCTACAAGCAGGCGGTGGACCAGCGCTACCGCTTCTTCAGCTTCGGCGACGCCATGTGCATTCTGTAGGAAAGGGGAGACGCTATGTTTTCTTTGCTGAAAACCGAAGGCAAGGCCCGGCGGGGAGAATTCACCTGCGCCCACGGCACGGTTCAGACCCCGGTGTTCATGAATGTGGGCACCCAGGGGGCCATCAAGGGCGCTCTGAGTGCG
>CASFNR010000066.1 GCA_949296115.1 uncultured Eubacteriales bacterium | reverse complement strand
ATAGGCCGCATCCGCCAACAGAAGGCCGTTTGAATCGGCCTCGCTCCCCCTTCCTGCCATACAGAAAAACGGGAGACTTCCGATCGGAAGTCTCCCGTTCCTCGTCGCTTGCGCTGGTGTGATATGACGAAAAACGAGGAAAAACCACAGTGTTTTCCCTCGTCTCCATTTTACTGTTTTACTGAATATCTTTCAATGCTTGGATGTACTGACGGCGGCGGCGTTCCTTCTCCGACATGTAGGCCATGTCATTGCCGGCATGAACCTCACGCAAGTAATCATAGTGGTTCTGCAGAATGTTCTCATTGTTTCGTGCCAGCATCATCACCGCAATGGAGGAGCACTGGTCAGAGGCACGCTCCAGGTAGGTCAGCGCTTCCATGAACACCAGCCCCGCATTGACAGAACAAGCGCCGGACTTCAGCCGCTTGGTGTGTCGGTCACGGAGGATCATTACCATGTCGTCAATGGTTTCTTCCAGAGGCTCGATGGCCTTGGCAGCCTCATTATCGCTTCTGCCAAAGGCATCGACCGTTACCTGAAGAATTTCCTTCACCGCCGAGCAAATCAGCATCAGTTCCTTCTTTGCGACGTCAGAAAACACCGCATTTTCCCGATGCATTTGCTCCGCCAGTTCCACCAGATTGGTGGCATAGTCACCGATGCGCTCAAAGTTGGGAACCGTCTGAATCAGCATATCCAGCTGACGGTCATCCCATTCCGTCTCCACGTTCTTAGAAAGGCCAATCAGGAAGCGGTCGGTATTGTCGGTAAACTGGTCGATCAGGTTTTCATCCTGATCCACTTCCTTGGCCACAGCCGGATCATATTTCTCCAGCAGCTGGCACCCTTTTTCAAAGTTCACCCGTGCCATATTTCCCATGGCAGCAGCGGCCTTCACCGCCTCGGAAATGGCAACCGCCGGAGAGATATAAAGCTTTTCATCCAGCGTATGCAGCTCGGGATGCCGATCCGGTTCCGGCTTGTCATCCCGGACCAGAAGCATGGAAAGCTTGACCAGTGCATCGGCAAAGGGGATCAGGGCTACCGCAGTGAGCAGATTGAACACGGTCTGGAAATTGGCAATGTTTCCGCTGTCCACAGACCGGACCCAAAAATCAGTACCAAACACCGCCATTTTCTGCAGGATGGTCATAATTATCAGGAACAAAATGGTGCCGATGGTATTAAAGGCAATATGCACCACGCCGGTGCGTTTGGCATCCTTGGAGGCTCCAATGGAGCACACCATGGCGGTGGTAACGCAGGTGCCCAGGTTAATGCCCATAATCACCGGATAGGCCATGGCAAAGGTAATGCCCGCACCGGGAACAGACGCAACCGTCTGGAGCATGCCCACCGTTGCGGAGGAGCTTTGGACAATCACCGTCAGCACCAATCCAAACAGGATGCCCATCAGCGGATTCTGGAGGAACCGGATAAACGACACAAAGGCGGACGTGCCAATCAGAGGCTTGACGCCATCCGTCATCAGACTCAGACCCACAAACAGCACGCCAAAGCCGACAAAAATATCACCGATGGTTTTCGACGCCTTGGTTTTGACAAACATCAGCAGGATAATGCCCACAATCAAGGCAATGGGCGCCAGCGTATCCGTGTCAAACAGCATCAGCAGCAAGCTGTCGCCGGCTTCAATGGAGGACAGGCGGATAATCTGGGCCGTCACCGTGGTGCCAATGTTGGCGCCCATCACGATGGAAACCGCCTGCTTCAGATTCAGTACCCCTGCGCCGATCAGGGCAACCGTCAAGACAATGGTGGCAGTGGAACTCTGGATCACAGCGGTCACCAACGTACCGGTCAGCACGCCCACCAGCACATTGCCCGTAACCTTTTCCAGCACCCGCTTCAGTGCGGCGCCGGAGCTGTTTTTCAGGCCGTCGCCCATGACCTCGATGCCGTAGAGGAACATGGCCAGGCCGCCCAGAAGTTGAATGATGGCTCTGAAAATTTCCATACAAAACTCCTAAACATCTCTTTGGTGATTGCCACAAACAGGCGTATTACCATTATAAGGACTTCCAGAGCAAAAGTACAGTGACAAATTAAGAATAAATTTTAAGAAAACTTTACTAAAATTTCATCATTTACAACAATTATCTGCCAGTAGAGCCGAATCCTTCGCCGTCTCGTGCCGTATCGGTCAGGCTGTCCGACCAGCCGTATTCCGGTGTCAGCACCGGCGTGATGAGCAGCTGCGCAACCCGGTCTCCATCGCAGACGGTCTGGGGAATGCTTCCATGATTGTGCAGAACCACCAGAATTTCCCCCCGGAAGTCACTGTCCACAACCCCGACCTTATTGGCAGGCGCCAATCCCTTCTTGCAAGCCATACCGCTGCGGGCATACACCAATCCCGCACATCCCTGGGGAACTTCCAATGCAATCCCCGTGGGAAGGAACACCGTCTCACCCGGGGCAATGGTTATCGGCTCTTCCAGGCAAGCATACAGATCCGCCCCGGCCGCTCCGGCGGAGCCATAGGTGGGCAGCTTTGCCCCAGCACGGAGCAGCTTAACTCTGATTCTTTCCATCTTCGTCCATCCCTTTCTTTTGGGTCTGCCAATCCTCCCACAGCACCACCTGTCCGGAAGCCAGAGACTTGGGCACATCAATCAGCCGCTGATTTTCAGAGCCGCGGAACCGAAGGGACAGGTTTTTCTTTGCCTCCACAAACGGTCCATCCACCAGCACGTCCAGATAGCGCAGGTACTCCCGGGTATCCCCCAGCCGTCCGGAGAGGATGTCCCGGTCAAACAGATATCCGGAGAAGGCCCAGATGCTCTTTTCCGGCATTTGGGCTTTGATCTGCCGGAGCAGTTCCACAACAGGCCCCTGGTTCTGAGGCTCAAAGGGCTCCCCGCCCAGCAGCGTCAGCCCCCGGACATAACTTGGCCGGAGTAACTCCAAAATGTGATCCATCACCGCCTGGGTGAAGGGTTTGCCATAGGCAAAATCCCAGGCCTCCTGGTTGAAGCAGCCGGGGCAGTGATGGGTGCAGCCGGAAACAAACAGGCTCACCCGGACACCGGGGCCATTGGCAATATCCCGGGGTTTAATGGTTGCATAGTTCATGATAACGCCCTCTTTCGTATCATTCATGGATAACCCCCGCCGCGCAGTGCGTCGGGGGTTGTGTTTATTTGGATGCCAGATCGTCGGGGTAGTCCGCTTTGTATTGGTCCCAGATTTCATTTTGTCCCTTCCGATAAAGCCCCCGGCGGACCAGCTTCTTTACCGTGTCGTAGAACACCGCAAAGGCGGGAACACAGATCAGCATGCCCGGCAGCCCCCAAAGCCCGCCGCACAGTACAATGGCGAACAGCACCCAGAAGCTGGACAGTCCCGTCCGGTTTCCCAGAATCTTGGGTCCGATGATATTGCCGTCCAGCTGCTGCAGCGCCAGAACAAACACAATGAACCACAGTCCCTTGATCGGATCCTCAATCATAATCAGCAGGGTGGACGGCACCGCACCGATAAACGGACCGAAAAACGGAATAATGTTCGTAATGCCCACAATGGCAGACACCAGCAAAGCATTGGGGAATCTGAAAATCAGGCATCCAACGTAGCACAGTACGCCGATGATGGCAGAATCCACCAGCTTACCGTCAATAAATCCGCCGAACATCCGGTCCACGAAAGCTATTTCACTCAGCAGCAGATCCGCCCACCGGGGCTGCAGAATGCTGCGGATAATCAGCACGCTCTGACGGGCAAACTTTTTCCGGCTGGCCAGTAGATAGCATGCCACAATCAGTCCGATGAGCATATTGTATACAAACATCAGCACCCGGTACACACTGCTGCTCAGCCCGCTGACCAGCCCCATGATGTTGCTCAGATAGGGAATCAGGGTATTCTGGCTCCAGGACTCCAGGTCGGAGTAGAGAATATACAGGCGGTTAAACAGGGTTGTGAGCAGTTCATTCTCCCCGAATGTCAGCCTGCCCCAGATCAGCAGATCATTCACCTTTTTGGGAAGGCTCTTCCACAGGGACATGACGCTTTGATACAGCTGGGGCGCCATCATGATAATCAGCGCATACACAATCAGCAGGCCGGTGATCAGGCTCAGCGCCACAGCCAGGGAATTGGCCAGCCGATTTACCTTCCGGGGGAGTAATTTTCTGAGCCAACGCTCATAATGGTTGCACATCGGCCGCAGAAGATACGCAACCACGCCGCCGTAGATAAACGGCGCCAGAATGTCCGCCAGCCGGTGGAGGGTATCTCCGATTCCCCGAAACCGGTATAGAGCGAAAAACACCACAATGCTCAGGCTGATTGCACCGAAAATGGACAGCGCAAGATAGAGGTATCTTCTTTTGTACGGGTCCTTCATGTTCGCCCTCCTCTCCCATGCTTTCCGACTCAGTATATCAGGTTTGGAATTGGGCAGTATGAATAAACTGTGAACATTTTTCCGCTGCCGCACGGGAAAAGTTTACAGAAAACTAACACTTCCCCGTTTGCTGCGATCTTGCCATTTTCTCCGCTCTGGGGTATACTATAGGCAGAAAATTTGCAAACTTTGCATCCCTGCGCAGCTTTAACAGGAGGTAGCGTCAATATGCCCTATTACTACTATGGTTACGGTCTGGGGCTGGATTGGACCATGCTGATTCTGGTTCTTCCCTGTCTGATTCTGTCCCTCTGGGCCAGCAGCAACGTCAATTCCACCTTCCGCAAGTATTCCAAGCAATATTCTCTGCGTCGGCTCACCGGGGCGGAGGCCGCCCAGCGGGTGCTTCAGGCCAACGGCGTCCGGGGCGTGCGGATCGAACGGATCAGCGGAAATCTTACCGACCACTACGACCCCAAAACCAATGTTATCCGCCTTTCCGACCAGGTGTATAACAACACCTCCACCGCTGCTATCGGTGTTGCCTGTCACGAGGCGGGTCACGCAGTGCAGTACGCGGAAGGCTACGCCCCCATCAAGCTCCGGGCCGCCATCATCCCGGTGACCAACATTGGCTCCCGGATGGCCATGCCCTTGATTCTGCTGGGGCTGCTGTTCTCCTCCTTTGGAACCACCCTGATTTATGTGGGCATCGGGTGCTTTGCCCTGCCGCCGTGCCCTGCAGGCCATTGAGACCGGCAACCTGCTCACTGAAGAGGAGCAGAAGGGCGCACGGAAAACCCTGACCGCCGCCGCCTTGACCTATGTGGCTGCCACCGCTGTGTCCCTTGCTCAGCTGGTGCGGCTGATCGCCCTGTTCGGCGGACGGAGGCGGAATGACTGATGGTGTACACCCCTCTGACCAATAAGGCCATGGACATTGCCTACCACGCCCACCATGGGCAGCTGGATTACAACGGCATCCCCTATATCTTCCATCCCATTCACCTGGCAGAGCAGATGAACGATGAAATATCCTGCTGCGTCGCCCTGCTTCACGACGTGGTGGAAGATACGGAGGTCACTCTGGAGGACCTGCGCCAAGAATTTCCGGCGGAAGTGGTGGATGCGGTGGACCTGCTCACCCGCCGGGATGGCCGGGACTATTTCGATTATGTCCGTGCCATCCGGGCCAATCCCGTAGCAGCTGCGGTCAAGCTGGCAGACATCGCCCACAACGCCGACCAGACCCGGTGTGTGGGCTCCGGTCTGGCCGAGGACGACCTGCGCTACTGGCAGGAAAAATACCGCAAAGCCCGGGAAATTCTGGTGTCTGAATGATCATCCATTTTTAATATCCGCCCTGGTATTGACAGCCTGGGCGGATTTTTGTATAATTTTAAAGTTTGAAAGCCGTCCATTGATTTTTTTCAGAAAGAGAGGTCACCATGCCCGGAGGAAAACACATTCTTGGAAAGGGACAGCCCAAACGGGTCTTCGGAACCGCC
>CASFNR010000065.1 GCA_949296115.1 uncultured Eubacteriales bacterium | reverse complement strand
GTCCAGGCCCCGTCCCCGAAGCCACTGGAAGAAGTTAACCCAGCTGGCCTTGTCCTCTTTCATCCCCTCGGCGGCACCCAGAATCTCCCGATATCCATCCTCATTGACGGCAATTGCCACCAGAACAGCCATCCTCCGCACCCCTCGCAAGGGTGGCGTCCAGCAGACGGGCATACATGACTTTTGCGGTGCTGCTGACCGGCAACCGCAGCATGGCGGTGGGAAGTGGCATACAGGGCGGCAGAACGGTATCTGCGGTCATAAATTCAAACTCCATTTAGTCGTTTTTCTCCTTTCGCTTGGCTCGTTTGGACAGGTAATGGGGGCAGTCGATCACGACAGCCCGGAAGCTCTGTTTGCACTCATGCTGACACTTCCGGCACAGGTCGTTGTAGGCCACACGCCCCCGGTCATTGAGGAAGAAGGACAGCTCCAACTTCCGTTTCTTGCTCATTCTTGGCATGGTGCCTCCTATCATAGAAAATCCGCCCATTTCAGCCGTAACGGTAGAGATGGGCGGATAGCGGTTTCTGGTGTCATGTTTCGGGGCGATTTTCAAGGAAAATACGGCCATAGAGCCGCCCTAAAAAGCCCCATAGTATCACGGACAGGGCAGACTACGCCCCGCCGATTTGTCATGTTTGGGTAGCGTTTTGGTGTCAGTAGCGTTTTGGTGTCAGTTCTGCCGGGTTTCCCTGATGTCGTTCCTGCCCCTGAATCTCACAGCAGCGTTTTGTTCCCGTTGGTACGCTCGCTGCGGTTAAGGTTCCTCCAGCTCCTTGCCGCAGGTCGTTGCGCTACATCGCCGGGGAGCATAACCTACCTTGAGGGTGTTGGTGATTGCCTGCCGGAAGCTGTGCATCTGGAAAATCCGCTGGAAAATGGACATGGTAAGTCCGGTCTCCGGACCGTACACGCTGTCAACCAGCAGAACCGCCAGAGGATACAGAATAAACAGCGTCAGGAAAGCGATCAGAACGACGATGGTTGTGACCATGATAGGGTCTGCCATCAGTTTCTTCCGCTCCAGGGATGCGCTTTGACGACTGGCCATAGGGGGACCCTCCTTTCGGGAACAAGATTTGGGGGATGGAGATTTTCTCCATCCCCCGCAGTGTTTTGTTGTACGGTTATTCTGTCTCGAACCGGCTGTCGCCGCCGCCCAGGGCGTTCATCACTTCTTCCACATAGGTAGTGGTATTCTGCTTGGCATCTTCAAAGTCGTAGTCCATGACGTTCTCCGGATCCAGGCCGAACTCAGCCGCAATGGCGGGCTGCTCCGCATTGTCAATGACCAGGAACTGATAGGAGCCGTTGTCCTTTGCCAGGTTCACACAGTCGGGGCTCAGAGCGAACTCGATCCACAGCTTGGCAGCGTTCTCATGCTTTGCACCTTTGAAGATGGCGGTGGCGCCAATCTCATAGGAGGTGCCGCTGGAGGGAATGATCAGCTCAATGTTGCCGTAGCCATTGTCCACGATCTGGGTGATGCCGTCGTGCAGGAAGCCGATGCCCACGACGCACTCGCCGGTGCCCACGTTCTTGGAGGGCCCCGAGCCGGACTTGGTGTAGACATGGACATTCTTGTCCAGGTCCACCAGATACTGGATGCCTTCATCATGACCGTACTTCTGGATCATGGTATTGACAACCAGCTTGGCAGTACCGGCGGTGTTATAGTTGGAGGTCCAGATCAGGCCCTCATACTCTGGCTTCAGCAGATCGGGCCAGTCCTGAGGAGCTTCCAGTCCCATCCGATCCAGCTCGTCCCGGTTGACCATGAAGCCCAGGATGCCTTTGTAGATTCCATACCAGTTGCCGTCTGCATCCCGATAGGAATCGCTGAGCAGATGGGAGGCGTTCTGTGCCTCGTAAGGCATCAGCAGTCCTTCTGCAGCACAGACGTTGTAAGGATCAGTGGTGCCGCCGAACCAAACGTCGGCGGAAGGAGTGCCGTTCTCTTCCTCAATCTTGCTCTGCACTTCGCCGGTGGACAGACGCTGATACTGTACCTTGATGCCGTACAGCTCTTCGAACTTCTCACAGGCCACAGCCAAATATTCCTCTTCGCAGGAACCGTAGACAATCAGCTCACCCTCTGCCTGGGCAGCGGCGACCAGTTCGTCCATGTAGCTGGCTTCGGCAGCCTGGGTTTCGCCGTCAGCAGCGGCAGGCGCCTGGGTGGCGGTGGTAGTGGCGGCCGGGGTGGAACCACCACAGGCAGTCAGCCCCACAACCATCAGGACAGTTAGTAACAGTGCTAGGAATTTTTTCATGTATCCTTACCTCCTTTGGTAAAATCTACGAGGCAATTATTCAATTTGTGCAACTGGTTGTCAATACCCACTCTTAAAATGTGCAAGTTACCTTGGCGGGCATAGATTGGGGCAGGACGGAGGAGCAAATCCTCTGCCCAGCCTTCTGCGTTTGGATGATTCTGTGATTCGCAGTTTTGGAAAAATAGTGCGCAGGAAGGACAGCTGATTCCTGATTACACCCCGGAACAGGCGGCGAAGCAGGTGGGAATCCTGGTCAGCGGGGTGTGGGCGTACGTGGAGGAGGTATTCAGTGCGTGGCATTTCAGAGTTGAAAAGCGTGAAGAAAGTTCCGGCGGTGGACGGAATTTGCATGGAATTCAAGTGAATTCCATGCCCGGGAGATTTTTCTTGAAACAAGGATTCTTTTGTGATAAACTGCACTCGAATGTGGAATGGTTTGTTTTAAGTGTCGTGGGAGGTGTCCATATGAATAGAATTTTAGCTTTCTTGTTGGTAATCGCATGTATTTTTGCAGCATCCGGATGCAAAAAGGAAGATACGGTGACAGAATTATCCGTGCCTGCCGGAAGACAATCGGAATGCGACAGTGAAAGCATCGTGACAGATGCATCCATGTCTGCGGGCGGTCAGAGAGAAAAAACCTGGTCTGAGGAAGAGATCGCTGCGATGTTCTCGCAGGTGAGGAAAAGGGACTGGGAATATGTAGACTGTGTTTTGATTACAGATGATGCCAGCGATTGCGTTGGTGCTGTCCTTTTTTGGGATGATGCAAAACAATCGAGCAATGTTGCATTCTTTGACGCAGACGGATATTTCCAGCAGAGCGGCGCATATGCGAAACTGCCCGAGGACCCAGACTTTACATATCTCGGAGATGGTTCAGTAACTTACAAGTTGGAAAAAGAGGATGGTACAATCTTTGACTTCACGCTCACAATATCAACTGATGGCGGCAATGTACAATTCATAGCAGAAGCGGAAGATGAGACTCTAAAATAATAAATTTTCTGAGACTGCAGGAAATTCTGCGGTAAGGGCTGGAACGCTGCCAGGGAAAAATTACCTTGCACATTGTGCCAGGCTCAGAAATACCTCCTTTCATCCTTGCGGCAGGGAATGGAAGGAGGTGTTTTGGGATATATGAACGCTGGATATTCTCCCTGCAAAGGGAATCTGAAGCGGGATTAAAAATCGAAGATTGTCTTCTGCGAAAAAATCAAAAGAAAGATGCAACCGATTTTATTTTTCTCCGTTTATAAGGGTGAAAGGAATTAAAGAGAAAAAAGGAGGATTCCCCATCTATGGAAGATACCCAGATTATCGATTTATACTTTGCCCGGTCGGAGCAGGCCATTCAGGAGACGGATACCAAGTACGGCGGCTACTGCTACAGCATCGCCTACAACATTCTGACCAACCAGGAGGATGCAGAGGAAAGCGTCAGCGATACATACCTGTCCGCCTGGAACGCCATGCCGCCCCGGCGGCCCTCTGTGCTGGCGGCGTTTCTGGGAAAGATCACCCGGAACATCTCTCTGGACCGGTGGCGGAAATTCCACGCCTTCAAGCGGGGCGGCGGTCAGGTGGAAATCGCCCTGGAAGAGCTGCAGGAGTGCGTCAGCGGGGAAGAAAGCGCCGAAGAAAGGGCCATCCGCCGGGAAATCCTGGCCAGTCTGAACCATTTCCTGGAAACGCTGAATGACACGGAACGAAATGTGTTTGTCTGCCGGTACTGGTATTTGGATTCAACGGAAGAAATTGCAGAAAAATCCGGTTTTTCCGTGAGTAAGGTAAAATCCATGCTCTACCGGATCCGCAAACGGCTGGGTGTCCACTTGGAAAAGGAGGGCCTGCGATGACCAGTCAGGAATTATTGTCCATTTTGGGAAACGTGAAAAATGAATATGTTCTGCAGGCGCGGAAACTGCGTTCCGGGGAAGCCCGTCCCCAGGTCCTCCGGCTCCAAAAGCGCCGTGTGATGCTGATTGCCGCAATTGTTGCCCTGATGCTTCTGTTGGTTGGCTGCGCAGTTTATGTGTGGAGCATGAAGGATTTGATTTTCAGTACCACCTCGGTGTGGGAGCAGCCTGCATACCGCCTGTCCTTGCAGGGCTTTACAGGCAGTCCCGGATATCAGGCCACAAAGGAATGGTTTGAATTCCTGGACACTTATGACGACGACGGAAGTCTTTTGGAAAATGCACTTTATGACGATTACGTGGAGCCGGAAGCCTACCAGCCCTATGCCTGCTATACCGAAGAAATGGTCAACAAGGTGGACGAACTCTGCCGGAAATACGGCCTGGAGCTGATGGGACGGTACTACCAGGGAACACCGGAGGAATTATACCAGGCGGTGGGAATCAGCAGCATCTTTGTTCCGGAACCTGCGAAGCAGTATCAGCTGTGGCAGGAAAACTGCTATTACGCGGATGGAAGCTTTACTCTGTGGGGGCAGGTTTCCGCCACCCAGTCGGAATTCCGTTACTGGTGTATGCGCAAGCAGTCCTTCTGCAATTTCTACATCACCATAACGGATATAGACAGTTACCAGCAGTGGAACTACACCACCCGCAACGGCGCCAATCTGCTGCTGGCGGTTGGCCCGGAGCGTTCTTTGATTCTTGCCGATCAGCCGGATACATTCCTGAGCGTCTATTTGTATGCAGCGCTGGGGCAGGAGGAACTGGAGGCCGTTGCCGAGGACTTTGATTTTACCTTCCACTCCCAACCGGCGGACACCGCCTTTGCCGAAGAACAGGCAGCGCAGCAGCTGGCCGAAGAGGAAGCAGAGCGGGAATCTGTCCAGGCATTGTATGCCCGCCCCACCTACGAGGAATTCATCCCCAACTATGTCAATACGGTGGATGACCGGTATTATACGCTGCTGGATCTGAACGGCGACGGCGTTCAGGAGCTGGCCTATGCCGAAGGCAGCACGTATCAGGCGCTGATGACCATTTCCCAGGGGAAGGTGATTGTGCTGGATTCCATCTCCTACCCCAACGGCTTTGCGCTTTACCGGTCCGAGGACGGAGAATACCTGGTTCAGACCACCAAAAATGTGGGAAATCAGACATTATTCGCATTCCTGGAATTGCAGGGGGATCAGCTGGTCTATCGGGAATTCCTGCGCTATGACCGGAACACCGATTGGGAAAATCCCAATTACCGCTGCACCAACGCCAGGGGAAAAACCGTGGTGCAGCTGGCAGAGGAGGGCATGCGCTGGGAATCCGTTTCCGAAGAAACTTACCAGGGAATCTGGTCCAATTTCCTATATCCTTCGGAACTGAAGAAGCTCCCCATCACCGACTTCTTCCCGGATGGGAATTTTGAATCGTCCAAGCCATTTGTTCAGAAAGATTTTGACACGATTCTGAAAGATTTGCAGGCCAACCCGGACCAGACCCTCTCCCATTACTATACCTTCCTGGACGTCACCGGAGACGGCAGCCCGGAACTGCTGCTGGGAACGGAAGACAGCATCGGCACCATTCTGACCATCCGCAACAACCAAACCTATGAGCTGGTCAATTTTTATGAAACAGGTGGGATATATTGGTGTGGAAACACAGTCATCCTCCGGATTGTGACGGAAGAAACCAATGTGCGCCACTATTTCTACTCCCTCACAGAAAATGGACTGGATGTGTTTGTGGTGCTGCTCTCCGACGGCACAAACTGGTACACCAGTCCGGATGGCGGAGTCAACTGCACAGAATGGTTTGAAATGACATGAAGCCGATTGCAGAATACGAATCCGCCTCTGGCTGAAGAGGCCGCCACGTTCCTGGGACAGTCTGTTCCAGCGGCTTTCTCATATGCCAAGGCATCCAAACCCGGAAGCTTTTTGACGCAGCAGATGGAGCTGGACATCTTTCCATTTTGCCTTTCTGCACTCATTTACACGACAGCGTTTGCCTTGCTTGCCGTCCGGTACCTGCGCCGACGGGATATTTCGGCGGAATAAAAGAATACCCACACCAGGACGCTGTGAGCCACGCTTGCAGCGTTTTGCTGTGCGTATTGATTTCCCGGAAAGATGCCACTATAATAGTTTTATCTTATTTGCAGATGAGGAAACCATATGAAACACATTCTCCTTTTGGAAGACGATGAAGCCCTGGGCCGGGGAATCGCCATGGCGCTGGAATCGGCGGAACAGGCGGTCACCCGCTGTGCGACCCTTGCGCAGGGAAATGAGATTTTGAAGGATCAACGGTTTGATCTGCTAATTCTGGACATTAACCTCCCCGACGGAAGCGGGCTGGATCTTCTGCGCAGCCTTCGCAGTCGGAATGATCACACACCGGTGATTCTGCTCACTGCAAATGATCTGGAACTGGACGAGGTGACGGGGCTGGAATCCGGCGCAGATGACTATATCACAAAGCCCTTTTCCTTGGCTGTCCTCCGGGCCAGGGTTGCGGTCCAGCTGCGCCGGGAGCCAGAGCAGCGCACCGGGGTAATGACCCTGGGACCATTTTTCTTCGATTTTGACCGGATGGATTTTCGCCGGGATGGCGCTGCCGTGGAGCTGTCCAAAACGGAGCAGAAGCTGCTGCGCCTGCTGGTGGAAAATCGGGGACAGACGCTGAGCCGCAGCCAGCTGCTGGATGGCGTGTGGACGGATGGGGCGGAGTATGTGGAGGAAAATGCCCTCTCCGTGACCGTGAAGCGGCTGCGCAGTAAGTTGGAGGCGGATCCCGCCCATCCGGAGTACCTGAAAACGGTCTATGGCATCGGCTACACCTGGGTGGTGAAAACATGAGAGAATATCTTGTGGCGGGAATTGCCCTGCTGATTGCGCTCATGGTGATTCTCTGCGGCCGGTGGAGAATGATGCGCACCATGAAGCGGCTGGACGAAATGTTCACAGCCGCCACCGACGGAACCTTTCTGGAAACGGACTTTGATGAAAGCCGTCTGTCCGCTTTGGAGAGCCGGGTGCGGCGGTATCTCACCGCCAGCGCGCTGTCTGCCCGGAGCATCCAGGAGCAGAAAGACCAGCTCAGCACCCTGATTTCCGATATTTCCCACCAGACCAAAACACCGGTGGCCAACCTGCTGCTGTATGCCCAGCTGCTGGAAGAGCAGCCTTTGACGCAGCAGGAGCGAAGCTGTGCCCAGGCCATTGCCGCCCAGGCGGAGAAACTGCAGACACTGATTGAAGCGATGGTGAAAACCTCCCGGCTGGAAACCGGCATCCTTGCCCTGCATCCGGAGGAGGGGATGCTTTCCCCAATGGTGAAGCGGGCGGCGGCCCAGTATATCCCCAAGGCAGAGGCAAAGGGAATCACCCTGACCCTGGGACAGACGGAGGGGGATGCCAGCTTTGATCCCAAGTGGACGGAGGAGGCTCTGTGCAATCTGCTGGATAACGCGGTAAAATACACCCCAGCCGGAGGGACGGTGACGGTGGATGTGAAGAATTATGAGCTGTTTTCCGCAATCCGGGTTGCCGATACCGGCCCCGGCATTCCGGAAGAAGACCAAGCCAAAATTTTCAGCCGCTTCTATCGCTCCGCCGATGCTTACCAGGCGGAAGGGGTGGGCATCGGCCTATACCTGACCCGCCAGATTGCTCAGAAACAGGGCGGCTATGTAAAGGTGGAGAGCCAACCGGGGAAGGGAAGTATTTTTTCGATTTATCTTTCCCGGGAGCGAAGCGGCGAGACGAAACAAGACGGGAGGACATCGTGATGACCAACGAATATGAGAACGATCAATTTTTTCAGGCCTATGCCCAAATGCCCCGCAGCCGGGAAGGACTGGATGCAGCGGGGGAATGGCATCAGCTGCGTGAGCTTTTCCCTCCTTTGGAAGGAAAAGCAGTGCTGGATTTGGGATGCGGGTATGGCTGGCACTGCCGGTTTGCCCACGAGCAGGGGGCGAAGGAAGTCCTGGGAATCGACCTGAGTCCCAAAATGATTGCACAGGCACAGGAGAGAGGCGTTCCGGACGGCCTTTTCTACCGTGTATGCGGGATTGAAGAATATGCGTTTCCTTCGGAAAGATGGGACGTTGTGGTTTCCAACCTTGCCCTTCACTATATCGAGAACCTGGATGCAGTTTTTCAAAAGGTTTGGCGGACGCTGAAACCGGAAGGCACCTTTTTATTTAACATGGAGCATCCGACTTTTACCGCCGGGGTTCATCAGGACTGGGAATATGCCCCCGACGGCACACCAAAACACTGGCCCGTTGATCAATACTTTTATCCTGGGGAACGGATCACGAATTTCCTGGGCTGTCAGGTCCGGAAGCAGCATCACACGCTGACCCAAATTCTGATGGGGGTATTAAACGCCGGTTTTGTTCTGGAAGCGGTGGAGGAAGCAATGCCGCCTGCACAGATGATGGATATTCCCGGAATGCGGGATGAAATGCGCCGCCCCATGATGCTCCTGGTCCGGGCCAGGAAGGAAACAAAAGAATAGAATTCCATGGGGTTCTTTCAGAACCGTCATATTCTGGAAAGGACCAGGAAAGATTCCGGTGGTAAAGTCTGTAGTGTCGAGAGACAGTACAGACTTTTCTATCTGAGGAGGACAATATGGCAATTTTACAGACCAAGGACCTGAAAAAATATTACGGCTCCGGGGATACCCAGGTGAAAGCCCTGGATGGGGTGAATCTGAGCGTGGAGCAGGGGGAGTTTGTGGCCATTGTGGGCACCTCCGGCTCCGGGAAATCCACCCTGCTGCATATGCTGGGCGGTCTGGACCGGCCCACTTCCGGCAGCGTCATGGTAGACGGCAAGGATATTTTTTCTCTGAAGGATGAAGCGCTGACGATTTTCCGCCGGAGAAAAATCGGATTTGTGTTCCAGTCCTATAACCTGGTTCCGGTGCTCAGCGTGTGGGAGAACATCATTCTGCCCATCCAGCTGGACGGGAACAAGGTGGATACGGCCTATGTCCAAAAAGTAATCGCCACCCTGGGCCTGGAGAAAAAGCTGCAGAACCTTCCCAATCAGCTTTCTGGCGGCCAGCAGCAGCGGGTGGCCATTGCCCGGGCTCTGGCAGCCAAACCGGCAATTGTGTTGGCGGACGAGCCAACGGGCAACCTGGACAGCCGGACCAGCCAGGATGTGCTGAGCCTGATGAAAGTCACCGGGCAGAAATTCGCCCAGACCATGGTGATGATTACCCACAATGAAGAAATTGCCCAGATGGCCGACCGGATTGTCCGCATTGAGGATGGCCGGATTGTGACACGGTAAGGAGGAATCCCGATGAACGTCTCCAATCGTGGGTGCATCCGCCGCCTGAGCCTGCGGGCACTGCTGGCAAACCGCACCCGGAATCTGGTGGCTGTTCTGGCCATTGCCCTGACTGCCACTTTGTTTACTTCCTTATTCACCATCGCCCTGTCCATCAACGAGGGCTTCCAGCAGAATAACTTTCGCCAGGCCGGAGGCTGGAGCCATGGGACCTTCAAGTACCTGACGGAAGAGCAGTACGAAACATTGAAAGACGATCCCCTGATTGCCCAATGGGGCCTGCGGCGTTTCCTGGGAATGCCCACAGAGATTCCATTCAATAAAGATCACGTAGAAATCGGCTACTCCGACGCCAACCAGGCCCACTGGACGTACTGCGACCCGATGGAGGGCCGCCTGCCCCAGGAGGGAACCAACGAAGCCGCCACCGACACCCATGTGCTGGATTTGCTGGGCATCGACCCGGAACTGGGGGCGGAATTTACCGTTACCTTTTATGTAGACGGTCACGAAACCACCCAGACCTTTACCCTCTGCGGCTGGTGGGAATACGATGAGGCGGTGGTTGCCAACCACATTCTCATCCCGGAAAGCCGGGTCGATGCCGTACTGGAGGAGATTGGGGTGACGCCGCCCGGCAGTGATGAGATGACCGGCTCCTGGAATCTGGATGTGATGCTGAAAAACGGCGCCCGTTCTATCTCTGCGGACATTGAGAAAATTCTGACCAATCATGGTTATCAGGGCGAAACCCGGGGAGAGAATTACATTGCCACCGGGGTCAACTGGGGTTACACCGGGGCACAGCTGTCGGAGAATCTGGACCCGGCCACGGTGGTGATTCTTGTGGGAATGCTGCTGCTGATTCTGCTGACCGGGTATCTGATTATCTATAATGTGTTTCAGATTTCCGTGGCGGGGGACGTCCATTTCTACGGCCTGCTGAAAACCATCGGCACCACG
>CASFNR010000064.1 GCA_949296115.1 uncultured Eubacteriales bacterium | reverse complement strand
GTCGGAGACGTCGAACACATACTTGAGCTTCGGGGTGTCGCCGGAGGAATCAATCAGGGCAATGCCCTTGGCTCCCCGGCGGATGTAGCGGCCCATGTACCGGTTCCAGATGTCAAAGCTGGCGCAGGCGGTGGCTTCCGGGCGCTGGGCATAGATCAGAAGCTGCTCGTGGTAAGGATACTTGTACAGCCGGGCGGCGGTGTTCAGGAAATCGGTCCAGCTGAGATAGCTGCCGGTGATCCGGACGGCGGTTTCCTCTGCCAGCCGGGCATAACGCGCAACATTGGTTGGCATGAATGCTTATCCTCCTTGTATTACTGGTTTGTGAAGAATTTCCGGTACAGATACTGCCCCAGCACCAGGGCCCCTGCCAGGAAGAAGAGGACAGCGGGGACAATTTTGGAAATCATGCCATTGTCCACGATTGCCGGATTCCCGTCCGGAGCGGTGGTTTCCGCTGCGGCGGTTTCAATGGCGAAGGTCGGCACGGAATCCGGTACAAAGGTTTCTGCCAGCTGTTCCCGGTGGGCTTCCTGCTCCTCGTCTACGATAATGGTGAGAAAAAGAGAAGCATCCTGCTCCTGAGAGACAGCGATTTCCCCGGCACTGGGCGTTACGGAAAAGTGGTCGCTGTCCAGAACATAGGTATCCTTTACCAGATAGGTGCCCTCCTTCAGCCAGGCTCCACCGGCGTAATAGTCCAGACCGCTGATCTGGATGGTGTCTGTCTGGGCGCTGCCTTTGCGCTGGAACTCCACACACAGAATCCCTTCAAATCCCAGCGGCGGGTCTGCGGAAATGGCCACATAGCCCAGACCTTCCAGAGAGGGTTCCGGCAGGGGGATGTAGGTTTCCTCCACAATGCTGGCAAATGCCACCGGACCCAGAATGCAGACCAGACACATCGCCGCCAAAATCAGTACCAGAAAATGGAAATCATGTTGTTTTTTCATAGTCAATCCTTTCTCCAAGGTCAAGCGGGGATTCCACCCGGCCAGCCCCAGCCGTATCCTTGGTATGCTGTAATCCAACCCTCCAGAGTGGTGATTTCCAGGAAGCCGTCACAGTGGCAGACCATGCCGTTCCCCAGATAAATTCCGGCATGCCCGGCTGTACCGCCGTAGCCGTAGAGAACCGATCCGGGGGTGATGGCGTTCCAGTCGGAGCTGGTGCCATATTTCGTCCCGGAATGGTAGGCGCAGCAGGTGCGTTCAAAGGGCACCCCGGCAGCTTCGTACACCAGCTTCACCCATTGCAGACTGCCCACATTGCTTTCCGGAATGCCGTAGGCGGCAGGGTTTGCGGCAACTTCCAGAATGTCCTTCTGCCTCTGGGACATAGTCCCGGCAAATTGATTGTAAAAGGTCATGCTCAGACCACATCGGACGGTCTGGGTTTCCGCTCCCGTGTCCAGGGGCGCTTCGTAACGGAACAGAACCAGGTTGGAAGCCTCCCGGACAGAGCAGGCGGCCTGCAATTCAGGCAGCAGTTCACGCTCTTCCAGCTCCCAGGCAAGAAACCGGAGCTGAAGGTCCAGGCTGCCCACGGACAGTCCTGCATCCTGGGCAAATGACAGAAGGTTCTGCTTTCGCTCCTGCCAGGTCCATTGGGCCAGACCGTATCCTGCCCAATCCGTTGCGAAGGCATCATAGCTGCCGGAATCCACGGCTTCTGTGTAAGTACCATCCTCATACCCCAGGGATGCCTCGCAAGCATCCTGCAAGTTGGTGGGAACCAAACCGGACTCGGCATAGAGGTTACCCATAAGACCAGCCGCGGCATAAGCATTACCGGTGATTTCCAGAAGGTAGTTCCAGATCTGCTGCTGCCGGGCATAGGGGACGGGAAGCCGGGGGACAAAGGAAGTCTGCTTTTCCAGGAGAGAGGGAAGCTCCAGGGGTGTTACGGTCAGAGACAGGGAAACCGCTTCATACCGGGAAACCGTGATTTCGCTGGGGTACTGTATTTCAAAGTGGTCGCCGGATAGAGCAGCGTGAACATAATAATTTCCCTCGGGGAGCCACAAACTTGTGTCGTAAGGCCACTCCAGCAATAGTTCCGTTCTTTCACCGGTCGCCGCATTTTCCAATTCGAGGACAACGGTATCTGCGTAGTCCTGGGACACGTTCCCGTCCACCGTGACACAGCCCATATATGTAGAAGAATCGCCCTCTAGGGAGAGGGCGATTTCATCTTGGGCGTATACTATTAGGCTACCTGAGAATATATATAAAGTTAACATAACAATAGTCAAGAGATTGCCGAAGCGAATCCATTTTTGTATGATAGACATGGGGTTACAGCCTGAGAGAAATTCAGGCGCTCCTTCCTCTAAGTTAATCATAGGTAGTCAAATCCGAGCCTGCCAGCCAGCCCCAGGCGAAACCCTTGTAGATCTTGACCCAATCTGCCAGAGAGTCAATGGCCACACCGCCAACATTATGGTAAACCAGTCCGTTGCCTACATAGATTCCCACATGGCCATACTGAGACCCGGAGTAGCCATAGACAGCCGCCCCGGGGAGAATGGCGTTCCAGTCATCGCTGACGCCATATTTGACACCGGAGTGATAGGCGCAGCAAGAACTGTCAATGGGCAGACCGGCCTTGGCATACACATAAGCGGCCCACTGCTGGCAGTAGCCTTTGTTGGCGGGGATGCCGTAGGAAGCGGAATTCATGGCAATGGTAATGACATCCATCTGCTTCTGGGTCAGATTGCCTTCCGCAGCAATGCCCAGGGTCATTTTGTTGTAGTAATACTCACAGTAGCTGGCCCGGAGAGCTTTTGCCCGTTCGCTCTGGTCTGCCGGATTTTCAAAGCGGATCATGACAATATCGGATGCTTCTCGAACGGAAGAGGCGTTTCGCAGATCCGCCAGGATGGACCCGCCGCTCAATTCTCTGGCCAGATATTCCAGCTGGGTATCCAAACTGCCGATGGAGGTGCCCCGGCCTTTGGCCAGGGTGAGCAGGGCCTGTTTCCGGGAAAAATACGTCCACTGAGCCAGGCCATATCCCGCCTGGTCATGGACGAAATTCTGGTAAGTGCCGTTGTCCACCGCATTGGTGTAGGACTGGTCGTCATACCCCAGGGATGCTTCGTAGCTGTCCTGCAGGTTGGTGGGGCTGAGTCCGGACTCAGCGTAAAGGTTTCCCATAAGACCGGCGGCTCCGTAGGCATTGCCGGTTAAGTCCATAAGGAAATTCCAGATTTCCAGTTCATTGGCGGAAGCGGTGATGCCGCCGATGTTTACATCCTGAGCAATTTCCACACCCTCGTACAGTTCTGTCCAATCCATGTTGTAGATGAGCTTGCACCAGGCGATGGTTTCCTCGGTCCAGCCCTCCCAGCCGTCTCCGCCGCCCCGGTAATCATCTGCATCGAAGATGGCGTCAAAGGCAACGGTGGTAACGGTGATGGTCACATCGGTATGCCCCGGGCAGTACAGCTCCTTTTTCAGCTGAATGGTGGGCTGGCCGGTAACCGGGTCGATTTCCACCTCCTGGACAACCCGCTCCTTGCAGCCTTCGCAGGTATAGCGGTGCTCCGCAATCTCATAGCTGTGGCTGGCCCGGTACAGGGACACCAGATAGGATTTTACTGCCGGGTTTTCTTCCATGTCCAATGCCTGTCCCATGCGGACGGCCATCATGGAGAGCAGCTCCCGGGAATTATTGGACTGTCCGGAATACTGCATGGTCACATTGTCATAGCTATCGTTATTTTCATAGCGGCTCATGATATTGGCGATCTCTCCGTTGAAGCGGGTCATTTCGCTGCGGATTACCTGGGAGTAGGGAGCCAGATTGATTTTTCCGCTGGTGGATTCTGCGGGAGAGAGGATCAGGCTGGAGCTGGAAGCGGTCATGGTTCCGGCAACGCCGGAGAGGATACCAGCCAGCAAAACCAGCACAAGCACACCCAGACCAAACCACAAGGATGCGGATTTGGTAAAAGCGGCAGCCGCTTTGAAAACGGCGCCACTTGTTCATTGAGAATTTGCTGCCAGGTCATCAGCCTGCCCAGCGGGGTGTTGGCAAACCAGACCTTTGCCTGGAAGGCTTTGTTCTGGATACCTACCTTAACTGCTCCGTACCATGGCCTTCTGGAATAACAAACCCAGGTCTCAGCTGCCGGACTGGGACATGGCAAAGAAAATCACCAAGGCGGAAGCCCAGAATCCGGCGCTGCCCCTGGGCTGGTACATTTACAAAGATCAATCCATCTGGTATGGGCTGCGTCCCAACGAAGCCTTGACCGGACTGGAGCGAAGTTACCAGAAAAGCAACCCCAAAGACCTGGAAGAATGGCTGGGTAAGCCCATTCCCGAGGAAGCTCCGCAGCCGAAGGGGGCCAGTCTGGAGGAGATCGTAGCCCAGGCCACCCAAGCCTGGGATGAGAACCGGCAGCCTCCTGCAGAACAGCCTGCCCGGGAATCTAACCAGTCCAAGACACCCCACCGCATGCGAGGGAATGGGGTTCTGGTTCGTTTTACAGACAGTGAACTGGTACAGCTTCGCAAACGGGTCCGGCAGTCCGGGAAAAATCAAAGCACCTTTATCCGGGAAGCGGCGCTTACCGGCAAGATTGTCCAAGAGGATAGCAATCCAAAAAACACTTCGGACAGTGAGGCACTTCATGCACTGTATGCAGAGATGGGCCGGATCGGCGGCATGCTGAAAATGATTATAAAACCCAACGAGGGCCTGCGGGAATTTTACCCCCAGGAATTTCTGGAAGTTGTCAAAGCCATCCGCTATCTGGAGCGTTCTTCCAAGCGGCTGAAAACATTGGAGGCAAAACTCAATGGCGATCATCAAGCATCGCACCAGTAAAAACGCCCGGTATACGGATGTGCTGGAATACTACAGCTACAAGCATCAGGAGGATTCCCGAACCGGCCACTACGAACCCATCCTGGATGAATACGGGCTGCTCCAGGAGCGGGAGAACTATGCAGTTGCCTACATTTCTGCCCAGGGCAGCGAGGATGACCCGCAGCTGTGGGCCCTTGCCTGCATGCGCACCAACCAGGCATTCCACAAGAACCAGAGCCGCAAAGACCGGAAAAGCCATGAGTACATCATTTCCCATCCCGAGGAAGATCGCCCCCGGATGACCATGGAAGATCTTCTGAACGAAGGGAAAGCCTTTGTCCGGGAGAACCTGCAAGGATACGATGCCCTGATTGCGGTTCACCGGGATACGGACAACGATCACATTCATATCAGCATCAACAGCGTCCGAGCAGAGAGCCGGAAGGAACAGCCTTGGATGATGAAGAACGAAGCTGGCATCACCCTTCCCTGTGAAATCAATGCTGGGGGAAAGCATCAAAATAGTCCGGAATTTCGGGATCACTGTAATGACTGGCTGCTGAACTATACTCACGAGCATGGTCTCACGGAAAAGGACAACAACGCCATTGCCCGTCAGCGGCGGGCAGAACACTATTCCGGCAAAAATCGCCAGCTCAAAGAAACCCTGCTTCTCGCCGCTTCCCATTGCCATTCCCTGGAGGAACTGAAAACCAGGTTGCAATATTCGGCCGAACGGTGTGAAGATTTCGCTTCAGACGGTGTGACGGTTTCGGCTTGATCGGTGCGGTGTTTTCGGATAACGGTGTGACTGCCGG
>CASFNR010000063.1 GCA_949296115.1 uncultured Eubacteriales bacterium | reverse complement strand
CCCCGTCCCGAGGTCAGCGAGTACGCCCCCAAGATGCTGTCCCTGAAGATTCCGGTGGACAAGATCCGGGAGGTCATCGGCTCCGGCGGCAAGACCATCCAGAAGATCTGCGCCGACACCGGCGCCAAGGTGGACATTGAGGACGATGGCAGCGTGTTTATCTCCGCTGTGGACTCCGCCGCCGCCTATGCCGCCAAGAAGATGGTGGACGACATCTGCTTCGTCCCCGAGGTTGGCAAGCTGTACTACGGCAAGGTGGTCCGCATCCTGCCCATCGGCGCCTTCGTGGAGATTGCCCCCGGCCATGACGGCATGGTGCACATCTCCAAGCTGGAGAATCGCCGGGTTGAGAAGGTGGAGGACGTGCTGAACCTGGGCGACATGACCTGGGTGAAGTTCATGGGCTTCGACGAGAAGGGCCGTGCCAACTTCAGCCGGAAGGACGCTCTGAAGGAAATGGCCAACAACGGCTGATCAAAACAATAGGGCGGCAGGCAAATCTTTGCCTGCCGCTGTTTTTTGGCTCTTCGTTTCAAAACACTGCCCCGTCCGGAAGTTCCGGACGGGGCAGATTTGCTATTCAAAGGAAGTCCGTTTACCAGGCCAGCATTTTCTGGAACAGCTCCATGTACTTCTGAGCGGGCACGTCCCAGCTGAAGTCCGTCTCCATGCCCTTCTTCTGCAGGGCGTGGAAGTTCTCCTTGTTCCTGCTGTACAGGTTCAGCGCCCGCTTCAGGGCGGCGTAGAAGTCGTCGGCGTTGTAGCTCTGGAAGGTGAAGCCCAGGCCGCCTTCGCCGTTCTCATCCACGGGAGGCACCGTGTCCTTCAGACCGCCGGTGGCGTGAACCACAGGCACCGTGCCGTAGCGCATGGCGTTCATCTGGCTCAGGCCGCAGGGCTCGGACTTGGAGGGCATCAGGTAGATGTCTGCGCCGGCGTAGATCCGGGCGGCCAAGCCCAGGTTGAAGGTGATCTTGGCGGAAACCTGCTTGGGGAACTGCCGCTCCAGATCCCGGAAGAAGCCCTCGTACTGGGCCTCGCCGGTGCCCAGAATCAGCAGCTGAGCGTCCTCCTCCCACATCAGGCGGCGGGCAATGTAGCACAGCAGGTCCAGACCCTTGTGCCCGGCCAGCCGGGTGACCATGGCCATCAGGGGCACATCCGGGTCCACCGGCAGGCCAACTTCCTCCTGGAGGGCGGCCTTGCACTTGGCCTTGCCTTCCACAAAGGTTTCTGCGTTGTAGTGAGCGGGCAGAGCCTTGTCGGTCTCGGGATTGAAGGTGTTCACATCGATGCCGTTGGTAATGCCGGTGAGCTTCCAGGCATTGTTGGCCAGAATGCCGTCCAGTCCGTGGGCATAGTAGGGGTACATCAGTTCCCGGGCATAGGTCTCGGAGACGGTGGTCACCAGATCGGCGGTTTCAATGGCGCCCTTCATCACGTTGACGGAGTTGTTCATGTCCAGCACGGGACGGTACTCCCAGGGCAGACCCAGCATATCGTCGAAGAAGTTGGCGTTGGCCCAGCCCTGGTACTCGATGTTGTGGATGGTATACATACACCGGGTCTTGGGGAACTGGTCGAAGTACACCGCCTTCAGGTAGGTGGGAATCAGGGCGGTCTGCCAGTCGTTGCACTGAATCACATCGGGAATGAAGTTCAGGGCGATCATGGCGTCCAGACAGCCCCGGGAGAAGAAGGCGAACCGCTCGCCGTCGTCCATGTCGCCATAAATGGCACCGGTACGGCCGCCGAAATAGTATTCGCTGTCCAGGAAGTAGACCTGCACTCCGTCGGTGCGGCCCAGCAGCTTCATCACGGCGCAGTACTGCTTCCGCCAGCCCAGGGAGACCCGGAACTCCGCCAGCTTCTCCGTCTCATAGGCGGCGTTGGTTTTGATTTTGCTGTAGTAAGGCAGGAACAGGGCAACCTCATTGCCCTCGATCCGGGCCAATGCGGCAGGCAGGGCCTCCATTACGTCGCCCAGACCGCCGGACTTGGCGTAGGGGGCGCCTTCCGAGGCGCAGATGGCAATTTTCATACGGTATCACCCCGCTTGACAATGATGGGATTTTTCTTGGTGCCAATGAGTTTGGCACCGGGAGTCACGGTGACGTTCTTATCCAGAATGACGTACTTCAGCTCGCAGCCCTCGCCTACCACGGAATCGTTCATAATCACGCAGTTTTCCACTTCGGCGCCCTTGGAGACGGTGACCTGACGGAAGAGGATGGACTTTTCCACCTTGCCGTCCAGCATACAGCCGTCGGCCACCAGGCAGTCCGCAATGTCGCATTCCTCGCCGTAGTAGGTGGGGACCCGGTCCCGGACCTTGGTGTAAACGGGGTGGTTGCCGTGGAAAATGTCGTGACGGATGTCCTTGTCAATCAGGGACAGGGAGTTGTAGAAGTATTCCTCCACGGACTCGTTGAACATGGCCACGCCCTCGTGCTCATAGACGTTGACGGAGACCTTGCCCCGCTGCCAGCCGCCCAGCACCAGATCCCGGTCCATGTGGAACTTGTCCCGGGCGATCATTTCCTTGACCTGCTGCATCAGCCACTTCTTGTTCAGAACGAAGATGTCCATGGACGCCAGATAATCCGGCCCGGCGGCGTAGTCAACCACCATGTCCACCAGTTCCCCGTTCTCCACCTTCAGGGCCAGGTCAATGATCTTCTCTCCATCGCAGACGCCGGACTTGGTGACCACGGTGATGTCCTTGCCGCTGGCCACATGGGCGGAAAGAACCTTGTTCAGGTCGATGTTGGACAGCACGGCGGAGTCAATCATCACCACCAGCTCGTCATCGGCGCCGTACTCCAGGAAGTCCATGGCGTGGTTCAGGGATTCCAGCTTGCCCCGGTAAGTATGGGTGGAGGACATGGCGAAGGGGGTCAGGAATTCCAGGCCGCCCTCTTCCAGCTCCAGGCCCCACTCCTCGCCGTCGCCGATGTGGTTCATCAGGGACTGGTAGTTGTGCCGGGAGATGATGCCCACATGGCGCACACCGGCGCAGCTCAGGTTGGACAGGCCGAAGTCTACCTGACGGTAGCGGCCGCCGAAGGGCAGCGAAGCCATGGTGCGCTTGTTGGTCAGCTCACCCAGGCTGGCATCATTGGTAAAAATAATACCCATTACGTTCATTGCGGAATCCTCCTCTTACAGCATATCACCGGGCTTCAGCACGGTGTTGGCTTCTACGACAGCGCCCTTGGAGGTGACGCTGATGCTCTTCTTCTCGTCGGGGGCAAAGGCGCCGCCCACCACCGCATTTTTGCAGACCTTGGAGTTCTCGCCCAGAATGGCGTTGCGGACGATGGCGCCGGCCTCGATTTCCACGCCGGGCATGACCACGGAGTCCTCCACCAGGGAGCCTTCGCCCACGGTGCAGCCGATGGAGATGATGGAGTGCTTCACGGTGCCGTAGACCTCGGAGCCTTCCGCCACGAAGGCGTTGACGATCTTGGCCTTCTCGTCGATGTAGGAGGAGGGCAGGGCGGAGTTCCGGGCGTAAATCTTGGAACGCTCGTCGCCCCGCAGGTCAAAGGCAGGCTCCTTGCCCAGCAGCTCCATGTTGGCTTCCCACAGGGAGTCGATGGTTCCCACGTCCTTCCAGTAGCCGTCGAAGGGATAGGCCATCATCTTGTGGCCCTCGTTCAGGAGCTTGGGGATGATGTTCTTGCCGAAGTCGTTGGAGGACTTGGGGTCATCCTCGTCGGCGATCAGGGCGTCCCGGAGGACCTTCCAGTTGAAGCAGTAGATGCCCATGGAGGCGTTGGTGGACTTGGGAACCGGGGGCTTCTCCTCGAACTCATAGATGGAGTTATCGGGATTGGTGTTCAGGATGCCGAAGCGGCTGGCCTCTTCCAGGGGGACGTTCCGCACGGCGATGGTGCAGGAGGCCTGGTGCTTCTCGTGATATTCCACCATGGCGGCGTAATCCATCTTATAGATGTGGTCGCCGGAGAGAATCACCACATAATCCGGGTCGAAGCGGTCCACGAAGTCGATGTTCTGATAGATGGCGTTGGCGGTGCCCTTGTACCAGCCGGACTTCTTGTCATGACGCTCATAGGGAGGCAGAACCTGGGCGCAGCTGTGGGTCTTGTTCAGACCCCAGGGCTGTCCGTTGCCGATGTACTCGTTCAGCTCCAGGGGCTGATACTGGGTCAGGATGCCCACGGTATCGATGCCGGAGTTGACGCAGTTGCTCAGGGGGAAGTCGATGATGCGGTACTTGCCGCCGAAGGGGACGGCGGGCTTGGCGGTTTTCTCCGTCAGGACCTTCAGACGGCTGCCCTGGCCGCCGGCCAGCAGCATGGCAATTACACGTTTTTTCTGAAAATACATGGTCACAGCTCCTTATTTGAATGATATGGATGCTATTTGAAAAAAGGACAAATGGTCACCATACAGGTACATTTTTCCACAGTGATAACATATCATATTTTTTTCTATTAGGGAAGGGACAAACTGTCTAAAATATGAGAAAAGTTTTTTGCACCTTGCACAACCTCCATCCAGGGAACCGGGAAGTTGCTGGGGGTTTGCACAATTTTCAGCCGTTTTTCCAGCCAGATTACCCCCACCCATCGGTCAAATTTCCAGCCGCACGCCGGCAGCTCTGCCCGGAGGGTGTAACCCAATTTTTCGTGGAACCGGCGGGAACGTGCATTTTCCGCCGTCACAATGGCGTACAGCACCCTGTAGCCCTGCTCCCGGAGGATCCACTCCAGGGCTTCATAGAGCCGCTGGGCGATGCCGGTGCCTGCCGCCTGGGGCCGCAGATAGATGGACGGCTCCGCGCACCAGCGGTAGGCCGCCCGTTCAAAGGGGGCGCTGGCGTAGGCGTAGCCCAGGATTTTGCCGCCCTCCTCCCAGACCAGCCAGGGAAACTGGGCGGTAATGTCCTGGAACCGCTGCCGGAATGTCTGCCGGCTGGGGACGGTATACTCAAAAGAAATGGTGGTATCGGCGACGTAAGGGGCGTAAATGGACAGAATTTCATCCAGATCGGATAAATCGGCAAGACGGAGCATGGACATTTCCTCCCGGTGTGAACTGGAAAAAACAGGCGGGCCGTTTTCCTCATTTTAATGCGGAAACCACCCTGCGTCAAGGTTGACAACCCTGGAAATTTTGGGTAGAATAACACCGGTTATTCTACATAGAAAAGGAGGATCCACCATGGATGCTGGCCCAGGCGGCAATATACCCGGTCGAAGTAGGCGAGCGCCCACCCGGTGGGCTTCCCGCTGACTGTGACCTGCGTATGATTGCCTCTTTTGAACACAATTGAAAAGGAGGAAAATCATGGCTGAGCGTTTTGAAATTGTAGAAAAGGCTCTTCTGGCCATGCTGGAAGAGAAGAAGTACGCAACCCTGCGGGACATTCTGGTGACCATGAATCCCATTGACATCGCCGGACTGTTCGACGGGCTGGAGGAGCGGCAGATCCCGTTGCTGTTCCGGCTGCTGCCCAAGGAGCTGGCGGCGGAGACCTTTGTGGAGATGGAGCCGGAGGCCCAGGAGCTGCTGATTCAGGGCTTCTCGGACAACGAGCTGAAGGAAGTGCTGGACGAGCTGTATGTGGACGACGCCGCCGACCTGGTGGAGGAGATGCCCGCCAACGTGGTCAAGCGGATT
>CASFNR010000062.1 GCA_949296115.1 uncultured Eubacteriales bacterium | reverse complement strand
ACCCATTTCAAAGATGTCAAATTCGTCGTCCTCGCCGTAGGTTCCCCAGTTGTTCTGCGGAGACTGCAGCGGTGCGTACATCTGATCCAGCCATGCACAGACCAAAGCGGGATTTTCGGCGACAGCGGTGACCACGCAGCGGCCGCGGTCAAAGCCGGAGGTGAAGGAGCCGTTCTGCGGGGTGATATTTCTGACATCGGCAGTCAGTGCGGGCAGGGGTTCCCAGCCTTCCAGAGAGGCAATATTGGCAACGTCCCAGGAGAAGCACACGCCATAGCGGCCAGACTTACCCTTGGCAACATAAGTAGACCATTCTTGGGTAAAGGCTTCGGGGTCAATCAGCCCCTGGGCATACAGTTCATGCAGCCAAGCGATACCTTCCTTGAAGCCCTCCGTATTGGCAACACAGATAACTTCCTTATCGTTGGTAACCGCAATGTGACGGCCCCGGTCGGGATCGCCGTAGCCTTCGCCAAAGCCGTTGATCAGAATGCAGGGATCCTGGTCGCCATCGTTCATAATGCAGGACATGGGGATAATGTCCCCTTCAATGTTGAACTCTGCCTTCAGGTCTGCTGCATTGTCCCGGAAGGCAATCAGGACATCCTCAAACTCGTCCACCGTGGTGGGCATTTCCAGACCAAGGTAGTCCAGCCATGCGGTGTTGATAAAGCTCATATTGCCCACGGTCTGGATGGCAGTCTTCTCATAACCCAGCTGCTCAATCCAGGGAAGCGCCCAGATATGGCCATCTTCATCGGTGCACATGGTCCGATACTCGGGAGCCAGCTCAAACACCTTGGACAGATTGGGCATATATTTGTCGATGTATTCTTCCAGGTTGATAATAACGCCCTGCTTTGCATACTTCAGCAGATCCGTATCACTGAAGCCGGCATTGAACACAAAGTCAGGCAGTGTCTTGATGTTGGACATTTCCAGTGCGATTTTTTCGCCCCACTGGTCAGACTGAATGGTCTTCCATTCCACATGAACATTGGTTTGCTCTTCCAGGCGCTTGAAAATGGTACGATTATTGGGCTCAGATTCCGTACCGGCGGGGAAATTGGTCAAGCCGGTAATGGTAGCGGTTTCTGCCAGAGGAAAGGCAAGTGTTGCCGGGTCCACTTCCAGTCCTGCAGAATTACCTGCAGGGCCTCCTGCACCGCTGCAGCCTGCCAGCAGACCGATCAGCATGGCGAGGGTCAGCGACAGCGAGAGCATCTTTGTCAGCTTTTTCATATGATGTATTCTCCTTTTCATTATATTGGCAGATCTCCGTCTGTCAAACATACAAAGTAACATTATCCCTTTACTGCGCCGGCCATGATGCCGCTGTTAAAGTACTTCTGGAAGAAGGGATACATAATCATCAGGGGGATACTGGAAATGATAATGGTTGCATATTTCAGCAGTTCTGCCAGCTGTGCACGGGCGGCGGTACTCTGCATATCGGAAACCATTCCCGGTTCCGGCTGGCTCTGAATCAGGATTGCCCGCAGGACCAGCTGCAGCGGCTGCTTGGCTGCATCGTTCAGGTAAATCATGGCGTCAAAGTAGCTGTTCCACATGCCCACGAACTGCCACATGGCAATGGTGGCGATAATTGGGGCGCACAGTGGCAGCAGGATTTTGAAGAAGTAGACCATCTCCGATGCGCCGTCAATCTCTGCCGCTTCCTGCATGTCACCGGGAATGCCCATGTAGTAGGTCCTGGCAATAATCATGTTCCACACGCTGAAGGCGCCGGGGATCAGGACTGCCCACATGGTGTCCAGCATTCCCAGATTGCTGATGAGCAGGTAGGTGGGAATCAGGCCGCCGCCAAAGAACATGGTGATGACAAACAGCGTGTTGAGCAGGCCTTTGCCTTTGAAATCCGGACGGGACATGGGATAGGCTGCCAACAGCGTCACCGCTACAGAGATGATTGTGAAAAGCACAGAATAGATCATGGCATTTTTGAAGCCGATCCAGATCTGGTCGTTGGTCATGACCCGCTCATAAGCCGTCAGGGTCCATTTGCTGAAATCGAAGGTCAGGCCGTGGTTCTGAAGGGTAATCGGATCGATAAAGGATGCCAGAATGATATAGATTACCGGAAAAATAATGGCTACCATGAACAAGCCTAAGATCACATAGGCAAAAACCATGATTCCTTTGTCTACGCCGGCCAACTTGGAAAATTTCGTATCCAACTTACTTCCTCCTTCCTCAGACACCCTTGCCATCGTTCATCTTCTTGACGATGGTGTTCATAGAAACCAGCAGGATGACGTTGATCACTGTATTGAACAGTCCTACAGCAGTGGAAAAACCATAATCACCATCCAGCAGGCCCTTTTTGTACACATAGGTGGAGATGATTTCAGATGCATTCAGGTTCAGATCCGTCTGAAGGGCATAGGCTTTTTCAAATCCAACGGACATGATATTACCCACGCTCATAATGAACTGAATCAGAACGGTGTCTTTGATTGCAGGCCATTCCACGGCTTTGATCTGCTGGATGATATTTGCGCCATCCAGAACGGCAGCTTCCTTCAGGTCCTTGCTGGCATTGGACAGTGCCGCCGTGTAAATAATGGAAGCCCAGCCGGCTCCCTGCCAGATGCCGCTGGCAATGTAAATCGTACGGAAGGCCTCTGGCATGGTCATGAAATTGTAAGATGTTCCCAGAAGCATATTCAGCATGCCGGTGGGAGAAAGCAGAATCCGGACAATACCGCAAAGAACAATCACAGAGATAAAATTCGGCATGTACAGAATAAGCTGAATCTTCTGCTTGATGCCGCTGCTCATTACCCGGTTCAGCAAGAATGCCAGCAGGATTGGAGCGGGAAATCCCCAGAGAAGTCCGAACACACTTAATTTCAAGGTGTTCAATAAGTACTGCATAAAGTCCGGCGATGAAAGGAATCGAGTAAAGTGGTCGAATCCCACCCATTCGCTTCCCAGGATGCCACGGATTGGATTGTACTCCGTGAAGGCAATCAGAATGCCGCCCATTGGAAGATAGCGGAACACGATTGTCAGCACAACCGCCGGCAGCATAAAGATGAGGTACAGCTGCCAATGCTGACGCATATAGACCAATGTGTTGTGTATTCTGGTTCCTTTCGTCTTCTTGACAGAAGACTGTGTCATTGCTCGTTTCATTCAATTCCTCCTTTTACATCCCTCTTCAGAAATTGTGCAAATGCTCAATTCATTGAGACTTTTGACAACTTCATGGTAGCACCCGGGATAATCTTTGTCAATAAATAATTTACATTTGCACAATTTTTTGGTGCATATGCACGATTTTGTATTGCAGAATTTGCACACAATGCCCGAAGGCTTGATTTGACATTTGCATATTTTCTATGGTATACTGTTTTCAGGACAACAACAGTATGCAGGAGGGTTGAAATGAACAAAAAAGTTACCATCCAGGATATTGCAGATGCGCTTTGCATCTCCAGAAATACGGTGTCCAAGGCGATCAACAACGCGGACGGTCTTGCAGATTCCACCAGGGAAAAAATCCTGCAAAAAGCCGTAGAGATGGGCTACAAGCAGTTTTCCTACGCAGGGAGCATCGCCATCCCCAGAAACAGTACACTGCCAACCGTCCGGCCGGGAGCCAGTGGGTACCAGGGAGAGATTGCCCTGCTTACCGGGGCATTCCTTACCCACTCTCATTTCGCCTTGCTGATGCTGGATAAATTTCAAAGGGAAATCTCTCAGCTGGGATACACCATGAACACCCATCGTGTGACGACGGAAGATTTTGTGCGCAAAACGCTCCCAATTACACTGCACCTGGAACAGGTGCGTGGGATTGTGTGCATCGAAATGTTTGACTGGGACTATGACGAGATGCTATGCGGCCTGGATATTCCCATTCTGTTTGTGGATGGTCCTTCCAGACGAAATGGAAAATCCCTTCCTGCCGATCAGCTATATATGGATAACATTACAGAAACTACGAAATTTGTCAATGATATGCTGGCAAAAGGGCGAACCCGCATCGGATTCGTCGGGGATTATGACCACTGCCAGTCTTTCTACGAGCGGTATACCGCCTTCTATCTTGCGGTCGCAATGGCCGGATATTCTGTGGACCCGGCTTTCGTCATCAAGTATAACCATTTGGAAGAAATGCAGCCTGTGATCGATTCCATGAAAGCGCTTCCAGATGTTTTTATCTGCGCCAATGATTTTGTGGCTGCCGATTTGCTTCAGGCGCTGGCCGCCGTGGGGAAACGGGTACCGGATGATGTGCTGATCTGCGGATTTGACGATTCCGCAGAATCCCGCCTGTCCAAACCGCCTTTGACCACCGTACGCATCCACACGCAGATTATTGCTTTCACTGCGGTTCACTTGCTGATCTCCAGAATACAGGAACCTTCCCTGGACTATCGAACCGTTCATACACAGACAGATCTGATCTATCGGGAATCCACCGGCAGGATGTGAGGTAATGCATGAAACTTTTTTCCTACGACAGCCAATTCAGCCAGGCTATATTGAAGCTCTGCTACAGCTGCTATCTGAACCTGCTGTGGTTTCTTTGCTCCATCCCGGTTTTCACCGCCGGTGCGGCCACGACTGCTCTGTATGATGTGACACTGCGGATTTCCCGGGGGGAGGACCCATCTTTGACTTCCCGGTTTTTCCGTGCCTTCCGGGAAAATTTCCGTCAATCCACGATTCTCTGGTTGATTTTGCTTGCCCTTGGCATTTTGCTGAGTTTGGATGGGTATATTCTGTACAATCTTTATAAGAGTACCACCGGCGTTTTTTCCGTCGTCTGTACGCTGGGATTGGCGGTTGTGATTGTGGCAGCGATTCTGTATTGCATTGTACTGCTCTACCTGTTTCCGCTGATTGCCAGTGTCCGCAATCGCAGCTGGCCCATGTTAAGAAATGCGCTGCTCATCGGCATTCGCTACCTGTTCTGCACCATTCTGGTATTTGCCATTCATTTCGCCATGTTTTTTGTGGTTGTCGCCTTTTTCACGCCTCTGGTTATTTTCGGCGAAGGACTGTGCGCCTTGCTCAGCTCCTATTTGCTCAATGGCGTGATCCGTGCCTGCTCCTATGTTCCGGAGGATACCGTCACCGACAACGGAGGAAGCCAATGAAATTGTCCCCGGAAGAGCGCCGGCATAGATGGCAACAGTTCCGGGAAATGCCGGTTTCCAAAAAAGCGGAGCATATCTGGATGTACTACAAAATCCCGCTGATTCTTTTGGCCTGTTTCGTTTATTTGCTGGCCTCCGGAATACACAATGCGCTTACACAAAAAAGTCCTGTGGTATATCTGGCCTATCTGAACATCTCTGCAGGTGATGACATGGATGGTTACCTGTCTGACGGCTTTATTTCCGATCTCGGGCGCAATCCGGAGAAGGAAGAGGTCTATCGATATTTTAACTTGTATTTATCCGACAATCCATCCGCTGAAAACCACGAATACGCCTACACATCCGGGCTGAAGCTCCTGGCAGCCATCAATGCAAAGCAGTTGGATCTGGTTTTGATGAACAAGGAAGCGTATGACCTGTGTTCCGCAAATGGATACCTTCTGGACCTGACTTCCTTGTATTCCTCCAATAGCCCGTCAAATGCTGACATGCAGGCTCTTATCACCGAGAATCTT
>CASFNR010000061.1 GCA_949296115.1 uncultured Eubacteriales bacterium | reverse complement strand
GACCTGATCAACAAGACCGGCGAGGACATGATGAAGGTTCGGAACATGGGCAAGAAGTCCCTGGACGAAGTTCAGAAGAAGCTGGAGATGATGGGCCTGTCCCTGGCCAGCGAAGATTCTGGCAGCAACAACTAATCGAGTTTAACCTTTTAAAAAGGAGGAAACGTTCATGTTTGGCACTCGTAAGCTGGGCAAGACCAGCGCACAGAGAAAGGCCCTGCTGCGTCAGCAGGTCACCGATCTGCTGGAGAACGGCAGGATGGAAACCACCTTCTATCGTGCCAAGGAAGTGCAGCCTGTGGTTGAGAAGATGATCACCCTGGGCAAGAAGGGCAATCTGGCTGCTTATCGCCGGGCTCTGTCCTTCATCACCAAGGAGGATGTGGCGCACAAGCTGTTCAAGGAGATCGCCCCCAAGTATGCCGACCGCAACGGCGGCTACACCCGGGTGACCCGCACCGGCGAGCGCCGGGGCGACGCTGCTGAGATGGCAGTAATCGAACTGGTGTAATTCCGGATTCTGGGCAGATGACGTGCCTGTCGCTGCTGCGGCAGGCACTTTTCATCCCCGGAGAAAAATTTGAGAAAACCCTTGACAAACTAAGATCCCTGTTGTATAATAGCGAAGCTGTGTGAGTGACATGGCAACTGAATATGCTGCTATAGCTCAGTCGGTAGAGCGCATCCTTGGTAAGGATGAGGTCGCCAGTTCGAATCTGGCTAGCAGCTCCAAGGAGCCGAAGTTCTCATGAACTTCGGTTTTTTCTTATTGAAGGGGGAATACGGATGAAGCACAGAATGCGGCTGAGAAAAGGATTGCTGATCGTGCTGGGAGCGGCCGTGCTGTTGTCTGCAGCATTTCTGGCGGCGTGGAACAACACCAGTATTCCCAAACTGGATTTGATTGGGAATATCAGCGCAATGGAAGAGAAGGACGACGAGCGGGTGATTTCTTTCCAATATGATGACGGACAGCAGATACGCACCGGCTACGCAGAGATCAAGATGCAGGGAAACTCCAGCCTTGCCTATGAAAAGAAGAATTACACCATAAAGCTCTACAGCGATTCGGAATGCAAGGATAAACTGCTTCTTGACCTAGGCTGGGGAAAAGAAAACAAATACTGTCTGAAAGCTAATTGGGTTGACCGAACCCAGGCACGGAACGTGGTGACCGCCAATCCGACGGCCCAGGCCCAGGAGCAGTACGGCGTCCTGCTGCAGGCGCCCAATCACGGACTGACGGATGGGGTTCCGGTGGAAATTTACAGCAATGGTCAATTCCTAGGCTTCCGGCAACTCCGGGAAGCGATTCCACGGAATGAGCTTCGCAAAGGAGATCCTGCGGTGGGGGAGCGGCTTGGTGCGACGGCGGGGCGATCTGCCCAGTTTTGAGAGGAATATCTGGAGACAGCAAAACCTGTGCTGGATGCCAAATACCAGTCTCTGGGGACGAACTGAAAATAACAGCGGAGGAAATCCTGGAATTTCAGGTTCCTCCGCTGTTCTGTTTCAAGGAAGTTCCTGCCTGGACGGCAGCATGGTGATCTGGTTTCGAGAGAACTGAATCAGGCCATCCTGCCGCATTTTGGACAGCTCATTGCACAGGGCGCTGCGATCCACGCCCAAATAGTCCGCCAGCTGCTGACGGTTGTAGGGGATGGTAAAAGAGAGGCTGCCGGATTTCTTGACGCACTCGGAGAAGTAGGATTGGAGCCGTCCCCGAATGGATTTGGGGGTGGTGTGCAGGATCCGCCGGGAGAGCTGGAGACTTTTCACGGCGCACACCGTTAAAAGATTTTGAATCAAACGGGTGTGGAACGGGCATGCGTTGGTGCAGCTAGAGAGAATGCTGCCGATGTTCAGCAGCAGTACCCGGCTGTCCTCTGCCGCTGTGACAGAAATCAGCAGAGGCTCAGCAGGAATGCAGGCGTAGGCTTCTGCAAATACAGCCCCCGGTTCCGCACTGCCCAGAATGCTGTTCTTTCCCCAGATGTCGGGACAGGATACAATTACCAGCCCCTGCAGGACAATCCCCATCCATTGGGTTGGCACTCCCTCCGGGAAAATGACCTGACCTTTTTTATAGGTTTTTTCCACGGCGGCCAGGCAGCGCAGCAGAGCTTGAATTTCCTCTTCCGGGATTCCCTGAAACAGGGGCATTCGGGACAGATTCATGGCGTACTCCTTCCTCTGAGACAGAGTTTCAGCATTCAGTATAGGATGCCCGAATCACGCTGTCAATCCGAATTTCAAATCCCAGGGAAGAACCTGCAAGGGAAAGGGAATGCGGGATAGATCCAAATATTTGCATTGCATCAAGGAATAAAACTTGATAAAATAATCAGGTGGACAAAAGACAATTTGGAGGAATGCAGAATGAACAACAAGTTTCCCCATCTGTGCCAGCCCATCACCCTGGGCAGAGTGACCTTCCGCAACCGGATGTTTGCCGCTCCCATGGGCGGAACGGATATTACAGCCGATTGCTCTGTGGGACCCCGGACCCCGGGCTTCTATGAACTGCGTGCCAAGGGCGGCGCCGCTGCGGTGACGGCCAGTGAACTGGTGGTGCACCCGGAGACTGACGCCAGCCATATGTTCCACATCAATCTGACTACCCCGGGCAATCTGGCAGGATGGACCTTCCTTGCGGATGCGGTGGCCCGGCATGGGGCGGTGCCCAGCGTGGAGCTGAGCCACTCCGGCCAGTACGCCGGAACTTACCTGGTGGACAAGGAGAAGAAAAAAAGCCTGACCCAGTTCGGCCCCAGCGACTGGGTGCGGCCTGACGGCATCCCGGTGAAGGCCCTGACCAAGGAGCAGATTGCCGACATTGTTAAATCCTACGGCGAGGCAGCGACCCTGGTCAAGCGGGCAGGGTTCCAGATGGTGATGGTCCACGGGGGACATGGCTGGCTGGTGAACCAGTTTCTGTCCCCGGCCTTCAATCATCGCACGGATGAGTACGGCGGCAGCCTGGAGAACCGGCTGCGCTTTGCCCGGGAGGTTCTGACGGAGGTCCGCAAGGCCGTTGGCCCCGGCTTCCCCATTGAGTTCCGGATGAGCGGCGCGGAGCTGTTTGACGGGGGCTACACCCTGGAGGAGGGCGTGAAAATCGCCCAGGGGGTGGAGGACCTGGTGGACCTGATTCATGTCTCCGCAGGCAGCTACCAGTTCGGCTTCTTCACCACCCACCTGCCCATGTTCGCTCCCCACGGGAATAATGTGTATCTGGCGGCGGAAATCAAAAAGCATGTTCACAAGCCCGTGGCGACCATTGGCGCCCTGAATGACCCGGCCCAGATGGAGGAGATCATCGCCTCCGGAAAGGCGGATGTGGTGGAAATGGCACGGGCCCTGCTGGCGGACCCCTTCCTGCCCAACAAGGTTATGGCGGGGCAGGAGGACGAGATTGTCCGCTGCCTGCGCTGCTTCACCTGCATGGCGGAGCGGCCCACCACCGGCACCCGGCGGTGTACCGTCAATCCGCTGATCGGCCGGGAATGCGAGGGCACCGAGGTGCTGCCCGCTGCCCGGAAGAAAAAGGTGGTGGTGGCCGGCGGCGGCGTAGGCGGCATGAAGGCGGCCATCACCGCAGCCCAGCGGGGCCATCAGGTGATTCTGCTGGAAAAAACCGGGGAACTGGGGGGCATTCTCAAGTCCGAGCAGGCACTGCCCTTTAAGTACGAGATGTACCAGCTGGGCCTGACCTTCGCCCGGCAGATGGAGAAAGAGGGCGTGGAAGTCCGCCTGAACACCCCGGCAACCCCGGAACTGCTGGAGCAGCTGGCCCCCGACGCCCTGATTCTGGCGGTGGGCTCCACCCCCATTGTGCCGCCGCTGCCCGGTATTGACGGGGACAACGTGGTGGTGGTCAATAACTACTACCTGGAAAAAGACAAGGTGGCGGACACCGTGGTGGTGCTGGGCGGCGGCCTGGCGGGCTGCGAGTGTGCGGTGCACCTGGGCATGGAGGGAAAACAGGTTCATCTGGTGGAAATGCGGGATTCCCTGGCGGTGGACTGCAACATCCGGCACCGGCCCATTCTCATGCAGCAGGTGGAGAAGTTCACCACCGTCCATACCGGCCTGCAGGGCCTGCGGGTCACGGAGGAGGGCCTGGTCTGCAAAGACGTGGAAGGGAAGGAAGTACTGATTCCCGGCAAGACGGTGATCTGCGCCGTGGGCCAGCGGTCCAACCGGGATGCGGTGAATGAACTCCGGGGCTGCGCTCCCTTCGTCCGGGAGATCGGCGACTGCGCCCGGGTGAGCAACATCACCAATGCCGTGTATCAGGGCTACCACGCGGCACTGGATATCTGATCTCAGGATATAGCGTTGACAGGCTTTTCAAAAGACAACCTGCGCACCCCAAACGGGGTGCGCAGGTCTTGTCTATTGGGAAATGTTTATTGATAGTCCACCACGTTGACCCAGGACAGGAGGAATTCCCGCTCGGATTCGTTGCTCTTGACCAGCTGAGAGGCGGCCACAATGGGCATCCACTTCTGGACATATTGCAGGGCGGTGTCACTCTTCTGGCAGAACAGCTCCAGATACTTCTTGGCCCCGTCCTTGTCCCCGTTCAGGCAGAACAGCAGGTAAGTCCGGGCAGCGTCGGCAGAGGCGTTGCCCTGGGTGGCGTGGGACCAGTCCAGAATATAGGGGGTGCCGTCCGCTGTTATGATGATGTTGGAGGGATTGAAGTCTCCGTGGCAGATCTTGTTGTGCTTGGGCATGCTCTCCAGCTGGATGTGCAGATCATACCGGGTGGTGGCATCCAGCTTGGAGGCGCTGATCTTGCCGTGCATTTTATCCTTCAGCTTGTTCAGCATGGGGCAGGTGGCGGCGTGCATCTTCAGCTGCAGGTCTACCAGATAGGCCAGGTATTCGTCCTTCTTTTCCGGATTCTCGTCCATCAGCTGGGCCAGAGTCTTGCCCTCGATGAATTCGGAGATGATGGCCCATTTGCCGTCCACTTCCGTCACCCCCAGCAGCTTGGGGATGGTCAGACCCGCCAGCTCAATCCGGGCCTGATTCAGCGCCTCGTTCAGAATGTCCGCCTTGGAAAATTCCTGGTCGAAGGCCTTGATGCAGCGGCTGCCGTCCCGGTAGATGACCTTGTGGGGGCGGGTGGCGATGATGTTTTCCGTATTCATACAGTTACCCTCCTTAACCGTTGCGGCTCTCGCCGTAGTATGCGTTCAGATACATTTGCTTGATTTCGCTCATCAGGGGGTAGCGGGGGTTGGCACCGGTGCACTGGTCATCGAAGGCCTGCTCCACCATGTCGTCCAGCCGTGCCAGGAAGTCCCCTTCGTCAATGCCGTAGTCCCGGATGGTGGGCTTGATGCCAACCTTCGCCTTCAGATCATTGACGGCGGCGATCAGCTTCTCCAGCTTCTCCTCGTCGGTATTGCCGCCCAGCTTCAGGTAGTCGGCAATTTCGGCGTACCGGGCCAGGGTGTGGGGATGATCGTACTGGGAGAAGGTGCCCATCTTGGGGGGAACTTCCGCAGCGTTGAAGCGCAGCACCTGGTCAATCAGCAGGGCGTTGGCCACGCCGTGGGGCAGGTGGTGGAAGGCGCCCAGCTTATGGGCCATGGAGTGGCACACACCCAGGAAGGCGTTGGCGAAGGCCATGCCGGCCATGCAGGCAGCGTTGGCCATGTTCTCCCGGGCCTTGGGGTCCTTGGCGCCGTTCTCATAGGCGGAGGGCAGGTTGTTGAATACCAGCTTCAGGCTCCGCAGGGCCAGACCATCGGTGTAATCCGTTGCCAGCATGGAGGCGTAGGCTTCCAGGGCGTGGGTCACGGCATCGATGCCGGAGGCAGCAGTGAGGCCCCGGGGGGCGTTCATCATCATGTCGGCGTCGATGATGGCCATCTTGGGCAGCAGCTCATAGTCGGCCAGGGGGTACTTAACGCCGGAGACCTCATCGGTGATGACGGCGAAGGGAGTCACCTCGGAACCGGTGCCGGCGGTGGTGGGGATGGCCACGAAGTAGGCCTTCTCGCCCATCTTGGGGAAGGTGTAGACACGCTTGCGGATGTCCACAAACCGCATGGCCATATCCTGGAAGTCCGCTTCGGGATGCTCGTAGAGCACCCACATAATCTTGCCGGCGTCCATGGCAGAGCCGCCGCCCACAGCCACAATCAGATCAGGCTTGAACTCCCGCATCCGGGCGGCGCCTTCTCTGGCGCAGGCCAGGGTGGGATCGGGGGCTACGTCGGAGAAGGTGGTGTGGACAATGCCCATGGCGTCCAGCTGCTCCTCCACCGGCTTGGTGTAGCCGTTCTCATACAGGAACTGGTCGGTGACAATGAAAGCCTTGCGGTAGGATTTCAGCTCCGCCAGCGCCACCGGCAGGCAGCCCTTCTTGAAGTAAACCTTTTCCGGGGCACGGAACCACAGCATATTCTCCCTCCTCATGGCAACGGTCTTGATGTTCAGCAGGTGCTTGACGCCCACGTTCTCCGACACGGAGTTGCCGCCCCAGGAGCCGCAGCCCAGGGTCAGGGAGGGAGCCAGCTTGAAGTTGTACAG
>CASFNR010000060.1 GCA_949296115.1 uncultured Eubacteriales bacterium | reverse complement strand
TGACTCCTTTGTCGTAAATATCTTTGTGATATTCTTGACTTTGCCAGGATTCCTTATACTGTCATATCCCGTCGTTTACACAGAATTTTCTGCGGTCTCATGTCAGTGATAATCCGTAAAATACTTTTTGAATTCATATGTCTGCCCCCTGTCTAATCGTATACTTTTAGTTAGTATACTTAATTTGATTTTCTCTGAGAAACAATCCAATTTAAAACAGATGTTTCTTCAAATACTGTATTACCACCACCGTGGTAATCTTCTGTGACGCCACGCTCTGCAAACCAGGCTGTGTCTGGCACTTGAATTTGTAGAACATCATCAATGCCATCCTCGTTCCATCCTGCATTGATGTAAGCAGTATATAACCCTTCATAGGCATCAAAAGCTCTTTGTGAGCCGAAATATTCATCATCTTCCGCCATAAAAATGTAAACCGCGATACCATACTCAACAATAGGTCTAAATTCCCCTTCCCATCGAGAAGACGCATGAAGGTAGGCAGCGTATGCTTTCGAGCCACGGAGAGTACGGCTTCGGTGTCGCTGTCAAGCTGCTCTTTGGTATCGGCGGTGATGGCCAGGGTCATCACTGCGAACATCATCCGCTGGTCGCGGGTGGTGATTGTTGTTGGCGTTCTGGCGGCGCTGCCAGTTGGTGATGTTGGTTTCCACACCCAGCAGGCGGTTTTCCACCTCCCGCACGGCCTCATCCGTGGGAACCGGCACAATGTCGATAGAGAACATCAGATTGCGGTTGAAATCCGTCAGCTCCGTCACCATGTTATCCTTAATATAAGAAGCGTAGTCTTTGAGGAACAGCATACGGCAGAACTTATCGCCCAGCTTCAGATAGTCGCTGTTTTTCTCGATCCCATCCGGGCAGATATAGTCCTTAACTGTAAAAGCCGCTTTAGAAAGCCAACCAAAAGGATGAAAAAAGAGCCGATAAAGCTGTGTGTGAATCCCACAGTTTCATCGGCTCTGCGTCTGGCTCTTTGATGATAGATATTTGCATTTCTTTTAGACAATCGGGGTAGCTGAATCCAACCACCCCATCTGTATACAAATATGATCGGGGCAATCTGCCTCCAACATTCGGATTCTACCATTTTGAATTTGAATGACATTTGTTCTCCCTTCATACTCTACCCGGATATCCTGATCGTCTTGTCTGGATAGATCGAAGGTATATAAAACATTGCCGTCTTGTACGATCTGTACCGTCTGACTATGCGGCGCTCTCAGAATTAGAATACTGCCCACTACCCCAGCCAGGAACATCAATGCGGCAGCAATAAAAATGATACGTGTCTGCTTGTTCATCGTTCCACCACATCTATTTTCATATCCGAATGGGTTGCGTCCAGAGAAAACTGTCCATCCAGTCCATCCGTTATCAGAATCTGCCGGTCCTGGGTAATCAAAATCATCTCAAAGCCAGGATGTTCCTGCCAATATCCTATTGCGGCATCCGCTCCCATCACAAAAAGCGAGGTGGAAAGGGCATCGCACAGCTTGCCGTCTTGCGCCACAATCGTCACAGCGGCAAGATCGTTGTCCACGGGATAACCAGTAGCTGGGTCAATAATATGGCCGTAAGTTGTTCCATCCTCCGCCGTAAAGTAATTTTCGTAATTGCCGGAGGTCACAACCGCACACTCAGAAGCAGTCAACACCCCGATTGTGCCATTTTCAAAGGGGTCTTGTAGGCCCAGTCTCCAGTCGCCGCCATCGGGTTTGGAGCCGATCATCAAAATATTTCCACCCAAATTCAGCAGAGCTGATGTAATGCCACTCTTCCGAAGCAGGCTGGCAATCTCATCGCTGGCGTAGCCTTTTCCCACTGCGCCCAAATCCATCATCATACCGGGCTCCAGCTGAATCGTATTCCCATTCAGGGAAACGCTGTGGTAATCCACTGATGTGAGCAATTTGTCGATTTCTTCTGGCTCCGGTACATGGTGTTCCCCTGTGGTAAATCCCCACGCAGTCAGCACCGGATAAATGGTAGGCTCTAATGCGCCGCCAGTTTCTTCTGCCATATCCAAGGCAAAAGAAACCACCGCCGCGGTGTCATCACTGACGGAAATAGGCTGTCCTCCGCTGTGATTGACTGCATAAATCTCGCTGTTCTCGTCTGTAACGGACCAAAGCCCTTCCAATTCCTCCATTCGTTCCTGCGCCTGGGCCAGAGCATCTGCGGCCCCGTCCCCATACGCTTCCAGGCGGATATAGGTATTCATAGCAAAGAAATCACGGGAGGCTGGAGAAAAATTATTTTCATTGCTTTGTTGGCTTTCCATGGAACAGCCAGTCAGTCCCGCAACCAGACATACCACCAGAAGGCCGGATAGTAGCCGCCTCATGACTGTCTCCTCACTTGACTTTTCAGCAACCCCCTAACTGCTTTTCCCGCATAGTGTCCTGCGAATACGAACAAGCCCATGACAGCCAGGTAATCCAGAAAGAAAAAAATCAGCGGCTCCTCAAAGTCGAAAAATACAAACTGGGTCTGCAAGAACAGGTAGCTGAGGATGTCCCGGCGGATCAGAGCATACACGCCGTATATCGCAATCAGAATCCCTGCTGTGCAGATGAGCCTTGCCCGTAATTTTGACGGCTTCCCGCACAGCTTTCCCGCCATTCCAAGGATCATATTCCAGTGAATCCCCAGATGGAAGGATAAAAACAAAAATCCCCAATAAGCGCAGAGCATATGTAGTGTTCGACCGAAGCTGCGCCCTCCGCTGATGGGAAGGAAGGCAAATACCTCACGGGAAATCAAGACAGCACTGACCATGGAACCCAGCATCGCAAGAAATACCAGAACAGCACTCACCGTCTGTAAGCTCCGATAAGAAGAGTATTTGCCATGAAACAGATTTCCTGACCATTTTCGGTTTAAAATATGATGGACGATAAACAGCACGAACATCCCGGCTCCAATCCACTCATGGGCCGTTCTGCCGATCAGTTCAAAGGCCATAAGCAGCATCAGAAGGATGGTCATGCCAAGATCCACGATGATTTTTCCAACCATTTTGGGCTGCATGAAACGAACCTCCTGTTCTTTGTCATAATTCTATCGAATGAAATTTGTCCTTTCCGGCGTTTCCACCGGGGGCAGGGGCACCAGCTTGCTGCCCACTTCCTTGCACTTAAGAAAATAAGCCATATTGTGTCCAAGGGTCCGAAGGGTCGCGAGTCCCTCCCGATCCTGCATAACCTCCTGTGGCGTTGTGCCATGCACCATATTCCAATACCGGGAAGTAATGATTGGCATCTGCATTAGGCCAAAATACTTGTTCATCTGATCCCATGTAGCCGTGGTTCCGGCTCTCCTGGCTGACATGACCGCAGCAGCCGGTTTCAAATAAAACCGTCCGCCGTTTCCGTTCAAATCAGCGTAAAAGGCGCGATCCAGAAAAGAGGTTACCCCGCCGGAAGCTCCTGCCCAGTGAACCGGGGTACCAAACACAAAGCCGTCATAGTCCTCTGCCAACGACAAAAAATCATTTACCGTATCCTGAAATACACAGCGGTTGAGACTGCTGCACTTGTGGCAGGCAATGCAGCCTGAGAGCGGCTTGTTTCCAATCCAGAACACATCGGTGTCAATCCCGTTTTGATTGAGTGCCTCAGATACGATACACAGGGCCGTATAGGTACAACCCTCCCGATGAGGGCTGCCATTTACTAATAAAACCTTCATGATATGTTTTCCTCCTTGGTATGAGACAAGATCCAGTTCAAAATGTTATCTTCTCCAAACACTACATTTCCGCCGCCGTGATAGTTTCCGGTAATACCACGCTGGGCAAACCACTCGTCATCCGGCGTCTGAATTTGGAGAACATCTGCAATCTGATCTTCCGACCATCCAGCCTCGCTATATGCGTCATGGAGGCTGTTGTATGCGTCCCACGCCCGTTCAGAACCGTAATATTCATCATTCTCCGCCATGAAGATATAAACTGCCACGCCATTTTCTGCAATAGGTGCATAGTCCCCATCCCACTGGGACGCGCCATGCAGATAGGCAGCGTAGAGATCTGGACGCGTGGAGACTGCCTGTGACATGGTTTCCCCGCCAGCAGAGTAACCCGCTGCATACACCCTGGAAGTGTCCACAGAAAAATTGGTAAGGAAATATTCCGTCAGTTCAATCGCCTGCCGGGCGGATGTTTCGTGCCAGTCTGTCAGCTGGGCTGATACAACAATCATTTCCTCTGGGCGGCGCATCCAGCAGAGAAAGCCATCCCAGTTCAAGTTGGAACCAGAGGATTCTTCTCCAAACCACATCATGTCATAGCCAGGCATGACAATCATCAACGGGTACTCTACTTGCGGATCGTAGTTTTCAGGGAGATAGTAGCTGTAGTGGATCGTGCCTGTTTCACCCTCTAAAATCTGTTCTGGAATCATTCCTGTCTCCATAGCTGGCTCCTCCTCGCCAGAAGAAACGGTACTCTCTCCATCGGATGCCGGCTCTGCTGTTTCCGGCAGCTCAGAAAATTCTGGCGTTTGGGACCGTGTGGACGAGCCAGAAGCCGCGCATCCGGCAAGGGAGGTGAGAATCAGGGCGCAACACAATAAAAGGGAAAGAAACGGAATGATTTTTCTCTTTTGCATATCTGCCACTTCCCTTAATAACCCAGGTTCTCAAGCCATTCGGCCACATCCGGGGCAGCCTGGTCAACCGTCTGCTCGCTGACGGTAAAGCCATCTTCAACAACAGTTGCATTCGGCTCCAGCTCTTCAATGGTCTGGATGGTGCGGGAGAAGCGGCTTCCGTTATGGACATTAAACGGGATAATTGTCTTGCCGGAAAAGTCATACTCGTCAAAGAAACTGTATACCGCCATGGGGAGGTCAGCCCACCAGTTGGGATAACCGATGAAAATGGTATCATATTGATCCAGATTATCAATATGGGAGGTCAATTCCGGTCGGGCATTTTCGTCCTGTTCTTCCGCAGCATAATCAATCAATTCTCCGCCATCCGTGGGATAGACAACGGAAGTGTGGATGGAGAACAAATCTCCTCCCACATTTTCCTGAATCATATCTGCCACAGCGCGAACCCGGCCTACGGCCTGCCCGTCGATGGTAGTATAGCTGGCAGAGGCAATAGCATCGACACCGCTGTTTTCCGCCGCAGTGAAATAAGCAATCAGGATATTGCTGCCGTCCGATCCTGCATTACTGCTCTCTACCTGCTCAGAGGTGTTTGACTGCATCCCGTTTTCCTGCCCGGATGTCTGAGGGGCCTCCGAAGAAATGTCCTGTGCGTTGCCATCAGAATTCGTATTTCCACAGGCGGCAAGGGAAATGGCCAGGATGCCCGCCAAGAACAACGTAAAAACTCGTTTCCTAATTAAATGATTCATTTTGTCTGCCTCCTTATACGATCCTCGTCTTTCCCATATTGGTCAGCATCTCCACCGTAGCGGGATCATAGTGGTCAAAGAACAGGCTCTTTCCTTCATCAAGGGCGCGAATGGCATCCATATCGGCTTCGCTGAGGGAAAAATCAAACACATCCAGATTCTGCTCCATCCGCTCTTTATGGGTGGATTTGGGGATCACGACTACATCGGACTGAATCAGGAACCGCAGGGCTGTCTGCGCGGCAGTTTTACCATATTTTTCTCCGATCCCTACCAGCACCGGATTGGTAAAGCAGCTCTTTTTCCCTTCTGCAAAGGGGCCCCAGGCTTCGTGTTGAACGCCGTACTTTTTCATGTATTCATGGGCGGTACGCTGCTGCTGGAACACATGAGTTTCCACCTGATTGACCATAGGCGGAATTTCCGCAAACTGGCACAGGTCGATGAGCCGGTCCGGGTAGAAGTTGGACACGCCAATGGCCCGCAGTTTACCTGCCTTGTAGGCTTCCTCCATAGCCCGGTATGCGCCGTAATAATCGCCAAAGGGCTGATGGATCAGCATCAGGTCCAGATAATCTGTTTTCAGCTTCTGCAGAGATTTGTCGATGGATGCCTTCGCCTTTTCATAACTGGCATTGGACATCCAGATCTTACTGGTAAGGAACAGTTCCTCTCTGGGGACATCACATTTCTGAATGGCGTTGCCTACCGCCTCCTCGTTTCCATAGGACTGGGCCGTATCAATGGAGCGGTAACCTACCGAAATAGCATCCTGTACGCAACGCTCACACTCTTCATTGGCAACCTGGAAAACACCGTACCCCAGCTTCGGCATTTTGACTCCATTATTCAGTGTTACATATTCCATAATCGATGACTTCCTTTCCGTAGATTTGCAGCACCTCTCCGGACTCTGCCAGGAAAAACTTTCTTGTTTCTGATTCTATTGTAAAGGTTCTTGCGAGGTTACAGAAGTCTCGATTCGTTATGCAGTATGTACTCCGGTGTTAACACTCTTGTTTCACGGTCTTTTCCACCGCGCGCAGAAATGCGCTGACCCCTGCCGAAGGCGAGGGCGAGTGCAGCAGGCCGAAGGGGATGGTGTAATTCCAGTCCACCGGCAGGATCTTGAGCAGCGGGTGCACATAACGCCAGTTTTCCACCGCCATCAGCACATAGTTCTCGTTTTCGCATCGGTTGAAGGCGTCCACATCGTAGAAATCAAAATCCACGATTTGGATCTGCGGGTGGTTATTCCAGATGTCATCCCGCAGCAGATCCACAACTGGATATCCTGCCAGTTCTGAGCAGTCCAGATTCCCGCCGATCACCGTGATTCCCGGGGGCAGCATCTCCAGCCACCGGGACAATTCTCCGCCCCCTCGAAGCCGCCCCGGAGCTTCAAAGCTGGGCACATCCAGCAGCAGATGGGTGGCCTCCGGCGTGGGATGATCCACTACGGTGAACCCTTGCTCTGCCAGAATCCTCTGGGCATGGCGGCAGGCGGCGGTGGAGCCGGCAGGGACAATCACAATCCGTTCCTCCAATCACATCACTCCCTCATACCAGAATATGCACCGGGGAAATGGGTTGTGCTTGATTTTTGGGGAGGATTCTGTATAATGAAATCAAGAGGTGATTGCAGTGCAGAGATTGGGATTTATCCATGATATGCTGGATGTGAAGGTATTGATCTTGTGTGTCATGGCCCGGGTAAACTACCCCGTGACCATGCAGCAGATTTACGAGCTGTGCTATCAGGACGACTGTTTGAGCTATTTCGACGTCTGCACCGCCATTCCGGAAATGGTCAAATCCGGCCATCTGAAGGAAGTGGAAAATCAGTGCTATGAGATTACGGAGAAAGGTCGGGCGGACGGCGCCCTGACGGAGGATTCCATCGCCTTTACGGTAAAGCAGCGGGCAGAGAATGCCGTTGCACGTTTTAACCGTCAGATTCGCCGCAGCAGCTTTGTGAAG
>CASFNR010000059.1 GCA_949296115.1 uncultured Eubacteriales bacterium | reverse complement strand
GAGCTTGACGATTGGTATGTCCGAATCCATCCGGATTCAGATGAACGCAGTGCCATTGCTGAAGCCATTTTAGACCGAATCATCCACAACTCCTATGAGATCCTGATTGCTGGAAAGATTTCCATGCGAGAGCGCCATGGTCTGAGATACCAGGAGGCGAATGGCTGATATGATATTGACACGTCGCCTTCTGGACACCAAATATGCTTCCTGGTTCCACAGCAAGCGGAACACCGAGCAGGCCAAGCAGGAAATCTTGAGCATCTTTTTTCAGGAACCCGACGAATTCCACGAATGGTCCGAACAGGATATTTATGAGCAATCCAGAAAGATTATAGCTCGTTGGGATAAATCCTGATCCACCACCCGCCAGAGGGGCTGTTGAGATCCCTCTGGCCACTGTGGCTCTGTACCGTGACGGTATGGCTAATAGCCCGTAACACTGTGGCTAAAAGTCCGTGCAAGTGTGGCTGTGTGGGCGGAATTTACAGGTACCTTGGAGGAAGTCAAGGGCTTCTGTGCCGTAGCTACCACCGAGGAGATTGCGGGGCAGGACTACATCCTCGCCCCCGGCCGGTATGTGGGTATCGAGGAGCAGCAGGAGGATGGGGAACCCTTTGAGGAAAAGATGGCCCGGCTCACCTGGGAACTGTCGGAGTTGTTCGCCAAGTCCCACCAGCCGGAAACAGAAATTCAGAAACAACTGGGGGCGATTGGGTATGAAGTGTGAGTGGCGAGAAATTGAATTATCCGAAGTGGCTGATCTCACAGTAGGGTTTGTAGGAACCATGGCCAGTCGCTATACAGATAGCGGTGTCCTGTTTTTGCGGTCTACAAATATTGAGCCATTCAATATCAAAATGGACGATGTAAAGTATATATCATCTGAGTTTAATGAGACAATTAAGAAATCTCAATTAAATCCAGGTGATGTTGTCATTGTGTGCACAAGGAAGCCCGGAGCCTGCACAGTGATTCCAGAAAAACAGAACCTTGGAATTGCTCTGATTTGGTAGTCATTCATCCCGATAAAGAGAAAAAAACCATACTTTTTGGCTTCCTAAATAAACGGCATTATCTTTATCACTATGCAGAAGTTTGATGAATGCGGAGAGCCGCTGTCCACCCGGCGGAACATTGTGGTCATGGCGGACGAAGCCCACCGGGGCCAGTACGGCCTGAGAGGTTTTATCTCTCCGCTCTGTGTAAAACACTTTCTACTGCTCCAACAATTCCCCCTTAACACGCTCTTGCCCTGCGTGTTTCAAGTAAAACTTTCTCCTTTTGGGATGGGTGTGGAATTGGATTCTGTATATGAAAAGAGATTCCCTCCCCCAAGGTGAGCGGTGCAGGAACTGCACCGCATAAACAAAGAAATACTCTGGGCCGTGGGCTTTGACAACACGGAATAATTTTCTTGTCGGATGAATACAAATTGACAAGAATGACAAGAATGATTATAATGGCGACTAAGAAAAGGAAGCGCTGTGTATGGCATTTGTTGAGAGCGAAGTTGTTGAACTGAAAGCAGCGGTCGTGGGAGATATCTGCAAAGAAGTCGTTGCCTTTGCCAACACAAAAGGCGGAGATGGATATTCCCTTCTTCCGGGACAAACTTGGGTGAATCGCAGTACCAAAAATCGAATTGCATCATGACAACAGAAGACAAAACTGCCTCACCGCTGGCGTCAAAACCAACGGAGAGGCAGTTTTAATTTCAGTTCTTGAATACGAAATGACAGAGCCGTGTGGGTAGGTAGTGTCAAGCGTGATATGTCCCGGATTCTCCCTGGGCATTCTCCTTCGGGAATAGCTCCTGCATAATATGCGCGCCGTAAAGCAGGCCGTCACGGAACGCTTTGTGCTCGTAAGCAGTACATAAGCGGCAGCAAAGGGTAAAGACGGAGTTGTTATCGTCCAAGGGCAAGGATTCTAAAAGGCTCTCCAGCTCTTTGAAACCATCCTTGATTTCCGGCGGATCGGATTCATGGGATTCCCAATAGACCTGATAGATCTGGTCTAGAACCGTTTCTCCATCACTTCTTCCGGACTCAAAGGGATGGCTGTGGATATAGGCACGGAAGGCTTCGGTAAATGATTGCATGTTCACACCTCCAACAAGTTTGTGTGATGTTACCTTGGAAGTTGCAAAAATACAAGTCCTGTTTTCTTTGTCGACGACTTTCCCTAAGAGAAACGTTGGGAATCTGTTACAATGTCCATGGAGCAACCCCCAATCCGTAAGAAGGAAGTGAACGCCATTGCATCCATACCGCCGGTATTCTGGCAATAAAATTAACAGCCCCGTACAGCATGCCAGCCGCCCCGGAAAGAAGTGGCGGATTGGGAAAGCTGTGCGGGGTCCTTTCTTCGGGGTTGCGGGATTCTAAAAAAGGAAGGAGCTGAGGAAAATGGTTACCACAGGAAACATTCATCCCCACATCACGTTAAGGAGGCTGCATGAACCAATCCATTTACAAAAGCTACGACGAACTGCCCCTGTTTCTCAATGCCCATATGGTCGCCCAAATACTCGGCGTGTCTTCTTCCACTGCCTATGAGCTGATGCACGAAAAAGACTTCCCTGCCCTGCGGATTGGCAACCGTCTGGTAGTACCCAAACAGGAATTTCAAATCTGGGTACAGGAGCGTCTAGGAAAATGAAGCAGACTATTTCTCACCTCCGAAATCCCGCCCGGAAGTATTTCCCTCTGCCCAACGAAATCTTCCAGCTGGGCCTGACTCCTGGAGAGCTGGCAGTGTATGCCTTCCTCATGCGGTGCGAAAACCGGAAGACCTATCAGTGCTACCCCAGCTACCGCACCATCGGGGAAGCCGTAGGCATGAGCCGGAACACGGTCAAAAAGCATGTGGACAGTCTGGTGGAGAAGCAGTTGATTTTCACGGAGCCAACCACCGTCACCCTAAAAGATGGAACCAAACGCAACGGAAGCCTGCTCTATACCATCCGTCCCTTGGCCGATGCCCGGGAGTACCATCTCCGGCAGCAGATTCAGGAAAATGAACGGCGCATAGGATTCGCCTTGTCAGCCCGTTAGGCCGGGATTTTCGGCCCTGTTTCCGGTTTTCTTTCCGGGGGTAAGGGCAGGATACCACCTTACCCCCTTTGCGCCGGATTTGCCCGCCTATCCCGCAAGTTTCGGACAGGGACGCCCCTGCAGAAAATCTGCCGGGGTCGTTCTTCAGAAAAGTTAGGAATTCACACCGTAAGGCTTCTCCCCGGCTGGCCCAGCTTGGGGACCGAGGAAAGCGGAAGAAAAAGAAGCAGGAGAAAGGACCGGCGTCGCCGCCGATCCTCAGGTGTGACATTGGCGGGCAACGCCCGCCAAAAATACGGAGTGTTACAGAAAAACCAGAGTCTTTTCAAAACAAATTCCCAGGTTCTTCTTATGGGTCGGCAACGGGCCGCAGGGGCCTCCTTGGGTGTTGTCGAATGGGACTTTGCTTAGACTCCCAACAGCTTTTTCCGGTGTCGGTATAGGGGTCAATGTCCAGTTTACACAGCTTTATCCCTGTATTTGTCATTTCTTTGAAAGTTAGAAAAAATGTTGGATTTGTCAATAGCTATTGAGAAATGGCTGTGGTAATGTTGGAAATAGGAAGGAGGAATTCCCCATGGCAAAGCGAAGGCCAGCCGGTGATGGGCTGGTAAGAAAACGAAGTGACGGACGCTGGGAAGGGCGGATTGTGGTTGGCCATAAGGCAGATGGCCGTCCCATCTTCCGCTCGGTATTTGCCAGGACCCAAGGTGAACTTCTCAAGAAACTTCACGCCCAGCTGGAGGCATACCGGGACGTGGAACTGACGGAAGCATCCAACCTTACCCTGGGGCAGTGGCTGGACAAATGGCTGACGGATTACATGACCCTGACCCTCCGGGAAAGCACCCTGATCCGATACAAAGGCATGATAGAACACCAGATCAAACCCTATCTTGAGGGAGAAAAAATCAGCGCTATCTCCACCGCGGATATCCAAAAGCTATACAACTGGCTACGGGAGAATGGGCGGGTGGAAGAGCATTACGAGAAAGGAAATGCCCTGTCCGACAGCATGGTACGAGGCGTTCACATGATGCTCCACCAAGCGCTGGACGCTGCAGTGCGGGAGCATTTGATCCCCCGAAATCCCACCGAAGGTACAGTCATTCCCAAGGCGAACTATGCGCCTAAACAGATTCTTTCAGAGGGCCAACTGGACCGATTTTTGGAAACTTTGAAGCAGGATCCTCAGTGGTACGATTTCTTCTACACCGAACTGACCACAGGCATGCGCCTGGGAGAAATCTGCGGTCTCAAATGGCAGGACTTTGAAGAGCGTACAGGCAGACTCCATATTCACCGCTCTGTCAGCAGACGCCAGGGCGGTGGTGTCCGGGTAGGAGAAACCAAGACAGAATCCGGCGCCAGAATCATCCTGCTTCCACCCAGCACAGCAGCGCTTCTGAAGCAGCGAAAAAAGCACTCCTACAGCGATTGGATTTTCCATAATCCCACGATGCCCGAACTGCCCTTGTCCCCATCCACTGCCTATGACCATCTGAAGGTTCTGCTGCGACGAGCCGAACTTCCACCCATGCGCTTCCACGATTTGCGGCACACTTTCGCCACCCACGCCCTGACCAGCGGTGTAGATGCCAAGACCTTGTCCGGTATTCTGGGACATACCAACGCATCCTTTACCCTGGATACCTACACCCACATGACCACGGACATGCACCGGAAAGCCGCAGGGGTTGTGGGCGGATTCCTGGATGAGATTATGTGAGGTAACGCCATGGCAAAGAAACGAAAACAAGGTTCCGGAACCCTTCGCAAACGTGCAGACGGGCGCTGGGAGGGCCGGGTTGTCATCGGGTATGACGATAACGGCCTGCCGAAAACAAAAAATGTTCTGGGCAAAACCCGGACAGAGTGCCTGGACAAGCTGAAAAAGCTCCAGGAGGAATGCGCTCCCCCCATCCGCAAGTGCCGTGAGGATATGCCCTTCGGAGACTGGATGACCTTCTGGTACGAAACCTACTGTAAACCCGGACTGCAGCCACGGACGCAGGAAGGGTATGCCGAGCGGATCTACAAGCACATCATCCCCGAGTTAGGGCAAATTCCCCTGAACAAGCTAACCCAGAACGATTTGCAGCAGTTCTATGCCCGCTTGAAAACCAGCGGGCGGCTTATCCGGGTAGAGCAATATGGCCCCGGGCTGTCCGACCGAATGGTGCGGGTCTGTCACGCCAGCTGTCGGGCAGCGTTGGCTCGGGCAGTACAGGAGGGGCTGATCCGCATCAATCCCGCTGCAGGCTGCAAACTGCCACCCAAGAAGAGCCGGGAAATGCAGGTACTGACCCAGGAGGAAATGCACCGGTTTCTTGTCCAGGCAAAGCAGGATGGCTACTACGAGCTGTTCCTGCTGGAGCTGGCCACAGGCATGCGGCTAGGAGAAATTCTGGCTCTGCAGTGGACAGACTTAACCTTCCGCACCGGCGCTCTGCAGATCAGCAAATCCATGTACTACTCCCGTGGGCAGCTGCACATCACCGAACCGAAGACCAAATCCTCCATCCGAACTGTGATTCTGCCGGAGGTTCTCCTCAAGGTTCTTGTGGACTATCAGCAGCGAAATTCCTCCCGGTGGATGTTTCCCTCTCCCGTCAAGGAAGATGCCCCTCTGACGCCCAACTACGCCCGCAGGAGAATGCAGCAGACCTTGGCTCGGGCAGGGTGCAAGGTGGTACGCTTCCACGATTTACGGCACACCTTCGCCACCATGGCCCTGGAACACGGTATGGATGTGAAAACCTTATCTTCCATCATCGGCCACGTTTCCTCAGCCACCACCCTGGACATTTACTCCCACGTTACAGACTTCATGCAGCAGCAAGCCGCAGTACGGATCGACCGGCAGATCGGGAAAACAGACACCCCCATGCCTGCTCCGGAACCGACTCCCAAGCCAAAGCCCGCTGCCTTCTCCCCTGCCCAGCTCAAGCACCGCAAGTCCGGCACCGGGTGTCTGTACCAGATCAACGACCACCTGTGGGAAGGAAAATACTCCCCACGGGATGCTCAAGGCAAGCGGATTTCCCGCAATGTTTACGCCCCAACCAGAGAGGAATGCGAGGAAAAGTTGATGGTGATGATCTCACAGATGAAACGGGAGATTGCAGCGGAGAAGGAAAGAAATAACGGTAAATTGGGAAATAAATAATACACTCCCCACGAAGAAATTATACCACTGTAAGCAAAGAAACACTATCATCCAAGAAAGTGCTTTGAGAACACCAATATACTTTCCTTGTCAAATGACTATAAATTGACAAAAAAGATATCAATGACTATAATCAGTAGCCAGGAATACATGCATTTTGAAATTCTACCGTCCCTGGGCAAAGGGTAGCCGCTGATTCTCTGTGAAGGCTGCAACGGCAGCAGGACCACATGCTCTGCGCCATTTTCCAGCGGCTCTGCTCCAAAGGGTATGCGTTCAATCCCAGTCCATTGTCGTATCTTCTCTCGAGGAAGAATTGGGTATTCTCTCTGCTTGCAGAGGGCGGGAAATTGTATGCAGGTGCCGAGGTCATAGCACTATGGCCGTAAAAAGTGGATGAACCGGCCAGGAGTCGGTTCCGAATGGATGGAGATTTCTCATGGAACGAAAAATCGTTTTGAAACAGGACATTCTTAGCGCATTATCCGAAGTCGGGGTTTGCAATGGGCAGACGATCATGGTACATACCTCTCTAAGCAGCCTGGGTTTTGTCTGCGGGGGCGCCCAGGTGATCATCGAGGCACTTTTGGAAACGGTTGGCACCGAAGGCACGATCATGATGCCCACACAATCATGGAAAAACCTCGATCCCGCCACCGGCGTTCATTGGGAAGAACCAGAAAACTGGTGGCCGCTGATCCGGGAAAACTGGCCGGCATACAATAAAGACATTACCCCGACCAACACCATGGGTACTGTGGCAGAAATGTTCCGGAAGTGGCCGGGGACACTGCGCAGCGACCATCCGGCCCGTTCCGTGGCAGCATGGGGAAAACATGCCGAATACTTGACTTCCGCCCATGACCTTTCCAATATTTTCGGCGATGGCTCCCCGATTGGAAAGCTGTATGAGCAGGACGGTCTGGTTCTGCTGATCGGTGTGGGGTATGACAAAAACACCTCTTTGCATCTGGCTGATGTTCGGGCAAACTACCCCAGCAAGCACAACAGCACAGAACATAGTGCGGTGTTGGAGGATGGAAAACGGGTGTGGAAACAGTATGAAACACTTTTCGTGGACGGTGAAGATTTCAATGAGATCGGTGCAGCATTTGAAAACACCTGTTCTGTCCGTAAGGTAGCCCTCGGAAACGGGACGATTACGCTGATGAAACAGCGGGAGTTGGTGGATTTTGCCGTAACATGGATCGAGCAGAATCGCAAATAAAAACGGAAAACCGCTGCGATTTCCATCCCCATGGGAAGTCGCAGCGGTTTTGTATTGTCTGAGGGAAGACGTCAAACTGCATTGGATGACTTTTTCTCAGCAGAGAATGGTGTTGTTTTCCCCCAGCGCTATCACTTTGACCATGGCATGCAGCAATCCCTCATGCAACAGCCTTAGTTGCCATCAAAACCTGCTCCGCTGTAAACAAAGAAAAAAGGCTGCGGAAGAGTATCCCGCAGCCCGAAAATTGCAATCTTTATGTGGTCAAGACAAAGACATGACATGAAAAAGTGGTACTTATCCACCGTTTTTCCGTCCAGCTGAATTTTACCATTCCAATTTCTTCCCAATAAACCGAGAAGCGAAACTATGCGTTCCGGTAGTGTCAAGTATTTTTCGCAAATTGGTTTGCAGGCTCTGGCATGAATGAAGTCAGCCGGCAATGGAGACGTCCTCAATGGCAGCCTCCAAGTGCTTCATATTCATGTATTTCTTGTTGCCCCACTGGGTACCGGCCACATGGCGCAGCCGGGCGCAGACCAGCATGAGGGCGGAGTTGCCGGGAAACTGCCCACCACACGGGTGCGGCGGCGGATCTCCCGGTTCAGCCGCTCAATCACATTGTTGGTGCGAATACGAGTCCAGTGTTCACTTGGAAAATCGCAGTAGGTCAGCGTTTCCTCAATACCATCCTCCACCTTTTTAGCGGCCTCTTTCAGCTTCATAGAACGCAGCTCCTCCACCACAGCCTTAGCCTTTTCTCGGGCGGCTTTCCTGCTCTCCTGAGCGTGGATCGCCTTGAGCATCCTGGCTACCAGCTTCACCTTGGAGCGAGGCGTAACAGAGAACACATTGCGGTAGAAGTGGACGGTACACCGCTGGTATTTGGCCTCGGGAAATACTTCGCCCACGGCCTCCAGCATACCAAGACACTTGTCTCCAACAATGAGTTTTACGCCATCCAGACCACGGCCACGTAGCCATTGAAAGAAGCTGACCCAGCTGGCCTTGTCCTCTTTCATGCCCTCGGCGGCGCCCAAAACCTCACGGTATCCGTCCTCATTGACAGCAATCGCTACCAGAATGGCTACATTTTCGAACTCTCCGCCCCAGTTGCGGCGCAGGTAGATCCCATCCAC
>CASFNR010000058.1 GCA_949296115.1 uncultured Eubacteriales bacterium | reverse complement strand
TAATTCGGCCCGCAGTGGTATCATTCCTGTGGAAAAAGAAAAGGCCGGAAAGAGTCTGGAAAAGCGGTTTCATTCCCGGCTCTTGGAGAGGAAAGGTGTAACGAGATGTCGGAAAAGAGAACATTGACTACCAGAACGTATGAAATTGGTTCATTGCGCCAATACAAATACGTTGTGGTTTTGTCGGAATACAACGGGAGTATTTTATTGAGCAGACACAAAAAGAGGACAACCTGGGAAACCCAAGGAGGGCATATTGAACCTGGGGAAGAACCGATGGAGGCGGCAAAGAGAGAGCTGTATGAAGAGTCCGGTGCGATTGATTTTGAAATAGAGCCGCTGTGTGATTACTGGGCAGGGGTAGAGGGCACGGATGACTGGGCAAACGGCATGGTGTTTCACGCAATTATCCGCAAGCTTGGACAGATGCCCCCAAGCGAAATGGCGGAAACGCGGCAATTCAGGATTCTTCCCCAGAATTTGACCTATCCCGAAATAACACCCGAGCTGTTCCAATATTTGTTTGACCGCAGGAAATCGTGCGGATGTACATAGGTATCGTGGCTGAAAGAAGAGGAGGAAAAACCCATGGCAAAAAAACAGATTGGTGTGGTCCCCCTATGGGATGAAGAGAAAAACAGCCTGTGGATGCTGCCCAACTATCTGGACGCCATCCGGGAGTCCGGGGGAATCCCTGTGATTTTCCCGCTCCATGTCCCGCCGGAGGACGCTGTCCAGCTTTTGGACGGGTGTGACGGCCTGCTGCTGACCGGCGGACACGATATTTCTCCCGCCCTGTATGGTCAGGAGAAGAAACAGACCTGCGGCGCCCTCTGCGAGGCCCGGGACAGGCTGGAACAGGCGCTGTACCGCCGTGCAGTGGAGCGGGACATGGGGGTCCTGGGGATTTGCCGGGGTATTCAGATGGTAAATGTGCTGGAAGGCGGTACCTTGTACCAGGACCTGCCCACAGAGCATCCCGGTGAAGTAGAGCACCATGGCAAGCCGCCCTATGACCAGGTGATTCACTGGGTGAATCTGCGCCCGGCGCTTCAGGAACTGCTGGGAACGGAGCGGCTGGGGGTGAACAGCTACCACCACCAGGCAATCCGGGAGCTGGGAGAGAATCTGGAAATTCTGGCCCAGGCGGAGGACGGCGTTGTGGAGGCGGTGCGCCGCAGAAACAGCCGCTTTGTCTGGGCGGTTCAGTGGCATCCGGAGTTCAGTTTCTGGACGGACGCCGACAGCCGCAAGCTGTTCCGGGCCTTCGTGGATCACTGCTGAGATCGTACGCCCAAATCCTTTCTGGCCGCTGCGTAGCGGGCCGAAGAAATCCACGTTTTCGCTACAGGCGGACCCAGCTTGTGGCAACGTTCCGGCAGAAGGCATTGTCATGTTCTACAAAGAGAATTGTGGGCTGGAACTGAAGCAGCAGTTCCTCAAGCTGCATCCGGGAGATGACGTCGATGTAGTTCAGCGGCTCGTCCCAGATGTGCAGGTGGGCCGGTTCGCAAATGGACTTGGCCAGCAGCACCTTTTTCTTCTGCCCGGCGCTCAGGCTGGACAGATCCTTTTCCATCTGGGATTTGGGAACGTCCAGCTTTGCCAGCATGGCCAGAAACAGGCTCTCCTCAATGCCGCTGTCCCGGGCAAAATCGGTGAGCCTTCCCTGCAGGCCGGAGGTATCCTGGGGAACATAGGAAATCCGCAGGCCGCTGCCCCGCCAGAGCTGCCCGGTGTGGGGAATGTCCTGACCGCAGAGCAGCTTGAGCAGACTGCTTTTTCCGGAACCGTTGGCCCCCTGCAGGGCAATCCGGTCTCTCTGGCAGATGGAGAAGCTGACAGGGCCGCACACCGGCTCGGGGCCGTAGGCGATGGCGACATCCTTCAGCTCTGCCAGGCGCCTGGTGGGGAAGGGGGCCTGGAAGATTTTGAGGGTATCGCTGCGCTCAATGTTTTTCAAAAGCCGGGATTTTTCCTCAATGGCGGCGGTCTGGCGCTGCTGGATGGCCTTGGAGCGGGCCATCATTTTGGCGGCCTTGTGCCCGATGTATCCCCGGTCGCAGGGCCCCTGACCGATTTTGGTGGCCTCCACCCGATCGGACCAGACCGCCTTCTGCCGGGCGGTTTCCTCCAAGCGGGAAATCTCCTTTTTCAATTTTTTATTTTCCGCCCGCTCAAAGGCGTCCTGGCGCTGTTTGTTCTCCATCCAGGTGGAGAAGTTCCCCTTGCAGACCTGAATGCTTGCTTTGTTGATGGACAGGATGTGGTCTATACACCCATCCAGAAACGCCCGGTCATGGGACACCAGGATGAATCCCTTTTTGCTGTTCAAATACCGGCTCACCAGTTCCCGACCCCGGAGGTCCAGGTGGTTGGTGGGTTCATCGATGAGCAGGAATTGGTTCTCCTTGGAAAACAGCACTGCCAGCTGCAATTTGGTCTGCTCCCCGTTGCTCAGGGTGCTGTAGGGGCGGGATAGAACTTCCTCATCCAGCTGAAGCTTATCCATTTCCCACTGCACCCGCCAATCTTCCCAGTCCGGGTGCATGATTTTTACCGCATCCCTCGCCAGGATATGCTTGTCCGGTACGGGAAAGGGAAAGTAGGAAAACTGCACCGAGGCGGAAATGGTTCCCTGATAGGCGTATTTTCCCAGCAGCAGATTCAGAAAGGTTGTCTTGCCCCGTCCGTTTCTGCCGGTGAATCCCAGCTTCCAGTTGGTATCAATCCGGAAGCTGACGTTTTCGAAAATCGGTTCCTCGCTGCCGTCATAGGCAAAGGTGAGATTGGAAACTTGAATCAAAGACATGGTTTGCCCTCCAAAACAAAAAATGGCTGCAGGAAAGCTTCCCGCAGCCAACACAAGCCGCCGCCCTCAAGGGCGCAGCACGACTATGTCAGTGGAACCGGAGCGCACTTTCCCGCATTCGGGCACAACAAAGCCGACGGCCGTCAGCCGCCCTCTGTATGCCGCAGAAATCAGCAGGAAGTATGGCGCATCCTTTCAACTCCAATCCGAATGGTTTGCCCTCATTATAGCAGAGAGACAGCCTCTTGGCAAGATTTTTGCAAAAATTGTTTCTGGAGGCAGGGAATCGCCGGATCCGGGAAAGAGAAATGCCCAGCGGCAGGAACCGCTGGGGGCAATTTTCCTTGCAATGCCTCCAAGTCCAGGATACAATTGGAGCAGAAAACAAAATGAAATTGAATATCCCGGATGCCTGCCGGACGGAACGCCAGCGAACAGCAGCGCATCTGGGCCATGCTTCGGAAGCTTTTGCCGAAGCCGTAAACGAAAACCGGTGGAATATCTGGCACAGAGTATGAAATGAATTTCCAGGGAGGTATGACCATGTCGGATTATATTTTGGAGCTTCGCAAATTGGTGGGGCACAGACCCTTGCTCCAGGTCGGCGCCAGTGTGATCGTGGAAGACGAGGAGGGGCGGATCCTGCTGCAGCAGCGCAGCGACAATCACTGCTGGGGTTACGCCGGGGGGGGGCGTGGAACTGGACGAAGTGGTGGAAGAGGCTGCCAAGCGGGAGCTGCTGGAAGAGACAGGTCTCACCGCCCACCGGCTGGAACTGTTCGGGATTTTCTCCGGCCCGGACACCCATTATGTCTACCCCAACGGAGACGAGGTGTCCAATGTGGACATCGTTTTTCTATGCCGGGATTACAGCGGCACGTTGACGCCCCAGCCCGGCGAAGTGGATCAGCTGCGCTTTTTTGCCCCGGATGGACTGCCGGCCCCTCTTTCTCCGCCGGTGGAAAAGGCCCTGAGACAGTGGGCTGCCGGGAAGATGGGGAAATTGCGTGGTTCAGGCGACCACCGGTGAGAGCTTTAAAAGGAAAGCGAGCGATCACAAAAAAGAAACGAAAGCATCTTCTGTCAGTTCGTAATCAACGGAGGACTGTAATACGCCAAGCTGATCTTTCCAGCAATTGCGGTTTACCCGTATTTTCTTGAATCCAAGTTCCTCGTAGACGTGCTGCGCACGCTTGTTATTCAGATTTGTATCCAGAACGATTTTTTCAAATCCGCATTCATGGAACAGTTCACGAATAAACAAACTGAGAATCTTTTTCCCGAGCCCCATATTTTGCTTGGAAAAGTCGCATATTTTAATTCCGATTCTACATTTTTTTACATCTAATGGCTGATAATTCATTTCTCCGATTGGGGTATTTTGGAAGAGAATTATGTGCCGATGATTATGGCGCAGATTACCGGTCCTGTTTTCGGCAAGCTGGTTCCTGACCGTGTCTACGGTAGTTCCCAATCCGTTGGGGAATCCTGCGTGGGCCATTACCCGTCCATCATTCCACCAGGTGCAAAGCTGCTCAGCATCGCAGATGTTGGCATCCCGTATCCATAAATCGCCGCAGTGCAGTTCCATTTGTTCAACTCCTTAATTTTTGATAGCGCAAACGGGTGGGCCCGTCCCAAAGAAGCCGCATGCCCAAAGCCAACGGACCCGACGCCGATCCAGCTTACCCGCCGCTGCAAAACGAGAGGGAAGCAGAAGAGCCTTCGGCGGGGAGAACGTATGTCATTGCAAACGCTGCTATGGAATCTCTGTCCCCAGGTGCAGTTCCTGCCGCCACTGGGGAGGCGGCCCATCGTCACCCCAGTATTCCTCCACGGACAGAATCTTTCCATCCGCTACATGGAAGAAAGACACGGCGTGGCAGGAGACGCTGCCGTCTTTGCTGCGAACATGGGTTGCCGTTATGATGTGGCCGGGGGTGGTGAGAACCTTTTCCACGGCGCCTTCCCACTGACCGGGATAAGCGCAATTTGCCTGGACAAATTCTTCCACTGTAAAATGCTCATTGGTATTGTGCCAGTTCACCCAGGCGCCCGGGTGAAAATAACTGCGGACTGCATCCGCATCCTGCCGGAGCACAGCATCCCAGAATCCGTAAACGTCCATTTGTAGTGTCACCTCCAACTGGATAGAGCAGTTTCCGACATGTTGAGGACCGCGACAGTGCGGCCCTCTGCTGATTGCCTTATTCGACGCCCTTTGCCGCTGCCCGGGCAAACTCCGCCGCCGTCGTGGGAGTGACCCACTTTCCAAAGGCATGGGATTCCATGGAGGGAAGGTAACCCAGGTCCTGGTAGCCCAGTTTCTTCAGCAGAGCCATGCTGGGGAAATTTTCCTGCTCCGTAAAGCTGATAAATTCCCAATCCGGATAGGCTTCGTGGAGGGCGGCGATCAGAGCGCACAGCGCCTCAAAGGCGAACCCCTTCCGGTGATGCCGGTAGGAGAAGGTGTATCCCAGGCTGATGGCGCCATCCCGGGGCATCACCACGATTTCTCCCACCATTTCATCGGAGTCTTTCAATGCGACGGCCACCAGCGTATCGGCGTCCACGGATAAGGTGTCATCCCTGTGACGGCAGAGCAAGGCGGAGATTCCGGCGAAATCCCTTGTTTGCCCCCGCTGATACCGGGCACAGAGTTCGTTGTTCCGGTAGTCAAACATGATTTCCGCATCCTTTGCCGCCGGACTGCGAAGGCGCAGCCGCTCCGTTTCCATAAATGTCATCTTTTCACCTCCTGGAAAGAAGATTCTCCTGCTTTCATTGTCTGCTCCTATTTTAGCATAAGAGATTCCCGGGGGCAACTTTTTTCGCTCTATCGGAGGGGGCGGAAGGGGAGTCGGGACAGAATCCTCTTGACTTTTTCCAGGGGAGATGGTACTATCTTGGTTAGCTAATGCTAACTATTGGCCGAAAAGAGAAAACTCATTCCGTTATGCAGACGGAATTGTTTTTTAAGAGATAGTTAGCATAAACTAACCAAGGGGGATAAAGCAGATGATGATTGACAAGCGGCTGATCGGAACTGTCCGGGAAAGCAAACGATATGTGCTGGCGAATGTGGCGCTCCAGTGGGTATCCCTGGGGGCGAACATCCTGCTGATGACGGCCATTGCCGGTTTTCTGGCGGAGGCTGCCGAAGGAGGGACGCAGCATATTGGAGCAACCGCCGGAATTGCCGCCGGTGCGCTGGCGGTTCGATTCGGCTGCGCCGTGGGGGCGGCCCGAATGGGCTATCTGTCCAGCAAAGCGGCAAAGCAAACCCTGCGGGAACTGATTTATAAGAAGCTTTTGCGGCTGGGGGCTGCCTATTCGGAACAGGTGAAAACATCGGAAGTGGTTCAGGTTGCCGTGGAAGGGGTTGACCAGCTGGAGACTTATTTCGGCGCTTATCTGCCCCAATTTTTCTATGCGTTGCTGGCGCCCCTGACCCTGTTTGTCTATCTGTGCTTTGTGAATGTACCAGCAGCGGCGGTCCTGCTGTTCTGTGTTCCCCTCATTCCGGCGGCGATTGCGGGGGTTCAGACCTGGGCCAAAAAACTGCTGGGGAAATACTGGGGCCAATATACCGCCCTGGGGGACACGTTCCTGGAGAATCTCCAGGGCCTGACCACCCTGAAAATCTACCAGGCTGATGAATTCAAGAACAGGGAAATGAACGAACAGGCGGAAAAATTCCGGGTCATTACCATGAAGGTGCTGACCATGCAGCTCAATTCCATTACCATCATGGACCTGATTGCCTATGGGGGCGCTGCGCTGGGAATCATCCTTTCAGTCTGCCAGTTCCGGGCGGGCAATGTGGACTTGGCCGGCTGCCTTTTGATTATTTTACTGGCGGCGGATTTTTTCATCCCCATGCGGCAGCTGGGGTCCTTTTTCCACATCGCCATGAACGGCATGGCGGCGTCGGAGAAAATCTTCCGGATGCTGGACTTGCCGGAGGCGGAAGAAAAAACGGCGCCCTGGCCGGAGAACGCTGTCATCCGATGCGAGAACCTGTCCTTTTCCTATGAAGAAGGAAGAACGGTGCTGCAGGATGTGAATCTGGAATTTCCACAGGGGAGCTTTACAGCGCTGGTGGGAGAGTCCGGGTGCGGAAAGTCCACCATTGCCGCCATTTTAATGGGACGCAATCCGGGCTACGGCGGCTCCGTTACGGTTGGGAGTACCCAGCTGCGGGATTTGCGGGAGGATGCTTTGATGCGGAATGTGACCTATGTCAGCCATCAGAGCTGCCTGTTCAAGGGAACCGTCCGGGACAATCTGCGAATGGCGCAGCCGGATGCCGATGATTCCCGGCTGTGGCAGGTTCTGGAGCAGGTGAAGCTGGCGGACTTTCTCCGGGGCGAACAGGGACTGGATACCCGCCTGGCCGCCCAGGGGGAAAACTTCTCCGGCGGCCAGCGGCAGAGACTGGCGCTGGCCAGAGCGCTGCTCCATGACAGCCCGGTATACATTTTTGACGAGGCCACCGCTTCATGTATTTATACACAAAAGGGAAATAAGAAGATTAGAAAACCGCAGGCCGCCAATCAGACGGCTTTAATTTTTGACCGCCGTGCGGCGGCAAGGTTGTTGTCGATAAACTCCATCAGGCGTTTATGCTGGTCTTGAAATTTGAAGTGGATTTCAACGCCTTTGTCAGCATGAATGTAAATCACGTCGATCAGATCAACCACGATATTCCTGTCCAGTTCCTTGATGTTCTTATATTTCAGGAAAGTGGTCAGGTAAGGGTCGTCGGTCGTAACTTCCTTTTCATACTCTTTGCGTTCTTCTTGCAGGTTTGCAATCGCTTGTTTGAGCTGTTCAGCTTCCGTCTGGAACCGGTTCCGTCTGGAACCGGGCTTTCATTCGGTGATATTCTTCGCGGGTAATGTCGCCGTTCTTCCAGTCCATATACAGGCTGTCGGAAATACCGGCTGTTTTTTGTAATTCCCGTTCCTTGTCTTTCAGAAGATTATCAATGAAGATCGTCCGGCTGATACGGGTCGGGGCAGAATTGATTTCCTTAATCACTTCCGCCATGTTTTCCACAAGGGCAATCTGGGCTTGAATGGCTTTCAGGGCTCAGGGCCGCTTCTGCGATAATGTCCTCTTTGATGTTGTGGCTCCCGCCGGTGCATAAATCCTTTGATAGTGTCCGATAGGTACGGCAGCTATAATAAGTATAGCCGTGTGCGCTGTTCCGTACCATACCCCGGCCACAATCGGCGCAGCGGAGAAAGCCGGAAAACAGATACAGGTTATTGCGCTTTGGAGAAACGCGGGTGTTGCGGCTCATTAAATCCTGTACCTTTTGAAAGGTATCGGCGTCAATGATCGCTTCATGCGTTCCCTCCACCCAAAACCAATCTGCTTCATCAACGGGGATGATGTCGTGGATTTTGTAGCTTGTCACCTTATGCCGTCCCTGCACCATATCCCCTATGTAAGTGGGATTGTGCAAAATCTGGTCTACGGTTCGGGTAGACCAATAGACGACACCGCCTTTCTTTACGGCCTGTGGATTGAAGCACTTCATTCCATGCTGCCTTTTGTACTCATAGGGGCTGGGAATACCCAATCTAATCAGTTCTTTTGTGATTGCTGATTTTGACATCCCCTCCATGTACCAGCGGAAAATGTCTTTGACGACAGGGGCGGTTTCTGGATTGACAACTAAGTGATGGTAGTCCTCCGGGTCTTTCAGATACCCGTATGGGGCAAAGGCTCCGATAAACTGGCCCTTTTCGCGTTTCTTGTCTAAGGTTCCCCGCACTTTGATGGAAGTTTCCCGGCAATGGTTTTCGTTATACATACTCTGGAAAGAAACATCCAGCTCGTAAACTCCTTCGGGCCGTTTGAAGCTGTCCAGCTTCGGCAGTTCCAAAGAGATAAAGCGGACATTCATTTTCACAAAGAGCATTTGCAGGTAATACTTACATTCCCAATCATTACGGGAGAGGCGGGACAGGTCTTTGACAAGCACACAATTTACTTTCCCATTGTGAATATCCGTCAAAAGCCGCTGGAAATCGTCGCGGTCGCTGTCAACTCCGGTAAATCCATCGTCGATATAATAACCGACAAATTCAATACCGTCCTCGTCAAGCATGAGCTGTTCTAATGTGTCGTTCAGGCGTTCCCTCTGGTTCTTGACGCTATAACTTTCGTCGTTGCCGTCGTCCTTGGAAAGCCTGATATAGATTGCAACCCTCCAAACTATTTTTTTTATCGCTGTGCTAACTGTCTGTTTCAGGGATTGTGGATTTTGTTTTCTCCGTGGCATACTGTCCTCCAATCCCCTATAACCACAGCATCATTATACCATAGTTACAAGAAAAAATCAGCCTCCTTTTACGCTTGCAAAGTGCCTTTTCAGGATATTTTGCAGATTGTCGCCATCAGCGGCAAAACTGATCCGCACCGCCGTATCGCCACAGCGGAAGCAGTACGGATTTTTAATCTGTTCCAAATAATTCAATAGCCGTTCAGCCGGGGGCAGGTCAGGGTCAATGTGGACGGTTTCGATATCCACCAGTTCGTCCTTGTTCGCAGCCCCATATTCCATACGGCTCATTTCTTCCAATTTCCCTAAACCATATTCCATAGGTCAAACCTCCTAAACTGTGTACCTGAAAAAGACAGTTTACAGCGGTTTTCCAAAATAATAGGTTGCAATTTAATATGGGCCATAACGGACGGCTGCTGGCACAGCTCCACGGGACTTTCACCCCCGCGTGGTTCTCACGCGGCCCTACCCATTGCCTGCGACGCTTTTAACGCTCGGACTGTGGCTATAAGGGAGTATCGCCCGCCTGTGTGTCGTCGCCCGCAAGCTGCCATACTTGCTTTCCGGCGCGGTGTTGGTCGCTCCGCTTTTCCCGTAGGGAAAAGCCTCTTGGCGCATCCGCCGTTTGGCTCGGCACAGACGGAAAGTGTCCGTTTTGCCCTATGATGCGCCGCCGTTATCTTGCGGGCATATTTGTCAAGGTACACCCAGCGGCCTCCGGGTCAGCGGAAACGTGGAAAGGAAGAAATAAAGATATTTCCGTTTCCGGGGCCGTGCCGTTACTCTAAAGCAACGACGATGGAATGAATGAGCTTAATTTCCAGACGGCGCTTCATGTACTCGTCCACGCACACATAAGGGAAGCCGTTGCTGTCGTACAAGGTGCGGGTGCAGAGCTTGTTTATGTAGCCCTCATAATACCGCAGCACTCGTTCCATAGCCATTGCGTCCCCAGCGTGGGCAGCTTCCATCACCGAAAGGGGAAGAAGCTCCTTGCCGTTGAATGTGGGTTGCTTCATCCGCGTTTACCTCCCTCCCGGCATTAACGCCATCAGTTTCACACGCAACTGTTTCAGGGTACTTGTCCTGTGGCGCTGGACGGCGCTGCGGGACATTCCCATGAGGCTGCCGATTTCTCCGTCTGCCATATCCAGAACACAGTGCAAAATCAAAATGCTTTGTTCCTGTTCCGGCAGGCTGGCGAAAGCCTCGGCCACAAGCTCGTTGTCGATCCGCAAGTCATATCCATGCGACGAAAAAACGTAGCTGTCGCTGGGGTAATGATCCACGGTGGAGAGCTTGTCCAATTCCTGCTGGGTCAGGGCTTCCAGCGACTTTTCACGGTCGCGGTGCCGCGCCATCTCCGACAGGTAGTTTTTGGCCTCGTTGCGAAGTACCGCCTTGCAGAAAGCGTCATAGCGGTTCCGCGTATCAAAGTCATTGCGGGGGATCGTTTCCATCTTTTCACCCCCTTTCTATGGGGGATTTCGGTGGTTCTCTCCCTTTCCGCCAAAGATACAAATGAAAGACCGCCAGCTACCCGGTAAACGCCACTTTTTGGAAATTTTTTTGAAAAAGTTTTGGCCGGTGGCACGGGCCGCAGGAAACAACAAATTTCGCCCGGCAGGTCACAGACCCACCGGGCGAAAGAGGAAGTGATATGCAGTTGATTTACATGGTATAGTACATACTCATGGCCGCTTATCCCCGTAGCCGGGGATGGGCTTTTTTTGACGGCTTATACCCCGTCGGATTTTGTCGAAACGCTCTTTGCTTCATGGCGGCTCCCTCCGTAAGCCGCCGATCTCGCCAGCGTCAGGGCGTCGTCAGTATAAGGGCATAGAGAACGGCGGCCTTGAATTATGTTTCAAAACCGCCGCAGGGATATGTATATTGAGCGCACGAAAGCAACCTGCCCGGCAACGGTTTTTTTCTTTCCCCGTCGGGCGGGGCAGGTTGTCGTCATATATTGAGATAAAGAAAGCCGATAACCACAAGGGAATTGCCTTGTGTGTTATCGGCTCTGCGTCTGTGCGTCTGGCTCTTTGATAACGGACATATTCAGTTGACGAACTGCAATCAGTGTTTCATGCTTGCATTTCGGACAGTACAACGGGAAGTTTTCAAGAACCGTATCTTCCCGGATTTTCACTCTTGTCTTGTTTCCGCATATCGGACAAAACACCCATTCACATTTTATCAATAAACCACCTCATTACTGTATGGTAAAACAGCAATTTACAATTCTTGAAATAGATACCGGCCCCTTTTCATTATCCAAAGTCCCATTATCAAAATCAGTAAAATAATAATTCCACAGACAATCCAACTCCCCATATACAATGAGTTTGAGAAAAATTTCAACAGTAGGTACGCGGTTCCACAGGTAACTGCAACTCCAATCAGGGATGTTAAAATTGCTGGCAGACTTTGCTTAATAATATGCGTGACATTTTCCCACTCAAAATTAGGGAAAATCATATTTAAGATATAGCCCATAGTGCCGATAAACACTGAACACAGCAAAGGAAAAGCATACCCTAACATAACTTTCGGAAAAGACCATTGTAAATACAATGCCATGATAGTGTTCAAAGCAAAAATTGTCGGTACGGACAACGAAAGATGATGTAGTACCTTTGCTTGGAAAATGCTCTTTGCCGCGATAGGTAAGGATTTAAGTGCCTCTATCTGTTTTCCCTCAATAGAGATACTGGCATAGGTTGTGCAGGATATTGTCGTCAAAACGGAGAACGCATATATGAACAGCACATCATAATCCGAGGGGGAAACCTGAAAATATTCGGCTAACTGATAAATATATGGATTGATCCTATCAGGTATCAAAACAACCAACAAAACAAATACCGCAGCAAAAAGCAATCCACAAGCTGTATTCGTCAGATACACGGGAAGCGAAAAATAACGTATGCGCTCTCTTACCAAAAGGGCAGACAATGTGTTATGCCGCTTCACTGTTTGCTTACTCCAATCGACAGTGTGGTATTTTGAGCTTTGCGTTGTATCATTGCTATACCAACTCTGATATATCTTGGTTAAACCATAGATCAGAAAGCCGCCGATAAGGAAATGCTAAATTCGCTTCAACGGAACGCCCGGTTCGGATGAACGGTGTGGGCAGTTTGGTTGAAGCGGTGTGAAATTTAGCTACTTTTTCAGCAGGGCCGTCAAGGGTTGACCGGATTCAGATTTCTCATGTTTTTTCCATTCATCTCCAGACGATATGCGTTGTTCAGCATGCGGTTCAGACAGGCATCTGCATAGGTGTGCTCCTGAAACAGATCATACCAGGATTTCACAGGAAACTGAGAGACCACCATGGTGGATTTGCCTGGATCCCGGCATTCCAGAACCTCAAAAAGATTCCGGCATTTGTTCAGATCCAGCTGCATCAGACCAAAATCATCAATGACCAGAAGATCATAGGATACC
>CASFNR010000057.1 GCA_949296115.1 uncultured Eubacteriales bacterium | reverse complement strand
TGCTACTACTCTATCACTGGAGGTTCTTTTTTTCTACGCATAAGTATAACTTTTTCCGCCTCACCCGCATAGCGGGTGGTAGTCTTTCTACGAATCCAAAAAACCCGGGATATTCAAAATCCCGGGTTTTTGCGATGTGCGCAGATCCTCTGCCGCTTTATGAGCGATCTGGAGAATCCCTTCCGTCATCTTTCGTTCCTCCCCATCCCTTGCCGCAAAACAAAAAAAAGCCCCCCGCTGACATACAGCGGGGGGGCAGGCGCAGAATGCGCAATTGAATAAAAGCGATTGGATTATCCCTTCACTGCGCCGCTGACACCGTCCACATAGTAGCGCTGGGTGTACAGGAACATGGCGGCAATGGGGATAGAGATCACCACCGCACCGGCGGCGAAGGCGCAGAACCACTGGTCGATATACTCCACGTCCAACATCTGGTACAGTCCCACAGCCACCGTATAGTAGTCGCTGTTGGCGCTGCACAGCACCTTGGCCAGCATGAAGTCTTTGAAGGGTCCTGCGAAGGAGGTCAGCAGGGTATAGACGATGATGGGCCGGCTCAGCGGCAGGATGATCTTTGTCAGGACCTGCCAGCTGGTGGCGCCATCCATTCTGGCAGCCTCATCCAGTGCCAGGGGGATGGTGTCAAAGAAGCCCTTGGCGATGTGATAGTTGCAGCCTGCGCCGCCGGCATACACCGCAATCATGGCCACCAGCAGCATGGGGCCGGTGTTCCAGCCCAGCATCTTGATGATGTAGTACACGGCGATCATGCTCATGAAGCCCGGGAACAGGTTGATTACCATGGCGGCATTCATCAGGGTTTTCCGGGAGCGGAAGCGCAGCCGGGACAGGGTGTAGGCCACCGCCACCACCAGGAAGGTGGAGATCACACAGTTCGCCACTGCCACAATCAGGGTATTGCTCAGCATCTTGGGGAAGTTGAACACAGAGAAATCCGTAAACAGCTTCACATAGTTGCCCAGGGTGTAGCTGCTGGGAAGCACCGTAGAGCTGTAGGAGCCCTGGTTGCCCCGGAAGCTGGTCATAACCACCCAGAAAATGGGAATCAGCCAAATCATGGCCAGGATGGCCAGGGGCACATGCACCAGGACGGTTCCCGCCTGCCGGCGCAGCTTCTTATGGGGATTTTGTTTCATCTGAAGCCCTCCTCGTTCTTATACGAGCCGCTGAGGCGGAAGGTGGTCAGCGAGATGATTGCCAGGCAGACGAAGGTGAGAATGCCGATCACTGCGCCCACATCGAAATACTGATTCTCAATGGTCAGCTTATACAGCCAGGTGACCAGCAGATCCGTATCGCCGGCGGTGGAGCCAACGGCTCTGGGCAGACCCTTGGAGGTCAGGAAGATCACGTTGAAGTTGTTCACGTTTCCGGCGAAGGTGGTAATCAGCGCCGGGGTGGTGACGAACAGCATGTAAGGCAGGGTGATTTTCCGGAAGGTCACGAAGGGACTGGCTCCGTCAATCCGGGCGGACTCATACAGCTCCTTGGGGATATTCTGCAGAATACCCGTCACCTGGAGCATGGTATAAGGCGCGCCCACCCAGATGTTGGTGAGGATGACCGTGGTCCGGGACCAGTTGGTGTTGGTGAAGAAGGGGAGCGACTGGCCTGCTTCCAGAACGCCCAGGTTCCGCAGCAGAATGTTCACTGCACCCTCCGGCTGGAGCATCTGGCTGATAATCAGCAGCGTTACAAAGTGGGGAACCGCCACGGTCAGCACAAAGCAGAACCGCCAGAAGCCCTTGCCGTGTACCCGGTCCTGGTTGATGTAGATCGCCAGCAGCATTCCCACAATGTAGGTGGTAATGGTGGCGGTAACCGCCCAGACCAGGGTCCAGCCCAGAACCGGCCAGAAGGTTTTGCTCAGGCTGTTGCCCAGGGTGATGATCCGCTTGAAGTTATCCAGCCCCACCCAGTCGAACAGGACCAGCTTGTCGTTCAGGGCGCTGTAGTCGGTGAAGGCCATGCTGATCATGAAGATCAGCGGGAGAATGGTGAACGCCGTGATGCCCAGAACCGGCAGGGACAGCAGGGTGATGTGCAGTCTGCCGTCCAGCAGTTCCTTAACCTCTTCCACGAAGGTGGGGACTTTCCCCCGCCGGGCCTTCTGTTCGGTGACGTAGGCGCTGCGCAGGGACATCCGCATCAGCAGCAGGAACCCGCCGATCAGCGCCAGGGTGATGATGCCGTAGAGCAGGATGACCAGGGAGCGGTCTCCGTCTACATATTCAAAAATCTGCTTTGCGTCGTTCCAGACCTTCTGCTGCTCCACGTCTCCCAGGGTGATGAACTTGGACAGGTTGTACACACCATCCGTCACCAGAAAGCGCAGCAGACCGATCTCAAAGAGCAGGAACAGGAGGCCCTTGATAAATTGCCGGTTGAGGAGATTGCCCAAGCCAAAAACCACGACAGACAGCCGCACGGCCCAGGAGCCCTCCCGCAGACAGGTGCCGCAGGTCACCTTATCCAAGGGTGCTATCGTTGTAGATGCCATACTTTTTCCCTCTTTGTCCCAATTTCTCAGGCGGCGCAAGCCTTAGTCTACACCGGAAGAGTTGGAGCTGTCGTGGAACAGCTGGGTCTGCTCGGCAGCATTCTCATGGGTAATGACGCCGTCCCGGATGGCAGTGCCGAAGCTCTCGGCAGCGCTCCAGAAGTAGGACATCTCGGTGAAGCTTGCTCTGGGAACCGCAATGTTGTCAACGCTGTAGGAGTCTACCTTCACAACCACGTCGGACTGGATCTCGGGGTCCTCCACCAGGGAGAGGTAGCAGGGCACATAGCCACGGTTCTCATAGTGGTAAACCTGGGACTCATAACCGGCCAGGTACATGGCCAGAGGAATGGCAACCTCGGGGTATGCGGTGGTGGACTTGACGCCGATGGCCTTGGCGGAGCTGAAGGGACGCAGCTGCTTGGTCTCGCCGTTGATCTGGATGGTGGGCAGGGGCGCAACGCCGTAGTTCTCGCCCAGGACTTCCTCGGTCTGGGCAGCCTGCCAGGTGCCGCAGAAGTAGGCGTCAACCTGGCCTTCCCGCATCATGGAGATGGCGTCGGCGGGAGAAGCCACAACCAGGTTCTCGCTCTTGGCCAGATCCACCAGGTAATCGGTAACGGCAACAGCCTTGTCGCCGGACAGGTCTACGCCGGCAGCCCGGTCCGTGCCGGATTCACCGAAGAAGGTGCAGCCGTTGGCCAGATAGAAGCAGGACAGGTAGAAGCCGTCGGTGAGGCTGATGGCAACTTTGCCCTTTTCCAGCATGGCTTCCAGGGAGGTGATGTCCTCTTCAGTGAACACGCTGGAATCGTAATACATGAAATAGGTGTTGGTGGTCATGGGGACGCCGTAAACGCCGCCGTCCTCATAGGTCAGGCAGTCCACCAGAACGCTGGAGTAATTCTCATTGATCTGGTCCAGATAGGTGCCGCCGAACTGGGCCAGGCTGTTGGACTGGCACAGCTTCTCCAGGCCGGTGGAGGAGTAGACGAACACATCCGCAGCGGCGTCCAGGTCCTGGGGGATCAGGCTCTTGGCGTCAGACTCGGTGCAGACACCATAGTTGAAGGTGATGTTCCAGTTGGGATGCAGCTCAGCAAACTGCTCGCACATGGTGACGATCCAGGCGCCGTACTCCGGATCCTGATCCTCAGAGGGGCTCCAGATGGTCAGCGTACAGGCGATGGGTTCTTCTTCCGCCGGAGCAGCAGCTTCCGCGCTGCCGGCTGCGGCCGCTGTGGTCTGTGTGCTGCTCTGATTGGAAGTGCCGCAGGCCGCGAAGGTCAGCAGCATGGCCAGGATCAGCACGATTGCCATGATTTTCTTGTGCATAACGATTCTCCTTTTTTCTGATTGCTTAGAGAAACCAGTTTCTCTAATTTCCGGCTCTAATAATAGCAAAATACGCCGACAAATGTCAAGAATCAAACGAAAATTTTGTGTATTAAACAAAAACATTCGGCACAAATTGGTAGTTTTGCCATGTCAAATTTCAAAAAATAAACTTTATTTGCGAAACGATTTCGTGTATAATGGACGAAAACGTTTCGTGACGGGAGATGGATCCTTTGAAATTCAATTTACACACCCATGTCAGCCGCTGCCGGCACGCCCAGGGGAGCGCCCAAGACTACCTGCAGGAGGCCATTGACAAAAATTTGGAACTGCTGGGATTTTCCGACCATGCGCCGTTCCCGGACGTGGATTTCGGCTACCGGATGCCGTTTTCGGAACTGGCTGACTATTTCCAGGACGTGGATGTATTGACACAAAAATACTCCAATGATATAATCGTGAAAAAAAGTCTGGAAATCGAATACCTTCCGGAGTATCTGCCCTACTATCAGGACCTTCGGGAGAAATATCATGTGGATTACCTGCTGCTGGGCGAGCACTTCTACCATGACCGGAACGGGACGCTGCGCAACATCACGCAGGCGCAGGATACCACATGGTATGTGGATTACGCCAACGCCGCAGCGGAGGGAATGAGGAGCGGACTGTTCGAGGTCATTGCCCATCCGGATATCTTCGCCATGAACCCCTTTGCCTGGGACGACAATTGCGAACAGGCCTGCGCCATCCTCCTGGATGCGGCCCGGAGCACGGGAACCATCCTGGAATTCAACGCCAATGGCTTCCGGCGGGAGAAAATCGCCTGCCCGGACGGCCTGCGTCATATGTACCCCCATCACCGGTTCTGGGAGCTCGCCGCCGGCAGCGGGGCGCCGGTTCTGGTGGGGTCCGATTGTCACAACCCGACCCAGGTGTGGGACAGGGCGATGGATCTGGCATATCAGAAGCTGGAATCCCTGGGCATTGTGCCGATGGGACGCCCCGGTTTTCTGCTGGCCTGAGGACATACGGTTCGATTTACCTTCGACAGGAAGGAGCAACAGGGTGAACATACGCGACATTGCCCGGCTGGCAAATGTAACGCCGGGTACGGTTTCCAAGGTGGTGAACAACTACCCGGAGATCAGCGAAAGCACACGGCAGCATGTGCTGAAGATCATTGAGCAGTATCAGTACGTCCCCAGCAACAGCGCCCGGCAGCTGAAGCTGGCCATGCCCATTCCCCAGGTGGGGTTGGTGATCGAGGGCTGCACCAATCTGGTTTATGAGCTGATTGGGGAAATTCTGGGAATTTCCATTCACAACGCCAATTACACCCTGCTGTATTTTCACGACAATTATCACAGCCAGGACAAATCGGAAAAGTTTCAGGAACTGACCTCCTTTGCCCAGAGCCATCGGCTGGACTGCCTGGTTTATGTGGGAGGGAATTTCCTGCCGGTGCCCAGGGAGCAGCTGGCGGCCTTCCCCTGCCCGGTGATTTTTGTCAACACCCTCCTTCCGGAGCATCTGGAGCGTTACCGCTTTTCCAGCATCCAGACGGATCATTATCGGTCTGCGCACCGCCAGATGCGCTACCTTCTGGAGCAGGGGCACCGGCGGATCTGCTGCCTGATCACTTCCTACGATGATATCAGCATCTACAGCCGGCGCCTGGAGGCATACCGGGACGCACTGGCGGAGGCCGGTGTGGAATGGGACCCGGCTCTGGTTGTGGAGGGCCGCTATAATGCCAAGCTGACATTGGAGGGGGTACAGAAGTGCCTGCAGGAGAATCCGGATGTGACCGCCATCTGCTGCGCTGCGGATGTGATGGCGCTGGCCGCCATGCGGGGGATTCACCTCGCCGGAAAGGTGCCGGGGCGGGACGTGGCACTGATCAGCTTCGACGGCGTGGAGTCCATGCAGTATGCAACTCCCGCAATCACCGCCCTGGAGCAGCCCGCGGAAGAGATTGCCCGATGTGCGTTCAATCTTCTGACCTCCATTGTCCAGCAGGAGCAGAAGGAGCCGGTGCATATCACCTACCAGGCCCGTCTGGTAATCCGGGAAACCTGAGCCACCCCAGGCTGTGCCTGGATCCTCCTTTCCTGGGAATGGAATCGTCGGTCTGAATCCGGCAGTTCCCGTCCCAGCAGGCAGCCGCCTTGCGAGGTGCAAAAACGCAATCCCATCAGAAGCCCAGTTCAGATCTGTACTGAACTGGGCCTTTTTGTCACCATAAACGTCCCCTCACAAATTTCGCAGGTCTCTGCTCCTCTGCCCGCTTTTGCCGGAATTCCTCCCGCAATAAAAAACAGGAGGCAGCCGACGGCTGCCTCCTGAAATAGGGAAGTGGTTTGGCAGATTATTTGCTCTCCGTGTCCCGCTGGAAATACTTGTCCAGCTCCTTCTTCATGTCCTCCGGCATGCCGGTGGGTACCGGCAGCATGTAAGACTGGGCCACATGGGCAATCATCTTTACCGCAAAGTCCCCGTTGGCCTTCAGCTCCTTGGCCCCGATGGGGAACATCAGGTCGTGGCGGGTATGGATGGAGGTGATGTTGGAGCCCCGGGACAGTCCCAGGCAGGGAATCCCCTTGTCCGCAAAGGGGGCGGAATCGCTGGAGTGTACCCGCACCATAATCTCACTGGCGTACCCCTCGTGGCGGCAGAACTGCCGGGCGAAGGTTTCCAGCTCCTGACTGCCGGTGACAAAAATCAAGTTGGAGCCCAGGATGGTGCCGCACATATCAAAATTGAAGCAGAACTTGATCTCGGGAATCAGCTCCTCATGCTGCTTCACATAGGCGTGGGACCCCAGCAGGCCCAGTTCCTCAGAACCGCACCAGATGAACCGCAGGGTTCTGCGGGGCGGGTTCTCCAGGAAGTAACGGTAGATGTACATCAGCGTGGCAGCGCCGGTGGCGTTGTCCCAGGCGCCGATGCCCACGGGGACACTGTCATAGTGGGCGGTCAGGACAATGGACTCCCCTGCCAGGTCCGTGCCGGGGATCACCGCCAGCACGTTCCGGGAGGTCCGCTCCACATCGGTCTGGCGCATTTCCAGATGGAGGGTTTCCGCCTCGTCCCGGAGCAGTTCAATGGCGTCGTGGGCGCAGATCATAAAGACCGGCAGTTTGCCGCACCCCAGGAATTTCTCTCGGAGAAGGCGGGTGTAGGCGCTGCACTGGGTCAGGTCCTCATAATACTGCCCCGTCACCACCAGAACCGCCCCAGCCTTGCGCTCGCACAGCCGCTTGTAGCCTTCCAGTTTCAGTTCGTCCACCAGTACGGCGGTATCGGACAAATCCTGCTTTCCCAGCAGGTCCTCTTCCCTCGCCTTTACCCCGTAGAAAAGCTTGAATTCCTTGCCGCCCTGGGGCAAAGAGCCGGCGCAGCCGTAGGGAATGGCCGGAATTTCCCGCTCAAACGGGGCGCACACCTTCACGGCGCAGGTTTCCAGCTCAAAGCCGGGAATCTGGAATTCCATCAGGCTGCCTTCGCCTCCTGCTGCTTCGATCTCCCCCAGCAGAATCCGAGCGGCGCGAAGCTCCTCCTCCGTTCCGCCGGGACGGACAAAGCTGAGCTTCTCCACCAGGGAATACTGATAATGGTTCTGATCCATAACACTGCCTCCTTTTTTTGACACTATTATACGCCCTGCCGCCGTCCGCCGCAAGTATCAATTCCCCGCTCTCCGATCGTCTCCGTTTCATTAAAACACCCCGGGGGTTACCCGGGGTGTTCTGGAGATTATTTCCGCTTCTTCCGGCAGCACACCGTGCCCACGCCCAGGCCGACCAGGGCCAGGACGCTGACGGCCAGGGCCGCCGTCCACAGCCCGATGTTGCTGGTATCCCCGGTGGGGGCGCTGGAAGAGGTGGTCTGGAGGTTGATGACCAGCGTCTCCTCACAGCCCTGGAGGTTCCCGGAGCCGGTGAACTTGGCGGTCACCGTGTTCTTGCCCAGCTTCAGGCCGCCCTTGTCGGTGTCGTAGGCAAAGGTGGAGGTCTTGCCCTCTTCCACCTTCACTTCGCCCAGTTTGGTATTGCCCACCCAGAACTCCACCTTGGGAGCGTCAATCCCCAGCAGCCGCTGGAGG
>CASFNR010000056.1 GCA_949296115.1 uncultured Eubacteriales bacterium | reverse complement strand
AAGAATTTTCGTTGGCTGTTTTTTCGCTTACGCTTAAACAATCCATTAATTGTCCAAGGTGTTTTGTTCGTCTTGTGTTATTCAATTTACAAGGTACAGGGTCGTTCGTTTCGGTTTTGCGTCCGTAGCGAACTTTTATATCTTAGCACATCTTTCGAAGTTTGTCAAGAACTTTTTCAAGTTTTTTCAAACTTTTTTGTTGTGCTGTAGGCTGTCCTCCGGCCGTTTGGGTCCCTCATCGGACAGCTTGCATACTATAACACCCGCCAGTCCATTTGTCAAGGCTTTTTTTACAATTTTCTCCATTTTCTTTTGTGTACTTTTACTAAGGACAAATGGTCGTTTTCTGGCGGACAGCCGCCTAATTCCGGCTGGAAAGGCCGCTGCTGATCTCCATCAGGGCGTCTCCTGCGTCGTAACTGGTTTCCTCCCGCAGCGCCAGGTCCCCCAGGCTCACCATGCCGCACAGCTTCCCGTTTTCCACCACCGGCAGGCGCCGGACCTGACGGCTGCCCATCAGCCCTGCCGCCGCCGACGTCTCCATATCCGGTGCGGCGGATATCACATTGGCGGTCATCACTTCCCGGACCGTGGTGGCCCCCGGAGACCGCCCCGCCGCCAGGCACCGGGTTACAATGTCCCGATCCGTCACCAGGCCGCACATCCGCCCGTCTCCGCCGCATACCGGCAGCGCCCCTATATTATAGTGGGCCAGGGTCCGGGCTGCCACCGCCACGGACTCATCGGGATGGATCCGGATCACCGGATTGGTCATGACTTCCCGCAGTTTCATACGTCTGCCCCCTTTCGGTGCCAGTATGTCCATCTTCCTCCGGCTTTATACCAGAAAAAGCCAGCCCGGAGCGGGCTGGCTTTGCTGTTTCAGGGTCAGGCGTTGACCGCCGGGCCGTTTTGGGACTGAACCACCGGACCGCCCAGGTTCTCCACATTGGAGTCCTTGATCAGCCTCTTGGGGCACACCGTGGCGCACAGGCCGCAGTTGTCGCACTTGCTGTAGTCGATAACCGCCAGATTGTTGGTGACGGTGATGGCGTCCTTGGGGCAGATCTTCTTGCACAGGCCGCAGCCGATGCAGCCCACGGTGCAGCTGCGGGTGGTGACGGAGCCCTTGGCCAGGGAGTTGCAGGCGATGACCACGTTGTGGTTGGGCTCCACCGGGATAATCAGGTTCCGGGGGCACACGGCGGCGCAGGCCATACAGCCCACGCACAGGTCCTCGTCCACCCGGGCCACGCCGTTGACCACTTTGATGGCGCCGTACTTGCACACCTTGGTGCAGCTGCCATAGCCCAGGCAGCCGAATTTGCAGGACAGGGGGCCGCTGCCGCCCACCTTGGAGGCAGCCAGGCAGTCCTTGAAGCCCTCGTAGTTGGCCTTGACCTTGGCGCCCTTGGTCAGATTGCCGTCGGCGTCGTAGAGCTTTTCGCCGGAGCAGCGGACCAGGGCTACCTTCCGGGTGACCTCCACCGCCTTCACGCCCATGATGGCCGCCATGGCCTGGGCGCATTCGTTGCCGCCGGAGGCGCACTTGCCGATGGGAGCCTCGCCGTTGAACACCGCCTCGGCGTAGGCGCCGCAGCCGGCATAACCGCAGCCGCCGCAGTTGGCGCCGGGGAGACACTCATTGAGCTGATCCAGCCGGGGGTCGGTTTCCACATAGAAAACCTTGGAGGCGGCAGCCAGAACCAGGCCGAAAATCAGGCCCAGGCCGCCGAGAATCGCAACCGCAATGATAATTTCCATGTACACGCCCTCCTTAGAAAATCCGCAGGCCGGAGAAGCCCATGAACGCCAGCGCCAGCAGACCCGCAGCGATCAGGGCAATGGGGAAGCCCTTGAAGCACTCGGGACAGTCGGCCTTGTTCACCCGCTCCCGGATGGACGCAAACAGGACGATGGCCAGGGTAAAGCCCAGGCCGCCGGCAGCGCCGTTGACGGTGCTCAGCAGGAAGTTGTAGCCCTGCTGCACGTTCACCAGCACCACGCCCAGCACGGCGCAGTTGGTGGTGATCAGGGGCAGGAACACGCCCAGGGCCTTGTACAGGGCGGGAACGGACTTCTTCAGGAACATCTCCACCACCTGGACGATGGAGGCAATGGCCAGAATGAACACCACCGTCTGCATATACTCCAGATCCAGGGCGATGAGAATCAGATTGATGCCGTAGCAGGCGGCAGAGGCCAGGGCCATGACGAAGGTAACGGCCATGCCCATGCCCAGGGCGGTGTCGATCTTCTTGGACACGCCCATGAAGGGGCAGATGCCGTAGAACTTCACCAGAATGAAGTTCTGGGTCAGCAGAGCGCTGATGAGAATACCCAAAATGGCTTCCATTATCTCGCAGCCTCCTTCTTCTTATTCTTCATTTCCAGGCGCTTCATCAGCCACTGGGAACCGGCGATGACGAAGCCCAGGGTGAGGAAGCCGCCCACCGGCATAATCAGCTGCATGGCGGGGAACTGGGCGGGAATGATGCGGATGCCCTCGCCGTTGTTCAGCAGGCCGCCGCCGAAGGTGCCGCTGCCCAGCAGCTCCCGGATGACGCACATGATGACCAGCGCCACGGTATAGCCGATGCCCTGGCAGATGCCGTCCACCGCAGAGGCCAGCACCGTATTCTTGGATGCGAAGCCCTCGGCCCGGCCCAGAATGATGCAGTTGACCACGATCAGGGGGATGAACACGCCCAGGCTCTCACTCAGAGCGGGGATAAAGGCCTTGAGCAGCAGGTCCACCACGGTGACGAAGCCGGCGATGATGGTGATGTAGGCGGCAATCCGGATCTGAGAGGGGATGAAGTGCCGCAGGGCGGAAATCAGAATGTTGGAACAGGTGAGAATGATGGCCACCGCCAGGCCCATGCCGATGCCGTTGAACAGGCTGGTGGTAATGGCCATGGTGGAGCACATGCCCAGCAGCTGGACGGTAACCGGGTTCTTGGTCAGCAGACCTTCTCTAAATTGCTTCTTGAAATTCATCGGTCATACCTCCTTAACCCAGATTGGCGGCGCAGGCCAGAGCGGCGCTGACACCGGTGCAGACGGCCCGGGAGGTGATGGTGGCGCCGGTGAGGGCGTCCACTTCACCGCCGTCCTTGGTCACGGACACACTGCCGCTCATCCCCACGAACTGGCTCCGGAAGCTTTCGCCGGCGCTGGTGCTGGCGGCAGCCACGGCGCCCAGGCCGGAGGTCTCGCTGTGGGAGACGATGGAGATGCCCAGCACCTTGCCCTCATGGTCCACGCCCACCATCATGGTGATGGTGTTGTCGAAGCCGGCAGGGGTGACCTCAAAGGCGTAGCCGCCGGCGCCGGAATAGACCTTGCTCACCAGGCCGGTGTCGTCGGTATAGTCGGTGATTTCGGTATCGAAGCCCCCGGGGAGCACCGCCTCAATGGCCTGCTGGGTCTTTTCCGCATTGAGCTGTTCGATTTTGGGTGCAGTGATCTTGTTCACACCGGCCAGGGCCACGGCCACCACTGCGGTAATGGCCAGCAGGGTCAGGGCCAGGCGGAGAATGTAAGCGACGTTGGATTTGGTTTTCATCACTTTGCCGCCTCCTTCTTGGGTGCGCCGAACTTCACCGGACGGCCGATGCGGTCCAGAAGCACAACGCAGCAGTTCATCACCAGAATGGCGTAGGACACGCCTTCGCTGTAGCCGCCGAAATAGCGGATCAGGATGGTCAGCACGCCGCAGCCGATGCCGTAGACGATCTGCCCCAGCTTGGTCACCGGGGAGGTGACATAATCCGTCGCCATGAAGATGGCGCCCAGCATCAGGCCGCCGCCGAAGAGCTGGGCGGCTGCCCAGGCGATCCGGTCATTGCCCAGGGGGAACAGGAAGGCCAGCACCACCACGGTGCCCATATAGGACAGGGGAATCCGGGCGGTAATCACGTTCCGGTACAGCAGGTACACAAAGCCGATGAGCAGCAGCAGGGCGGACGTCTCACCCAGGCAGCCGCCTACGTTGCCCAAAAACAGCTCGGCAATGGAGGCCTCGGGCAGCACGCCCTGGTGCATGCTGGCCATGGGAGTGGCGGCGGTGACGGCATCGGCGGTGGACAGCACCCCTGCGGCGTTTTCAAAGCCCACCTTCACCCAGTTGCTCATGAGCACGGGCCAGCTGAACAGGAAGGCACGGCCCGCCAGGGCGGGGTTGACAATGTTGTGGCCCAGGCCGCCGAAGAGCATCTTCACCAGCACGATGGCGAACAGGTCGCCCAGGATGATGGTCCAGTAGGGGATGGTTACGGGACACACAAAGGCCAGCAGCACGCCGGTGACGCAGGCGGACAGGTCGTAGATCTTGCAGTGCTTCCTGGTGAGCTTGCAGTAGGCCCACTCAAAGAACACGCAGGCGGCCACGCTGACCATCGTCACCGTCAGGGCCCGGAAGCCGAAGAAGTAGATGCTTCCCAGCAGGGCCGGGGCCAGGGCGATAAGCACGTCCCGCATGATGGTCTGGGTGGTGACAGGGGAATGGGCGTGGGGAGAGCTGGAAATCGTCAGCTCATAAAAGTATTTCATCTGTGCCATGGGATTTCCACCTCCTTATTTCTTGGCTGCGGCGGCAGCGTTGCGGATGAGCTGTTTGGCCACCTTGAAGCCCAGCACCAGGGGAACGCTGGCGGGGCAGGTGTAGGCGCAGCAGCCGCACTCGATGCAGTCCATTACGTTGTTGGCCTTCATTTCCTCCACGTCGCCGGACTGCCATGCCTTGTACATGAGAACCGGCATCAGCTTCATGGGGCAGCCGTCGATGCACTTGCCGCAGCGCAGGCACTGGGGGTCCTCCACGGAGAAATCGTTCTTCTTGCCCAGCACGGTGACGGCGTTCACGCCCTTGATTACCGGCACCGCCAAGTCATACTGAGCCGCGCCCATCATGGGGCCGCCGGAGAGGACCTTGTAGGGGTTCTCGGAGTGGCCGCAGGCGTTCACCAGGTCGTTGAAGTTGGTGCCGATGGGCACCATCAGGTTTTTCGGCTCCATCACCACGTCGCCGGAGACGGTGACCACCCGCTTGATCAGGGGCATCCCGTCATACACCACGTCATGGATGGCCTTGCAGGTAGCGGCGTTGAACACGGCGCAGCCCACGGCGGCAGGCAGACCGCCGGAGGGAACCTGGCGGCCGGTGATGGCGTAGATCAGCTGTTTTTCTGCGCCCTGGGGGTACTTGGCGGGAAGCACGTCCACACGGATCCCGTCGGAAGCGGCCAGATTGGCCTTCAGGGCCTTGATTGCCTCGGGCTTGTTGTCCTCAATGCCGATGTGGCCTTCCTTCAGGCCGAAGATCCGCATCAGCAGCTTCAGGCCGGAGATAACCTTCTCCGGCATCTCCCGGCACAGCCGGTCGTCCGAGGTGATGTAGGGTTCACATTCGCCGGCGTTGACGATAACGGTATCCACCTTGCCCAGGCCGCTGGAAATCTTGGCGTGGGTGGGGAAGGTGGCGCCGCCCATGCCCACAACACCGCCCTCCCGGATGATGCTGATGAGCTCCTCCGCCGTCAGGGCGTCTACCTGTTCCTGGGTCCGGGGCTGAATGTCCGGACACAGGGTGTACTGGTGGTCGTTCTCGATGACCACGCTCATGACCGTGGTGCCGCTGGTGTGAGGCCGGGCTTCCACCACCTTCACTTTGCCGGAGACGGAAGCATGAACGGGAACACACAGGCCCTGATTATCACCAATTTTCTGCCCTACGGTGACCAAATCCCCTTTTTTGACCAGGGGCTTGCAGGGGGCGCCGATATGCTGGGACATGGGGATAATCAGGACGTCCGGAGCGGGAAAATCCTGAATCTCCTTGTCGCAAGCGTACCACTTATTTTCTTTGGGATGGACCCCGCCGAAAAAAGAAAACGCCATATTACTTCACCTCTTTCAAATTTCACGGAATGAGACCGCATGATTACAGATTCTATGATAACGCACAATTCACAATTTGTCCACCAATTTTTATTAAACATTGCCAAATCCCCCATATTAGGTACTTTTGTTTCGATACAAAAAGACGGAAAGAAAACCGCCCCGAAAATTCGGCGGCGGTTATGCCGGCGGGGCGTCCTCCTATCGGGGATTTCCTGCCCGGATGGCCCCGATCCGGTCCAGCCCCAGGTCAACCCAGCGGTACAGTTCCAGGGCAGCCATGCTCACCGGCACCCAGGCGGCGGTGAAGGCCGGGCAGATATGCCCCAGCACGTTTCCCGGCTGGTCCCGGTAGTCCCAGACCTGATAGCGGCGGTTGAACAGCAGGCCGGTGGTCAGTTCCACGGCGGTGATGATGCCCGCTCCGCACCCGGCCCGCAGGGGAGCGGGCAGCTGCCGCCTGCCCAGCTGCCCCAGCAGCAGATAGCACAGGCCCCCGGCGCCGAACATACTGACGTGGCTGCGCCGCCGGTAGAGCAGCTCCAGGGCCACATACGCCGAGCCGCCGATGCAGAATTGGGTAAACTTTCGGGTAAAATCCATTCTTTGTCACCTCAAAAACAGCTTACCCAAAAAATTTCCAAAAAAACCGGAAAGTTTCTCTTGACAAAGCTTCTCTCCTTGCGTATAATAACAAAGCTGAATTTCGGTACGCACCGAAATTTGTGACCAACCATGGCGGCATAACTCAGTTGGTAGAGTAGCCGGTTCATACCCGGTATGTCATCTGTTCGAATCAGATTGCCGCTACCAGGCCCGTTGGTCAAGCGGTTAAGACACCGCCCTTTCACGGCGGTAACATGGGTTCGATTCCCGTACGGGTCACCAAAGAAATTCCGACGCTTTGGCGTCGGAATTTTTTTGAAACAAAACCCGTACGGGAATCGAAAGGCCGGCCCCGAAGGGGTGGAAAACATGCTGGTAGCATGTTTTCCAGGCCGTGGGAGATTCCCCCCAGACAGGACCTCACAGGGAAGAAGCCCCGCCGAATGCGGTGGGGAGCGGAGTCTTTCCGGGGTCACCAAGGAAGTTCCGGCGCATCCGCGTCGGAACTTTTTTGATGATTCCCCGCAGGGGAATCACCGGGCAGCGCCCGGCGGCCCTGATCCCTTGACCGTTCCCCCTGCTGTCCCGGACCGGGACGCAGGGGGATTTTTCGTCGGAGGAAAAACCATATTGAAAGGAACCGGATTCGGCAGGCAGGGCAGCAGCTCCCGCCTGCCTTTATTCCCTTCTCCCCGGGAGGAAGCCGCCGCGATCCTACAATTATATATAGAGCGGTTCGAAAACAAAACCCCCCTTCTCTTTCCCGGCGGTACAATGCAAAAACCGCGGCCTGCGCCGCGGTTTTTGCAACAAGAAAGAGGAGAGGAAAAAATGAAAAAGAGTTGTTTGAATCGTTTGTCTGTATTATACCCGGAAGATGTTAAGGAAAAAAGGGGACAAATATTAAGTTGGTATGAAGTTTTGTGACACAATTTTCCCGGCAGTCAAACGTCCCGCCGGAAAAGCGCCTGCTTTTGGAGGATTTACATAATCCGGGCCTGGGAAACCAGTGCAGGAGAAAACCCGGGCGGAAACTGCATCCACGAAAAAGGAAGGTCCACGGATTCTCTGCCCGGCACCGATCCGAGACGCACATGCATCCGAACCTGCCGGAATTCGTCCGTTATGGTCAAAATGCACAATTTCATTTCCTTTTTACCGATAAAAAGATACCGAAAAAGGCGAAAAATGTGTTTACAATCTTCCTTATTTGTGCTAAACTATATTTGGTGGAAGTTGGGGCTGACCCCAGCAACTGCCAGGAATACCTATAAAAGCGGCTTTCACCGCTCATTTATACCTATTAGGAGGCAAAAACATGGCAAACGTCGATTTAACCAAGTATGGCATCACCGGTACCACCGAGATTGTCCACAACCCTTCCTACGAAACCCTGTTTGCTGAGGAAACCAAGCCCGAACTGACCGGCTATGAGGTCGGCACCGTTACCGAGCTGGGCGCCGTCAACGTCATGACCGGCATCTACACCGGCCGGTCCCCCAAAGACAAGTTCATCGTCATGGACGAGAACTCCAAAGACACCGTGTGGTGGACCTCCGACGAATTCAAGAACGACAACAAGCCCGCTTCCCAGGAAGCCTGGAAGGCCTGCAAGGAAAAGGCCATCAAGGAGCTGTCCAATAAGAAGCTGTATGTGATGGACGTGTTCTGCGGCACCAACAAGGACACCCGCATGGCCATCCGCTTCATCATGGAAGTGGCATGGCAGGCTCACTTCGTGAAGAACATGTTCATCCAGCCCACCGAGGAAGAGCTGGCCAACTTCGAGCCCGACTTCATCTCCTACAACGCCTCCAAGGCCAAGGTGGAGAACTTCAAGGAACTGGGCCTGAACTCCGAGACCGCCGCCATCTTCAACATCACCTCCCGGGAGCAGGTCATCCTGAACACCTGGTACGGCGGTGAGATGAAGAAGGGCATGTTCTCCATGATGAACTACTACCTGCCCCTGAAGGGCATTGCCTCCATGCACTGCTCCGCCAACACCGACATGAACGGCGAGAACACCGCCCTGTTCTTCGGCCTGTCCGGCACCGGCAAGACCACCCTGTCCACCGATCCCAAGCG
>CASFNR010000055.1 GCA_949296115.1 uncultured Eubacteriales bacterium | reverse complement strand
GGTATCAGTATGTCGTTTTTCTGCTCTTTTCGTAATTATGCTACCAATCTTTTCCACCAGTATTGTACCATAGCGCAGGGTTGGCTCAGTTACAATGGCGAAGACCACAAACAGCATGACACACTCCATGGACATATGCGTGATACCAAAAATGTCACCCAGATAGATACTGCAAACCAGCAGTCCTACACCACTGCCCACCCAGACAATCCAGCGAAGCAGGTTCAGCGGCTTGCTGATATGGTGCAGAATCATGAACCCAACGATGGCTAGGAGCATGGTACAGGCAGTGGAAATGTCCGTCTCATTGACGCCAAATACTCTGCCGAAGATCACCAGTGCGCCCACCACAAGGAAATCTGTCAATCCCGCAGGCAGCGCTTTGATCAGAACATTGGACAGGAACCGTCCGTGAATGGCTTCTGCATTTGGCTGCAGGGCAAGGAAAAAACCGGGGATTCCTATGGTAAACATACTGAAGAACACTGACATAAGGAAAGAAAAAATGTTCTTGACCAGAAACAGGCTCGCAGACCGCTGGATGTTATTGACCACCCGCCGCCCTTCCGCAACCACCGATGGCATGGCGGAGAAGTCGGATTCCAGCAAAACCAACTGGGAGACCTGTGCCGCCGCGTCACAGCCCGACGCCATGGCAACGGAACAGTCCGCTTCCTTCAGAGCAAGTACATCATTGACACCGTCTCCCGTCATGCCCACAGTATGTCCTGCGCTCCGCAATGCCCGGACAAGCAGCCGCTTTTGCTCAGGCGTGACCCGTCCAAATACGGTATACTGCTCTGCCGCAGACCGCAGAGCGTCCTCCGTTTCCAATGTAGAAGCGTCCACATAGTTCTCTGCACCAGGGATGCCTGCCTCCGCGGCAATCTGCGAAACGGTCAGGGGGTTATCCCCGGAGATGACCTTGATGGCAACGCCCTGCTGCGCAAAGTAACGGAAAGTCTCCGGCGCATCCCGGCGGATGGGATTGGTCAGCAGAATCAGTCCCATGGGAATCACGGGTTCCGTCAACGCCTGTCCGTCTGGTACTCCTTCGTATCTGCCGAACAGAACCGTCCGAAAGCCATCCGCACTGTAGCTTTCCATCAGCGGACGGTACTTCTCATAATCACTCCGCAGGACAAGCTCCGGCGCGCCGAGGACATAGGCATTATCCGGGAAAACAGCAGCGCAATACTTGTATGTAGAGGAGAATGGAAACACGGCTTCGGCATTCTTTTTGAGCGGTGTTTTGAAGTAACGCTTTAGCGCCTGCATGGTCAGATTTCCCTCGGGCATTGCAGCAATCAGCGTGCTGATCTGCGCTTTCAGGCCAACACCCTGGGTTGGATCAAAGCCCTCCATGGGAATGACGCTGCTGACCTGCATCTCATTTTCCGTGATAGTTCCGGTTTTGTCCACGCACAGCACATCCACTCTGGCAAGGGATTCGATGCACTTCATATCGTGAACCAGTACCTTTTGGGATGCCAGACGGATCACGCTGACCACCAGCGCAACGCTTGCCAGCAGATACAACCCCTCCGGGATCATTCCAACTACGGCAGCTACCATGGAGAGAATACTGCTCTGGAAGGATGCGCCGGAGAACACATACTGCTGCACAAACAGGAAAACACCAATAGGGACAATCAAAATACCCACAATGCCCACCAGTCTGTCCAGCACCCGGAGCATCTCGGAGTGCTTCTTCTGATCCTGCGCCTTGGCTTCCAGAGTTAATTCAGAGATGTAGGAATCCGCGCCCACCCGCTCCAGCCGGGCATAGCATTCGCCGGAGACAACAAAGCTGCCGGAAATCAGAAAATCGCCCAGTTCTTTTCGCAGCTCGTCCGATTCGCCAGTCAGCAGAGCCTCGTTGACCAAAACACTTCCGTCCAATACAATCGCATCGGCACAAATCTGGTCGCCTGCCCGGAAAATCACAATATCGTCCAGCACCAGTTCCTCTGCCGGGATTTCCGAGATATGACCATTCCGAACAACTTCTGCTTTGGGTGCGTTCAGCATGGTAAGCTGATCCAAAGTTTTCTTCGCACGGATTTCCTGAAGGATACCGATAAACAGGTTGGCAATGACTACCGGCAGGAAGGTCAGACTGCGAAAAGAGCCTGCCGCAACAACCAGAATCGCGAGTATGGCAAAAATCAGGTTGAAGTAAGTAAGCAGATTGCCTTTTATGATCTGCCCCACGGTTTTCGACTCTTCCGTAACCATTTCGTTCGTCCAGCCACTATCGATCCGTTCCTGCACCTGTTCTTGAGACAGACCGCTGGAAATATCTGCCTGATAGCGCTGAGCGGCTTCCCGATTCATTTGCTGCGCAGCAGCTTTCTCTTTCTTCATAGGGCAATATCAATCATACTGCCGCCAGAAATCCAGTCCGGCAGCTTCATAGCCTTCCCTGTCCATGAAGTAGCTCATACCATGATCCGCGCCAGGTACAATAAACAGTTTCTTGGGGGATGCACAGGCAGCATAGTTCTCATAGGTCATTTCCAGTGGAACGAAATGGTCGTCGGCTCCATGTACCAACATGACGGGAATGCGGCAGTGGCGCAGCGCGTCAACGGTAGACTCGTATGCAGCGTCCGACTGGGTTTTCCGTTCATACAGCGTATCTGCCAGAATGCCGCGAAGCCGGAAGGGAATGTGCAGATTGTTATTGGCAACATGCTTCCAAATGGCGTGGGGCGAAGTAAAGCCGCAGTCCGCCATAATTCCGTGGACATTTTCCGGCAGATCCAGCCCTGCCGCCATCAAAACCGTGGTTGCACCCATGGATACGCCGCAAAGGTAAATGGGGAGTTCCGTGCCGCATCGCTTACTGGCCCAGTGAATCCAGTCCAGGCAGTCATAGCGTTCGATTGGGCCAAAGCCAATGAAATCACCGCCGCTCTTTCCCTGACCCCGCTGTTCTGCATACAGGACGCTGCATCCATTTCTCTCCCAGAAATTGGACACCATCCCAAAGTCTTTGTACCACGCAGAGCGCCAGCCGTGCATGGCAATGATGACTCGCTTCGCATTCTCACAGGGAATCCAGTGCCCTACCAGAGGCACCCCATCATGACCGGTGATCTCCACCGTTTCATTTTCTTTCTGCGCCAGCTTTTCAGCCGCTTTTCGCAATTCCTCCTGAAACGCATTGCCGGATTGGGTGCCGGAAATCAGATTGCCCGCTTTTTGAAATACCCTGGGTTCGTCCCGATCCAAAGCCTCTCTGGTCAGAAGCCGTGTTGTCAGATAGGCGGTGGCAGATGCTACTGCCGTTGCAGCAATGGCAATTCCCGATAATTTCATTACTTTTCTTGTTTCGATTTTCATAGGGGAGTGTTCCTTTCTCTTTATGATAAAAAGCCTTTGGTAGGAGTGTTACAGAAAGAAATTTCCAACACTCATATATTCCTTTCGGAAGGGATACTCCGTATAAAAGGAATAGTTTCGCTTCTTTTATCTGGCAATGTAGGAAGCAACATTGGCGCTTCCAGCGGAAACACCAACGCCCAGATCAAATCGGATATCCTGATCTAAACAGTAATCAAAAACGCCGGCAGTATATACTCCCCGCAAGCCACCGCCTACATCCACAACGCCAGTTTTCATATGCTCGTTTCCGCTCCTTTCCCTTTACAAAATATCTTTCATCATACCAACGCCAAGAGCACCATCACCCGTATGGCAGGAAATGCTGATTGGCAGGGGATCCAGCCCGATGGTCATTTCCGGAAATGCCTTTTGCAGTTCTGCCTGCCAGGCGGCTCCGGCTTCGGCATCCCCGGAATAGGCTGCGCGGATTGTCAGCTTCTGTCCGGCAAATCGGCCCACCTGGTCATGCTTCAGTCCGCCAATCATTGTCTGCATAGCAGGCCGCATACCCCGCGCTTTTCTATAGGCGTCCAGCTTGCCGCCCTGAATCTGCAGAACCGGCTTGATATTCAGAATTGTTCCAATTGCCGCGCCTGCAGCTGTAACACGACCGCTTTTTTTCAGGTATTCCAGTGTGTTCACTGCCACGTAGATACTGGACTCCAGTCCGTCTTTCTCCAGATACGCAACGATCTCCTGGGCTGTTTTTCCCTGACCAGCCAGATGTTTTGCCTCCAGTACCGACTGGCGCAGCGTCACGGAAATTCTGTGGTTATCCACCACATGGACGCTGCCTCCGTACTCCTCCGCCAGTATGGTAGCAGTTTGACAGCTGCCGGAAAGTCCACTGGACATTGGCAAATAAATAATCTCATCATAATGCTCCAGCAGACTATCCCAACAATCCATCAGCATACCCGGTGCCGGCTGAGAGGTACTGACACACGCGCCCTCGCGCAGGCGCTGAAAGAATTCCTCCTGAAAAATAGATTCATTCTCGAAATTTCCTCCTGAAAAATAGATTCATTCTCGAAATAGGTTTCATCATCAATGATCACCGGCATTGCCACCAGATAGATACCATACCAGGCCGCCTGGTCTGGAGTAATTCCACTGTTGGTATCTGTTAAGATTGCAATCTTTCCGTCCATATTCGTCTCCTTTGTGTGTGTCTGGGTTCACCCTCAAACGGTGCATATTGCCGTCCACATCCATTTATTGGTCTGCCTTATTCTTTTTGCGATATAATGTGTAAACTGCTGAAGTGACCAGGATATAGGCAATTTCCGCGCAAAGCGAAATAATAAACTGCGGAGAACGAATATCCTGAATGCTCATACCCATGATGGGGTAGGTAATTGTATGGGGAAGCATCCCCAACAGACTTCCCAAGAGGTATTTTTTGTACTCGACATGAACTGCTCCCATATATAAGCTGGCTACATCACTGGGTAAGCGAACCATACGGACAAGGAAGGAAAAGAGGAAATCATTCTTTGCCCTTAAGCTATGGATTGCTTCTGTTTTTGGGTACTTTGCCCGGATATCATCCACAGATTCAAAAGGATTGCCACCGGAAGGGGGAAGAGAATTCCGTTTGCGGCATAAAGAACTCCAGAATAGATGACGATGCTCAGACTTTTCAGCGCAAACAGCGCCAGCATTACAATGCCGGCAAGCCAGGGGTTCCCGGGTGTATAGCGTGCAATTTCTTCCGCAGACAGTTCTTTCCGATGGAGAAAGCAAATTACAATAATTCCCACCCAAATCAGGCCCAGAACGACATTTCGTGCAGTGCGTAAAGTCTTTTGTTGCTGGCTTCCAGATGGAGCCTGATCCAATATCGCATGGTAAAATCGGCCGTACATTACAAGGGACAGTAGTATAATCCCACCGCACAACAGCATGAGTGCCTCGGCTCCCGCTTCCGGAATATCCACAAAAAGGATCAGGATCATCATGACGGCATAAAGCACGACTGTACTGAGTTTGCCGTACCATTTTGCGCTGTTGATCGTATCTGTGATCTTCAGTGTCAGATATCCCCATAGAAGCATCAGACATTCTTTTACGGCGAATAATGCCAGAAGCGCCCACATCCACGGATACCGGGCAGTCAGACAGATCACCAGCGTAGCTTGCGTCAGCTTATCAGCAACCGGATCCAGCACCTTTCCAACATCGGAAACCATGTTAAATTTTCTGGCAATTTTTCCGTCAATAATATCTGTAAATCCAGAAAGCGCAATCACAATGATTGTGTGCAGATACGCTTTTTGCGCACAATATAACCAGATGATGAACGGAATCAAAAGGATCCGAATCAGGCTCAACAGATTTGGAATTGTAAGTATATTCTCTTTTTTTAAATATTTTCTTTGCATACTGTACTCCTTTTGCCTGTTGAACCGCTGACCAGCCAATTAGTTTGAAGGCTCTTACATTTCGTCGCTTCAGTAACAACGGCTTTTCTCTTTAGCCGCCTATATATAATAGGCGATGGAACAAATAATTGTTTCATACAGCCATTCAATGAAACTGTGTAGAGAATGAACCAAAGGAAATATGTTATAATTCTGCCCATTTAAAACCCCGTAGGCGGCCACCGTAACATTGATGTTATGGTGGCCGCACACACAACCGCTTCTTCTATTTGATTATTCAATAGAATCCGTTTTATATATGAATTTTACATCTCCATCCATATCCTCGCTGATTCCAGAAAAAGATGTATAGTGTTTCGCCACATCAGCGGTCACACGGATTCTGTTGGAAAGTCCATCTAAGTCGCCATCTACGGCTTCAATCAATTTTTGGATGCCTTCCTCATTGAATTGCTTCAACCCGTCGGACAGTTCCATGGAGCCATCCCGAAGCTGCGTAATCCCATCCACAAGCGCAGGCGCACTGTCTTTCATCGTCTGGATTCCCTGAAGCAGCTCGGCGGCGCCGGCAGACAATTCCGAGGTTCCGGCTTTTAAGGCATCCGCACCGGTTTTCAATTCATTTGCACCGGCTGCGGCGCTGGAAACGCCGGAAGTGTATGTAATAAGACCTAGATAAAACGCATTATAGCTGTCCAGGGAGGACTTCAGCGCGATCACGGATTTTGCGCCTTCTGCCGCCGCGCTTAACTGCGCTTGGACTGCATCGGAACTCATGGCCTCGGAGATTGCCTGCTGCACTTGCAGTTCTGTATTGGAGGCAATTAACGCCTGGATCTCATCACTCTGCATTTGTTCCCCAACCGTCTGTTGTGTAACCGCGTTGATCTGCGCCTGGATTTCTTCACGCTGCATTCTTGCGTCAATTTCTGCTTGCATAGCAGCTTCTACAGCGGCATTCACGGCATCCTGCTGTTCCTGCGTAACGAGTCCGGCTTCTATCGCAGCCTTGTATTCCTCTACTGTCATGCCCAGCGCCTGCTGGATGACCGCCGCCCGGAACTGGGCCTCATTTTCATGGACAGCCTGCGTAACCGTTTCCTGGACGGCAGCCGTCACTTGGGCAGACACTTCCGCTTCCACCTGTGCCTGGACCGCCTCGGTGACTTTCTCCTCGATCATACCCCGATTGGCATTGACAGTAGCCGTAACCTGCTCCAGCGCAGCTTGATAGACCGCTGTATCATCCAAAGAGGCAATAACACCATCCAAAACACTGGCGTAGTTGTCAATTGTCAGGGCCGGTACAGAAAGCCCTGCTTCGGAAAGCTGTGTATTGGCCATGGACAGCAGAGAGGAAAAGACCTGTCTTGCGCCGCCGTTCAAAGAGCTGCTGTTGGCGTTCAAAGTATTCAGTCCGCTGGAGAGCTGGGCAGCGCCTGCTTGAAGCTGGGCCGCGCCGCTGTCCAGGGACTCCGCTCCTGCTTTCAGCTGTGCCGCGCCTTCCGCCAGCTTGTTAATGCCGGAAACCAGATCTCCTGACTTTTCAAGCAGGGTACACAGGCCATCATAGAGCTGGGAGGAGCCATCCATCAGCTGGTCCATAGCATCCGTCAGTTCCGCCATGGCATCTGACAATTCGTGGAGATCAAGCTTATCAGAATCTATGGCTCCAAACAGCTCTGTGGTCGCAAGGGTCATGGTCATGCCCATTTCAAAGTTCTCCACATCGGCGCTGATCTCCACATAATCCGGGATGTCCAGTTTCTCCTTACTGATAGCCAGATCTTCCTGTAAGCCAGGGAACGCGATGCCGACCACCGCGATCCGGTCCCCATCATTGATCAGTTTTCCGTTGGAGATGGTCACATTTCGAAAGACTTCCGTATCCAGCAGCATCCCGGTCAGCATGGTAAACGGAACATAGATCTTTTCCGTTTTTCCGTCAAGCAGCACTTCTTCATACTGCATATTCTGATAATCGAAGCGGATCGTCACATGGCCGCTTTGACCGGCAAGTGCCTCAGGAGCAATGGCTTGCCCATCCAAGGTGTAACAGACGGACATTTGGACAGGAAGCTCTTTTTCGATATTTCCCTGATAATAGATGTCGTTTCCTTGGGCATCCCATACGCAGCTATTGTCGCCGCCAAGGGTAAAGCTTTCGTCACCCTTGATATTTTCGATGTCTGAAAGCTCGGTTTTATCCTCAAGCGAATCCGCGGCCATAGCATTTTTGATCCAATCACTGACGATGATCTTTTGCACAGTGCCATCCGCACCGGCCAGCACATAAACGGTTTCGTCCTTGGATGTTTCCGCCTCCGCCGAAGCATTTATGGTTGTTTCTTGATTCTCATCTTCGCTTTCTTTGCCTTCGCCCGTCAGCGCGAAAACGGAAGTTCCGACCGCAGCAAACAAGACCACCGCGCAGAGCGCAAGCGAGATGAATTTCGTTGCTCTGTTTTTCATTTCGATGTTACCTCCACAGTTCTATTTTGGGATTTCCGGATCTTCCGCATATCCAGCGTGGTTACACAAACCAGTCCGTCACAAAGAAGGAGCAACGCTGGCAGAATAAAGATAACGGAAAGCATACTTACCACCGCGCCTCTTGCCATCAACATACACATTGCGCTGATGATGTCGATATTGGAGTAAAGTGCGACACCAAAGGTCGCAGCAAACAGGCCCATGCCGGATATAATGATGGACGGAATGGACGCGGTAAGCGCCGTCCACACGGCCTGTTTCTTCTGCGCGCCAGCGACTCGCTCGGCTTTATAGCGGGTGGTCGTCAGGATTGCGTAATCCACGGTCGCGCCAAGCTGGATGGTGCTGATACAGATCGGCGCGATGAACGGCAGACTCTGTCCTAAATAATGGGGCAATCCCAGGTTGATAAAGATAGCAAACTCAATGACCGCGATCAGAATAAACGGAAGGGAGACGCTCTTTTCCACCAGGGCAATAATGAGGAAGATGGCAAGAATCGATACCGCGTTGACAACCTTAAAGTCATGGGCAGTGGTTTCGATCATGTCTTTCATACACGGAGCTTCTCCAATCAGCATACCGCCCTCGTCATATCTCTTGAGAATGGCGTTCAGCTGTGTAATCTGCTCGTTTACTTCGTCACTGGCAACTTTATATTCCGAGTTGATGAGCATCAGTTCCCATTTGTCGCTTTTCAGAATCTCCACAACGGAATTCGGCAGGATTTCCTCCGGCACACGGGAGCCGACCACTGACTCCAAACCCAGAACATATTTGACACCGTCCACCTGTTCCATCTCGCCGATCATCTTGCGGACATTCTTCGTGGGAACATCCGTGTCAATCAGCAGCATGTGGGTAGAGGCGATGTTGAAATCCTCCGCAAGCTTACTGTTGGCGATGACATATTCCATATCTTCGGGCAGGCACTGGCCCATATCGTAATAAACTTCATCGTTGGTTTTGCTGTATCCGTAATAGGCAGGCGGAACCAGCAAAGCGAAGATGACCAGAAACACGGGAAACACCTTGACAATGCCTTTTGCGAATTTGCCCATGTTGGGAATCAATGCCTTGTGCTTTGTTTTCTGTAAGGGCTTATCCAGAATCAGGATCAGGGCCGGCAGAACAGTCACACAGCCAATGACGCCCAGCAGGACGCCCTTTGCCATGACAATGCCCAAATCCCGGCCCATGGTAAAGGACATGAAGCACAGGGAAATAAATCCTGCCACAGTGGTAATGGAACTGCCCACTACGCTGGTCAGCGTTTTCTGGATAGCCACTGCCATGGCTTCCTTGTTATCGCTGTAATTTACCCGCTGCTCGTTGTAACTCTCCCATAGGAAGATGGAGTAGTCCATAGTGACGGCCAACTGCAAAACAGCGGACAGGGCCTTGGTAATATAGGAAATCTCGCCCATAAAAATATTGGATCCAAGATTCAGAAGGATCATCATACCAATGGAAGCCAAGAACACAAAGGGCACCAGCCAGCTATCCAGGAACAGCAGCATAGCCCCGCAGGCCAGAGCCACGGCAATGCCCACATAGATCGGCTCTTCCTGTTCGCAGAGGTCCTTCAGATCGGTGACCAGCGCAGACATTCCGGAAACATAGCACTGCTTTCCGCAGAGGGCGCGGATCTCCCGGATCGCATCCATGGTAATATCCGCGGAGGTGGAGCTGTCAAAGAACACGGCCATCATTGTGGAATGGTCGGTATTGAATTCCGTGTAGATTTTATCCGGCAGCAGCTCCATGGGGACGGAAAGGTCAAACAGGGTGTCATACCAGATCACGGTATCCACATGATCGACCTGCTCAATTTTTGCCTTCAGGGCAGCTACATCCTTGTTCGGCATATCCTCCACGATAATGAAGGAAAAAGCGCCCTTCCCAAAATCCTCCATGAGTTCATTCTGCCCGATGGTGGTATCCATATCCTCCGGCAAGTAATTCAGCATGTCATAATTGATTCTGGTATTTGCAATGCCAATCACTGCCGGAATCATCAGCAAAACGGTTAGAATTAAGATCGGTATGCGGTATTTTACAACCGCCTTTGAAAAACGCATAGATGATTACATATCCTTTCTGTTAGGGTCTATCTGGCAATATTCGGCATCGATGACCTCCGGCAGCTGGTGACGAATGATCTTAACGGCGGTCAGAATGGTGATCAGATTTAGCACACCTTCGGTTATGAGCGTCACCCCCAGCAAGATCATCACGACCTGGGCGCTTTCCGATGGGCGTAAGACCAGCAGGAAACCGGCAGCCCCTGTCAGAATTGCCACAGCGAGAATCAGCCACCACTTTTGAATGCCAAAGGCTTTGGAATCAATGGAAATCTGTATTTTGAGGAGCGCGTCTGCCAGAACACAGATGCCCATAACAATGCAGATAAGATTAACCATTGCATCTGTACGGATGATCAGAATGACGCCAAGTGCCACGAGCAGAATGCCAAAGGCCAGATCAAATTGAAATGCCAGCCTGTATAAGTCTTTGGAACAATAGCCGACGATCTTTACCAAGCCGAATAGAACCATGATTCCTCCGCCGAGCCTGCATAGCAGCGTCACCGAGAAATCAGGCACAGCAATCAGTACAATCCCCAATACACAAAGTAGAATGGAAATCATGATATAGCCAATTTTTGCAGCTTTAATCCGATTGTTCAGATACACAAAAATACCTCCTTGGGTTGTCAATATTCTCATGGTTGCGTGAAGGTCACGTACCTCATAGACAATCTTTTTATATATAAAAAGTGTGATTTCGCATCGTAATTTACTACATGAGCTGACATATCAGCCAACTCTTCCGTCTATACTGCCAATCTGAATGTAGAGCAGACTAAGCATTCATTTGACAAAAAATATCTTGCAGATCGGCATCAATTGCAGACAGCCAATCTGCATCATGTTTCAGACGACATTTAAGGGAATCTGACACATCGTTTTCAGTCTTGTATTTTAGGTGATGCTCTAAACTCGCCCAATAGTCCATAGCAATTGTCCGTATTTGGATCTCAACAGGAATGTGTTCTGTTGTCCCCGCCAAGAAAATGGGAACTGAAACAATTAGGTGGAGACTCCGGTATCCGTTTGGCTTTGGATTAGAAATAAAGTCCTTTTTCTTAAGCAAACGAATGTCATCTTGAGAAAGGAGCAGGTCAGCGACTAGATTTACATCATTTAGGTAATTGCACACGACCCGAACTCCAGCAATATCAAGAATACCCTCACGAAGGGATTGCATTTCTATGGGGTATCCTTTTCGTCTGAGCTTTTCGAGCATACTTCCTGGAGACTTCAGCCTACATTCAATATGGTGGATAGGATTGTGGCAGTGCTCTACTTGGAATCCATCATTAAGAATCTCAAGTTTGGTCCTTACTTGCTTAATTGCAGCATTGTACAACTGACGGATTGCGAGAAACTCTGTCACATCATCCACGAAAGCCTCGTCCTGTAAGAGCGCCAGATTACGCTCACTTGTCGTCATTTGCAGGATTCTTTCAAAGTCCATAATAAGTCCCCCTTTTCATTTTAAACCGACAGGACTTTGACCCCTCCATAACACAGATAGCCGGACTGCCCAATGCAACCCTTGGGGCAATCCGGCTATTAGGACCTTCTATCACGAAATCAGATGATATCCTGCCAAAGCTGCGGCAAGTTTGTCTGTTCCCAAGGTAATTCCGCAGTATTTGAGCCAAAGTGACCATAGCTTGCGGTGTGTCTGTAAAACGGTGTTCGCAGGGAAAGGCGGTCTATGATAGCAGAGGGGCGCAGGTCAACCGTTTTAAGAATCAGTTCCCGGATCCGGTCTGCCGGGAGCTTTCCCGTACCAAAGGTGTCTACCAGGAGGGATACCGGCTGGGCAACGCCGATGGCGTAACTGATCTGGATCTCACACCGATCCGCCAATCCCGCCGCAACCACATTCTTCGCCAAGTACCGGGCCATATACGCACCACTTCGGTCGACCTTTGAGGGATCTTTACCAGAGAACGCGCCGCCGCCATGCCGGGCGTAGCCGCCGTAGGTGTCCACGATCAGCTTCCTGCCCGTCAGGCCGCTGTCACCGGCGGGACCGCCAATGCAGAAACGGCCTGTAGGATTGATAAAGAATTTTGTGTTCCTGTCCAGCATGCCCTCCGGGATCACCGGGCGGATGACATGGCGGTGAATATCCTCCCGCAATTGCTCCATGGACACATCCGCCTCATGCTGGGAAGAAACTACAACAGTTTCCACCCGTGCCGGGATTCCGTCCCGGTACTCCACGGTGACCTGGGCTTTCCCATCTGGCAGCAGATAGGGCAGAATTCCCTCCTGCCGCACAAAGGCAAGGCGCTTTGTCAGCGCATGGGCAAGCTCAATGGGCAGGGGCATCAGGCTGTCTGTTTCTCGGCAGGCGTAGCCGAACATCATCCCCTGATCTCCTGCGCCGTTTTCCATAGAATCCGTCTTCTCCACACCCATGTTGATATCGGGGGATTGCTCATGGATATCCACTGTGATTTGGCAGGTGTCTGCGTCAAAGCCATAGCCGTGCTTCACATACCCGATATCCCGAACCACCTGCCGGGCAATAGCGGCATAGTCCACACGGGCAGCCGAGGTGATCTCGCCGAAAATGTGGATCCCGTTGGGAATGGCAGTTACTTCGCAGGCTACATGGGAATGGGGATCGTTTTCCAAAAGGGCATCCAAAATGGCATCGGCGATCTGGTCACATACCTTATCCGGGTGTCCCGCTGTGACGCTTTCAGAGGTAAAGAAGGTTGTCATTTTGCCGCTTCTCCATTTTTCTTCGCACAGCTGCAGCTCCACAACTCGGTGGCGGTGGGGGTCCAGTTCTTTGCGTAAGCCTCGCATTTATCGCACAGGTGATCCACCGTTTCCGGGGATTGCAGGTCTGTGGAATGAGCGCCGGTAGCTTTCACAATTTCCCGCAGCTTTTCCGGATTCTCCAGCATGGGGCAGGGACGCAGATGGTTATCGTTAAAGGGCTGCCCATCGTGATAGGCCATGAAAATGGGGCTGCGCAGCACATCCAGCAGGCTCATGTCCCGGATGTTGGCATTGGAATAGTGGATAAACACGCAGGGATCACAGTCACCGTTGGCGTTGATATGCAGATACCGCCGTCCACCGGCAATGCAGCCGCCTACATACTCGCCATCGTTCTGGAAGTCCATGGCGAAGATCGGCTTGGTAGCCCGGATGTCCCGGATCCGGTGATACATGAATTCCCGCTGCTCAGGATTGGGCAGCAGTTCCGGCACTGCGTCATTGCCCACGGGCATGTAGTGGAAGTACCAGACAAACCGAGCACCCCACTGAATCATCTGATCAATAAATTCATAGGAGCTGATAGAATCCAGATTCTGGCTGGTGTAGCAGCAGGACAGGCCGAAGGGCAGATGCTTCTCCTTCAGGATTGCCATTGCCTGAATCACTTTCTGGTAGGTACCGTTGCCCCGGCGGCCATCGGTGGCAGACTCAAAGCCCTCCACGCTGATGGCAGGGATAAAATTCTTCACCCGGAGCATCTCGTTTGCAAAAGCTTCGTCGATCAATGTGGCGTTGGTGAAGGAAAGGAACTGGCAGTCGCTGTGCTTTTCACACAGGGCGATCAGGTCCTTTTTGCGAACCAGAGGCTCACCGCCGGTATATATGTACATATATACGCCCATTTCCTTGCCCTGGGTGATAATGGAATCGATCTCGTCAAAGGTCAGGTTCAGCTTGTTGCCGTATCCAGCAGCCGGTGCAGTGCAGGTTGCAGGCAGAGGTAGGGTCAAGCAGAATGGCCCAAGGAATATTGCAGTTATATTTCTTCCGGTATTCCTCCTGCTTTGGCCAACCGATGATATTCGCGTTGAGGAAGAAATTTTCAAAGGTGGCCTTTAGAACCTCCGAATCCGTCTCCTTCAGGATGTTCATAACGAGCTGATACATGTTGTTCTGCGGGTCTTCCAGCACTTGACGGACTGCCGCGCGCTGGACTGGGAAACTGTCTGGGCCATCGCCAGCCAGCTTATCCACCCAGGACATCAGTTTCAGAGCATTTTCTTCCGGATTTTTCTCCAAGTAGCCAAAAGCAGTACGCAGAGTTGCTTTTTTCAGTTGATTTGTAAATGACATCTTTATCTCTCCATATATAAGGGGGGAGGCAACGCCTCCCCGCAGTGAAGCTTCTATCACTCAATTACATGATATTCTTTCAGCAGCTTTTCGATATCTGTTCCGCGGATCTTCTCCAGCAGCTTCTTGACCACCATTTTCTCCTTGAAACCCAGGTTCATTTCCGTCAGGGGCTTGCCGTCCCGAAGCTGGATGGTGGCGTTCAGCAGATCACGGATGTCGTAGACGCTGCCCCAGACCTCGGGCACACCACGGTCGATGTCCAGCAGGGTGTAGACAGCCTCCATGCCGGTACGCATGGAATACTCGGTGGTGAAGATGGTATCCCGCTTGGTTTCGGCAAACTGACCCAGGAACGCAAAGTTCACAGCACCCTCGGGCACCACATCAGGACGGTCACCGGCGGCACGGGGCATGAAGAAAGCGGTAATATAGGGCATCATCACCGGCACAGTGTTGGCGCTGTGCTCGGCCAGCTCCTCGATCTCCCCCACCGGCACGCCGATGTGGTACAGCCACTCCATACAGATTTCCTTACCGGTGCACTCCCGCATGGGCTTCTTCACGAAGTCGCCGGGTTTGTCGGAGAACAGGCCGTAAACCCACACCAGGCACTGATCCTTGGGCTGATTCCGGAACTGGGGCTGACGGTTGATGGTCCAGCTCAGGAGCCAGCCGGAATCCTTCACGGTCACGATGCCGCCGGTAACCACGCCGCCGGTAAAGGGGTCACGCTTGCAGATATTCTTGATATAGGGAATGATCTTCTGATCCAGTGTGGTGACGGTGGCGCTCATCCAGTTGGACTGCTCAGGATCATGGCAGAACTTGTCGGGATGACCGAAGGAAGGATCCTGTGCAGCAATTCTGCGCCACATATCCCAGCCGCCGCCGGGCTTGATTTCGGGGTTGAAGGGTGCCACGGTGTTCTGGGAACCCATGGTGGCGTTCTCCACGCAGCCACCGTTGGTAATGAACACCAGATCGTTTTCCGTCAGGTCAACAAACTGATGTTTGCCCTCAGACAGCAGCTCAATACGCTTTGCCTGCTTTTTACCGGGCTGGATGTCGAACTCCACATTGACCACCTTGGTGTTATAGTGGAACTGGACACCGAAGCCTTCCAGATACTTGACCATGGGCAGAATCATAGATTCGTACTGGTTATAACGGGTGAACCGCAGAGCCTTGAAGTCCGGCAGACCGCCCACATGGTGGATATAGCGCTTGAGATACAGCTTCATTTCCAAAGCGCTGTGCCAGTTCTCAAAGGCAAACATGGTGCGCCAGTAGAGCCAGAAATTGGAGTTCAGCACCTCATCATCGAAGAAATCCGTGATGCGCTTATCGTACAGGTCTTCATCGGGGGTGAAGAACAGCTTCATGATCTCCATTGCAGCCTTGTCGGACAGACCGAACTTGCCGTCGGTGTGGGCATCCTGACCCTGGTTGACGGTTGCCCGGCAGAGGGAGTAGTTGGGGTCTTTCTTATTCAGCCAGTAGTATTCGTCCAGAACACTGACCCCTTCCGTCTCGATGGACGGAATGGAGCGGAACAAATCCCACATGACCTCGAAATGGTTATCCATCTCCCGTCCGCCCCGCATGACATAGCCTACATCGGGGTACTGCCAGCCATCGCATGCACCGCCGGGAATGGGGTCTTTCTCATAGATGTGGATGTTCTGACCCTGCAGCTGTCCGTCACGAACCAGATAGCAGGCGGCAGTCAGAGCCGCAAGGCCGGTGCCGATGATGTGGGCGGATTTGTTGTCCACGCCCTCGGGCTTTCTGGGACGGGCAAAGGCTTCGTAATTACCGCTGGAATAATACATAATTTTTCCTCCTTGTTATATTGGCATCCTCTATTTGAGAGGTGTTTTTTTGTTTACGCCCTCATTATATCGGGAAGATTCTTCCTTTCCTATGGACAGAGATACCCCCTATGCCTGAAATTCAGACCCAGGGGGTAGGTTTGCCTGGTTTTTTGACTCGTATCGCAAAAAAAGCAGGACCGAAGTCCTGCTTATACCTGGGAATATGAAGTTGTATGCTGGAATTCATCATAAAAAAGCAAAATATCTTTATATACATCCAGCTTTTTCTCTTCGTTGAGTATCTCATGACGCATATGTTCATACAGTTTGCTGCTGATATTTGTATAGCCCAGCTCCGATAAAAAAGCGATTAGCTGTTCAAATCGCTTTCTTGATCGAATAACCGGGTCTTCCTCACCGGCAATGACAAGAATTGGCAAATGTGGGTTGCTTACATGCCAGTTTCTTTTCTCAAAAGCCGCTTTTTGCAGCCTCAAAAGGTTGACAAACCCATTTGTGGTAAAGATAAATCCACATTTCGGATCTTGGTTGTATTGTGCAACATTGGCTTGGTTTTCTGAGAGCCAGCCATTCGGAATCGAATTTCCGGCATTAAACTGCGAAAAGGCCATAGCATTCAACATTTTATTCGGAGCCTTTTCCTTAATGAAGGGTTTTGAAAGCCTGGCCAGAAGCAGACCAAGCCCCGCTGCCGCATTATAGGTCGGCGGACCGCACAGAACAACTTTGTCAATTTCCGAATCATATCTTTTCAGATAACCCCGGGCAACAAGCGTACCCATGCTGTGACTAAACAGAAATACAGGAAGGCCAGAATAGATATGTTTAATATACTTTGTAACGGTATGCAGATCCTCAATGATTGCCTGTTCATTCTCGGTATAGAAAAAGCCATAATCCTCTGCCTTTTCCACACTTCCACCATGTCCACGATGGTCATGAATAACACACACATATCCATGATCGGAAAGATAATTCATGAAGTCGTAGTATCTCTCCTTGTGTTCAGCCATACCATGGGAAAACTGAATAACGCCTTTGGGATTCCCCTCTGGCACAATCACTGCGATTTCCAGCCCCAGTCCGTCAAACTCAGAAAGTATTTTTTCGATTCTCATGTTGCCTCCTTTTCGTTATAAGAGCGAAGAAAAACATCCACTCGGATTTTGTTACCATATTATCAATCATTTTCAAAAACTTTCCACAGACAAAATATCCCCTGTGTCTGAAATTCAGACACAGGGGGTAGGTTTGCCTAAAGACTATGACCGCATTTTCTCACAACGGTCAATGAGATGCTCCAAATCACCGCACTTTAATTCTAAAATCCGCCGAAACCGGGCCATAGCATTCGGGTTCATACCGGTTTCCAGCCAGCCCATGATCATACCGAAGCTGACACATTTCAGATAATCTACAACGGTGGTATAATCCTCAGATGTTATTTTTCGGTTGCCTAGAACGCCGTCTACATACGTCCTGACCACATAAGTACAGACCCGCCATTGGTATTGCTCATAAATGTCTCGGTTGACGGAATGATAGATATGAAGCACCGCTTTCCGATTGGCCAGAGCAAATTCCAGTGCTGCATTGATACAATCGTCCAGGGAATCGATGGTAGGATGCCCCCGGATAATCCGCTCCGCATCCTCATCTACAATGCTTTCCACCAATTGCGGCAGGTCCTGGTAATAGTAATAAAAGGTATTGCGGTTCACGCCGCAGTCATCTACA
>CASFNR010000054.1 GCA_949296115.1 uncultured Eubacteriales bacterium | reverse complement strand
CAATACATTTCTCTATTTAAGTGAATAAACCTGAGGTGTCCCAGAATACAAGACTCCGGGACGCCTCTTACTATATACTGCTAGATTTGACGCTTACTGTTAATCGAAGATCTAATTGAATTAGCAAACAAAATATGCAAACAGAAAGCCTCAATGCCGTTATTCACCGCGACTATAGCATTCATACGGAGGGAACACCGGTTCAAATTGATTTTTTCACGAACTGTGTCGAAATTCACAGCCCAGGAAGCTTGTATGGACGGATGAGTATTGAACAGCTGGGCATTGCAAAACCGGATCTTCGGAATCCTGCGCTGGCCGTTATGGCAGAAACGCTGACCGCAGCAGAACATCGCTACTCGGGCATTCCCACTATGCGTAATGCGATGAAGGAATATGGCTTACCGGAACCGAAATTTGAAAACCGCAGAAACGAGTTCGTGGTAACGCTTTATAATAAAACGGAAGTGGAGAAAGAAGCGGTAAATACCGAGCCTGTCGGAGATCTGTTGGCGTTCTGCCATGAGCCGAAAACACGGCAGGAGATTGCGGCATTTTTGGGCGTGAAAACCGTGTTTTATGCGATGCAGCATTATGTTCAGCCCCTGCTTGCTGCCGAAAAGCTTGCAATGACCATACCGGAGAAGCCCAAAAGCAGAAACCAAAAGTATTATACGGTTCGATAGGCAGACTTGACGTTGTCCTTTCTGTCCTCATTGTCCCGGCGCATCAAACCTGAACCCATAAAATAATGCACCACGCCTTCAAAACATGGTGCATTGTATCCATGAACGGTAGATATGCCATGGCGAGTGTTCTTATAGCATTTGAAAAGCTGTAAGAACACTCGTCTTTTTTGTCCGGCGTATTGCTGCCGGTTCAGCCGGGAGAATGCTGATTTGAAACCACATTGCCGGTAAAAGAATAATGGATCATTCCCAACGGCATGTACGCTTTTGCACAAAAGGGGTTCCGACACATAGTAAAATTCGTAAAAATTGACGGATTCATCCAAAGTTCGGACAGGGTGTTTTGGCCCATGTTTTGCTATAATCTTTCTGTAAAGATGTTCACCGCCGGAAAGGAAGGAGACGTATGACAGACAAATTTGCAGACTACAGCGCAATTGAACCGCTGCTTCAGAATGTCAGGCTGCCGAGGATGTTCCGCGTGACCCAGTCGTTTCCCCGGGAGCGGATTGAGGATGTGGCAGGAGAGACCCGCAGGCAGCTGCTGAATGCCCGGATAAAAGACGAAATCCGTCCGGGTATGACGGTGGCGGTCACCGGAAGCAGCCGGGGAATTGCCAACATGAATGTTATCCTCCGGGAGGTGGTGGCCTTCCTGAAGGAAGCCGGAGCAAAGCCCTTCATCATCCCCGCCATGGGGAGCCACGGCGGCGCCACCGCAGAAGGACAGACCCAGGTGCTGAACAGCTACAGCATCACCGAAGCATTCTGCGGATGTCCCATCCGTTCTTCCATGGAAACGGTCCATCTGGGAGATGTGACGGACAACGGGGAAGTGCTGCCGGTTTATATCGACCGGTTTGCCTGGGAAGCGGACGGGATTGTGGTCGTCAACCGGATCAAACCCCACAGCGCCTTCCGGGGGCCCTATGAATCCGGCCTGACGAAAATGCTGTGCATCGGCCTGGGCAAGCAGAAGGGAGCGGACAGCCTCCACCGGGACGGATTTGGAACCTTTGCAACCCGCATTCCCCTGTTCGGCAACTTTGTCCGGACCCACACCAATGTACTGTTTGGGGTGGGCACCATTGAAAACGCCTATGACGAGACAAACAAGATTGTGGTGCTGCGCAGTGAGGAAATCCCCCAGCAGGAACCTGCCCTGCTGGAGTATGCCAAGAGCCTGATGCCCCGGATCCTGGTGCCGGAGACGGACGTGCTGATTGTCCGGGAAATCGGAAAGAACTTCTCCGGAAGCGGAATGGACCCCAATATCACCGGAACCTGGTCCACCCCCTATGGCGGAGGCGGAATCCGCAAGCAGCGCACCTGTGTGCTGGACCTGACGGATGTGTCCCATGGAAACGGACTGGGCATTGGGCAGGCCGACACCACCACCGTCCGGTTCTTCAACAAAATGGACTTTGTCGCCACCTATCCCAATGCGCTGACGTCCACGGTGTTTTTGCCGGTGAAACTGGCCATGGTTCTGCGGGATGACCGGATGGCCATTCAGGCGGCGGTGAAAACCTGCAACGGGGTATCCCCGGAGAATGCCCGGATTGTGCTCATCCGCAACAGCCTGCACATGGGCGAGCTGTATCTGTCCGAAGCCTTCCTGCCGCTGGCCAGGGAAACGGAAGGAATGGAGATTGTCAGCGAGTGCCGGCCTCTTCCCTTCGACGAGGAGGGGAATCTGCTGATCTGGAATAACAAGGAGGATTGACAATGAGCAAAATCATTATGACCCAGGCCCTGTGCGCCGCAGGTTATGAGCCGCTGGCCAAAGAAGGCTCCATCTATGTGGCGAACGACGGAAACCCCAGCAACTACCTGGAGCAGCTGAAAGAGGCGGAGTGCATTGTGGTCCGCATCGGCCACATGAACCGCCGGGAGATGGAAGCGGCGCCCAAGCTGCGGGTGATTGGCCGCAACGGCATCGGCTATGACAGCATCGACATCGCGGCGGCCAACGACCTGGGCATCCCCGTGGTCATTGCACCGCACTGCAATGCAGACTCTGTGGCGGAGCATACCCTGGCGCTGATGTTCGCCCTGGCATCCAATCTGGTACAGTGCCACAACGAGGCGGTCAAGGGCAACTTTGAAATCCGCAACAGCGGAAAAGCCTTTGAACTCCAGGGGAAAACCGTGGGCATCATCGGCTTTGGAGACATCGGCAAACGGGTCGGAAAACTGTGCCGGGCGGTTGGAATGAAGGTGATGGCCTATGACCCCTACACCACCCGGGAAGCCGTGGAAGCGGAGCAGACCGTGTACTGCCCGGAGCTGGACCGGCTGCTGGGCGACAGCGACGTGGTGACCATCCATACCCCCCTGAACCAGGAAACCCGGGGCCTGCTGGGGAAGGAAGAACTGGCCCGGATGAAACCCACCGCACTGCTGATCAACTGCGCCCGGGGCGGAATTGTGGATGAGACTGCCTTGCTGGAGGCGCTGGAGCAGGGCACCATTGCCGGAGCGGGCATTGATGTTACCGTGGAAGAACCCCTGCGGCAGGACAATCCCCTCTGCGCAGCTCCGAACCTGATTATTTCTCCCCACAGCGCTGCCCAGACCAAGGAGGCCACCATCCGTGCCGCCAGCATGTGCGCCGAGGGCTGCATCGCGGTGCTCCACGGTCAGCGCTGGCCCAATGTGGCGAATCCGGAAGTATATTCCCATCCCAGATGGAACGGTTAAAAAGAACAGGAGGAAACAACTATGATCGTTGACCGTATTGAGTACGCAGAAGCGTACGCTGCCCAGCTGCCCAATCTGCCGAAGGCGCTGGAACGAATCCGTCAGGAACCGGACATGGACGGCAGCCGGCACCCCTTCCCCGGGGGCTACGTCATGCGCCAGACCGGTACCACCAAGCCGATTCCGGACGCCGCCTTTGAAACCCACCGGAAGTACATCGATGTGTTCATCCTGGCGGAAGGGACGGAGACCGTCCTCTGGAACCGGATCGAGAATATGGAGCCTACGGCGGAATACGACCCCGAAAAGGACAAGCTGGCGCTGAAAGGAACCGGCAGCGCCCTGGAGATGAAGCCCGGCATGTTCTGTGCGCTGTTCCCCACCGATGCCCATGCGCCCTGCCGGCATCCCGTGGGACAGGAGCCCGGCCCTTATGTCAAATATGTGGTGAAGCTGGAGCTGTGAGTCCCTTCTGACAGGGAATTTCTGCCCGGCAGGCGGCTGCCTGCCGGGCAGCTTCCATTCCTTCGTGCCGCTTTCAAATGGTCCCTTTTTCATTGCTCCTTTACGGCTTGTGTGCTACAATAGCCATGAGAGTACCGCTTGTGGGGCAATTGAAGAATGATTGCCAGGGGCCTGCGGTGAATCATTTTCGCTGGGGGTGGGGCTATGCCGATTTTTGTACAGGTACACCGGATTGTAAAAGAGCGGAAGGGCCACGGGGAATACATTCCGCCTCATACCCATCCGTTTTACCACTGTGTCTATGTCATCAGCGGCAGCGGATACATCCGCATCGGGGAGCAGAATGTGAAGGCAAGCCGGGGACAGTTCCTCCGGATCGCACCGAATACGGAACATGCGATTTACGGAGAGAACGCCATGCAGAGCTTTGACATCAAATTTTCCGCCCAGGGAGATTTGCTGGAAGCGGTAAACGACCTGCCGGTGCGCATGCCCCTGGATATGTATGAGCATACCCTGGTGATGAGCCTGTTTCATCTTGCAATCCGGGGAGAACGGTACACGGAAGAATTGATCAATGCCAGAATGACGGAGCTTTTGCTGCTGCTTCTGCGCAGAGGGGTCCGGGAACCGGAGTCCGGCATTTTCCCCAGCCAGGCGAACCGGGCGTGCCTGCACCCGGCTCTGTCGTATGTGGAGAACCACCCCAATGAGATGCCCCCGGTTGGGTTTCTGGCCCAGCTGTGCGGGTATACGCCCTCCTATTTTTCCACTGTATTCAAGGAGCTGATGGGCTGCACCCCCGCAAAGTATCTTGCCGGTCAGAAGATTGACCTTGCCCGGGAGCTGATGCTGACCACAGACGATACGGTTTCCCAGATTGCGGAGCGGCTGGGGCTGGAGCCGGAGACCTTTTCCCGGATGTTCAAAAAAGCCACCGGCATCTCTCCCAGCCTCTATCTGAGGCGGGCCAATTCCGATGTGGGAATCAACATTTCTCCCAACAGCCCGTTCCTGCCTGACGGCCCCTTTGAGATTCCGAAGCAGCCGGTTCCTTAGACAGGTGCGCCCCGGGACAGCCCTTCCTGTACGCCGGATTGCGGAGGGGGGCTGCCCCCATGCGCCAAAGAATCGGAAAAAGATCCGGAAGACGGTTGACAACCGGAGAAACCCGGCATACAATGTACGAAAACCATCAGGAGGTGCGGCAATGACTCTTTCCAGCTTCTGCTGCAAGAATGATCATCAGTCCGGTAACGCAATGCCTTGGCAGCGCATCGGGCTTACATTGTCGTACTCGTTTTAGGGCGGTCCCAGGAAAATTGACAGCCGGAAACAGACGCGGTGCAAGCAAAATGTTGTCTTTGCTTGCACCGTGTTTTTTTATTTTTAAGGGAGGAATGCAGGATGGAAACCCAGGAAGCGCTGAATCAATACTATGCCCACTATAACGAGGACAACCGCCTTCGCTCTCAGCATGGGCTGGTGGAATACCGGACCACCATGCGCTTTATTCAGCGATATCTGCTGCCCGGCATGCGGGTGCTGGAAATCGGGGCGGCCACCGGCCGGTATTCCCACGCCCTGGCCCGGATGGGCTATCCGGTGGACGCAGTGGAATTGGTGGAACACAACATTGAAATTTTCAAGGCCAATACCCGACCCGGGGAGCCGGTGACCATCACCCAGGGGAACGCCATGGACCTGTCCGCCTTCGGGGACAATACCTACCACATCACCCTGCTGCTGGGCCCCATGTACCATCTGTTCACCGAAGGGGAGAAACTGCAGGCCCTGTCCGAAGCAATCCGGGTGACAAGGCCCGGGGGCATCGTGTTCGCCGCCTACTGCATGGCGGACGTATCGATTCTGCAGTATGGGTTTGCCGGCGGGAACATCCACCGGCTGATAGCGGAGGGACTGGTGGACCCGGTCACCTTCCGGGCTTTCTCCAACCCCGAAGAACTGTTCGAACTGCATCGGAAGGAGGACATTGACGCCCTGCGGGGACATTTCCCTGTGACACAGCTCCATTTTGTGGCCACGGACGGGTATACCAACCATATGCGGAGCGTGGTGGATGGAATGGACCAGGCCACCTTTGAAACCTACCTGCAATACCATTTCGCAACCTGTGAACGGCAGGATCTGGTGGGGCTGTCCCACCACACCCTGGATATTTTCAGAAAAGAGGGAGAATGATGAACGCACCAATCGACATCACCGGGGTAACCCTGACAACCCGGCGGCTGGTTCTGCGGCCCTGGCGGGAGCAGGACCTGGAGGACTTCTATGCCTATGCCAGGGTGGACGGCGTGGGCCAGATGGCAGGGTGGACGCCCCACCGGGACCGGGAGGAATCCAGGCGGATTTTGACCAGCTTCATACAGGGACGGCACGTCTTTGCCCTGGAATACCAGGGGAAGGTGATCGGCTCTCTGGGCATTGAGGAATACAGCGAGGAGCACTACCCGGAATTATCCAACCTGGCCGGGCGGGAAATCGGCTATGTGCTTTCCAAGGACTACTGGGGCCGGGGGCTGATGCCCGAGGCGGTTCAGGCGGTGATCCGGTACCTGTTTGACCAGGTGAAGCTGGATTTTATCCTGGTGGGGCATTTCGACTGGAACCGGCAGTCTGCCCGGGTCATCGAGAAATGCGGCTTCCAATACATCAAAACCCGCCCCTATGAGACCCGGTACGGAACCACGGAGCGCTCCGAGGAGAGCATCCTCTACCGGAGCCATTTCATGGAGGGTTATGCCTGCGAAAACGACACGGACCTGGTTCAGGAGATTTACCGCCGCAGCGATGAGAGCAGCCGGCTGAACCGCTCCAAGGCCGCCCGGGTGGAGTTTTTGACCACGGTGCGCTATATTGAACAATTCCTCACCCCGGGAGCGAAAATTCTGGACATCGGCGCCGGAGCGGGAGAATACAGTCTGTACTTTTCCCGAAAGGGGTACGCCGTTTCCGCAGTGGAGCTGTCGGATCGGAATGCAGCGGATTTCCGGCAGAAGCTGACGGCTGAGGACACCGTGGAGCTGTTCCAGGGGAACGCCCTGGATTTAAGCCGGTACCCGGACCACAGCTTTGACGTGGTGCTGGTGCTGGGACCTCTGTATCATCTGCACGGGGAAAAAGATCAGCTTCGCTGCATCGACGAGGCAAAGCGGGTCTGCAAGCAGGGCGGAACCCTGTTTTTTGCGTTCTTGTCCAACGACATGGTGATTCTCACGATGTTTCATTCCCATCCGGACTACTTCCGAAATGGGGACTATAACAAGGACACCTTCCGCTGCGACGACTTCCCCTTCGTCTTTCACACGGTGGACGCCTGCCGGGCGCTGCTGGACAAAGGGGGCGTGAAGGTCGTACGGGAAGTGGCTGCCGATGGTCTGAGCGAACTGCTGCAGGCGAAAATCAATGCCATGGACGAGGAAAGCTACCGGCAGTACCTGCGCTTCCACTTCTACACCTGTGAGAAGCCGGAACTTCTTGGGGCATCCAATCACCTGCTGTTCATCGGTAAAACAGAAGAAGCTGTCGGGAAAGCGTGACTACGCTTTCCCGACATACCGGATTTGCCCCGCCGCCTTCTGCCGGGCAATCCAGGGTTCAATCCCCAGCTTTTGAAGCCGTTCCCATTCGGCAAAGTCCGTGAACATATGCATCAGGCAGTAGTCGATGTGGGCCAAGCGCAGACGGGGAGACGGATTTTCTGCCGCCATTATACCCCCAAAACACGGCACGTCAATGCGGGAAAAATGCAGGCGGATGCCCCCCAGCTGGAGCAAATGTGTTCTTTGCCGAAATTTAGGGGAAAAAAGACAAACAGGTCAAAGCAAAGGGCTTTCTGGGATTGACTTTCCCGCCGGGAATGGCTATGATAAACAATTGGAAGTTTGCGGTAACTTACTGCTCTTTATTCTATTACAAGAGGGAATATCCATGGATTTGCTTTGGGAAATTGTCTGGATTACTGCGTTGGCCGGTATGGGCGGCACGGGGTTAGGCGGCGTGGTGTCCTGCCTGTTCCGGAAAGACTCCAGCCGGACCGTCAGTCTGCTTCTGAGCTTCGCCGGCGGCGTGATGACGGCGGTGGTGTGCTTTGACCTGCTGGCCCAGGCGGTGGCCCCGGCAGGAATTGCGGACCACACCTATCTGGTGCTGGCGGCGGTGGGGGTGATGCTGGGGTATGCCGTCATCTATCTGCTCAACGCCTGGATTGACCGGGGCACCAATCATGAGGTGGCCCACATTGATGAAAGCCACCCCAAGACGGCGGACTCCCTGGAAGAGCTGATTCATGCGGACCACTATCAGGTCCACGAACAGGGAGGACAGTCCCACGGCAGTCTGTTCCTGGCGGGACTGGTGATGGCGGCGGCCATTGCCCTGCACAATGTGCCGGAGGGCATGGTCATCGGCGCATCCTTCGCCACCTCTGCTCAGCAGGCGGTGCTCTCCCGGGGCGGAATTGTGATGGCAATTGTCATCGGTCTGCACAACGTGCCGGAGGGCATGGCGGTGGCGGTGCCGCTGATCTCCGGGGGGATGAAGAAGGCAAAGGCTGCGGTGCTCACTGCCCTGACCGGCGCCCCCACCGTGCTGGGCGCCATTCTGGGCCTGTATCTGGGCACCATGGGTCCGGACATGCTGTCTCTGTCCCTGAGCTTTGCCTCCGGGGCCATGCTGTATGTGGTGTTTGGGGAGCTGCTGCCGGAGGCCATTCTGATGTGGAAGTCCAAGCTGCCTGCCCTGGCGTCGGTGGTGGGCATCCTGACGGGCCTGGTCATTATCTATGCGTGACGGCCATGCCCGGCCACTTTACAACGAGAAAAGAGAGAGCGGACTGATTCACCAGTTCGCTCTTTTTTTGAATGAAAAGCAAGCACGCCCACAGTCTCAGCGGAAATCCTTTGCGGGGCAATACGGAACCCAGAGGTTGAACTTCTGAATAAAGTTGGTATAATATAGCGTCGGAGGTTTCGATATGAGAGCAGTAACCGATCTTGGAAAAGATTCCATCCCTTCCCTTGTCCTGCGGCTGGCAATCCCCTCCATGATTGCCCAGTTTGTCAACGTGCTGTACAGCATCATCGACCGGATTTATATCGGTCACATCCCGGAAATCGGCGACCTGGCCCTGGCGGGGGTGGGGGTCTGCGGGCCGATTGTCACCTTCCTGTCCTCCTTCGGCACCCTGGTGGGCCTGGGTGGTTCGGTGATGATGGGCATCCACCTGGGTGAGCAGAACAAAGAAAAAGCCCGGCAGGTCCTGTCCAATGCCTTTCTGATGCTGTGCTGTTTTTCTTTTGTCCTGACGGTGCTGTTTTTGCTGTCTAAAGAGCAGCTTCTGATGTGGTTCGGCGCCAGCAGCATTACCTTTCCCTATGCCGACACCTACATGACCATTTATACAGCGGGCACCTTTTTCGCCCTGATGGCGGTGGGACTGAATTACTTTATCAACTGCCAGGGGTTCCC
>CASFNR010000053.1 GCA_949296115.1 uncultured Eubacteriales bacterium | reverse complement strand
AGTGCGCCTTTGCGGACAATAATTCAGAGGTTATTCACAGTTTTTATTTGGCACCCACTGTATAATGCGGTTTTTGGCATTTATGCGGTGTTGCCTTAAATAATAGTATTCCTGCTTGCGACAAATCAAAGATCCCTTAGGAAGCTTGGCAATCCGCTTTTCGTATTCTGCAATCATTTGCTCGTTACGAATCGCCTCATTTTTTACAACAGCATTTATAAGCATCTCTATCACCAAATATATTTTACCACACATAAGCAAAAATGGCAACTGCTTTGTGTGGCAAACAAGCCCCATCAAAAGTAGCATATCGGCAATAGAAACGATTTACTGCCGATATGCTACTGAGCTCGTTATAAAAAATATGTAGTATTTATAACGAAGCAACGGGTTCAATTTCTAGATTACAAAAGTAAAAGAGCCTTCTGACTAAAGCACTCACCGTTGAACACCGTACAGAAGACCCTTTTGATATTTTGATGTACCGCTTTATCACAGCACCCACGGTTGGACACCGGATAATTAAGCACATTTGCAAACCAACTATTATTCCACTACGATTATAGCGCAGCGTTTGAGTTTTTGCAAGTTCCGTCCGCTTTATTGGACTGCCTCAGAATTACAATGGTGGCAGAAATAAAGAATGGGAGGATTCTATATGATTATCGGATTTTTGAGAGAACTTCTTCATGTTAACTCACTGCTCGCGGAGGATCGACCGATGGACGCAGAATATGAACCTTTCCGGGATGAACTGAGTCTGGCAGGACTGGACGAGGAGAAATTGCGGAAGATGGACCCGGATGACCGGGTGGCTGTGCTGGAACAAGCCCGGCTGGACCCGTACGACTATATTTATCTTGCCTGCTGATCCTAACATTCTTATTTACAATTAACCTTTGAAAAGCTAAAATGGAATCAGAATGTTAGAGAAGGTGGCCCATATGAAAAAAGTGCGCATTACAGCAATTCGCAAAACAAGTTATCCAGATCTGATGGCGCAATACGAAAACCCAATCGAACACGCCTGTGATGTGGAGGAGGGGCAGGTCTGGATCGCCAACGGCTGGGTAAAACCGGAAGGCTTCTGCGACAGCGCATGGGACAGCATTTCTGCCTTCGTCATGACCCTGTCCCACGGCGGCGGGAATTTCTACGACGGCTGGATGAAGAATCCCAAGTCTGCCATGATTTCTTGTAACGATGGCTTCCGGCCAGTAAGCTTTTACATCGAAGCATTGGACGAGGATGCGGAATAAAGTTTGGGATAAATGAAGGAGAGAAAAATGGACCAAAATAAGAAAAAAGAATTACAGGCACAGTACAAGGCCATGCACCATGAGATGGGCGTGGTGTCCTTCAAGTGCATTGCCACCGGGGATGCGTACCTGGCCTGCTCCAAGAATACCAAATCTACCTTGAACAGCACCCAGTTCCAGCTGGAGGCCGGCAATCATCCCAACAAGGCCTTGCAGACACTGTGGAAGCAGTACGGTGCGGCAGGATTCCAATGCACCGTGCTGGAGGTACTGGACTACGATGACCCGGACGAGGATTACTCCGATATCCTGGAAGAAATGCGCCAGACGTATCTGGACGCTGACCCGAAAAATCATAAGTTGTGGCGATAAAAAAGTCCCGGAATTGGTTTCGTGATACCAATTCCGGGATTCCCTTTTATGCACCAAAATACCGGTCAATTTCTTCCATCCGGCTTTCCTGCTTCACCCCAAAGGGACAGCGGGATTCGCAGTGCCCGCAGTGCAGGCAGGCGTCGGCCTTGACGCTGAGCTTGGTGTAGTGATTGGCGGCGATTTCATCACCTGCCAGAGCCAGATCGTAATACTTGTTTACCAGACCGATATCGATGCCCGCGGGGCAGGGCTGGCAGTGGTTGCAGTAGACGCAGGTTCCCGTGATGGTATCCGCAGTAAAAGAGCCGATGACGGAGTAATCCTTCTCTTCGTCGGTGGCGTTCAGAAATTTCAGCACTTGATCCAGATGCTCCATGGTCTGCACACCGGGAACAGCCACCAGCACGCCGGGGCGGTCGATGGCGTATTGCAGGCATTGGTTGTGAGTCAGGGCCACACCGAAGGGGGACTGATCAGCACTGAGCAACTGGCCTGCGAAGAAGGGCTTCATGACAGAGATGCCCACGCCCTCCCGGGCGCACCGCTGGAACAGTGCGATCCGCTCTTTCACGGAGCCGATGCCGTACTCGTCGCCCTTTTCGAAGTCATAGGCGGGGTTGATGGAGAACATCATCATGTCGATGAGTCCGGTGTCCAGAATGCGGTTTGCAACGGACGGGGTGTGAGAGGAGAAGCCGATGTGGCGGACGGTGCCCTGTGCCTTCAACTCCTTCAGATAGTCCAGTACGCCGATTTCCACCAGCTTGTCGAAATCCTCGTCTTCGTCCACACAATGCAGGAAGCCAAAGTCCACATAGTCGGTGCCCAGGGTCTCCAGCTCCCAGAGGAAGGTGCGCTTGATGGTCTCAAAATCCCGGCACCAGCCGTACTCGCCGTTCTCGTCGTAGACCGCACCGAAATGCACCTGCAGAAACACCTTCTCCCGCTGTCCGGCGATGGCCCGGCCAAAGGGGGCGTAGGTAGCCCCGGCGGTGCACATATCGAAGAAGTTGATGCCATGGTCGATGGCCTTGCGGATGATGGCCTCGATCTCGTCGGCGGGCGTCTTGCCAATGCCGCCCAGACCGAGACCAAGGACGCTGAATTTCTCGTTTTCTTTTCCGTGGGGAAGCTGTCTGTATTCCATAATTAACCTCCAATTGTTCCGTGCTTCTGGCCCCAAACAGCCATAGCTTCAAATACGATATGCAGATCCTTCGCCTTTTCTGTTGCGGTATATTCCACTCTGGGCGGAATTTCGTTATACTGGATACGTTCCACCAGCCCACGCTCCTCCAAATCTTTCAGGGTGGAGGCCAGCATGGTATTGGAGATATTGGGGATGGACTTCCGCAGGTCACCGAAACGGACTGTGCCGTTCTTGTTCAGCTCAAACAGCACCCACACTGTCCATTTGCCCTGGAACAACTCCATGGTCTTGTAGATGGGGCAGTTGGCAATATCCTCCGGCAGATCATCAATATTGTATTTCATGGCGTACCTCCCTGGATAAGAATAAACTTACTTGATAAGTTAATTCTGCGTTCTTGATAAGATTTTCTGACTAAAGTATAATATGCCCATAAGCAAATGTCAACGAAGTACACGGGAGGAATTTTGACATGGAACAGAAAATGACTTTAGTGGAAGCTATCGCAAAGCGGCAGAGTGTCCGGGATTACGATATGACAGCCCTTTCCAACGCAGAAATCCAGCAGCTCACGGACTATGCAGCGCAGATTGAGCCGCTGTTCCCCGGAAAGCAGATCAAGGTGCGCATCATCACCCCTGACAATGTAAAGGCCATCCGTGGCTGGCGTGCGCCCCACTACTTTGCAATCTACGCAGGCGAGGATGATGCTTCCTTGGTGAATGTGGGCTATGTATATCAGCAGCTCACCGTTTATCTGACCGCCCTGGGCCTGGGCACCTGCTGGGCAAACTCTGTCAGCCCCAAGGATTCCAAGGAACTGGATGGCCTGAAATGGGTGGCAACCATCGCCTTTGGCAAGGAGAAGAACGGCCAGGCCTGGAGAAACGATCCCGCCCAGATCAAGCGCAAGGATATGGGTGCCATCTCCGATCAGAACGATACCAAGTTGGAGCCTGCCCGAATCGCTCCCTCCGCCATGAACAACCAGCCCTGGTACTTCACCCATGAAAATGGCAAGATTCACGCATACTGCGTGGTGCAGGGCTTCATGAAAAAGTGGATGACCGCCATGAACCGCATCGATATGGGTATCGCTCTGGCAAATTTGAAAATCAGTTCTGATAACTTCGAGTTTGAAGCCCAGAAGAATCCCGTGCCGGTCAAGGGTTATACCTACATCGGTACTGTGACCATGTAAAGACAATTATCGAATAAGCGATGAAATCCCTCCCTTGGAAAGTCCAAAGGGAGGGATCATTTTGTTCGTACATCAGGGTGTTATTACAATCTTGATAACCCCATCCAATTTGTTCTCGAAGATGCGGTAAGCCTCCTCGATATCTTCCAGCTTGAAGCGGTGGGTGATCAGAGGCGTGGTATCGATCTTGCCTGCTTCGATGAGGGCGAGGATCTCGGCGCAGTCGCAGCCGTCGACGCCGCCGGTTTTGAAGGTCAGGTTTTTGCCGTACATATCCGGTAGGGGCAGGGTCTGGGCTTCGTCGTAGAGGGCCACCACGGTGACGATGGCATTGGGCCGGGCGCAGTCCCAGGCCAGACAGAAAGTGTCCTTGGCACCGGCTACCTCCAGCACCACATCCGCGCCGCCATGGTCGGAGTTGGCAATGGTGAATGCCTTGCATTCCTCCGGAGTGCAGGTCAGCACATTGGGGTAATGCTCCCGGACGAATGCGATGCGGGCCGGGTCCTTTTCGCAGACGATGATGCGCTTGGGGTGCTTCAGCATGACGCACAGCAGGGTGCAGATACCTGTGGGGCCTGCGCCAATGATGAGAACGGTGTCATCCTCGGTAATTTCGGAGATCCGGGCGGCCCAGAAACCGGTAGCCAGGACATCACCAACGAACAGCGCCTGTTCATCGGAAACAGAGTCAGGGATTTTGTTCAGACCCTGATCCGCATAGGGCACCCGGACGAACTCGGCCTGTCCGCCGTCGATGCGGCAGCCCAGCGCCCAACCACCATTGGGGTCGGTGCAGTTGTTCACATAGCCGTGCTGGCAGAAAAAGCACTCGCCGCAGAAGGTCTCCACATTCACCGTCACCCGGTCGCCGGGACGGACGGTGGTCACAGCAGAGCCAACAGATTCCACCACGCCCACCATCTCATGACCCACCGTGATACCGGGAACCGCCCGGGGCACCGAGCCATGCTTGATATGCAGATCGCTGGTGCAGATACTGCCCAAAGTCACCCGGACAACAGCATCCCGGGGATCCAGAATATCCGGCTTGGGCTTTTCGGTGAGAGCGAATTTTCCGTGTTCGATGTAGGTTAAAACTTTCATGGCGGTTACCTCCGATGTGTTTGAAGATATTATAGCGTAGAAAAGCGCCGCTGGCAATGAAGTCAGCGGCGCAAATTTGCTTATTGCTTTTCAGAGTTCCGTGAATTCGTAACTGTACATGACGCTGCCGTTATCGTATGTATACACGATCCGGCCATCGGGGAGGATCTCCTTTTTGAATTTATCAAAATCACGGCTGTGTTTCATGCGCACAAAGTCGTCGGTATTTTCCAGCTCCGCTTCCTCAAAGAAGGTCTGAGGCCGGGAAGAACCGGCGCAGGCATTGCAGAATTTGGCTACGATCTCGTATTCTTTCATGGGAGTCCTCCTCGTAAAATCAGGCAAAGTATTCAGACACATCCGCCTTGTCGTTGTACTGCTTGCGGACGCGGACGATGATGGAGCCGTCTGCCTGCTCCTCCTCGCTGATGATCTGATAGCGGGTGTTGGTCCGTTCCAGGCTGCTCTTATAACGGCTGACTTCTTGGCGGTTCATGGACAGGATCTGCTCCCGGCTGAAACCGCAGTCCTCCTTCTGCATGAACACCAGGGTCTGCAAAATGCACGCTGCTTTGACACGCTTCATAGTTACACCTCCCTCGCCCCAATCGACGGCAGTGATTGCAGACTAGACTAGAGAGATGATCTGAGATACAATGCGGCTGCCCCGGATGCCGATGGAACAGCGCTCTGCAATGCACTCTCTGGGTTTATTTTAGCAGATTTTCCATTGAAATTTCAAACGAAAATTTTGCTTTTACTTCCCGAAGAAGGGACACCGCTTGCCGATGCACTGATTATTTTGCCCGGAATGGCGGCACTGGATATCGGACAGTTCCATCTCCACACCCAGATTCTCCTTGGCAAACTTCACCGCTTCCGTGATAGCAAGATAAGAGTTGCGCTTGCAGCACCGGGGGCCGCCGATGGTGCCGATGGCATGGAGAGATGCGGAGGTCATCAGGTTACTCATGCCCCATTCCTTGGTTGCCAGCGGGGTGGAGCCGGTGGCTATGGAGATGAACATACCGGAGCTGATGGCCGCGCCGCAACTTCCCCAGAAACCGCAGATGCCGCCGGGAACTTTCCGTCCGCGGGCCTGCATCTCGTTCAGCGCTTTGGGCAGTTCAATGTCGCCGCCTGCGTTTTTGTAGGCAGTCAGCAGGGCGGAGCCCACCATGATGTGATGCCCCGGGCCGTGCATATGGCAGAAGGGCAGATCCATCAGGTGAGAGAGGATCTCATAGGGATTCCGGGAGATTTCGTTCAGACAGGCACCGATGATCTGATCGATGCCTTGGGTGTGGCATTCGTCGCAGACAAAATGACCCTTCACACACCGGGCGGTGGAGATTTCTTTCTTGTGGCAGATGGCGCACTCCATCTCAATTCCCTCGGATAGGTATTCCAGCGGCGCTTTGCAGATCAAACATTCTTCCTTCATGGCGGTACCTCCGTTGTGTTTTCGTTATTCTATCACAGCAAGTTCCTCTTTTCAACAAGCCCATATCCATGCTATAATCAGGAAAAAGGAGGATGCGCCATGAAGAAAGTAGCCTTTATTTGTGTCCACAATTCCTGCCGCAGTCAGATCGCGGAAGCTCTCGGCAAGAAACTGGCAAGCGATGTGTTTGAAAGCTATTCTGCCGGTACGGAAACGAAGCCGCAAATCAACCGGGATGCGGTGCGCCTGATGATACAGATTCACGGCATCGATATGGAAGCCACCCAGTATAGTAAACTCCTGTCCGATATTCCGCCGGTGGATGTGGTGGTCACCATGGGATGCAATGTCCAGTGCCCGTTTTTGCCCTGCTCCCACCGAGAGGACTGGGGATTGGAAGATCCCACAGGAAAGAGTGACGAAGCGTTTCTGGAAACCATCCGATTGATCGAGGAGAAAGTGCTGGATCTGCGAGAGCGAATGAAATGAAAAGTCCCGGAACTGGATTTCGTGAAATCTCACGTTTCCAATTCCGGGCTTTGTTTCGGTAGTAGGCCTTGCTGTTGGCGGGCTTCCGAGTGACGGGGTTCAGCTCGCCCCAGGTGTTCCGCTTGGCGGCATCCACTTTGCGCTTTTCCTTTTTGGAAAGCTTCTCGTAGGGAATGTATTTTTCCATATTTGCAACCTCCTTGTGGTTTCTGCGCTTATTATAGCACAAACAGCAAGCGCAATCATAAAGGATTTGTAAATCCACAGATTCATGGTATAATCAAGAAAAAGTGTAAAGGAGAATCCTTATGAACTTCGATATCCACGATTTCCACTGGATCCGGGAACCGGAACGCTTCACAATGACCGACGACAAGGTTGAGATCATCACCAAACCCCACACCGACCTGTGGCAGAGAACTTACTATCATTTCCGCAATGACAATGCACCGGTGCTTCAGGTGGAAACCAACGAGAAGTACTTCTCTTTTGTGGTCAAAACCGAGTTCGAAAGCAAGCACCGGTTCGATCAGTGCGGTGTGGTCATGTACTTGGACAGCGAGAACTGGTTGAAAGGCTCCATCGAGTATGAAAACGAGCAATTCCAGCACTTGGGCAGCGTGGTGACCAATAACGGTTATTCTGACTGGGCAACTACCGCCATCGATGCCAACATCAAGTCCATGTGGTATCGCTTCAGCCGCCGAGAGGACGATTACTGCGTCGAGTGTTCCACAGACGGTGTAAATTTCAGTCAGATGCGTATCTGTCATATGTGGCATGGCGACGGCACGATCCGATTCGGCATCTATGCCTGTTCCCCGGAGAATTCTTCTTTCAAAGCGACTTTCACCAACATGGCAATGACCGAATGTAAATGGCTGGCCCATGACGGACAGAAGCCGGATGAGGAATGATTATGAACCAGTATGACAATCCCGAGTTTTTCGATGCCTATGCCCAGATGTCCCGGAGTCAGTTTGGACTGGAAGGTGCGGGCGAATGGTATCAGATGGAGCCGATATTCCCGGAACTGAAAGGCAGGGCTGTTCTGGACTTGGGCTGCGGCTATGGCTGGCACTGCAAGTATGCTGCCGACCATGGCGCGGCATCCGTTCTGGGCATTGACCAGAGCGAGAGAATGATTGAGGAAGCCAAGCGCAGAAATGCCGCTGAGAATATCGAATATCGTATCTGCGGCATCCGTGAGTTTGCCTATCCGGCGGAAACCTATGATCTGGTGGTCTCCAATCTGGTTCTGCACTACATTGAGGACTTGCAGGAAGTCTACCGCCTTGTTCATAAAACCCTGAAACCCGGCGGCACGTTCCTCTTCAACATCGAGCATCCCACCTTCACAGCAGGCGTCAATCAGCAGTTCTCTGCCGACGGCACCTGGCCCGTGACGGATTACTATTACCCCGGCGAGCGGACCACCGACTTTCTGGGTCATGCGGTAAAGAAGTATCACCACACCTTGACGCAGATCCTGAACGGACTACTCCAGACTGGTTTCGTCATCGAATCTGTGGAGGAAGCCATGCCGCCGCTGGAGTGGCGCGACCAGATGCCGGAAGAAATGCGGCGACCTATGATGTTGCTTGTCCAGGCAAGAAAGGTGGCTGGTTGATGATTACATCGATTTTTACATCCATTATTGCCTACATCAGCACCAACATCGACGATATCTTCGTCATCATGATCCTCTTGGCACAGGCTGCAAAGGGGGCCAAGGGCCAGCTAATCGCAGGCCATTTCCTTGGTGTTGGTATCGTGACAGCCATCAGCATGCTGGGTGCTTTCGGACTACAGAATCTGCCGCTGAAATATGTGGGCATTCTGGGTCTGGTTCCCATCGGGCTGGGTATCAAAGCATGGCTCGACCACAAAAAGGGCGCGGACGATGACGATGCGCCCGATGCCAAGGGCGTGAGCCTGCTGAGCATGGCTATGATTACCCTGGGCAATGGTGCAGATAATGTGGGGGTGTATATTCCGTTGTTCACCGGCTTTACCGGGATGGAACGGATTGGCGCAGTTGTTGTGTTTGCCGTCCTGACCGCCCTGTGGGCGTTTTTTGCCAATTCTCTGGCAGAATTCCCCAAGGTTAAGACGGCTGTTGGCAAGTACAAGCACATCGTGATCCCGGCGGTGTTCATTCTGCTTGGTGTCTATATCATTCTAGACAGCGGCTTGCTGGGATAATGGCAATAAAAAACGTCCCAATCGGGACGGAAAACAGGCAAAGTTAAAACCCCTGACAGCAACTCGTCAGGGGTTTTAGAAGTTGTTGGGTTCCAGCATTTACGTAACCTCTACTTTCTATAGTTTTGAAGGGGTGGTTTACTTAGTACATTGGACTCACTCCTTTTTTGTATCTTTATACTAACTCCGGGATGATGAGTTTTCAAGATGGGATGTTCCATGCTAAATTCGCTTCAACGGAACGCCCGGTTCGGATGAACGGTGTGGGCAGTTCGGTTGAAGCGGTGTGAAATTTAGGTACTTTTTCAGCGGGCCC
>CASFNR010000052.1 GCA_949296115.1 uncultured Eubacteriales bacterium | reverse complement strand
ATTGCAGCCGAAGATGCCCACCACGCCCTGGGTGATGTAGTTCTCGGCGATGCTCTGGGACTTGGCGGCGTCGCCTTCGCCGTACTGGGTCTCCAGCAGCTCGAAGCCGGTGCCCTCAAAGGCGGCACGGAAGCCTTCCTCCCGGGCCACGGTGGAAGCGGTGGCGGCGTTGACGTTCACAATGCCGATCTTGCCCTCGGTGATGCCCCGGGCTTCCAGCTCCGCCAGCATGGTTTCACCGGCGGTGGTGCCGGCGGCCTTGTTGTCGGTGGAGAAGGTGGCTTCCGCCTCCACGTTGGCGGGGGAGTCCACATAGACCACCTTCACGCCGGCGGCGATGGCCTCATTCAGGGCAGAAGAGATGGCGTCGGGGCCGTTGGCGGCTACCACAATGGCCTGGCAGCCGGCGGAGACGGCATTGTTGACCTGCTCAATCTGCTGGGCGTCGTCCTTGGTGTTGGGGGCCATGAAGGTGACGGTGACGCCCAGCTCGGCGGCAGCTTTCTGGGCGCCCTCATTCAGGGTGATCCAGTGCTGGTCGATGGAGTCCATGGTAATCAGTGCGATTTTGATGTCCTTGCTCTCGGCAGCGGGATCTTCCGCCGTGCTGCCGCATCCTGCCAACAGACCGACGATCATGACGAACGTCAGCAGGATTGCCAGTGCCTTCTTCATTGTGTTTCCTCCTAGATTGTTTTTTATTGTTACACAGGCGCCGGGCGCCTGCATAATCCGGAATGGAACCGGGCCTGCGTTACTTGTCCTTCTTGCCTCTGCGGACAAGGATGTCGATCAGGACTGCGCCGGTGACGATGACGCCGATGACGATTCTCTGGATGCCCACGGGAGCGCCCACGATGCCCAGGCCGTTCTCTAGGGTCTGCCACACGCCGGCGCCGGCGAAGGTGCCCAGCAGAATGCCGGTACCGCCCAGGGGAGATACGCCGCCGATGACGCCTGCGGCAACGCCGTACATTTCATAGGAAGTGCCGGCCTCCATGTTGCCCATGCCCGCCTGTCCGGCCAGGATCAGACCGACCACGAAGGAGCAGAAGGCGCTGATCAGGTAGGCTTTGGTGGTGGTGGTGTAGACGTTCACGCCGGAGAGCTTGGCGGCTTCCACATTGGAGCCGATGGCGTAGATGTGGCGGCCGGTGCGGGTCTTGGACATGATGAAGAATACCACCAGGAAGATGACGGCGGCGATCCAGAAGGCGTTGTACACCCCCAGGGTCTTTCCGTAGTAGAAGAAATTCTGGAATCCGTCGCCCAGTTCCTTGCCCAGGCCGGTGGAGATGGCGTCGGTGTTGCGGTTGTTGTTTGCCATGTAGGCCACGCCTCTGGCGCAGAACATGGTGCCCAGAGTGGCGATAAAGGGGGGCAGCTTGAACTTGCCCACCAGCAGGCCGTTCAGTGCGCCCACCAGCAGGCAGCACACCAGGGAGGCCAGCACCGCCAGGGCGATGGAAATGCCCTTGCTCATCATGGTGGCGGAGATCATGGCGCTCATGGCGACCACGGAGCCGATGGACAGGTCGATGTTGCCGGTAATCAGGATCACGCTCTGGCCCACGCCCACCAGCAGGTACTTCGCCATGGAGCGCAGCAGGTTGAGAATGTTGCCGGATTTCAGCACGTTGGGGTCAATCATGCCGAACACGATCAGCAGCACGGCCCAGCCTGCGAAGGCCACCAGGGCGGCGCCCAGGCCGCGAACGGCCAGCTTTTTCTTTTTCGTCTCTTTCAGGGTACCCATTGTCTTCCTTCCTCCTTAAACAGCACGGTCAGCGAACTTGTTCTCGAACTGGGTGGCCAGGGTCAGCACTTCCTCCTGGGTTGTCTGCTTTGCCATGACCTCGCCGGTGATTCTGCCGTCGCACATCACGATGATCCGGTCCGCAATGCCCATGACCTCGGGCATTTCCGAGGAGACGAACATCACCGCCACCCCCGCCTGCTTCAGCTGGTTCATCAGGTTGTAGATTTCCACCTTGGCGGCCACGTCGATGCCCCGGGTGGGCTCGTCGAAGATGACAACCCGGGAATCCCGGGCCAGCCACTTGGCCACAACCACCTTCTGCTGGTTGCCGCCGGAGAGGCTCCCGGCGTCCACTTCCACGTTGGGGGTCTTGATGTGCAGGTCCTGAACCGCCTTGCGGCACATGCTGTCCTCTTTCTTTTTGCTGACCACGCCCAGGGGATTGCACAGGATGTCCAGATTGGGCAGGGCGATGTTTTCCCGGATGGGAAGCTTGGTGCACAGGCCGTCCTTCTTCCGGTCCTCGGGGGCCAGCACGATGCCCGCCCGGATGGCGTCCATGGGGCCGTTGATGGTGACGGCCTTGCCGTCCACATACAGCTCCCCGGAGGTTTTCGGGTCCACGCCAAAGATGGCCCGGGTGGTTTCGGTGCGTCCTGCGCCCATCAGCCCGGCGAAGCCCACGATTTCACCGGCGTAGACCTGGAAGCTGATGTCCCGCACCAGGTGTCCGGCGTTCAGATTCCGGACTTCAAAGATCTTCTCCCCCTTTTCGCATTCCACCCGGGGGAATTTCTCCTTGATTTCCCGGCCCACCATGTTGGTGATGATCTCATCCATGGTGGTATCCTTGAAATTCATGGAGGTGATGTACTGACCGTCCCGCATGATGGTGACCCGGTCCACGATGTGCTGCAGTTCCTCCAGACGGTGGGAGATGTAGACGATGCCGCAGCCGTCGGCGCGCAGGCGCCTGATGATGCGGAACAGCTCGTCAATCTCCTTGGCGGTCAGGGCGGAGGTGGGCTCGTCCATAATCAGCACCCTGGCGTTGATGGACAGGGCCTTGGCGATTTCCACCATCTGCTGCTTGGAGACGGGGAGATTTCCCACGATCTCGTTGGGGGAGATGTGGATTTTCAGGTCGGACAGGATGGCGCTGGCCTCTGCCTCCATGGCCTTGGTATCCACGATAAAGCCTTTGCGTTTTTCCCGGCCCAGGAACATATTCTCCGCCACCGTCAGGTGGGGGCACATATTCAGCTCCTGGTGGATGATGGCCACGCCCAGCGCCTGGGCCTGCTTGGTGGACAAGTCGCCGCATTCTTTGCCGAAAATGGTTACGCTGCCGCTGTCTCTGGTATAGACGCCGCTGAGGATTTTCATCAGCGTGGATTTGCCGGCGCCGTTTTCTCCAAGCAGCGCCATGACCTCGCCGGAACGCAGCTCGAAGTGAACATTGTCCAGGGCCTTGACGCCGGGGAAGCTTTTGCAGATTCCCTGCATGGAAACAATGGTTTCGCTCATTTTTTCACGCACCTTGCTTTCTGTGATTTCAGTCCTGACAGACCCGGATGCTCCAGCGGTTGACGTAGGTTTTTCCGGGGGCCAGGGAGATCAGATCCTGTTGATTCTCAAAGACGGCGATGGTGTCCTGGGTGGAGGGGAGGGAGCTCCAGGGCTCCACACAGACATAGGGGGCGTCCGTCCGGGGCTGATGCCAGATGCCGAGATAGGGCATCTGGGGGAAGGTGACGGTGATCTTCGGCCCTCCGTCCGCTTCCAGGGTGACCTGCCGGTCCGTGTTTTTCAGGACGATGGCGTCGTCGTCAAACAGCCGGTGGGTCAGGGGGAGGGTGGTTCCGTCTGTCAGGGGGAACGCTTCGTCGGTTCCGTCCAGGAAACAGGCCCGGGTGAAGCCGATCCGCCTGGGGGCGCAGGGGTTGGTGAAGCGCAGACGGTAATCTTCGAACCGTCTGCCGGCGGTGAGGGGCACATGAAAGCCGGGATGGCCCCCCAGGCCGAAATACATGGTTCTGTGGTCCCGGTTCTCCACCAGGAAGGTGATTTCCAGGGTGTCCTGCCGCAGTTCGTAGCGGATGGAGAAGGCAAAATCCCTGGGATAGCGCTGCCGGGTTTCCCCGTCCGAGAAAAGGGTGAGCGTCATGGCCGTGTGGGTTTTCTCCGTCAGGGTGAAGGGAAGGTAGGGGGAAAGACCGTGGATGTCCATGGAATAGGTCTGGCCGTCCATCTCATAGCGGCCCTGGGTCAGCCGGGCCACATAAGGGAAGATGTTCAGGGCCCGGTCCGGCCAGTAGCGGGGGTCTCCCTGCCAGAGGTACTCCCTTCCGTCCCGGTCCAGGATGGATTGAAGCTCCGCTCCTTTTTCCTTGACAGACACGGTCAGGAACGGGCTGCGGATGGTATGGAGCATCAGCGGGCCATCCTTTCCAGGACTTCCTCATAACTGGGTACGCTGGAAATGCCGCCGCTGCGGGTGGTGGAGAGGCTGGCGCTGGTACAGGCGAAGGCGGCGATTTCTCCCAGGGCTTTCTCATCCAGGTCCTCCGGCTTTTTCCCGGTCTGGAGCAGCTTCCATACGGCGCTCCCGCCGAAAATGTCCCCGGCCCCGGTGGTGTCGATGACCTTCAGCCCGGTGATGCCGGGAATTCTGCCCTTGGCTCTGGGGTTCTGGAAGAAGCAGCCCTCGGCGCCGCAGGTTACAAACACCAGCTTGACCCCATAGGTTTCCAGGATGTGCGCTGCGCCTGCTTCCACCCCCAGACCGAAGAGGAATTCCACCTCTTCGTCGCTGATCTTCACCACATCCGCCTGGGACAGGCCCCAGATCAGCTGTTCCCGGGCCTCCTCCAGACTGCTCCACAGGGGCTTGCGGAGGTTGGGGTCGTATGTAATCAGCTTTCCCTGCTTTTTTGCATAGGCCACGGCCTGACAGGTGGCGGACCGGGCCGGCTCGTCGGTCAGGGAGAGGGTTCCGAAGTGAAAAACCCTGGCCTGGTCGATCAGGGACAGGTCCAGCTCCTCAAAGGTGAGCCTGGTGTCCGCCCCGGGCTTGCGGGAGAAGGAGAACTCCCGGTTCCCGTGCTGGTCGAAGGTGACAAAGGCAAGGGTGGTAAAATATCGGTCGTCTGCAAGCAGGCCCCGGGTTTCGATTCCCGCTTTTCTCAGGGTGCCCAGCAGCATTTTGCCGAAGGCGTCCGTGCCGACCTTGCCCAGCAGGGCGGTTTTCCCCCCGAACCTGGTTACGGCGGCCAGGAAGTTTGCGGGGGCGCCCCCGGGGTGGGCCGCCATGGTGGGATACCCGTCCTCATCCAGGGACTGTGTGGCAAAATCGATCAGCAGTTCACCAAGCGCAACAACATCCATCATGGCAATACCTCACAAATAATTTGTTAACAAAGTCTTCAATCTTGTTTAAATTATAATATATCCCGATGGGCTTTACAAGCGGCTATATTTCGAAAAAGTGTTGCAATCTTGCGATAGTTGTGATACGATTCCGGGGAGGGAAGGCGGAGGCCGGAGGGCGCCGCCCCTGGCTGCGCCGGAAGCGGGAAAAATGGGGGCCTGTAAAAATGACGAAGGCCCCGGCCCCCGGCGTGCCTCATATGTTCTGAAATCTATTTTTTCTGACCGGGGTGATTTTGTGCATTGTGTCTATTATGAGCGGGATTTCCCCAACGGCTTCGAAGAGAAATTTGTATTTTCTGAACAAACCCCCTATACAATCACCGTCAAGAACTTCCTGACGGAGGACATTGTTCCCCTCCATTATGCCGCCACAATCGAGATCCTGCTGTGCGATGAATTATGTGGGGAAATTGTGATTGAGGAGAAGCACTACCCCCTTTCGGGGCGGCAGCTGTTTGTCATCCCCCCCTATACCCTCCATTCCAACGCCGTCACCGCCGGGGATGGGACGATGTATGTGTTCAAGGTGTGCTTTGAGCAGATGGACCGGTATATCAACCTTTCGAACTGCCTGGCTCTGAACAATATCGCCTTATCCCAGCTCCGGAACGACTGCCCGGAGTATGAGGCGGTGATGGAGATTGTGAACCAGCTGATTCGCCGGGATGGGGACCTGATGGGGTGCCTGTCCCTGTTCATTCCCCTGTTTCAGATTCTCTCCCGGCACACGGTGCCGGAGAAGCGGCCGGCGGTGGACGGCGGGTTCAAGAGCACCAGCCTCCAGGAGGTGGTCCGCTGGACCCACGAGAATTACGCCCGGAAGATTGCCATTGAGGAGATCGCAGCGCTCACCGGCTACAGCAAGTATTATTTCTGCAGCCGCTTCAAGGCCCTGACCGGCGTCACCTATCTGAACTACCTCAACACGGTCCGGCTGTCCCAGGCCTGCCTGCTGCTCCGCTCGGGAAAGAGCGTCCAGAGCGTCTGCCAGAGCTGCGGGTTTGAGAACACCTCCTATTTCATCCAGCTGTTCCGGAAGAAGATGAACACAACCCCCTACCAGTATGCGCTCCAGCAGCGGACCGACCAGTCCGGGGATGCGCTGGTGCTGCCCGGCCGCCGCCCCATGCCCCCGGACGAAATATCCATCATCCGATAAAAAAGCACCGGACTTCGTCTGCCTGAAACGAAGTCCGGTGTTTTGCTGTTCTTCTCAGAAGGTGTATTTCTTTTGAGCGATTGCCACGGCCACGGACAGCGCCGGGGCGCAGTAGGGAATCAGCATGGATTGGAGGGCGTGGTAAATGTCCGGCTTGCCGGGCCAGACGGTTTCCAGTTTCTGGTTTTTGCTGTCCAGCTGATGAATCCAGTTTCCGGTCTTGTGATCGTGGACCTTGTCCTCCAGGTATTCCAGGAACTGGCTGTAGAATGCGGCATATTCCGGCTTTCCGGTAACCCGGTAGAGCACGGCGGCGGTGTTGATGGCTTCGGCCAGGGTCCACTGCATCCGGTCGTGGACGATGGGCTCGCCATCCCAGCCGGTGGTGTAGACAATGCCCGGGACGCCGTCGGCGTTCCAGCCGTCGCTGACCGCCCGGCTGAACAGGTTCTCTGCGGCGGCGACGTACTTCCCGGACTGTTCCGGCTGACCGGGGTAGGTGGACAGCGCCCACTGGGTAATCAGCCGGGCCCACTCCAGCCCGTGGCCGGGGGTAGCGCCGTAGGGCTTGAATTGGTCGTCGGGCTTGTCCGCATTGCACTGCAGATCGGGGGTCCAGTCTTTGGTGTAGTGCTCCGGGATGCGCCAATGGTTCTCTTCCGCCCAGCCCAGCACCCGGCGAATGATCCGTCCGGCCCGCTCCCGGTGGAGGCTGTCGCCGGTGACGTCTGCGGCGGCCAGCAGGGCCTCCACGCTGTGCATATTGGCGTTGATGCCCCGGTAATCGTCCAGAACCGTGAAGTCGGTATTGTAATTGTCGTAGGTCATGCCCGCTGTCTCGTCCCAGAATTTCTCCTGGAAGCAGCGCAGGGCATCGGCCAGCAGGGGCTTCGCCTGGGCGTGCCCTGCCAGAACTGCGGAGGAGGCAGCCAGGATGACGAAGGCGTGGGAGTAGCACTGCTTGCCGGGGAGGGGTGTGTGGTCGGGGTTCAGGCTGTTGTACCAGCCGCCGTTGACCTTGTCCCGCATGGCGCCCAGCAGACCTTTCAGCCCGGCGTCGATCAGGGAATCGCTGCCGGGGAATCCCAGCAGCTTGCCGATGCTGTAGCAGTGAACCATCCGGCAGGTTTCGTAGTTATCCAGGCTTTTTTCCGGCCAGGGGGCGCCGTCGTCCTTCAGGTAGTAGGCGCAGCCCTCGGGAGAGGGGAAGCGAACCGCGAATTGCAGCAGCTCGGTTACCATCGCTTGCAGGTAGGCTTTGTTTTCTGGGGTATCGATCAGATACTTGGGATTCATGGCCATGTAAATTCCTCCTTTGTGACAGGAACCGGCTACGTGCACCGGCCTTGGCTGACAGCTAATCATAGGATACTAAGGCCGGAGGGAGAAGTCAAGCGGCAAAAGGGAAATATGAAATTCTGAAGATTTTCTTATGATTGGGATTTCAATTGCATTCTCGTAAAAAGTATGTATAATGGAAAGTGAATAAGTGGGAGTTCATGGGAGAATCGCCCGGATTACCTTTGAGACACAGGAAATCCGGCATAGGGAATCCTTAGGAGGTAAGCTTATGAAGAAACGTGTATTGAGCCTGCTGATGGCGGCGGCCCTGGTGCTGTCCCTGGCGCCGGTGGGGGCCTTCGCCACCGAAAACCCGGCGGAGCAGGAGGATTCCGCCTGCATCTGCACCACCAAGTGCGCCGAGGGTTCGGTGAAAACGGACTGCCCGGTGTGCGGCGTGGAAGGCGCTGACCTTGCTGCCTGCTGTCAGGGCACAGCGTCCCAGCCGAAGTCAACCCCTTCCATTGCCTTTTCCACCGGTTATAACCCCAGCAAAATCTACGATGGACAGCCCCTGGACAACCCCACCCCCGATCAGCTGATCATCACCGGCGCGGAGTATGAGGATGTGGAGTTCAGGTGGTTCTGTCAAGTAACCGAGGGATCCTACGTAGCTGTGGAAAACGCCGAAGATGCGGGCACCTACTATGTGCTGGCCAGCTTGGGGAAGAACGAAGCAGCAGTCAGTGCCAAAAGCGACGAAATTACCATCACCCCCGCCGAAATCAGCATTGCCAGCGCCACGGTGTTGGATAAGTCCTACGACGGTACCACCAGTGCCGAGGTGGAGAGTGTGGTCTTCACGGGAGGCTCCCCGGTCAAGGGAACTGACTACACCGCCAAAGCGTTTTTTGACACCGCCGATGTGGGTGAAAACAAGACGGCCACCGTCACCGTGACCCTGACAACACACAACTATACCTTTGCGGGCAACCAGTATACGGCCACAGCCGGCACCACGGCAGCCATTGAGAAGCGGCCCGTTGCGCTGTCCTGGAGCGATACCAGCTTCACCTACGACGGCAGCGAGCATTCCGTCACTGCCGCCATTACCAATGTGGTAGGTGGAGAAGATGTCAGTCTGGAATATGACAGCAGCACCACCACCGCCGCCACCGATGCAGGTACTTACATTGCCATCGTCTCCGGCCTGACCGGTGCCAACGCCGGCAACTACACCCTGGAGGGCGTGGAAAACACCACCCTGACCTGGCGCATCGCCGCGGTGTCCATCACCGGGGCCTCTGTAACCCTTTCGCCCGACACCGCCACCTATAACGGCACCGAGCGGGAGCCCACCGTCACCATGACCCTGAAGGATGGCACCACCCTGACCGCAAACGACTACACGGTGATGTACAAAAACTCTGCCGGCCAAACTGTCAATGCGCCCAAGGACGCCGGGAACTACATCGTCACCGTCGCCTGCAAGGGCAACTATGCCGGGACGATGACCATCCCCCGCTTCACCATCAATCCCGCCGAAATCAGCATCACCGGCGCCACCCTGGCACCCAAGACCTACGACGGCACCACCGCCGCTACGGTGGAAAGCGTGACTTTTGACGGCCTGGTGAACGGCGAAAGCCTGGTTCTGGGCGCCGACTACACTGCTTCGGCCGCTTTTGACACCGCCGAAGCGGGTGAAAACAAGACTGCCACTGTTACCGTCACCCTGAAAAACAGCAACTACACCTTGCCAAGCAATACGTACACCCTTTCCGGTCAGACCATCGGAAAGAAGGCACTGACCATCACCGCCAAGCCCCAGACGATTCAGGAGGGTGCTCAGATTTCCCAGGCGGTGGATCAGGTGACCGTCACCGGCCTGGTCAGCGGGGATGTGCTGAACGGCATCACCCTCACCCCCAGCACCCAGGATGTGACCACCACCGGCACCATTACCCCCTCGGCGGCAGTGATTGCC
>CASFNR010000051.1 GCA_949296115.1 uncultured Eubacteriales bacterium | reverse complement strand
GCCCGGCGGGGAGAATTCACCTGCGCCCACGGCACGGTTCAGACCCCGGTGTTCATGAATGTGGGCACCCAGGGGGCCATCAAGGGCGCTCTGAGTGCGGAAGATCTGAAAAACATCGGCTGCCAGGTGGAACTGTCCAATACCTACCATCTGCATCTGCGCCCCACTGACACGGTGGTGCGGCAGCTGGGGGGCCTGCACAAGTTCATGACCTGGGATGGCCCGATTCTCACGGATTCCGGGGGATTCCAGGTGTTCAGCCTGTCCTCTCTGCGGAAAATCAAGGAGGAAGGGGTCTACTTTGCCTCCCACATTGACGGCCGGAAGATTTTCATGGGCCCGGAGGAGAGCATGCAGATCCAGTCCAACCTGGGCAGCGACATCTGCATGGCCTTCGACGAGTGCATTGAAAATCCCGCTCCCCGGGACTATGTTCAGAAAAGCGTGGACCGGACCTACCGCTGGCTGGAACGCTGCAAGGCGGAGAACGCCCGGCTCAATGCCATGCCGGATACCATCAACCGGCAGCAGATGCTCTGGGGCATCAACCAGGGCGGCACCTATGCCGACATCCGCCGGGACCACATGAAGCGGATTGCGGAGCTGGACTTGCCGGGCTACGCCATCGGCGGCCTGGCAGTGGGAGAGACGGCGGAGGAGATGTACGACATCATTGAGGCGGTGGAGGAACTGATGCCCCGGGAAAAGACCCGCTATCTGATGGGCGTGGGAACCCCCACCAACATCATCGAGGCGGTGGCCCGGGGGGTGGACTTCTTCGACTGCGTCATGCCCGCCCGGAATGCCCGTCATGCCCGGCTGTTTACCTGGGAGGGAGCCATCAACCTGCGCAATGCCAAGTACCAGCTGGACGAGAGCCCCATCGACCCCCAGTGCGACTGCCCGGTGTGCCGCCGCTACAGCCGTGCCTATGTCCGGCACCTGTTTATTGCGGAGGAGATGCTGGCCATGCGCCTGGCGGTGATGCACAACCTCTATTTCTACAACAAGCTGATGGAGCGGATTCGGCAGGCCCTGGACGAGGGAAGCTTCGGGGAATTCCGCCGGGAATATTCCGCAAAATTGGCCAGAAGAATCTAAGTTTACCCTTGCATTTTCTCGAAGCAATGGTATAATAAACGAGATATTAAACACGAAGAGGAGTTTTTCCATGTTGAACATTCTGACAAACAGTGCGCAGGGCGCCGGAATGGCCAGTTCTCTGATCATGGTCATCGTGATGGTCGCCATTTTCTACTTCATGCTCATCCGCCCCGAAAACAAGCGGAAGAAGGAAGCCGAGCAGATGCGCAGCACCGTCAAGACCGGTGACAAGATCATTACCATCGGCGGCATCGTGGGCATCGTTGTGAACGTGAAGGAGAGCAAGATCGTCATTGAGACCGGCGCTGACCAGGTTCGCATTGAGCTGGAGAAGTGGGCGATTTCTTCCAACGAGACTGCTGCCGAGGCTGCCAAGGCCGAGGAGAAGAAGGCCAAGGAAGCCAAGGCCAAGGCCAAGGCCGCCAAGAAGGCAGAGAAGAACTGAATAAGTCAAAACAGACTCCATTTTTGGGGTCTGTTTTTCTTATTCCATTTTTTTGTAGAACTTTCTTCGTTTTTTTGTAGAAAAATATGGAACGATTCGTTATAATGAATGCAAACGGAATGGGAGGGATTCCATATGAAACTGTTGACCAAAGCGAGCTTCAGCGGAGATGTGACCCCGCGGGAAAAAGAAAATCTGGCGATTGCCTACCAGGCGGCCTGCGAGGCGATGGTGCTTCTGAAAAACGACGGCGTCCTGCCGCTGCAAACCAAAAAGGTTGCTCTGTACGGCTCCGGCGCCTCCAAAACCATCAAGGGCGGCACTGGGTCCGGAGAGGTGAACGAGCGGCATTCCGTTACCATTCTGGAGGGACTGGAGGACCGGGGGTTCACCGTCACCACACAGAACTGGATTGCGGATTTTGAGGCAGAGTATGCCGCCGCCAGAAAAGCCAATCTGGAGGAGAAGAAGAAACGAATCAATTTCCTGAACTCCAAGTTCATTATGGATATACTCAAGGATGACTTCCGGATTCCCGCCGGACGCCCCATTACCCAGGCGGATATTGCGTCCAGCGATACGGATACCTGCATCTATGTTGTCAGCCGGCAGGCCGGTGAGGGCGGCGATCGGAAAACAACCAAAGGCGACTTCCTGCTCAGTGATGAGGAAACGGCGGCCATTCGTACCTGTGCCGAGAACTATCCTCATTTTCTGCTTGCCATTAACTGCGGCTCTGCCATGGATATGACCTTCCTGGATGAAATTCCGGGAATCAATGGGGTACTCTACCTGTGTCAGCTGGGAACGGAGGGCGGCCATGCCTTTGCAGATCTGATTAGCGGTGTGGTGACGCCCAGCGGCAAACTCTCCGACACCTGGGCAAAACAATATGCCGATATTCCCTTCTCCGGGGAATACAGCTACCTTAACGGCAATCTGAATGATGAATACTATAAAGAGGGCATCTATGTCGGGTACCGGTACTTTGACTCCTTTGGAGTGGAACCGGCCTTTCCCTTTGGATACGGCCTGAGCTATACGGATTTTACCATTCATTCCGCCGGTATTTCCCTGGATGGCAGCAAGGTCACGGTGCAGGCTTTCGTCACCAATACCGGCAATCGGTATGCGGGCAAAGAGGTGGTGCAGCTGTATGTCTCCGCTCCCAACGGCAAGCTGCCCAAGGAATATCAGTCCCTGGCAGCTTTTGGAAAGACAAAGCAGCTGGTTCCCGGAGAGCGGGAAACGCTGGAATTGTGCTTTGATATGCGGGATGTTTCCAGCTACCGGGAGTCCGACGGAGCTTATGTGCTGGAGCAGGGGGAATACATCCTGCGGCTGGGCAATTCCTCCCGGCATACCGTGGCGGTGGGCGTGATTGTGCTGGAGCGGGAGCTTGTGGTTTCCCGGCACCACCATATCTGCCCTGTGATCCAGGACTTTGAAGAATTGAGCGCAAAACCCTTTGCTGATGACGGAATTGACGGCGGGCTGCCCCGGCTGATTCTGCCGCCGGATGCAGTTGCCACGGTGGAATACGATTACCGAATTCCCCAGGAATGCCAGGATCGGCGGGTACAGCAGATGCTGAACAAGCTGACGCTGAAGGAAATGGTGGATGTGGTTGTGGGAACGACGATGTCCGGCGAAGGACATCGCTTCAACCTCCCCGGCTCGGTGGGCAATACCACCTCCAAACTCTGGGACAAGGGTCTGGTGAACGTGACCCTTTGCGATGGTCCTGCAGGCCTGCGGATTCAAAAGCGCTCCGGTGTAAACAAAAGGGGAAAGGTCAAGCCGGTGGAGATGGCGCTGTCGGTGTACGATGCGTTCCCGGAATTTGTGCGGAAGCTCATGACGGCGGACCCCAAGAAGGACACGATTCTCTATCAGTACACCACCGCTTTCCCGGTGGCCAATGCACTGGCGCAGACCTGGAATACGGAGCTGATGGAGTCGGTGGGCAGCGCCATTTTCCGGGAAATGAAGGAATACGGCTGTACCTACTGGCTGGCGCCTGCTCTGAACATTCACCGCAATCCGCTGTGCGGACGGAACTTTGAGTATTTCTCCGAGGACCCCAGGCTGACCGGCCTGATGGCATCTGCCATCATCAAGGGGGTGCAGCAGGAGCCGGGATACTATGTCACCATCAAGCACTTTGCCTGCAACAATCAGGAGGACAACCGGAATCGGATGTCCAGCAACCTGAGCGAGCGGGCGCTCCGGGAAATCTACCTGCGTGGATTTGAAATCTGCGTCCGGCAGGGCCATGCCAAGGGCGTGATGACCTCTTATAACAAGGTCAACGGGGTCTATTCTCCCAACAGCCATGATCTTTGTACCAAGGTGCTGCGCAATGAGTGGGGATTTGATGGCGTGGTGATGACCGACTGGTTCTCCACCAACCAGGGCCTGGGCAGCAACCCCATGGCGATGAAAGCGGGAAATGACCTGATTATGCCCGGCGGAGCCTATTTCAAGAAGGAAATTCTCGCCGGCGTCAAGACTGGCCTGATCACCCAGGCGGATGTGCGCCGCTGCTGTGCCAACGTGGTCAAATCCATTTTGGACAGCGCCCTCCAGCGGGAATATTTGAAGTAAACGCCAGCGCCCGGGAATCCTCCCGGGCGCTGAACAGTCAGTGGTTATAATACCACACGCCGAAATTCAGATAAGCGGCGAAGGTCAGCCACAGCAGATACGGAATCTGCAGCTTTCCCGCCAAGGGGTCTACGCCGGAAAACAGCAGCATCATGCCGCACACCAGAACCCACAGGAAAAGCAGCCAGAAAAAGGCAATTCCAAAGGCCTGAAAAGTGAAGAAAATCGGGCTCCACAGGAAATTGACTGCCAGCTGAAGGACAAACAGGTTCAGCCCTGCGCTGCGGGCCCGGGAGGGCGGGGAGAGATCAATTCTGCCGGCGCTGATGCCCATCAGAAGATACAGAATGGTCCATACAATGGGAAACACGATGGCGGGCGGAGACAGCATTGGTTTGACTATTTGACTGGAATACAGCTCCATTCCACCCCGGGTCAGCCAGCCGGACAGGCCGCCGATGCCCAGACTCAGCAGAATCCAGAAGGCGTATGTTTTCCATTTGCTATGCTTCATTGACCATCACCCCTTTTAGCGTATGAAAAAATGGGGGGAATATACCCTGGAAAATCTGACTTGAGAAGCGGGGCGAAACTGTGCTATAATAGGGCAAACCCGTTTGGAGGATTGGATTCATGCAGAGAATATGGAATCTTGTAAAAGAACACTGGGATATGGTGATCTATCTGGTGTTTGGTGTTCTGACCACGGTGGTCAATTACCTGGTTTATTTGCCGCTTTATAATCTGGCAGGCTGTTCCGCTGCGGTGAGCAATGTCATTGCCTGGGCGGCAGCGGTGGCGTTTGCCTACCTGACCAATAAGCCCTTTGTGTTCCACAGCCACGACTGGTCTTTGGGGACGGTGATTCCGGAGCTGGGAAAATTTGTCAGCTGCCGCCTGGCTTCCGGCGCCATGGAAACTGCGATCATTTTCCTGACGGTGGACTTGCTGGGGTGGAATGGAAATATCTGGAAGTTGGTAACGTCTGTGCTGGTGGTGATTTTCAACTATTTTGCCAGCAAGCTGCTGGTATTCCGGAAATAACAGGAGAGGGGGGCGGCATCGATGGTTTGGGGCGAATGGATCGTACTGCTGATCGTGGTAACGTTGGCTGTTCTTTATCGGCAGGGATATATCACCCTGAACAGCAAGCGTGCGCTTCTGTTTAGCGGCTCTATTGGAGGGAAAAAGGCGACCTTCACTTCCTGTACTGGCAGGATACAGCGGATTTTCCGCCCCAAGGAGGAGAAAAAGTATCGTTTTTCCTTGAAATTGACGCTGTCCAGTGGTGCAGTGTCTGTTTATGTCCTGGGGTCCCGGAAGGAGCCGGTACTTGTCCTCACGCCGGAATCACCCTGGGGGGAGGCATGGCTGGAGAAGGGAAAGCTTTATACACTGAGAATTCACTTTGACCATGCCACCGGCAGTTATGAACTGAGCTGGGAGTAAGACCGCACAAATTGTGCGGTCTTTTTCTTTATATTTTCTTAAGGAATTTACAAATTGTTTCGACAATCAACTTTCGGTATGGTATAATACAAGCGAGATCAACACCGGGGAGGAAATACTATGGCGTTTGTAGAATTCCGGAATGTTGGAAAAACCTACCATATGGGAGAGGTGGAGATCAACGCCCTCCATGATACGACCTTTGACGTGGAGAAGGGGGAGCTGGTGGTGATTGTCGGCCCCTCCGGCGCAGGAAAGACCACTTTGCTGAATATCCTTGGCGGGATGGATGTGCTCACCACCGGTACGGTGACCTTGGATGGCCAGGAAATTTCTGCGATGGATCGAAAGCAGCTGACCCAATACCGGCGCTTTGATGTGGGATTTGTGTTCCAGTTTTATAATCTCATCGGCAATCTGACCGCACTGGAAAACGTGGAGTTGGCCAATCAAATCTGCAAAGATCCTTTGGATGCGGCGGAAGTGCTGAAAGAAGTGGGGCTGGCGGAGCGGATGAAGAATTTTCCCAGTCAGCTTTCCGGCGGAGAGCAGCAGCGGGTGGCGATTGCCCGGGCGCTGGCGAAAAATCCCAAACTGCTGCTGTGCGATGAGCCCACCGGCGCACTGGACTACCAGACCGGCAAGGCGATTTTGCAGCTTTTGCAGGATACCGGGCGAAAGACCGGCATGACCATCATTATCATCACCCATAACAGTGCCCTTACCTCTATGGCGGACCGGGTTATCCGGGTAAAAAACGGTACGGTTTCCTCCATAACCCTGAACGAACATCCACAAAATATCGCGGAGATTGAATGGTGATGAAACGCAATGCAATGCGCGCCAATCTGCGCCAGTCCATACGCAGATCCTTCGGACGATATGTTGCCATTGCGGCAATAATCGCCCTGGGCGCCGGCCTGTTTGTAGGGCTGTTGATGACGAAAACGGACATGGTTGCCACGGGGCAGCGATTTACCGATCAACAGAATATGTTCGACATCCGGGCGCTGAGCAACTACGGCTGGAGTCCGGAGTATGTGGAGAAGTTTGCCGCTTTGGAGGGGGTAGAGCAGGCAGAGGGGGTCATCTGGATGGACCTGATTGCTCGCACCGGCTCCCAGGAGGACGAGGCGGTCTACCGTTTTTACTCCATTCCAGAAACCATCAGCACGGTTGCCCTTCGCAGCGGCCGGATGCCGGAAAACAGCAGCGAGTGCCTGGCGGACGGCTCGGAGGACGGGGAGCGCCTGCTGGGGCAGACGGTGACCATTTCTTCTGACAACGATACAGATTCGCTGGACGCTCTTTCTGTCCGGACCTTTACCATTGTGGGATGTGTGGCGTCACCGCTGTACATGGATCTGAGCCGTGGAACCACCACGGTGGGAAGCGGCAGCCTGGAGAACTACTATTACATCCCGGAAGATGCCTTCGACGTGGATTATTACACGGAGATTAACCTGACCATTCCCGGGAACTATGCCATTTACTCGGAGCAGTATGACCAGGCGCTGGACGATGCACTGGATCTCATAGAGCCGGAGGCAGAGCGGCTTGCTCAGGAACGGTTTGCGGAGGTCAAGGCAGAGGCGGAAGAGGAGTACAACGACGGGTATCAGGAATATCTGGACGGCCTGGCGGAATACGAGGATGGAAAGGCGGAAGCGGAACAAGAGCTTTCTGATGCGGAGCAGGAATTGCTGGACGGGGAGCAGGAGCTGCAGGATAACCGCCGGAAGCTGATTGACGCCGGAAATGAAATTGAGGACGGCAGAGAGCAGATTGAGCTTGCCCGCGGGCAGATTGTAAGAGCCAAGGAAGAACTGGAAGCCCAAAAGGCTGCGGCGGAGCCCCAGATTGCGGCAGCACGGCAGCAGCTGGACCAGCAGTATGCTGCGTTGGCGCCTTCGTATGAGAGCGCCGTGGCGGCAAAGCCCGGTTTGGAGGGCATGATTCAAGCCCTGACTGAGCAGATCAATGCCATTGATCCGAATGACCCGGAGCAGAGCGCAGCGCTGCCTGCGCTCCAGGAGCAGCTGAACGGGGCGCAGGCACAGCTGAGCCAGGTGCAGCAGGCCATCGACGGGATGGCCGCGATTCAGGCTGGATATCAGGCGCTGGAAAGCCAGGAACAGCAGTTGGCAGATGCCGCTGCTCAGATTTCCGCTGCTGAGCAGGAAATGTGGGCGAATGAAACAAAGCTGAATGAAGCCTATGATACGTTGATGATGAACTGGGGCCTCTGGCACGAGGGAGAACAGGAGATCGCCGACGGCTGGGTGGAATACGAGGACGCCAAGGCCGAGGCGGAGCAGGAACTGGCGGATGCGAAAGCAGAACTGGATGATGCGGAACAGGAACTGAAAGAAGCCAGGGAAGAAATTGACGACATGGAGGAATGGAACCTCCATCTGGTGGACCGAAACAGCAATGTGGGCTATTCCAATCTGGACAGCAGCTCAGACATTGTGGCGGGTGTGTCCCGGATTCTGCCTGTCTTTTTCCTGTTGGTTGCGTCTCTGGTGTGCATTACCACCATGACCCGAATGATCGACGAGGAACGCACCCAGATTGGCACGCTGAAGGCGCTGGGCTACAGCAGCAGCGCAATTATCAGCAAGTACCTGCTCTACTCCGGCACCAGCGCATTGCTGGGCTGCGGATTGGGTATTGCGGCGGGCAGCAGCATTTTCCCTCAGATTATCTGGAGGGCCTACTGCATTCTGCTGTATATTCAGCCCAATGTGGTACTCACAATTGACTGGCCGCTGTGCATTGCCGTGGTTGTGGTCTATCTGGCCGTGATGCTTTCTGTCACCTGGTATTGCTGCCACCGGACGCTGGAAGAGGAGCCGGCGGAACTGATTCGTCCCAAATCTCCCGACCCCGGGAAAAAAATTCTCCTGGAATTCACACCCTTCTGGCCGAAGATTAGCTTCCTGAACAAGGTAACCATCCGCAACATCTTCCGTTACCGGCAGCGGCTGGCGATGATGCTCATCGGCATCGGCGGCTGCACGGCGCTGCTCCTGGCTGGATTCGGACTGCGGGACTCCATTGTGAACATCGCAGACATCCAGTTTGAAGAGGTTACCCTGTATGATATGTCGGTGTACTTCCAGGAGGAAAATACCCAGAAGGAACTGAAGGAATTCACCGATCTGATGACGGGCGGGGAGGAGTACCTGCTCTACCACCAGAGCAGCGTGGAGGTGGAGTACGACAATCGGGTGAAGGAACTGTATTTAATCAGCAGTGACGATCAGCTGAAAAATTTTATCAACTTCCATAAGGGAGAAGAAGCGCTGCCTATGCCGGGCGTGAATGAAGTGCTGCTCTCTGTGGGTGTGACGGAAAATCTGGGAATTGACGTGGGGGATACGGTGCTTCTGCGAGATGCGGACATGCAGACCATGGAGCTGACGGTGTCCGGAATTTACGATAACCATGTCCAGAACTATGCCATTGTTCTCCCCGAGACCATAGAAGCCTGCTGGGGCAAGGCGCCGGAGCAGCAGATGGCCTTTGTGAAAGTCGGAAGTGATGAGGATGTCCATGCCCTCAGCGCCGCGATTTCCGGCTTGGATAATGTGATGAATGTGTCGGTGAGCCAGGACCTGGCGGACATGGTGAAGAGCATGATGGACGCCCTGGATTTGGTGGTGGTTATGATTGTGGTCTGCGCCGGGTTGCTGGCGGTCGTGGTGCTGTACAACCTGACCAACATCAACATCAACGAACGAATCCGGGAAATTGCCACGATCAAGGTTCTGGGATTCTACTCCGGAGAAACGGCGGCCTATGTATTCAAAGAGAACATGACCTTGACTGTGGTGGGATCTCTGATTGGACTGGCCATGGGCAAGCTCCTTCTGCTGTTCATCATGAGTCAGATTAAAATTGACTTCGTCTGGTTCAAGGCATTGGCCAATCCCATCTCCTATGTGCTGTCCTTTGTGCTGACCATCCTCTCGGCAATTGTAGTTGACTTTATCTTCTACTTCCGCCTGGAGAAAATCAACATGGCGGAGGCTCTGAAATCGGTTGAATAACGCAATCCGCCGGATGCAGAAACCAAGCTGCATCCGGCGGACTGTATTTCGTAGAAAGACTACCACCCGCTATGCGGGTGAGGCGGAAAAAGTTATACTTATGCGTAGAAAAAAAGAACCTCCAGTGATAGAGTAGTAGCAGGT
>CASFNR010000050.1 GCA_949296115.1 uncultured Eubacteriales bacterium | reverse complement strand
TCAGATTTTGGCTAAAGGTATCGCGCTGGCCGGCTGCGGCATCGGCGCAGGTCTGGCTCTGATCGCCGGTATCGGCCCTGGCATCGGTGAAGGCAACTGCGCCGCCGCTGCCTGTGATGCCATCGGCCGTCAGCCCGAGTGCAAGGGCGACGTGACCAGCACCATGATTCTGGGTATCGCTCTGTCCGAAACCACCGGTATTTACGGCTTTGTTACCGGCCTGCTGCTGATTTTCGCCGCCCCCGGTATGTTCATGAACTACCTGTCCTGATTCCGGCTTCACACACCGAATAACCACCGGAAGGAGGCCAATTCATGGATTTATACCAATCTCTTGTGACCGTCAACCCGGTGACGCTGATTGCTTCCATTGCCAACCTGTTCATCCAGCTGGTGATTTTCCGCCATCTGTTCTGGAATAAAATCCTGAACATTCTGGATCAGCGCCGCCAGGCTGCCGATCAGGAGATCTCCCAGGCCAAAGCTGCCCACGAAGAGGCTGCCGCCATTAAGGCAACCTATGAGCAGAATATGAAAGAGGCCAAGGCCCGGGCGGAGGGCATCCTGCTCACCGCTCAGAAAAACGCTACCCTGCGCAGCGAAGAGATCATCGGCCAGGCCCAGGCCGCCGCTGCCCAGATCAAGATCAAAGCATCCTCCGATATTGAGTTGGAGAAAAAGAAAGCCATCAACGACGCCAAGAATGAAATCTCCGGTCTCGCCATGGCCATCGCCGGCAAAGTGGTGGAGCGGGAGCTGAATTCTGCTGACCAGGCGGAAATGATCGACCGCTTTATTACGGAATTGGGTGACGGCGTATGACGGAGGTAGGAAATGTTTACGGCGAATCCCTGTATGAGCTGGCAAAGGAAGAGTCCCTGAGTCAGAACATCGGGGAACAGCTGACGGTGCTTCAGCAATGTTTCCGCCAGGAGCCGGATTTCCTCCGCCTGCTGGGAACCCCCAGTCTGGCCAAAGCGGAGCGCTGCCAGATTCTGGACGACAGTTTCCGGGGAAAGGTCCACCCCTATGTGCTGAATTTTCTGAAAATCCTCACGGAAAAGGGCTATATGCGGCATTTCTCCGATTGCTGTGACGCTTACACCCAGCACTTTGATCAGGATAACGGCATTGTGCGGGTTTCCGCTGTCACCGCCGTGCCCCTGACGCCCCGGCAGGAGCAGGGACTGAAGGAAAAGCTGGAGCGGATCACCGGTAAGGAGATCAAACTGCACAACCGCATCGACCCCGCAGTCTTGGGCGGCGTGCGCCTGGACTATGACGGTCAGCGCCTGGATGACACCGTGTCCCATCGCATGGAGGCCATCCGGGATTTGCTGAGCAAAACCGTACTCTGATGAGAAAGCAGGGACTGTATGGAACTAAGACCCGAAGAAATAACAAAAATTATCCGAGAGCAGATAAAAAATTACGAGAACAAGATTGAAGTCAGCGAAACCGGCGTGGTCATTCTGGTGGGCGACGGCATTGCCAAAGCCTCCGGCCTGGAAAAGTGCATGTCCGGCGAGCTGGTGGAATTCCCCGACGGCTCCTTCGGCATGGCCCAGAACCTGGAAGAGGACACCGTGTCCATCGTCATTCTGGGCAGCGACCAGGGCATCAAGGAGGGCGACACTGTCAAGCGGACCGGCCGGGTGGTTTCCGTCCCCGTGGGCCAAGGCATGATCGGCCGGGTTGTCAACGCCCTGGGCGAACCCATCGACGGCAAGGGCTCCATCGAGGCGGAGGGCTACCGGCCCATTGAATCCCCCGCCCCGGGCATCATTGAGCGTCAGCATGTCAGCCGGCCTCTCCAGACCGGCATCAAAGCCATCGACTCCATGATTCCCATCGGCCGTGGTCAGCGGGAACTGATTATCGGTGACCGTCAGACCGGTAAGACCACCATTGCCACCGACACCATTCTGAACCAGAAGGGCAAGGACTGCATCTGCATCTATGTTGCCATCGGCCAGAAGCGTTCCACCGTGGCCCAGGTGGTGGAAAACCTCACCGTGGGCGGGGCCATGGACTACACCATCGTGGTGTCCGCCACTGCTTCCGAGCTGGCGCCCATGCAGTATATCGCCCCCTATGCCGGCTGCGCCATGGGCGAATACTTCATGCACCAGGGCAAGGACGTGCTGGTGATCTATGACGACCTGAGTAAGCACGCCGTGGCGTATCGTGCCATCTCCCTGCTGATTCGCCGTCCCCCCGGACGGGAAGCTTACCCCGGCGACGTGTTCTACCTTCACTCCCGGCTGCTGGAGCGGGCGGCACAGCTGTCTCCCGAGCTGGGCGGCGGCTCTTTGACTGCGCTGCCCATCATTGAGACCCAGGCAGGCGACGTGTCTGCCTACATTCCCACCAACGTCATTTCCATTACCGACGGTCAGATTTTCCTGGAGTCCGAGCTGTTCAACTCCGGCGTTATGCCCGCCGTAAACCCGGGTATCTCCGTGTCCCGTGTAGGCGGCGACGCCCAGATCAAGGCCATGAAGAAGGTGGCCGGTTCTCTGAAGCTGCTGTATTCCCAGTACCGGGAGCTGCAGAGCTTCGCCCAGTTCGGTTCCGACCTGGATGCGGACACCAAGGCCCGTCTGGCCTTGGGCGAGCGGATTGTGGCGGTGCTGAAGCAGAAGAACAACGCCCCCAAGGAAGTGGCCCAGCAGGTATGCATCCTCTATGCCGTCACCCATGGCTACCTGGGAGACATTGCAGTGGAGAAGATTCCGGAGTTTGAAAAGCTCCTGGAAACCCACATGGAAAACCACCATCGCGACGTTCTGGAAGCCATCCGAACCACCGGCAAGCTGGAAACCGAAACAGAAAACGCTCTGAAGGAAGCCCTGGACGAACTGGTTGCGCAGTTCGCATCCTGAGAGAGGAGGTTGACCCATGGCTGGCGTTTCCACCAAGGAAATTAAAAACCGCATCCGAAGCATGGAGAGCACCAAGCAAATCACCAAGGCCATGGAAATGGTGGCCGCCTCCAAGCTTCGCCGGGCGCAGACCCAGATTTCCAATTCTCGCCCGTACTTTCAGATCTTTTATTCCACCATTCAGGAGATTCTCCAGGCCAACCGGGATTTTCAGTCCCCTTATCTGCTGGAACGGCCGGTAAAGAAGCAGCTTTATATTGTCATAGCAGGCGACCGGGGCTTGGCAGGGGGCTACAACAGTAACATTCTGAAGCTGGTCTATTCCGAAATGGAGCAGGCCGAAGCGGTGGTGCTGCCCATCGGGAAAAAGGCGGTAGACTTTTTCCGGGCACGGAACATCCCCTCCTTCACCGAGCAATATGCAGAGGCGGCAGATGTGGACATCGGCGACTGCTTCTCCATTGCCAAGCAGCTCAGCAGCGCCTATCTGGCGGGGGAATTTGACGAGATTCGGGTGGCCTATACCACCTTTGTCTCCGTCCTGTCCCAGAATCCTGCCTCCATGCGGCTGCTTCCCCTGTCCCGGGAGGATGTGTCCAAAGGGGACGCACCCCGAAACCGGATGATTTACGAGCAGGACAGCGAAACCGTCTTTGCCTCCATCGTTCCGGAGTATCTGGGCGGCATCCTGTACGGCGCTCTGTGTGAGAGCCGTGCCTCAGAACAGGCCGCGCGCCGGGCCGCCATGGACTCCGCCACCCAGAATGCGGAGGACATGATTGCCGATCTGAGTCTGAAATTCAACCGGGCCCGGCAGGCCGCCATTACCCAGGAGATTACGGAAATTGTGGCCGGTTCCTGATGCCGCAGCCCTTCCGCACTGTGTTTTACCCTATTTTACCAAAAGGAGTTGAATCCCCAATGGCCAGAAATTATGGAACTGTGATCCAGGTTCAGGGTCCTGTTCTTGATATTCGATTTGCCGACGACCAGCTGCCCCAGCTGCTCAGCGCCATCGAAATTCCCAACGGCGACACGGTCATCGTGGCGGAAGTTGCCCAGCACATCGGCGACAATGTGGTGCGCTGCATCGCCATGTCCTCCACCGACGGCCTCCAACGGGGTGTCCAGGCAACGGACACCGGCGCACCCATCTCCGTGCCTGTGGGCGAGGAGTGCCTGGGCCGTGTCTTTAACCTGCTGGGCCAGCCCATTGACAACAAACCTCCGGTTGAGGCCGCTGAGCGGTGGCCCATTCACCGTCCTGCCCCCTCCTACGAGGAGCAGCAGCCCGCCACGGAAATTCTGGAAACCGGCATCAAGGTCATCGACCTGATCTGCCCCTACGCCAAAGGCGGCAAGATCGGCCTGTTCGGCGGCGCCGGCGTTGGAAAGACCGTGCTGATTCAGGAGCTGATCTACAACATCGCCACTGCCCACAACGGCTACTCCGTGTTCACCGGCGTTGGCGAGCGGACCCGTGAGGGCAATGACCTGTACAACGAAATGACCGAGTCCGGCGTTATCTCCAAGACTGCCATGGTCTTTGGTCAGATGAACGAACCCCCAGGAGCCCGTATGCGGGTAGGTCTGAGTGGTCTGACCATGGCAGAGTACTTCCGGGATGTGAAGCATCAGGACGTGCTGCTGTTCATTGACAACATTTTCCGGTTTACCCAGGCCGGTTCCGAGGTTTCCGCCCTGCTGGGCCGGATGCCTTCCGCCGTGGGCTATCAGCCCACCCTAGCAACGGAAATGGGCGCCCTCCAGGAGCGCATTACCTCCACCAAGGACGGCTCCATTACCTCCGTCCAGGCGGTTTACGTCCCTGCCGATGACCTGACGGACCCCGCCCCCGCTACCACCTTCGCCCACCTGGACGCCACCACGGTTCTGGACCGGGGCATCTCCTCTCTGGGCATTTATCCCGCCGTGGACCCCCTGGACTCCACCTCCCGGATTCTGACCCCGGAGATTTTGGGCACCGAGCACTATGAGACCGCCCGGGCTGTTCAGAGCATCCTCCAGCGGTACAAGGAATTGCAGGACATCATCGCCATCATGGGCATGGATGAACTGAGTGAGGAAGACAAGCTCACCGTCAACCGGGCCCGGAAGGTGCAGCGGTTCCTGAGCCAGCCCTTCCATGTGGCGGAGCAGTTCACCGGCTATCAGGGCAAATACGTCCCCCTGAAGGAAACCATCCGCAGCTTCCAGGAAATCATTGCCGGCAAGCATGACGATATTCCGGAATCCTACTTCCTCTTCGCCGGCTCCATCGATGAGGTGGTTGCCAAGTATCGGGGTGGTGAGCAGGCATGACGCCCTTCCCCCTGAAAATTGTCACACCGGACGGTTTGATTTTTGACGGTCAGGCAGAGAAGCTGATTGTCCGCACCACCAACGGCGACGTGGCCATTCTGGCCCGGCACATCAATTATGTGGCGGCCCTGGGCATGGGACGGGCCGTGGTGGTGGCCGACGGCAAGCGCCGCACCGCCGCCTGCATCGGTGGAATGCTCAGCGTGGTGGATGGATCGGTCACCCTGGTTCCCACCACTTTTGAATGGGCCGATAAAATCGATACCCAGCGGGCGGAGCTCTCCCTCCGGCGGGCCAACAAGGTGCTGCAGGACAAAAGTTCCACTGACGCTGACCTCCGCCTGGCGGAAGCCCGGCTTCACCGGGCGCTGGTTCGGAAGAATGTGGCATCCTTCAAATAACAGCATCCTCGGTATTCCAAAGAATACCGAGGATTTTGCTTGCATATTTTCAGGAAATCCGCTACCATATAGGAAAGTCAACGAAGGAGCACCGCTATGGATTCCATACTGCAATACGAGAAGCGCCTGTACTTCCCCAGCCGCCGGGACTACTGGATCAGCCGGATTACCCTTGAAGATAATTATCTCATCTGGAAATACCAATACTACCTGCGCAGGGAAGAGTCTGCCGGGAATAAGCTAACCCAATATTGGTACCGCCGGAAGAAGAACGCCCTGGGTTCCCGGCTGGGACTGCAGATTTACGCCGGAACCTGCGGAAAGGGACTGCACATCTGGCACTACGGTTCCATCATCATCAGCGGCGACGCCAAAATCGGAGAAAACTGCACTTTCCATGGCCAGGCCTGCATTGGAAATGACGGGAAAAGTGCCGCCGCTCCGATAATTGGCAGCCAGGTTGACATTGGCGCAGGAGCCAAAATTGTTGGGGGGGTGTGCCTGGCGGACCGCATCCGGGTGGGCGCCGGGGCTGTGGTTACCCGCAGCTGCGCCACGGAAGGCGCCGTCCTGGTTGGTGTTCCCGCCAGAATGTTGGAAAAATCCTCGTGACTTGCACGGACCCCAGCGTGGCAAGCTTCTCCTTAAAGGGATCGGCGCCGCAATACACAAACAGGCCGTTTGAACAACGGCCTGTTTTTTCGTGCAATTGCTTTTGAGGGCGGCAGTACAGTCACCCTTGGTCCATTCCTGTCAGATCCTCTGCTCCCCATTCTGTATCTTACGCAGCGGAAACAGGGGAACGCCTTCTGAAGCGCAGGCGTCTCATGCTACAAGTTCTCGCCTTCTTCCAGACACTGGCGGAGAGTCTCCTCCAATCCCCGAATGGCACGGCTCCGGTATCCTCCCGTTGGGTAGAGCAGCATCAGGTCCACATAGAATCTGTTTTTTCCAACGCTCAAGTATTCCACATCTGGCTGGGCAATGGCACAGGAGCGATAAGTAAAGGCAAGTCCCAGCCCCTGTCTGGCCAGGGCAGCCGCAAAGGATGCCGTCAAATTGGTATTTAATGCCCGGGGGGCCTGTCCCAACGCCCGGAACAGCCGCTGGGCAGAATCCCCCAGCATCGTGGTGTGGTCGGACAGCAAAAACTCGAAATGCAGAATTTCCGACAACTCTACCCAAGGCCGGGGCGGGCCTCCTTGACCAATTTTGACATACTGCATTACAGGGTGCTCTTTGTTCGCCACCAGCATTACCTCGTCCCTCTTGATTTTCCGGGCATGCCGCTCCCGTCCAGGTCCTGCGCCCTCCGGATATGCCACCAAGGCCATGTCCAGTTCTCCCGACAAGATCTGCTTATGCAGGTATATGCTGTTCATCTCATGAAGAACCACTTCCACCCCCGGAGCCGTTTCCCGGAACCGTTCCAGCACCTTGGGCAGCAGGTATTCCCCCCGGAAGGAACTGATTCCAAATTCAATCCGCCCCTCACTGGGCCGCTCCATGTCCCGCAGTTCCGTTTTCATCATCCGGTACTGGCGCAGAATCTGCCGGGCATTTCGGATGTAAATTTCCCCGGATAAAGTGGGGCGAACACCTCCGGAAGTACGGACAAACAGCTTCGTCCCCAATTCCGTTTCCAAGCGGCTCAAAAATTGGCTCAGGCTGGATTGGGCCATATAAAGCTTGTCCGCCGCCCGGCTCAAACTCCCGGCATCCGCAATGGATACCACATATTCCAGTTCCCGAAGTTCCATAAGTTTTCCTCCCCGTTGGATGCCTTTGGTAGATTTGTATAATCTGGGGGGATCGCTTTATGCAGTACACCCACAGTTATCACTTTTTCCGATACCCCTCATATAGAAACGGCCCTTGCGGCTTTTTTCTTCCAATTATATGATATATTCAACAGAAAGGCAAGGGATTCCTCCCTGGTTTTTCGACGTATTATCCCATTTTTATGTACAAGAAGAAAGGAGAATGTAATTTATGGAGAAAGTTTCCATGCGGGGCGTTATCGACATGCACGTTCACACGAACCCGGATCTGCGTCTGCGAGCCTATGACGATTTCCAGCTCTGCGATGCGGCCGTCCGGGTCGGCGCACGGGCCATCGTCATCAAGACCCATCTGGGCAACACCACCGCACGGGCCATTATGGCCAACCGGTACAATCAGATTGTCCACGGTGACAATGATTTCACCATGTACGGCTCTGTGACCCTGAACCGGTGCGTCGGCGGTATCAATCCCGCCGCAGTGGAAAATGCCCTGAAGCTGGGCGCAAAGGTCGTCTGGCTGCCCACCCAGTCCGCCCGCCGTCATCTGGAGATGATGAAGCAGCCCACCGACAAGGCGGTGGACGTGGTCCGGGATGGAAAGGTGGTCCCCGAACTGCTGGACGTATTCCAGCTGATCAAGGACCACAATGCAGTCCTGGGAACTGCCCATGTCTCCCCGGAGGACGCCTTCACCGTGGTGGAAGCAGCTCGGAAAGCAGGTGTGGAGAAAGTGGTGGTTACCCACCCCGAGTGGTGGATTGTGGGCATGTCCGTGGAAGATCAGATTCGCCTGGTCAAAGACTACGATGTCATTCTGGAGCGCTGTTTTGCCCAGAACATGGGCGGCGGCAAATACAAGAGCAACCTCCCGGACAACCTGGAAATTATCCGCACCGTTGGCTACAAAAACGTGATGACCGACACCGACGGCGGTCAGACCGAAAACCCCAACTGGGAAATTGCCATGGAGCAGTATCTGCAATACCTGGCGGACAATGGAATTCCCCAGGAGCAGATTCGCTATATGAGCCATACGCTGCCCTGCAAGCTGCTGGGCATTGAGCCGTAATATAGGAGGAAAACCGCATGACTGGCACAACACTGAGTATCCTGATTATCGCGTCCATAGCCCTGGCTGTGTTCCTGGGCTACAAGACCGGAATCAACACCGGATTCTTCTGCATTATCTTTGCTTACGCCATTGGCTGCTTTGTAATGGGCCTGACTCCCAAGACCATCATCGCCTATTGGCCCACCAGCACCATGTTTGTTATTCTGGCGGTATCTTTGTTCTACAATGTGGCTTCCGCCAACGGAACTCTGGAGAAACTATCCCGCAGCCTGCTCTATGCCTGCCGTAGTTTCCCCTCCCTGCTGCCCTACGCTCTGTTCTTTGTGGCAGTAATTCTGTCCGTCATGGGCGCCGCCTACTTCACCGTTCTGGCGTTCCTGGCTCCCATCACCATGCTAATCTGCGAGGAGTCCAAGATGGATAAGCTCACCGGTGCAGTCGCTATCAACTGCGGCGCTTTGGCCGGCGGCAACTTCCCCACCGCTGCGCTGGGTGTTATTTTCCGCGGTCTGATGGACGAAGCTTACGCCAGCAATCCCGAGGTTGCCGCCATCGACTCCTTCTCCTCCACCCTGACCATGTTCGCCCTGGCCATCGTGGTGTCCTTGATTCTGATTACCATCATGCGCTTTGCCATTCCCGCCAACCGGACCATCGGCAAGGGTGTCCAGTTCGCCAAGCCCGACGCTTACAACGTCCAGCAGAAGCAGACTCTGAACCTGATCTTCATCATGATGGCCGTTGTCCTGGTGTTCCCCCTGCTGAAGATGCTGCTGCCCAACGTGAAGTTCATCTCCACCGTTGCCGGTAAGATTGACGTGGGCCTGGTTGCCATTGTGTTCGCCGTCATCGCCCTGTTCCTGAAGCTGGCTCCTCAGAAGGAAATCATCGCCAAAATTCCCTGGAACACCATCCTGATGATTGCCGGCGCCGGTATGCTGATTGCGGTGGCCGTGGAAGCCGGTACCATTGAGATGCTCTCCGCCTGGATCGGCAGCAACGTGCCCGTATTCCTGATTCCGCTGGCCTTCAGCATCGTTGCCGCAATTATGAGCTTCTTCAGCTCCACCACCGGTGTGGTTACCCCTGCTCTGTTCCCCCTGATTCCCGCGCTGGCAGTGTCCACCGGCCTGAACCCCGCCGTGCTGTTCACCTGCACCGTGCTGGGCGCCCAGAGCTCTGCCATCAGCCCCTTCTCCTCCGGCGGTTCTCTGATTCTCGGTTCCTGCAGCAAGGAAGAGGAACGCAATACCCTGTTCAACCGTTTGATGTTCGTGGCCGTTCCCATGAGTGTTGCCCTGAATGCGGTGTATAACCTGATCGTTTCCATGATTCTGTAATAGAAAGGACCGGATTGCTATGATCAAACTGACAAGCGGCGGCGTGTATCTGGTAAACGGGCGGGAGCTGTGCGGAACCCGGGAAGAGGCTCAGGCCAAGCTGGGCAAGCCTGTTGACCAGCAGCAGGCCGCAGCCGGCACCATGGCCTACGGCATCCTCAAAGCCCACAACCAGGGCGATTCCATGGACAGCCTGAACCTGAAGTTCGACAGCCTCACCAGCCACGATATTACCTATGTGGGCATCATCCAGACCGCACGGGCCTCCGGCATGAAGGAATTCCCCATCCCCTATGTCCTGACCAACTGCCACAACTCCCTGTGCGCCGTGGGCGGCACCATCAACGAGGACGACCACAAGTTCGCCCTCTCCGCCGCCAAGAAATACGGCGGCATCTACGTCCCCACCAACATGGCCGTCATCCACAGCTACAACCGGGAAATGATGTCCGGCTGCGGACGGATGATCCTGGGCTCCGACTCCCACACCCGCTACGGCGCCCTGGGCACCATGGCTGTGGGTGAAGGCGGCGGCGAACTGGCCAAGCAGCTGCTGGGCCGGACTTACGACTTCGCCCGCCCCGGCGTCATCGCCATCTACCTCACCGGTTCTCCCAAGCCCGGCGTGGGTCCTCACGACGTGGCCCTGTCCATCTGCGGTGCGGTCTACGCCAACGGCTATGTGAAGAACAAGGTCATGGAGTTTGTCGGCCCCGGCATCCGGAATCTTCCCGTGGAATACCGCAACGCCATCGACCACCTGCTGGTCCTCCATCTGGGAAACCGATGAAAAGACCGAGGAGTATTTCGCCATCCACGGCCGTCCCGAGGCTTACAAGAAGATTGCCCCGGCAGAGGTTGCCTACTACGACGGCTGCGTCTATGTGGACCTGAGCACGGTGGAGTGCACCATCGCCATGCCCATGCATCCCAGCTACACCTACACCATCCACGAGCTGCAGCAGAACGCCGGGGACATCCTCAGCCAGATTGAGAAGCAGGCCAACAGCCAGATCGCCAAGACCGCCCACATGGACCTGATGAGCAAGCTCCACAGCGACGGCAACATCTACGTGGATCAGGGTCTGGTGGCAGGCTGCTCCGGCGGCACCTTCGACAACCTGGTGGCTGTGGCCGACATTCTCCGGGGCCGGAGCACCGGCAACGGCGCCTTCACCATGAGCGTCTACCCCGGCTCCATGCCCGCTTACCTGGAGCTGGTGAAGAACGGCACCATCTCCGACCTGGTTTCCGCAGGCGTCATCATCCGGGAATGTTTCTGCGGCCCCTGCTTCGGCGCCGGCGACTGCCCCGCCAACGGCGAGTTCTCCATCCGTCACACCACCCGGAACTTCCCCAACCGGGAAGGCTCCAAGCCCGGCGAGGGCCAGATGAGCGCCGTGGCCCTGATGGATGCCCGGTCCATCGCCGCCACCGCCGCCAACGGCGGCAAGCTTACCGCCGCTTCCGACCTGCTGGACATCCAGTACCGCACCCCCAAGTATTTCTTCGACAAGAGCGTGTACGAGAAGCGGGTGTTCAACGGCGTGGGCAAGGCCCAGCCCGATGCGGAGCTGCGCTTCGGTCCCAACATCAAGGACTGGCCCGAGATGCCCGCCCTGACGGACGATCTGCTGGTGAAGGTCTGCTCCTACATCACCGACCCCGTCACCACCACCGACGAGCTGATTCCCTCCGGCGAGACCTCCTCCTACCGTTCCAACCCCGAACGGCTCAGCGAGTTCGCTCTGAGCCGGAAGGACCCGGAGTACGTAGGCCGGAGCAAGGTCATGCGCCAGATGGAGCGGGACCGTCAGGCCGGCAAGGGCCTGAGCGAGGAAGTGAAGGCCGTCTACGCCGCCCTCACCGCCGCCGGCGTGGCCAACGATCCGGAGAACACGGACATCGGCTCCACCATTTTCGCCAACATGCCCGGCGACGGCTCCGCCCGGGAGCAGGCTGCTTCCTGCCAGCGTGTGATGGGCGCCAGCGCCAACTTCGCCAAGCAGTACGCCACCAAGCGTTACCGCTCCAACTGCATCAACTGGGGCATGACCCCCTTCCTGGTGGAGAACCCCGAAGTGTTCGAGCTGGGCGACTACATCTTCGTTCCCGGCATCCGCAAGGCGGTGCTGGAGAACGC
>CASFNR010000049.1 GCA_949296115.1 uncultured Eubacteriales bacterium | reverse complement strand
CTCGTCGCTGAATGCGGAAATCGTCATTTGTTTATCCATGACTTTATTATATCACACTCGGCGGTATTTGGCACTTTTTTCTGTGCGGTATTGCCTTAAGCATATTTGCAGCCTCCTTTGCTGTTTTTGTACTTTCAGTATAGCAAAAAAGGGAAAAAGATGGCATTAGAGGATGAGAAAAGCCATTAGTTTGTGATAAAGATTATTTGCCTTTACGAAATATTAATGCCATCTCCAGGTTTTTTATAGGAAAGAAACAGGAAATGTATTATAATGATAGCCGAAAGGTGGTGTTCCGATGGAAATGGAGGACGTGCTGCATTCTTCGCATACGCAGCAACAGAGAGGAAAACTAAAGATTTTTTTTGGTTACGCAGCTGGTGTGGGAAAGACATATGCTATGCTGAAGGCTGCTCACCGTGCAAAAGCACAGGGAATTGATGTAGTGGTTGGGTATGTGGAGCGCCACACGCGTCCGGATACCCTGGCACTGCTGGAGGGACTGGAGCAGATTCCGGCAAAGCAGATTGACTATAAAGGAATCTTGCTGAAAGAGTTTGATTTGGATGGCGCCTTGGAGCGGCATCCCCAGCTCCTGTTGGTAGACGAATTGGCCCACAGCAATGCGCAGGGGTGCCGTCATGCCAAACGGTATCAGGACATAGAGGAAGTGCTGCGTTCCGGAATTGACGTGTATACGACAGTAAATGTACAGCATTTGGAGTCGCTGCATGATCTGGTGGCATCGATCACGCAAGTGACAGTCAATGAACGGGTGCCGGATTATGTGTTTGATGCTGCGGAACAGGTGGAATTGGTAGACATCGAACCAGATGACCTGATCCTCCGGCTTCAGTCAGGAAAGGTGTACCAAAAAAGCCAGGCAAACCGTGCCATGGATCACTTTTTTACCAGGGATAATTTGGCCGCACTGCGAGAGATCGCGCTGCGCCGAACCGCAGATCGGCTGAGCCGGAATGCCCAGAAAAGCAAACGGGAAAACACGGCGAAGGCAGGGGAGCATATTCTGATCTGCTTGTCCGGCGCTCCTTCCAATGCCAGAGTGATTCGGACGGCAGCACGCATGGCGGAAGCATTCCACAGCAGCTTTACTGCCCTGCTGGTAGAGACGCCGGAAACAAAGGAATTGAAAGGGGAGAACCTGAAACGGCTGCGGGACAATCTGCGCCTGGCAGAGCAGCTGGGTGCCAAAATCGCCACGGTTTATGGGGATGACCCGGCGGTGCAGATCGCGGAATATGCCAAAATCAGTGGAATTACAAAAATCGTATTGGGCAGAACAAATCATCGCCCCAGTTTGTTCTGGAAGAACAAGACTCTGGTGGACCGGCTGATCTGGCTGGCAGGGGATATTGATACCTACGTGATTCCGGACAATCAGCCGCGGTATCGAAAAAAACGTAGTTGGACACTCAAAGAACAAGAAGCGTTTCACTGGCTTGACCTGGGAAAGGTGCTGCTGATTCTGCTGGCGTCAACGGCCATCAGTTTTGGATTTTATGAACTGGGATTACGGGAGGCAAACATTATAACCGTGTACATCCTGGGGGTACTGTTTACGGCGGCCTGGACGCAAGGACATATATACGGCGCATTGGCATCGTTGCTCAGCGTGGTTGCCTTCAATTTCCTTTTTACCGTACCCCGGTTCACATTGGCCGCCAGTGACCGGGATTACCCGGTTACATTCCTGATTATGCTGATTGCAAGCATGATCTCCAGCACACTGGCCACACGGGTAAAAAAGCAGGCCCGGCAGTCGGCTCAGAAAGCATACTATATGGAACTGCTGATGAACAGCAGCCAGAAGCTTCTTCAGGGAAAGGACCAGCGGGAAATTCTCCAGTTGGCAGCAGAGCAGATCAGCACCATACTGGATCGGCCAATTCTGTATTCTTTGGCAGACAAAGGCAAAACACTACAGTTTCAGGTTTGGCCTCCGGAAGAGGCTGAACGGGAAATTGGCTCCATTACGCCGGAGGAAAATGCGGTGGCGGAATGGGTGGCAAAAAACAACAAATATGCCGGTGCGACTACCAATACCCTGTCCCATGCCAAGAATATGTACCTGGCGGTGCGGGGAAATCAGGAGGGAATGGGGGTTGTGGGAATTCCTACCAAATACTATCCGGCGCTGGAAGTATTTGAACGAAATCTGATGCTGGCTATTCTGAATGAGTGCGGTGTGATGATGGAACGCAAGGGACTTCAGGAAGAAAAGCAGGCCATTGAACTGCAAACCCAGAGGGAGCGCCTGCGCTCAAACTTGCTGCGAGCCATTTCCCACGACCTGCGCACCCCATTGACCAGCATCAGCGGAAATGCCGCAGTCTTGATGGAAAAAAGCATTGCGCTGGATGAAGAGAAAAAACAAACACTGTATGCCACAATCTACGATGATGCGCTGTGGCTGATGAATCTGACGGAAAATCTCTTGTCCATTACCCGGATTGAAAACGGCACAATGAACCTGAACCTAAATGCGGAGCTGCTGGATGACGCATTCCGGGAGGCTTTGAGCCATATTGACCGCAAGGGGAGCGAACATCATATCCGCGTGGATCTGGCGGATGATCTGCTGATGGCGAAAATGGATGTCAGGCTGATTGTGCAGGTCATCATAAACATTGTGAACAACGCCATTAAGTATACTCCGGTGGGGTCCAATATTGTATTGTCTGCCCGGAAGCAGGAGAATTGGGTGTGTGTGCAGATTGCGGACGATGGACCTGGTATTTCCGATGAGGCTAAGGCGCACCTGTTTGATATGTTTTATACCGCAGGACAGGGAAGCGCGGACAGCCGCAGAGGTTTGGGGCTGGGGCTGAGCTTGTGCAAGTCTATCGTCAATGCCCATGGCGGAAAGATTGCGGTAACGGACAATGTCCCCCAGGGATGTGTTTTTTCCTTTACATTACCATTGGAAGAGGTGAAAGTTGACAATGTATAAATCAAAAATCCTGGTGGTGGAAGATGATCTTGCCATTACCAACCTGATTCGAACTACTTTGGAGACCCAGGACTATCAGTATCACACAGCCAAGAGCGGTTCAGCTGCCCTGATGGATGCGGTTTCCTATAATGCGGATGTCATCATTCTGGATCTGGGCCTTCCGGATATGGACGGGGTGGAGATTATTCGGAAAGTACGCAGCTGGAGCAATGTGCCGATTATTGTAGTCAGCGCCAGAAGCGAAGACCGGGACAAGGTGGAGGCGCTGGATGCCGGTGCAGATGATTACCTGACCAAACCGTTTAGCATCGATGAACTGCTGGCCCGGCTGCGGGTTGCGCTGAGACGCAGCCGCATGGAGGAGGCGGATGTGCGAAGCTCCGGCAGCACCTATACCAATGGTTCCCTTTCTATTGATTATGCTGCAGGATGTGCGTATCTTGACGGCGTGGAGGTGCATTTGACTCCCATTGAATACAAGCTTCTGTGTGTTTTGGCACGCAACACCGGGAAAGTTTTGACTCACAACTATATTTTTAAGGAGGTGTGGGGGAGTGCCCTGGCCTCGGATACACCTTCTTTGCGGGTATTTATGGCCACACTGCGTAAAAAGATTGAAAAGGATCCTTCAAACCCGCAATACCTCCAAACCCATATCGGTGTTGGATATCGGATGATTCGCAAATAAAGGAAAGGACTTGCTGAAAAAGCTTTTTCAAAAAACGTAATGTAGAAAGTTATGCCAGATTGCTGTTCTGCAATCTGGCATAACTTTTTGCCCTTATGTATGCTGCCTCGCTTTTTTAGGCAGATACCCTAACAGGATCTTTACGCCCAAGGTGAAACGCTAAGACCACGTTCACGGAAAACCTGATACAATATGCCCAGAAGAAAAAGGAGGTTGTAACAATGACGGATATTATCATGATTGCAATACTGGCTGTCTGTATTGGTTTGACGCTGCTGCTGACTGACTGGTGCGCCAAGCAGACCGATCGGACAGAATAAAGTGCCGGACAGAGGAGGAAAGAATATGATTGTTCTTGGCATTATTTCGCTGCTGATGGGTGCATATCTTGTTTACGCTTTGGTACATCCAGAGAAATTTTAAGGCCACAGGGAGGAAAACACAATGTTTCAAATTATTCTGACCTTGCTAATCTATATGGCTTTGGTTATTCCGCTTGGCGTATATCTTTATCATATTGCTGCTGGAAAGCACACATTCGCTGATCCTCTGCTTGATCGTGTGGATGGCTGCCTTTATAAGATCTGCGGTGTTCGCCCTCAGCGGGAGATGGATTGGAAAGAGTATGTGGTTGCGCTGATTGGTACAAACGCAGTTATGATTTTCCTGGGATATCTGATCCTGAGAATTCAGAGCATCTCGCTTTTTAACCCCAATGGAATCGGTGGTATGGAGGCATCCTTGTCCTTTAATACCATCATCAGTTTTATGACAAACACAAATCTGCAGCACTACTCTGGCGAATCCGGCCTGTCTTATTTGTCGCAGATGGTGGTCATTACGTTCATGATGTTTGTTTCTGCGGCCAGCGGGTATGCGGCCTGCATTGCCTTTATCCGTGGTCTTGCGGGAAAATCCAAGGCAAGCGTGGGTAATTTTTACAGCGATTTAATCCGGATCATTACCCGGGTATTGCTCCCTTTGTCCGTGATCGGCGGCCTGCTGCTGGTATGGCAGGGCGTTCCCCAGAACCTGTCGGGAAACATCGTGGTGGATACGCTGGAGGGCGCCAAACAGGTGATTGCTTCCGGCCCGGTGGCGGCGCTGGAAATCATTAAGCATTTGGGAACCAATGGCGGCGGCTTTTTGGGGGCGAATTCTTCCACGCCCATTGAGAATCCCACCATGCTGTCCAATCTGATCGAGCTGTATTCCATGATGCTCCTGCCCGGCGCCTGCGTCATTACCTTTGGCAGAATGGTTGGCGAGAGAAAAGCAGAGCGTGTCAATGGTCAGAAGAATCACAAGAGCGTGTTTGGGCGGGAAGGGCGCAGCATTTTTGCAGCCATGAGCATTTTGTTTGTAATCGGCCTTGGCGTTTGCTTCTGGGCGGAATCCCAGGGAAACCCGGCACTGGCAGAGGTTGGTTTGAGCCAGTCCATGGGCAGCATGGAAGGCAAGGAGGTCCGTTTCGGTGTTGCTCAGTCGGCCTTGTTCACTACCACAACCACATCCTTTACCACCGGCACGGTTAACAACATGCACGATACTCTGACACCGTTGGGCGGTATGATTCCCATGCTGCACATGATGCTGAATGTGGTGTTTGGCGGTAAAGGTGTGGGCTTGATGAACATGATTATGTATGCCATCCTGGCTGTATTTATTTGCGGATTGATGATTGGCCGTACCCCTGAATATCTCGGTAAGAAGATCGAAGGGCGTGAGATGAAACTGACGGCACTGGCAATTATTATTCACCCGCTGCTGATTTTGGCGTTCTCCGCTCTGGCGGTGGCAGTCCCCGATGGTCAGGCAGGCATAACCAATCCGGGATTTCACGGCTTGTCTCAGGTGCTGTATGAGTTTGCATCTTCTGCGGCCAACAACGGTTCCGGATTTGAAGGATTGGCGGATAACAGCTTGTTTTGGAATGTAACCACCGGACTGGTCATGTTCTTTGGCCGGTATCTTCCCATTATACTGCAGCTGGCTATTGCCGGATCGCTGATGAAGAAGGGTTTTGTCAATGAGTCCTCAGGAACCCTTCATACGGACACCGTAAGCTTTGCGGTAATTCTGGTGTTCGTTGTGTATATCTTTGCTGCCCTGACGTTTTTCCCGGTGCTGGCGCTGGGTCCTGTTGCGGAGCACCTGACCCTTTGGGCGTGAGGAGGAATCTTTCATGAGTAAGAAAAATCAGAAATTGATGACACCTGATATCCTGCGGCAGGCAGTGATCGGTTCGTTTGTAAAACTGAATCCCCTGTACATGATAAAAAATCCTGTGATGTTTGTCGTTGAGGTAGGCTGTGCCATTACGTTGCTGTTGTCTCTTTTCCCCGGATTGTTTGGTGACTTATCCCAGGGAACCAATCTGCGGGTATATAACAGTATTGTGTGCGTGGTCTTGTTTATCACGGTCTTGTTTGCCAATTTTGCTGAGTCCGTGGCAGAGGGTCGTGGCAAAGCCCAGGCCGCCAGTCTAAAAAAGACCCAGAAAGACACCCAGGCTCGCCTGATTGCTGCTGATGGGTCAGAAAGGACTGTACTCTCCAGCGAACTGAAGAAAGGCGATGTGGTGATGGTCTATGCCGGCGAGATTATTCCCGGCGATGGAGAAGTGATTGAAGGAATCGCATCTGTGGATGAGTCTGCCATTACAGGTGAGTCTGCTCCGGTGGTGCGGGAATCCGGCGGTGATTTCTGCTCTGTCACTGGTGGTACCACCGTAGTATCTGACTGGCTGAAGATTCAGATTACTTCTGAACCGGGCAACAGTTTTCTGGATCGTATGATTGCATTGGTGGAAGGAGCTTCTCGTAAAAAAACTCCCAATGAGATTGCGCTGAATACGCTGCTGGTCTCGCTGACCATTATTTTCCTGATCGTGATTGTAACGCTGTATCCCATCGGCCTTTATACCGGTGTACAGCTTCAGACCTCTACCCTGATTGCGCTGACGGTATGTTTGATTCCCACCACCATTGGCGGTCTGCTGTCCGCCATCGGCATCGCTGGTATGGACCGAGTGACCCGCTTCAATGTCATTGCCATGTCCGGCAAGGCTGTGGAAGCCTGCGGCGATGTGGATACCATGATCCTGGATAAAACCGGCACCATTACTTTTGGCAACCGTCTGGCCTCCGACTTTCTGCCTGTGGGTGGAACCAACCGCAGTGACTTGATCCGCTGTGCGGCTTTGACCAGTCTGCGGGATGACACCCCGGAAGGAAAGTCCACGCTGGATCTGGCTCGCCGATTGGGGGATACCAGTGAAGAAGTTCCTGGTGCTGTTTACATCGAGTTTACTGCCCAGACCCGTATGAGCGGCGTGGATCTTCCTGACGGCAGAAAAATCCGCAAAGGTGCAGCGGAAGCCATTGCGCAGTATGTCAAGAGATTAGGCGGTTCCATTCCCAAGGATCTGCAGACACAGGTAGACACGGTCTCCAGCTTGGGCGGCACCCCGCTGACAGTCTGTGAGAATAATCGGATTTTGGGCGTGATCTACCTGAAGGACACCGTGAAGCCTGGTATGGTGGAACGGTTTGCCCGGCTGCGGGCAATGGGAATCAAGACCATTATGTGTACCGGCGACAATCCGCTCACTGCTGCCACCATTGCCAAGGAAGCGGGTGTGGACGGGTTCATTGCCGAGTGCAAACCGGAAGATAAGATTGATGTCATCAAGAAGGAACAGGCGGCAGGAAAAATCGTCGCCATGACCGGTGACGGTACCAACGATGCACCGGCTTTGGCACAGGCCAATGTGGGCCTTGCCATGAACTCCGGCACCACCGCCGCAAAAGAAGCGGCAAACATGGTTGACCTGGACAGTGATCCGACGAAGATCCTGGAAGTGGTGGAAATTGGCAAGCAGCTGCTGATTACCCGGGGCAGCTTGACTACCTTTTCCATTGCCAATGACATTGCCAAGTATTTTGCCATTATTCCGGCTATGTTCCAGACGGCAATTCCACAGCTTCAGGTTCTGAATCTGATGGGCTTGGCTACGCCGAACAGTGCGATTTTGTCCGCCTTGATTTTCAACGCAATTATCATTCCCTGCCTGATTCCCCTGGCGATGAAAGGCGTGAAATACCGTCCCATGTCTTCAGGTAAACTGCTGGCAAGAAATATGCTGATTTTTGGCGTTGGAGGCGTGATTACGCCTTTTATCGGCATCAAGCTGATTGATATGCTGATTAATCCCATGTTGGCCCTCGTGCTCTAAGAAAGGATGCTGATTATTATGAAAGAATCCGGCAGCGGTTTGTGCAATGGCCTGCGTCAGATGGTTATGGTCACGGTAATTTTGATGCTGGTCTGCGGCTTGGGCTTCCCATTGCTGCTCACGGGGCTTTCCGCATTGCTTTTCCCGCAGCAGGCTTCCGGGAATCTGATCACGGTTGACGGAAAAACGGTAGGCTCGATTTCTGTGGGACAGGAGTTCACGGAGGATTACTTCCTGTGGAGCCGTCCTTCTGCGTACCACTACAATGTCTATACCGAGACGGAAGATGGGCAGCGGTACTATCTGGACGGTACAACGTTTGGCGGACTGGCTTCCGGCTCCCAAAACTATGGCCCTTCCAATCCGGCTCTGGCTGAGCGGGTGGAAGCAGATATTCAGAATTTCCAGGAAAAGAACCCCGAGGTGGAACGGGAAGAGATTCCCACGGATTTGCTTACTGCTTCAGGCTCCGGACTGGATCCGCACATTTCTCCCATGGCGGCCCAGATTCAGATACCAAGAATTGCGCAGGCATCTGGGCTGACAGAGGACAAAGTGCAGGAAATTATTCAGAAGCATACCACAGGAAAATTGCTGGGTATTTTTGGAGAAGAAACAGTGAATGTCCTGCAGGTGAATGTAGAGATTGCCGAGTGTATGGGAATTCTCTAGAATGCTGGGCAGAAAATTCATAGCTGCTTTTTGACAGATTCTCGGCCCCGCCTCTTGAGAAAAAGAGGCGGGGCTGTATCATTTTATCAGACGTTTTGATTGAAGAACAGCTTCAGATTTTCTTCGACTGTGCCGATTACCTGCAATGCCGAAGTTCTCGACGAGAACCTTTGCCATATTTTGGCTGAGGAAAGCAGGCAAAGTGGGGCCCAGGTGGATGCTATCGACGCCCAGATACAGCAGGGCAAAGGACTCAGGGTAAAGAAAGAGCCACAGGCTGCCACTGTTTGGGTGGATGGCCTGTGGTTCTTGGACTGCCATACTGCGGCGAGGGGGGCGATGGAATATGGGCAAAGGCAGCCTTACTCCAGTTCAAAAGCGCCGGTGTACAGCTGGTAGTACTGTCCCTTCTGAGCGATGAGCTGGTCGTGATCGCCCCGCTCGATGATCCTGCCCTGCTCCAGCACCATAATGGCCTTGGCATTGCGGACCGTGGAGAGCCGGTGGGCGATGACGAACACGGTGCGTCCTGCCATCAGGGCGTCCATTCCGTCCTGGACAATGGCCTCGGTACGGGTGTCGATGGAGGAGGTTGCCTCGTCCATAATCATAACCGGCGGGTCGGCAACGGCGGCCCGGGCAATGGAAATGAGCTGGCACTGACCCTGGGAGAGGTTGTTGTTGTCTCCGCTGATGACGGTTTGATAGCCATCAGGAAGGCGGGTGATGAAGGAGTCTGCGCCGGACAGCTTGGCGGCGGCGATGCACTCTTCGTCGGTGGCGTCCAGTTTACCGTAGCGGATGTTGTCCATCACCGTGCTGGTGAACAGATTGACATCTTGGAGGATGATGCCCATGGAACGGCGCAGATCGGTTTTCCGGATTTTGGTAATGTTGATGCCGTCATAGCGGATTTTGCCGTCGGCCAGATCATAAAACCGGTTAATCAGGTTGGTGATGGTGGTTTTTCCGGCGCCTGTGGCACCCACGAAGGCAATTTTCTGGCCGGGCTTGGCATACAGGGAGATGTCGTGGAGCACCAGCTTCCGGCCGTCGTAGCTGAAGTCTACGTGGTCGAGTACCACATTGCCCTGCACCTTGGTGTAAGTGAGTGTGCCGTCGTGGTGGGGGTGCTTCCAGGCGTAGATGTCTCCGTCTGCGCATTTTGTCAAAAGCCCGTTCTCTTCCCGGACTCGCACTAAGGTGACATAGCCCTCATCCTGCTCCGGCTCGTTGTCCATCAGATCAAAGATACGGCTGGCTCCGGCAAAGCCCAGTACGGCGCTGTTCATCTGCTGGGCGGTCTGGGTGATGGAGGAGGTGAACTGGCGGATCAAGCTCAGGAAGGAGATCAGGGTTCCCAGGGTGGTGGAGAACAATCCGTCTCCAAACAGCGCCATGGCTCCGCCCAGAATGGCAACGACCAGATATTGCAGGTTGCCGAAGCCGGACATGATGGGCATCATGGCGCCGGCGGCACCGTTTGCGCGCAGGGCGTTGGTGTAGAGCGCCTCATTGAGCTCTCGCAGCCGTTCCTTGGAGGCTTCTTCATGGCAGAAAACCTTGACCACTTTCAATCCGCCGAACATTTCCTCAATGTAACCGTTTACCACACCGGTGGATTCCTGCTGCCGGGTGAAGTATTTCCCGCTGTGGCGAATGATGGCCCGTGCCACCAATACCATGACAATGGACAGGGCAACGACCACCCCGGTCAGAATCAGATTGAAGCGGGGCATAAAGCAGAAAGCGAATACGATGGTAACCAGGGAGGAGATCATCATGGGCAGGCTCTGGGCAATAAACTGCCGCAGGGTGTCGGTATCGTTGGTGTAGACGCTCATGATGTCGCCATGGGTGTGGGAGTCAAAGAAAGTCTTTCTGAATGTCGCCGGAGATGGCTTCAAACTTCTGCGCCTCGTAATCCTCCCGCACGAATCCCTTTACCACCCGGATGCCGTGGAGATTTTCCCGGACAACGCCGTTAAGCCGGTCATAGGTTTTGCCGTGAATGAATGCCAGAATTGCCAGTCTCAAAGGAATTGGCTTGCGAAAACCCGTTGCCTAATTCGGCCCGCAGTGGTATCATTCCTGTGGAAAAAGAAAAGGCCGGAAAGAGTCTGGAAAAGCGGTTTCATTCCCGGCTCTTGGAGAGGAAAGGTGT
>CASFNR010000048.1 GCA_949296115.1 uncultured Eubacteriales bacterium | reverse complement strand
AATACTTCTTCATCTCGAGACGGTCGGGGTCGTTCTTCTTGTTCTTCATGGTGTTGTAGTTTCTCTGCTTGCACTCAGAGCATCTCAAAGTGACTTTAATGCGCATAACGGCACCTCCTTAAACAATTGCCTCCCTGTATCACCCCGTCTAGAAAAAATTTAGGCAGCGGTCAACTACAAATTACCGCTCCGGGGCTGAAAAAAGTGCAGAAAAAAAGCCCTTTTTCACAGGTAGAATCATTCTAGCACAGGGTGGGTGGAATGTCAACATCTTTTTCACCATTTTTTGGGGAATTTTCCCCGTGATCCAGGGAAAACGGAAACTCACGAATCCTTGTTGTTGAAGAAGAACAGCAGGAACCGGAATAGACCAATCCCAGCCAGAACCAACAGAACCAGCAGGGAAACCATGCCCTCCCATGTGGAGAAAAAAGCCGTTCTTCCCGGCAGAATGACAATGGCAAAGACAGCCAGTCCGGCCAGGAGCAGCCAGAAATCATGGAGAAATTTCAAAATCACCTTTTTCCTGCGGGGCATGTCCGGCTCCAGCGTTTCCGGGTGCTTGGCGGTACACCGGATCACAGCGGTGGGAATCCGGGAGACATGGGTGTACAGTCGTTCTGCTGTGTAATCGATGCCTTCCAGGATGAACTCCGGGTACATTCCTTCCCGGGTGATGGTGATGTCCAGCTTGTTTTTATCGGCAAAAGCCAGCAGGGCATCGGTAAATTCCCGGGGTGATGTAACGGCATTGTCCGGCGTAAAGGTAAAAGATGCTTTTCCCAGGGCTTTGGACATGGCCTGGTAATCCTTGCGCCACTGGGTAAAAAGATGACGCAGGTTGTCCGGCTGGTCCATCTGGCACAGGACTGCGTCAATATCCGCCTCTGTCTGCATTGCCCGGCAGAACCGGATTGCAGTCTGGGCGTCTTTGATTTTTTCACGCAGGCGTGTTTCCTGGGCCTCCATGGCAGATTTCAGAGCCAAATCCCCTGTGAGAATTTTCTGAATTTCTTCCAGGGGCAGATCTACCATCCGAAGGGCGCGGATGTACTTTAATTTCTGAATGTCCTCACTGGAATAGTCCCGGTAATCGTTTTCCTGATTGCGGGCCGGGCGGAGCAGCCCCTTCTGCTCGTAAAAGCGAATATTCCGTTTGGAGACGCCGGTGCGCCGTTCTGCTTCCTTGATATTCATATGGATCCCTCCTTCTGCCATTACTGTAGCCTATGCACCAGGTGGAATGTCAAGGCTTTTTTCGGCGGTGGGGGAAATTATGGATTGGTGCTGCGGCTGATTTGATCCGCCAGCTCAAAAGCCAGGAGTGCAATTCTCTCTTTATCGCTCAACCTGGACAGCCCGGAAAGACTCCGGGGGTCCCACTGGGGATGGTCCAGATTGTCCCCCGCATAGAGGAACTGGAAAAATTCCACTTTCCGAAAATCGCACATGGCCTGCATGGCGGCGCACTCCATTTCCACACAGACGGCCCCCATGGCTTTCCGCGCGGCAACCTTCTGCTTTGTTTCCCGGTAGAAGGCATCGGTGGTCCAGGTGGTACCTGTGACATAGGAGTAACCGTGCTCTTTGCAAACCGCCTGAAATTCGGGGATGTAGCGGCGGTTGACCGGGATGCTGTCGGATGGGGGCGCATAGTGGAAGCTGGTGCCCTCGTCCCGCAGGGCCAGGGTGGGAATGATGATGCCGCAGTCGCAAATGCTTTTGTCCAGGACACCGCAGTTGCCCAGCAAAATAATCCGTTTGACGCCCATGGCAATGAGGTCCTCAAAGTCGCCCACACAGGCCGGAGCGCCCACACGGGCCATGAAAAGTGCATAGCGGTTCCCTTTGTAGGATGCTTCATACACCGGCCAGCTGCCGTTGGCATCTTTCACGGGGAAAAGGGGCTTGGCGTCCATGACTTCTGCAATCCTTTGAAGCAGGTGGTGGGAGAAGATGGAAATGCAGGTCTCCGGACAGTTTTCTGCCGGCAAATGGGTGTTCCAGGGGTTGATGACCGCTTCCTCTGTGGGGTCAAATTCAGTTAACAGCATCGGCATCCTCCTTTGCTATAATATATTGCCACTTTTTCTGCATTTTGACAGCTTTTGAGTTTGATTTTATCACAGGTCACGCTGTTGTTCAATATTTTTATACGGAAATGTCAGAACCTGATTTACATGGCGTTCATTCTGCTGTATCATAAATGCAGGATGGTTAGAAAGATGGAGGAACTATATAATGAGGGAGATTGAAACAAATCGGCTGATAATCCGGGATTTCACCTTGGAGGATGCCAAAGATCTCTATGATATTTTCGGAGATGAGGAGACCATGAAAAACTGCGAACCGGCCTATGACATGGAAAAGACGAATATGTTCCTGAAATCGTTCTGCATTGAACGGCACGGGGCAGTGGCCGCAGTGGAAAAGCAATCCCGGAAGGTGATCGGCTATCTTTTATTCAATGAGTTTGAGCCTGGTGTTTATGAAATAGGCTGGATTTTTAACCGCAGCCGCTGGAGACAAGGCTATGCATATGAAGCGTGCAAAGCGTTGATTGATGCTGCTTTCCGGGAATTCGGTGCGCACAAGATTTTTGCGGAGGCCATTGACGGCGTGAAATCCGTTGGACTGATGAAAAAGCTGGGCATGGTCCAGGAGGGGATTCAGCGAAGCCAGACCAGAGACAATTACGGCAACTGGGTTGACTTGTACTTCTACGGCTTGTTGGAAGACCATTGGAGGACAATGTATGGCAATACAGGGAATTGAACAGCCAGAGATCATTCAAGTAAGTGCATCTATTCGGCTTCGAAAATATGATGGAAAGAATGAGGCTGCGCTTCAATGGTATCAGGATGTAGAGACGGTCTACCTTGTAGACGGAAAGAGAGAGCCCTATACAATGGAGCGGCTGAACAGAATGTATGACTACCTGAACAATGCCGGGGAACTGTTCTGGATTGAAGTAATGGAGCAAGGCGCTTACAGGCCGATCGGCGATGTAACCTTCTGCCAGAACGATATGCCCATTGTGATTGGTGACCGGAACTACCGGGGCAAAAGAATTGGACGCAAGATTGTATCTGTCCTGGTGGACCGGGGAAAAGCACTGGGGTATGATTATCTTGAAGTTGCCGAGATCTACAACTGGAATGGAGGTTCCCGCCGCTGCTTTGAAAGCATCGGTTTCAAGGCATTTGAAAAGACAGAAAAGGGTGCAAGGTACAAACTTTATCTCTAGTGTTGCACTGTTTGCCGTTGTGCTAAGACCTCCCGACAGGAAATGGTTCTGTGTACAAAATCACCTTGCAGTATCGTTATGATCATTGGAGTATCAGCAGATCCTTTCACAAGGAACACAGCTTCCTGTTCCGGAGCAGGGAAAGGAATATATCCTTGTCACCGTGAAGGTAACCTATGAGAATGGTGATTTGGAAACTCTGAACTTTTATGAGAACTATCCTGCATCGTGGGCAGCTGCCAGAGTCCACTTCAATATTCCCAACGAAAACAGCAATACCGAAGATGTGACCCGTCAGCTGCCCAACTGTATATGGGGACCAGATGAATTTGAAGGGCGGACGATATTAAAGGGAGAAAGCATCACCGGTGATGTGGCATTTCTTCGGGATGTGGGAAACACGGAGCCGCTATACTTTGTGGGCTATAATCAGGTGATCGAGTTTCAGATTCATTGATTTTGAAGACTGTCTCAGGGGACAGCAATGCAAAATAACCAGGAGGAAATATTATGAAACGATTTCAATTGATTTGTGCCGTTACCTGCCTGTTGATTGCAGCGATTCATCTGTCCGGATGCGGCTCAAATGCTGCTCTTTCAGAAACGTCGGCGAATTCCGCAGCGGGCACAGAAGTTTTGGAAGAAAGTGCTGTCATAACATCACCCGCCGAGCAGACCGCCCAGAATGTTTCAGAAGAGGCGCTCGAAAAGTATGAGCAGATTCTATTTGAGGGCGGCTCTTTCCGTGCAGCGCTTGGTGGAAAGGTGTTTACCCTGGAATCCTATTGCGCAGAAATCTTTTCCGGGGGAGTCAGTCCTAAAAAGTATTGTTATGCCGATTTGGATCAAGACGGAACTGCAGAACTGATTCTTTGCCTTTCAGAACAGGATGAAGAACTGGGGATACTTGCTTTTCAATACCAAGACCGTGCTGCAATTGCTTATGACTTTATCCCACGGCAGATGTATGATCTGAAAGAGGACGGCACGTTCGGATATTCCGGCGGAATTGCGGATACCGGATATGCCAGCCTCTGTTTTACCGGCGGCAGTTGGAAATACGAGAAAATCTGCAATGTCACAGAAAACGATGCGGGTGTCCGCTATTTTTGCAATGGAGAGCCCGCCTCTGAGGAAATGTACTGGGCGTGTGTCAGCGAACAGGAAGCCAAGAAGGGAGTCGAATGGACGGAATATCTGTCCGATGCAGATGCGTGAGTTGACCTCCTGGTGCATATTAAGTAACAAAAGCACCGTCCCAGGAAGAAACGGAGACGATGACTGCGGAGAATGAAGTATTTTTATCTGCGCAGATGGAACCTTTGTCCCGGACTTTCATATTGCAGAGGGGGATATAGCTTCTCACCGGGAGCATGATTCTGTTCTCTGATGCGGTTGCAGCCCTTGACAACCACCCCGCCGGTGTTTTCTATTAACAAGGCGGCAGTCGGTTAAGCCCGCTGCCGCCACGAATAAACGCTGCTCTATGCTACACCCGAAATGGGATTTAGACAGCATGTGAGGTTACTCACCATAAAAGCTTGGTCATCCAGAGCCTCTTCTCATTGGCCATCATTTTCAGAGCTTACGCTTTGACTACGGCTTCGTTTGATGCTTTCGGATTGAAATTATCCATGGAAAAGTCCCCCTTTGCCGGACAGCGCGGCTGCTGCCCGGCAAAGGGGGATTTCCTGTTCTGGTTACGTTTTTTCCCGTCCGTACAGCCGGGCAAGTTCCAGAAGTCTCTGCGCCAGAGCCGGGGAATCAAATCCCGATTCTGCCCGCCAGGTCCAGTTGTCGGAGGAGAGGGTGCCGGGGTGATTCATCCGTCCTTCCTGTCCCAGCTCCAGATAGTCCTGCATCTGCACCATGCACAGCCGGGAGACTGCGCTCATGGCCCCCCGGATCATGCCCCAGGTGTATCCTTCCTGGGAATTCAGACCCAGGTATGCCTCGGCATACGCAATATCCGCCGGGGCGGCTTCGTCAAACCACTGCTTCAGGGTCACGTTGTCATGGGTTCCGGTGTAGACTACCGAATCCACCGGATACAGATGGGGCAGATAGTTCCCGGCTTCCCGGGAGTCGAAGGCGAATTCGATCACCTTCATCCCGGGATAACCAAATTCCAGCTGCATCTGCCGGACCTGCTCCGTCACATAGCCCAGATCCTCCGCAATGAAATCCAGATCGGGCAGAGCCTTCCGGATTGCCCCCAGGAAGTCCATTCCCGGCCCTTTCCGCCAGGCACCGTTCTTTGCGGTGACCTCTCCCGCCGGGATGGCCCAGTAGCTTTCAAAGCCCCGGAAATGATCCAGCCGAACCACATCATACAGCCCTGCGGCCACCTTCAGCCGGTGAATCCACCAGCGGTACCCGGTGTCTGCCATGGCCTGCCAGTCGAACAGAGGATTTCCCCACAGCTGTCCGTCTGCGGAGAAGGCGTCCGGCGGGCAGCCCGCCACCAGCCTGGGTCGGCGCTGCTCGTCCAGCTGGAACAGGGTGGGATTGGCCCATACATCTGCGGAGTCCAGAGGAACGTATATGGTGACATCTCCAATAATCCGGATGCCTTTTTTATTGGCGTAGCTGCGCAATGCTTTCCACTGGCGGAAGAACACAAACTGCTGGAAAATATGCCGCTGAATTTGCCCGGCCAGGGCCTTTCGCTTTTCTGTCAGGGCTTGGGGATCCCGCAGCCGCACCGGCTCTGGCCATTCCAGCCAGCTCTTGCCTCCGTTTTCCTCCTTCAGGGCCATGAAAAGGGCATAGTCCTCCAGCCATTCTCCGTTTTCCCTGACAAAGGCTTGATATGCTTCCTCGGGAGCGAACCGGCTGCAGGCCAGATCCAAAACGGCAAGCCGATTCCGGAACTGGATGCCGAAATCCACCCGCCGGGGATTGTCTCCCCAGTCGATCTGCTGAAGCTCTTCCTGCTTCAGCAGCCCCTGCTCCACCAGCAGATCCAGGTCAATCAGGTAGGGGTTTCCTGCGCTGGAGCAGAAGGACTGATAGGGGGAGTCCCCGTAGCCTGTGGGAGTCAGAGGCAGAATCTGCCAGCAGGACTGTCCCGCCTCCACCAGAAAATCCACAAAATGATAGGCCGAACGCCCCATGGTGCCGATGCCGTAAGGCCCCGGCAGAGAGGAAATGTGCATCAGAATACCGCATTCACGCATGGTCATGTCACTCCTTGTGTCAAGATGGGACGGATGCTCTCCCGTTTGGCAATGGTAAAGGGAATTTGTTCATGGCGGGCAGGAGCGTCGTTCTCTATGGCATCCAGCAGAATTTCTACGCTTCGCCGGGCAAGTTCCGGCACATTCTGCCGGACAGTTGCCAGCTGCGGCACCAGGAAATCCCCCAGAGGCAGGCCGTCTACCCCCATGACAGAGACGTCCTCCGGCACCCGCAGTCCGGCTTCCCACAGGGCCCGGATGGCGCCGATGGCCATGACGTTTGAATTTCAGCATGGCAAGGGTTCGTTCCATTGCCTTGATTTCTTCTTCTACCACCGCTTTGCGCTGTTCAAACAGGGCTTTGCGTTTTTCGTAAGAGGCGCTGCCTTCTGATACCCACTGCATGAATTTCTTGATATCCTTGATTTCCAGTCCGGATTTTTTCAGACACTCTATCACACGAAGGGCGTCCAGTTCCCTTTCACTGAATTTCCGAATATTTCCCCGGCGCTCCAAATTGGGAAAAAGCCCCTCCTTGTCATAGTAGCGCAGGGTGGAAACCGGGAGATGAAACATTTGGGCCACCTGGCCGATGGTATACACAAGCATTCCTCCTAAAAAAACACTTGACCTAAAGCCAGGCTTAGGTATTATAGTATACTCAGTATAACACATACAACCCTGATTGACAAGGCAAAACAGGAGGTAATTGATTATGATGGCAGAAAAGCTGAACCTGACCCAGCAATGGGATAAGACATTTCCCAAAAGTGATCGGGTCGATCACAAGAAGGTGACCTTCGTTACCCGCTATGGGATTACCCTGGCCGCGGATCTGTATGCCCCGAAGAATAAAGCCGGCAAACTTCCCGGCATTGCGGTCTGCGGACCTTTCGGTGCTGTAAAGGAGCAGTGCTCCGGCCTGTACGCCCAGACGATGGCGGAGCGGGGCTACCTGACCATCGCCTTTGACCCGTCCTTTACCGGCGAAAGCGGCGGACAGCCCCGGTATATGGCCTCTCCCGACATCAATACCGAAGATTTCATGGCAGCTGTGGATTTTCTGAGTGTACAGGAGAATGTGGATGCTGACAGAATTGGTATTATTGGCATCTGCGGATGGGGCGGCATGGCGCTGAATACCGCTGCCCTGGACACCCGAATCAAGGCAGCCGTTGTTTCCACCATGTATGATATGTCCAGAGTCAACGCAAACGGCTATTTTGATTCCGAGGACAGCGAGGGAGCACGGTTTTCCAAGAAGCAGGCCCTGAATGCCCTGCGGACCGAGGAATACAGAACCGGGAACTACTCCAGAGGCGGCGGATGCATGCCCCTGCCGGTTCCCGACGACGTGCCCTTCTTTGTCAAAGATTACAGCGAATATTATAAAGGCAGAGCCTATCACGCCAGAAGTCTGAATTCCAATGAAGGCTGGAACAGCATTGGCTGCATGTCCTTTATGAACCAGCCCATTTTATGCTACAGCAAGGAAATCCGCGGCGCAGTGCTGGTTATTCACGGTGAAAAAGCCCACAGTTTCTATTTCGGCAAGGACGCCTTCCAGGCAATGGTAAAGGACAGCGCATATGCAGATAACAAGGAATTTCTGGCTATTCCCGATGCAGTCCACACCGATCTGTATGACAACCTGGATGTGATTCCCTTTGACAAGATACAGAAATTTTTCGAAAAAAACATGTGAAGGAGAATTCCGGATATGGCAAAGAACGTTTTGATAATTTCCAGCAGTCTGCGTTCCGGCAGCAACTCGGAAATTCTGGCAAAGGAATGTGAACGGGGCGCCCGGGACGCCGGTCACCATGTGCAGATGATTTCCCTGAAGGGGAAAAAGATTTCGTTCTGCATCGGATGCCTGTCCTGCCAGCGCACCGGCGCCTGCGTTCTCAAGGATGATGCCCTGCAGATTATGGAACTGGTACGGGCCGCCCAGGTGATTGTGTTCGCAACACCCATCTACTACTATGAGATGAGTGGACAGCTGAAAACCCTGTTGGACCGGATGAATCCCCTTTACACCGCCGACTATGCCTTCCGGGACATCTATCTGATTGCCACCGCCGCAGAAGAAGAGGAAACTGCCTTTGATAAGGCATACAACGGTCTGCAGGGCTGGGTTGACTGCTTTGAGAAGGCTTCTCTGAAGGGGATGGTCACCGGCGCCGGGATTGCAGATGCCAAGGACGCCCCCAATCATGGTGACGTGATGAAGAAGGCCTACGATCTGGGCAGAGGGTTGTAAGCATTGAAAAAACGAATTGCCATTATGCTGTGCCTTGCTTTTGTCTGCTGCGCCGCTGGATGTGAAAAGGAAACGGCGCAAAGCACTGCACCGAGCACAGAAACAGAAGTTCAGGAAGAGGAAGCGGTAACAATGAAACTGTATATTAACGATACGGAAGTTCCCGTTGTCTGGGAAAACAATGCAGCCGTGGAAGCACTGGCAGCGGAAGCCGGAAAGGGAGATATTGTGGTAAATATGTCCATGTACGGCGGCAATGAGCAGTTCGGTCCCCTGGGCAGAGACTATCCCGCAAACAACCGGCGGATAACGACAAGCAATGGGGACATTGTCCTTTTCAATGATGACCAGATTGTTGTATTCTATGGTTCCAACACCTGGTCCTATACCAAACTGGGGAAGATGACGATGCCTGAGGAGGAAGTGACGGAACTGCTGTCCAACGGGGATATTACCCTGCGCTTGACAAAATAGTTGGAGAACAGAAAAATGAGAACAGTCGAAAATCAAACCTTTGACGCCGAGCGTGCCCTGTATGACTGTATTTCTGAATATCTGTTTATGCAGCAGAAGATCCGGGAGACGACAGAGGATATGTCGGCAGCAAGCCATGAAATTTTTGCTTTGGAAGCAAGAAGATAGCTGTGCGAAAGAAAGGTGCACTGGAAGCGTGAACCAATCAAGGGTATACAGACATTTCAAAAAACGGTTGAAAAATTCCAGCTTATCAATATGTTCGGTGCGGCTAATGAGAGCAGTTACTACACGGATTTTGCTGTAAAATCCTTCCGAATCTATCTATGCATGATGATCCTGGCCTGCGTGAACAAGGCCTGCTTCATTTTCTTGCAGGCAGTGGGCAAGGCGCTGGCCTCCACCATGCTCTCTCTGTTCCGCGAAGTGGTGTTCGGTGTGGGGTTTGCTCTTCTTCTGCCAATGTTTTTTGGGCTGGACGGCGTGCTGTATTCCATGCCGGTGTCCGATATTTTGACTTTTTTTATCGCAGTGTTCATCATCTGGAATACATACCGGAAACTCAATACAGAAGGAGATGAGACTGCATGAAAAACATTTTTTTTGCAGCTGCCACCTGGCAGGTACTCAGTACAGTTGCGACAGCTCATTTCTTCGGCGGTAAAATTATTTTTTCTGGTGCACATAGAATTCTCCTTATAATTTGATAGGACAATTGGAATAGTAAATCGGACAAGATGGTTTCCAAAACGGCTTGAAAATACTCGTAAATGACTGTATAGTGTCCATAGGCCCATATTGTTGAATTGATTCATATAAATTTATGGAGGTAGGGTTGGGTATGCTTGATTGTTCTGATAAGTCGAAGAAGTTTTTGCTGGACAATATTCCGGAAGTTTTGACCTTGGATAACATCGGCCAAGCCCTGGATAAGGTGTATGACTGGATTGATATGAATGGATTCGGTTTGGATGGAATGTACAACGCAAAAGGTAAGGAAGCACAAGCGGTGTACGATGACCTCATGAGCTCTTCGCAAGACGATCAAATCGCATCGGATGCGCTGTAAAATGACACAGGAATTTGTTGCAGACTCGCTGGGCGTCAGCAGACAGTCGGTTTCAAAATGGGAAAACGGGACATGCGATCCCAGCACGAGTAATCTCATTGCGCTTGCAAAGCTGTTTCAAATCTCCCCGGAAGAATTATTGCGGGAAATATCTTGACTGCCCTCCAATGGAGGAAGTATTCCATAAGGGAACACCGCAAGGGAAATCTACCAAGGCCTGGTAATAGAAAAAGCCGCCGCTTCAAAAATAGAAAGTGACGGCTTTTTTCTGATCCCGAAATGAAATCCCCCGGAAACGGCAAAAGCGCCCAGTAGAAAAATACTGAGCGCTTGGCGATTAGCTTTATTCTGTTGTATTCAAATTAGGTCAGATTATCTCAAACCAATCAGATGAAAGTGGTCGATGAAAGAGGAGACCGCAGAAAATTCTGTGTAAACGACGGGATATGACAGTATAAGGAATCCTGGCAAAGTCAAGAATATCACCAAGATATTTACGACAAAGGAGT
>CASFNR010000047.1 GCA_949296115.1 uncultured Eubacteriales bacterium | reverse complement strand
ACCGCCGAGTGTGATATAATAAAGTCATGGATAAACAAATGACGATTTCCGCATTCAGCGACGAGCTGGCGCAGGTGCGGACAAAGAAAAAAGAATTTCTCAGTCAGATTGAACGGATCGTCCCGTGGAAGGAATGGCTTGCCATGATACAGCCGTGCTATTATAAAGGGGAGCGCGGCAACAAACCCTATCCGCTGGAGACCATGCTGCGGCTGTATCTGCTGCAAAACCTCTACGACCTGAGTGACGAGGCTACGGTGGCAGAGGCAATCGACAGCCGGGCATTTTCGGAGTTTTGCGGCGTGGATTCCAGCAACCAGATTCCGGACGGGGATACCCTTGGCCGGTTCCGGAACTTGCTGATCAAGAACGGACTGCAAGAAAAGCTGTTCGCTCAGGTAGGTGGTAGCAGCGCTCATGGAACGCGGTCTTATTCTGAAAAAAGGCACCATTGTAGATTCCACCATAATTTCTGCCCCCTCTTCTACCAAGAATAAGGGGAAGAAACGAGATCCGGATGCCCACCAAGTCAAGAAGGGCAACACTTGGCACTTTGGATACACGCTGAGAGCCCATGAAGCCGACCTGACCGGTCTGTGCGTACAGTTCGTTCAGGCGCTTGAAGGAGCGGCCCTGGCGGTCGGCGATCCAGTAATACTTGAAGTCACCGAAGGCAATGGACTTGGCACCGGCAGCGATGGTGGGCATATAAGCAGAGGTATACACGGGACGGCCCAGCAGAGTGTGGGGAGCGTCTGCGGTCAGAGAGTTCTGCCACAGATACTGACCGTTGTTGTCCTTTAGCTTCCGGACAGCCTTGATGGTGGCATCATTCATGACCCACACAGCCTTGCTGCGGTAGGGAGCCTTCAGGGAGTGGAACAGATCCATCAGCTCATCGGCGGTGATGGCAGTTGCGGAAGCTGCGGTCACACCGACCTCGGCACCACCGGCATCAGCCAGGATACCCAGGGGCTTACCGTTGCCGTCACCGCTGAAGAAGGATTCCTCCTCACGGGCACCGATACGGCGAGCAAATTCACGGGAGATGTAGGCTTCCAGATCGAAGACGGAGTCACGGAGCAGTTCCTCAGATACCTTGATGGTGGTACCCAGCTTATGAGCACCGATGGTGATCTGGGAGAACTGATCATCGCTCTCCACATAGGGGCCTTCCTCGTCGATCCAGTTGGCGGTACCCTTGGATGCAACCACAGGGATCTTGCGCTCACCGCTGTCGGTGTTGATGGTATGGGCCAGTCGACGGAAGACGTTCTCTTCCTCCAGTGCCTCCACCAGATGGCGTTCGTACTCATCGGGAACCAGGTAACCGCCCTCAGCATCGTCGCCAACCTGCAGGGCATTGACCACCTGGGGCATGGGAGCCTTGGAGCGCATGACATTCCAGAAGTTGGAATTGTACTCGTCAGCGGCACGACCGGTCTTGGTCTGTGCGGGAGCGGTGGCGGTCATGGGCTTACCGGTGATGGGGGTGGATACGGGCTTGGACAGATCAGCATCGATTGCCTCCCTGCGCTCCATGCGCTTGATCTCATTGGTCAGGGCTGCCAGATCCTTTTCCATACCGGCATAGGTGGCATCATCCTCGGCGGACAGCACGCCCTTGTCGTTGCGGTGGGTTTCCAGGAAACCATCCATGGTAGCCAGCAGCTTGGTTCTCTTTTCACGCATTTCGATAATAGTCATAGGATTTTCCTCCAAAATTAGATGTAGTTTTTAATGGCGTTCAGATCCGCTTTCAGGGCATCCACAGAGCGACCTGCGGGTTCCTGGGGAGCGGGGGTGGGCTGGATCTTGCACTTAGCAGCGATCTTGCCCATAAGGGAGTTCACAACGGATGCCTTGGAATAGAGCATGGAGACATTGGGTGTATCCATGGCTTCTGTCTCACCGGATCGCTTCATGATCTCATCAGCGAAGCCCAGTTCGATGGCCTTATTGGCATCCATCCAGGTTTCAGCATCCATAAGGTGGGACAGCTTTGCACGGGACAGACCGGTCTTGATCTCGTAGGCATTGATGATGGAATCTTTCACGCTGCCCAGCATTTCGATGGCTTTCTGCATTTCGCCGGAGTCGCCGAAAGCGATGGTCATGGGATTATGGATCATAAGCATGGACACCGGAGACATCAAAACCCTGGTACCGGCCATGGCGATAACGGATGCAGCAGATGCCGCAATACCGTCGATCTTCACCGTGACGGAGCCAGGGTATTCCACCAGCATATTGTAGATTTGGGCAGCCGCAACGCAGTCGCCGCCGGGGCTGTTGATCCAGACGGTCACATCGCCGGTACCAGCCATCAGTTCGTCTTTGAAGAGCTGGGGTGTGACATCATCGTCAAACCAGCTTTCCTCTGCGATGGTGCCGTTCAGATGCAAGATGCGCTCCGCGGTCGTTGTTTCCGTCGCTGCCTGGTTCGTCCAGTTCCAGAACTTCTTCATCGGGATTTTCCTCCTTTCCAGAATTGTCAGTTGTATTGGCGAATGCTCCTGCGTCACGCATGGGGAGCATATTGCCGTTGATCAGGTACAGATTGCCGCCCTCTTCATCAGGAATCAGATCAAGATTCTCCAATTCACGGATATCGTTGGCGGACATCCAACCATTCTGGCGACCGATGGCATAGCCGTTCATCCGGCTCTGATAGTCACCACGGAGCAGACCTTCCAGATTGAATTTCACGAAGTAACTGACCTTCTCCTCCTGGGAAAGAAGAGACCGCTGAATGGATTGCTCCCAGCGAATGACCCAGGGGTCCAGGGTATATTTCACGAACTCAAGGGACTGCTGCTCAATATTAGAAAAGCTCGACTTTTCCAGGTCACCCACCATGTGAGGGGGAACACGGAAAATTCGAGCAATTTCATTGATTTGGAATTTACGGGTCTCCAGAAACTGTGCCTGTTCCGGAGAAATGGAAATGGGTGTGTACTTCATGCCCTCTTCCAGAATGGCTACCTTGCCGGAATTGGATGCACCGCCGAACTGACTCTGCCAGGTTTCACGCAGACGACCGGGGTCTTTGATGGTGCCGGGATGTTCCAATACACCGGATGGAGCTGCACCGTTGGCGAAGAATCTGGCACCGAACTCCTCGCAGGCGATAGCCATGCCGATGGCGTTCTTAGCCATAGCGATGGGGCTGTAACCAACCAGACCGTCAAAGCCCAGGCCAGGGATGTGCAGCACATCGGTCGGTTTCAGAATGACCGTGTGTTCTTTGTCCCGGATCGCCTCGTCTGTGCCACGGTAATAGCTGTAATAAAGCTGACCGCTACTGTCCCGATCCACCGACATCTTATTGGGCATGAGTGGATACAGTGCCACAAATGTAGAATTAGTCCGCATCGGATTGTGAATAAAACACAATGCCAGCCAACACGAAAAATACACAAGGTAACGCCACACCATTTCCCCACATCTTATATTCCGCAGCATCAGAATGAGGCTTTTTGATCCATTTGATAATCTGGTTTCGACTCCGGGGTTTGGTTCCAGGGCTTACGATTTTACGGTGGTTTTCCCATACTTCCGTCCAGAAGGCAATTTCCCCTTCGGAAGGATTTTCCGTCTCCAGTCCATCGCACCACCAGTCCGGAAACCCCTGGAGTCTTGCACATTCCGTTGGTGTCAGCCGCCGGACGGAATACATGGGAGTCCCATTTCCATTGATGAGCGGTGGATCTTTAAAGTCGGATGCACATAGTGTTGCAGCAATCTCCTCGTCTGCTTTCATGAAGAAGGATGCCTTGCTGGCGCAGTATGTAGGAGCAGCAACGGCATGGCGGTCTACCGTATTGAGCGTAAAAGAAACATCTTTGTTGACACCATCGCCTTGAGGACCGTTTTTCTCTGTCCTACCAATCATGGACCCCTGCAAAGAATAAGTCTCCACGATTGCCACACCGCCCTGATTACAGGTCGGATTACCACCGTTTGCGTCAATGGTTCGTGTCGTCCGGGCTTCATAAAAACCGCTATGAGGATTACCTGATTTCATGGCATTGGAATCTTTGGAGCAGATACCAAAGACCACCGCAGACTCTTCCCTCACCACGAACGGCTGATTATTGCCACCGGTGCCATAAGTTGCTGCCACAGTTGGTGCTGTATCGATAGGACCAGTATACCGGGTATCCTGACTATGGTTCTCAAAAACCGCAGACATTATCGATAATAGGAATATGGCTCAGCTCCTCATACAGGAGTTCATAATCCTGTACTGAGGACACAAATGTATGAGCATCAAGTATCTCTGCGCCGTCCAAAAGGTTGTTCCGAATTGTCTCGGCAATCTTGATAGCCTCTTCCTCTGAAAGGTATTGAGGTTTTGCGGGAGATCCAGTAGTCCAACAATGATTCTTCTTATGATAAAACAGGCCAAACTTGAATGCGGAACCCCCTGCGATGCTCCCGTATATTTCACGCATCTGCGGATGGAACTCAAGCATATAACACATATTGCTTTTGTTCTCAACGTCGCTATAAAACATCCGCGTTAAGAGTTCCTTGCCAGATAGATGGGCAATTGTCTCGGGGCCAAACTGATCTTCAAATGAATGACGGAGTACAGCATCTTCATGGCGCAAGGATTCTAAATCTTTTGCCTGATCTGCAAACCACGCAGGAGTATACAGTTCCTCATCACCAGTGGATGATCCCAATTTTTCAACAAATGCAAGGTACTCTTTATATCGGTTCAACGCAGCACTTAGATCACCGTTTCCGTGGGCATCATTAACCGATTTAAAGTTCGGCTGACTAAACAAAGTATCATAAATCGCACTGAATTCCTCAAGGGTAACACATTCCAAAATCGGTTTTTCAAGCTGGATGCCTAACCATTCGCCACAATAATTCAGTGCTCGGCAATATCTATTGACCGTGTTCCTACCTTTTGTACGTGGTGCGTAATGCTCCAACCAATCTGCATATGTAACTCGGAATGCCATAATGGTTACTCCCTTCATATACTTGGAATTCATGAGAAATATAAATATAGAATATCACAAGGCAAATAAAAATACAAACAAAAATACGACAATGCTTTGATGTAAATGCTATGAAAGGAAAATAGCTATCCCTACATAATAAAACGAAAAATCCATCTACCGGTTCTGAACCTGGTCAACAGTGTTGGTTTCACGATTGCTTATTAGTTTCACGAATATCATCTAGCTACACAAAACAAATAGATAAAGCAAACAAAAAAGCCGCCATACTGGAGGAAATACCTCTAGCACAGCGGCATAATCATTCATAATTAACAAAATTTGCGATTAAGCTGTTATAAAAAAGAAAAATCCCACTCTGATTCTATCATAATCAGAGTGGGAATATGGAGCGGGTGACGAGGCTCGAACTCGCTACCTCCACCTTGGCAAGGTGGCGCTCTACCAGATGAGCTACACCCGCGAGGAACATGACTTATTATAGCGGCAAAACAGAAAAAGTCAAGCCCCTTTTTCAGTTTTTTTCTGCGGTCTCCTCCGTGGTGCTCCCGGTCTCCGTCTCCGGGGCTGTCTCATGGGTCGGAACGGAACTACTGTATCCAACACAGGCAGGATATGCAGAGTAGTCCCACACATACTCCCCCATCTCACGGTCCAGGAATTCCCGGAATCCGCCCTCTTCCATGCTGCGCAGCAGGTCAACATGGTAGTACACTCCGTTGTCCATGACGATGTTCCAGCTCCACGGTTCTCCCCCATGGGTACCGGTCACCACCTGGCAGTCCAGCCCGGCGCTGCGGCACATGGCGGCGTAGACCGAAGCGAAGGCCCGGCTGTCCCCCACCCCGTGCCGGAGCAGACTGTAGGCCGGGGTAATGGAGGTCTCCAGCTTGTAATCAAACCGCTCCATCAGGAAAGCATACAGCTGGGAAAATTTCTGCCGGTCGGCATCATCCCCGCTGACATAGAGCGCCGCAGAGTCAAACACCGGCTTCACCTGAGAGAGCATCCGGCGCAGAGAGTCCCGGCTGTTCTGATAGGTAAAAGCCAGTTCCACCACCCGGCTGACGTCCTTGCCGTAAACTGCTTCGGTAATTTGAGGCGTCTCCATGACAATCTGCGGATTCTCCAGGGCATAGTCCAGCACCATCTGGGTGTAATCCCGCTCCTGGTAATCCTCCACCAGCAGCACAATCCCCGCCTCAAACCCCTCCAGGGCCTGGGCAATGACCGTCTCCGCCTCTGCGGTATCCTTTACCGTCCGGATGCGTTGAATCTCGGTTTTGTTGTGGTAGTATCGGACCGACACCGCCAGAGCCGGCTGCCCCAGGTTGGTACCCAGTTCGCAGACAATGTCTTCCACGGCATAGGCCGCAATGGGATCATAGGTCATGACATGTTTTGCCGCAGAGTTCGCCCCCCGCTCCACCATGTCCTCTGGATAGTCCGAGACATTGATGGCGGCACTCTCCGCTCCGGAGGCCACAATATTCTCCAGCGCTACCACCAGCTGCCCATAGTTGGCGGCAGAGGGAACCTCTCCCGGCTCATTGGCCAGCTGGGTCTGATGGTCCGTCACCGAGACGTAGCGCCCGTCCAGCCATCCGCAGCCGCTGAGCAGCAGGCATACCGCCGCTGCGGCAAGCCATCTCCGTTTTTTCATACTGCCGCCTCCTTTCCTTCTTTACAGAGAATTATGAGAATACCGGGAGAATCCGTCTCCCAGCACCTGGTGCGCCTCCTGGACAATGACGAAGGCCGCCGGGTCAATTTCCATTACCAGTTCTTTCAGTTCCGTGATCTGCTGCTTTTTTACCGCCGTCAGCACCACCTTGGTCTGGTTGTGGGTATAGCTCCCCTCCGCATGAAGCAGCGTAGCGCCCCGGTCCAGCCGGTCCCCGATGGCCTGAGCGATGGCGGTGTGCTCCCGGGTGATAATCAGCGCCACCTTGGAATAGTCAAAGCGGTAGACCACGGCGTCGATCATCTTTCCGGTGATAAAAACCGTCACACCGGTATACAGCGCCTTGGTCACGTCCCGGAATACCAGTCCGGTCAGAATCACAATGACAGCATCGAAGGCCATGGAAATCTGCCCGATGGGCACATTCCGGTACTTCAGTTTCAGCAGCCGGGCCAGAATGTCCGAACCGCCGGTAGAGCTGCCGCAGACGAACACCACCCCCAGGCCGAATCCGCAGATCACACCCCCATACAGGCCGCCGATCAGCGGCTCCGTCTGGGGCATGGGAACCAGGGCGAATACGTCGATGAGTACGGAGCTGAGCAGCATCCCGATCAGGCTGCCCACAAAGAACTTCTTTCCGATTTTCAGACCGCCAATCACAAACAGGGGCAGGTTCACCAGAATGCTCAGCATACCAACGCTGCCGAATCCCAGCAGCTCCACCAGAATCAGCGCCAGGCCGGAAATGCCGCCGGGGCTCAGGTCGTTGGGCTGCAAAAACAGGGAGAATCCCAGGGCGAACAAGGTGCTGCCCCAGACTGTGGTGGCAATCCACCCGTATTTCTGCCAGATTGTTTTCATCGCTACCTCCCGGTTTTCTGATATTACACATCGAAGCGCTGCTGCTTGTCAGGGGAATCCTCTTCCTTCAGCACTGCGCCGGAAGCGGGAATGGTTTTGCTCCGATAGCGGCTGTCGTTCACAATGCCGCTGCCGGAAAGCAACGCCGCATCCCGCACCACCGCCTTCTTGCGCAAGGTCAGCACCGATACCCCCTGGGTATTGCGGGTGGTCTTGGGCAGCAGCTGGGCAGTGGAGAAGATCAGCGCCCGACCGTCGGTGGAATAGAGCGCCACCTGCTCGTCGGCCTCCAGGGCCAGCACCTTCACCAGCGGGCTCTTGTCGGAATAGGCGCCGGTGAGCTTCTTGCGATTGGTCTTTGTCTCATAGGCCGACAGAGGCACCTTGGCCACCTTGCCGTTTTCAAAGAAGAACAGAACAAATCCCTTGTAATCGCCGCAGAAGGCCAGAGAAACCATCGTTTCTCCCGCTTCAAAACCCAGCTTCTGGGGCAGGTATTCACCCAGCTGGGAGGCTTTTCCATCCTCAAATTCCCACAGCCGTGCCTTGTAGCACTGGTACTTGTCGGTAAATACCAGAAACTCCGCCCGGTTGGTGGTTTCCTTTGTCAGGGCAAGATCGTCACCTTCCTTGAACTTCTGCTCCCCGCTCATCCGCAGAGACTGCTGGGTAATTTTTTTGAGATACCCCTCCCGGGACAGGAACACCGTAACGGGGTAGTCCGGCACCGTCTCCTCTTCCTCCTCCGGTGCGGTCTCCTGGGCATCGTAAACAATCTCCGTCTTTCTGGGCTTGCCATACTTTTCGGAAACCGCCTGGAGTTCCCGGATAATCACATTTTTCAGCTTCCGGGGACTGTTCAGGGTGTCGTTCAGATCCCCAATCTCCTGCTCCAGCTGATCGATTGCCTTGGTCTGCTTGAGGATGTACTCCTTGTTGATGTTGCGCAGCTTGATTTCCGCCACAAAGTTGGCCTGAACCTCATCAATGCCAAAGCCGATCATCAGGTTGGGCACCACTTCGCTTTCCAGCTCCGTCTCCCGGATGATCCGCACCGCCTTGTCGATGTCCAGCAGAATCCGCTCCAGGCCTTTCAGCAGGTGCAGCCGCTCCTGCTTCTTCTGAACCTGGAAGAAAATCCGCCGTTTGACGCAGTCGGTGCGCCAGGCAGTCCACTCCTGGAGGATTTCCCCTACCCCCATGACCCGGGGCATCCCGGCGATGAGAATGTTGAAATTGCAGGGGAAGCTGTCCTGAAGAGGCGTCATGCGGAACAGCTTCTGCATCAGCTTTTCCGGCTCCACCCCCCGCTTCAGGTCGATGGTAAGCTTCAGGCCGTTCAGATCCGTTTCGTCCCGCATGTCGGAGATTTCCTTGATTTTTCCCGCCTTGATCAGCTCCGCCACCTTGTCCATAATCACTTCCGTGGCGGTGGTGTAGGGAATCTCCGTAATCTCAATCAGGTTGCCCTCTTTTACATAGCGCCACTTGGCCCGGAGCTTGAAGCTGCCCCGTCCGGTGGTATAGATTTCCCGGGTGGCCGCCTCGTCAAACAGCAGCTGGGCGCCGGTGGAAAAATCCGGCCCCGGCAGCGTCTCCAGAATGTCGTGGTCTGGATTCTTCATCAGGGCGATGGTGGTGTCGCACACCTCTTTCAGATTGAACGAGCAGATGTTGCTGGCCATGCCCACGGCGATGCCCTGGTTGGCGGACACCAGCACGTTGGGGAAGGTGGTGGGCAGCAAGGTGGGTTCCTTGGTGGTGGCGTCGTAGTTGTCCACCATGTCCACGGTATCGCTGTCAATGTCCCGGAACAGCTCGGCGCAGATGGGGTCCAGCTTGGCCTCGGTATACCGGGAAGCGGCGTAGGCCATATCCCGGGAGTAGACCTTGCCAAAGTTGCCCTTGGAGTCCACAAAGGGGTGCAGCAGGGTTTCGTTGCCCTTGGCCAGACGGACCATGGTCTCATAGATGGCGGCGTCGCCGTGGGGGTTCAGCTGCATGGTCTGGCCAACAATGTTGGCGGATTTGGTCCGCCCGTGGTTCAGAAGGCCCATTTTGTACATGGTATACAGCAGCTTCCGGTGAGAGGGCTTGAATCCGTCGATCTCCGGAATGGCCCGGGAGACGATGACGGACATGGCGTAGGGCATATAGTTGACCTCCAGGGTTTCGGAGATGGGCTGCTCCGTGGTGGAGCCGTGGAGGCCCATCACCCCGTCGGTGTTGATTTTCTTTTTATTCAGTTCCGGTTCCTGTTTCTTTCGTGCCATAGTCGGCTCCTTTTCCTATGAGAATGGGGCGGCGGTCAGGAAATATCCGCCATTTCCAGATACTTTGCCCCGTTTTCCGCAATGAAATTCTTCCGCTCCTGAAGTTCATCCCCCAGCAGCATGTCGAAATAATGGGCGGTGCGCTCGGCGTCCTCAGGCATAACCTTGATGAGCCGGCGGGTTTCCGGATTCATGGTGGTCATCCACATCATCTCCGGGTCATTTTCGCCCAGACCTTTGGAGCGCTGGATGGTGACCTTCTTTCCCTCCAGTTCCTTGAGAATCTTCCCCTTCTCCTGCTCATTGTAGGCAAACCAGGTCTTGTCCTTGCAGGTAATTTCAAACAGGGGGGATTCCGCAATGAACACATACCCGTCCCGGATCAGGGTGGGGCACAGCCGGTAGAGCATGGTGAGAATCAGGGTACGGATCTGGAAGCCGTCGTAATCCGCATCGGTGCAGATAATGACCTTGCTCCAGCGCAGATTGTCCAGGTCGAAGCTGCTCAGCTCCTTGGCCTTCTTCCCCTGAACCTCCACTCCACAGCCCAGCACCTTCATCAGGTCGGTGATGATGGGGGAGGCGAAAATTTTGCTGTAATCCGCCTTCAGACAGTTGAGAATCTTGCCCCGGACGGGCATGATGCCCTGGAACTCCGCATCCCGGCTCTGCTTGACGCTGCCCATGGCGGAGTCGCCCTCCACAATGTACAGCTCCCGGACGTTGGTATCCCGGCTGCGGCAGTCCACAAACTTCTGCACCCGGTTGGAGATGTCAATGGAGCCGGATAGCTTCTTCTTCACGCTGGACTTGGTCTTTTCCGCAGACTCCCGGGCCCGCTTGTTCACCAGAATCTGCTCGGCGGCCCTGGCGGCCTCCTGGGCATTCTCGATAAACCAGACCTGAAGCTGCTCCTTGAAAAAGGCCGTCATGGCATCCTGGGTGAACTTGGAGTTCACGGACTTCTTGGTCTGGTTTTCAAAGCAGCCGATGGTGGAGAAGCAGTTGGTCACCAGAACCAGAGAGTCCTGAATGTCCTGGAAGATAATCTTATTTTCGCTTTTGGTGTACTTATTGTTGTCCCGGAGGTACTTGTCAAAGGCAGCGGTGAAGCCCAGCCGCACCGCCCGGTCCGGGCTGCCGCCATACTCCAGCCAGGAAGAGTTGTGATAATACTCCAGATGGCTGATCTGCTTGCTGAAGCAGAAGGAGACGGTGATTTTCAGCTTCATCTCCGGGCGGTTTTCCGCATCCCGGCCCCGGCGCTCCGTCTCCCAGAAGGTGGGCATGGTAAAGGCGTTATCCCCAACCAGCTCCTCCACAGTCTCGAACTTACCCCCCACCTGGTTGCGGAACCGGAAGGTCACCCCAGGATTCACCACCGCCTGCCGGCGGAGCACGTCCCGGTAGTATTCCACGGGAATCCGGATGTCGGTGAACACTTCCTTGTCCGGCCGCCAGCGGAAGCAGGAGCCGGTTTTCTTCCGGTCGGCAGGCTCCTTCTTCAGTCCGCCCACATTCCGTCCCTTCTCAAAGTGGAGGTCGTACCGGTATCCGTCCCGGCGGATGGTTGCGTCAAAATATTCCGAAGCGTACTGGGTGGCGCAGGAGCCAAGACCGTTCAGGCCCAGAGAATACTCGTAGTTCTCCCCGTTCTCTCCGTACTTGCCGCCGGCGTACATCTCGCAGAACACCAGCTCCCAGTTATAGCGCTTTTCCTTTTCGTTGTAATCCACCGGGCAGCCCCGGCCAAAGTCCTCCACCTCTACGCTCAGGTCCTCGTAGCGGGTGACGATGATGGTATCTCCGTGGCCCTCCCGGGCCTCGTCGATGGCGTTGGACAGGATTTCAAACACCGCATGCTTGCAGCCCTCCAGGTCGTCGGAGCCAAAGATTACCGCCGGACGCTTGCGCACCCGGTCCTCTCCCTTGAGCATGGAGATGCTGGAATTTCCATATTGTTCTTGCTTTTTCGTAGCCATTTTCCTTACCTGCCATAGTTATCCATGATAATTCTGGTTTATTATACGCATTTTGGGCCGTAAAGTCAACCGAGCCGCCGTTTCCTAAAAAAAGGAAGCATTCGGAGCGGCGTGCATTATCACTTATGCTCAATTTGCCATTTTTTAGCCCGTCTGTTTTTATATTATTTGTACAAATACGGCAAAGGGAATTCTGCGACTTTCAATTGCTTGTAAGTTGAAAAGCCCCTGTGCCGCAAGGTAAAATAAGAGTGAACACAGGCGGCATTTTGCCGCGGGCCTTGCGAGGTGAAGCCATGGATGAACCTGTTTTTGAAATTTCCGCCCGGGAGGTAACACTGGAAATTACCGACCAGCGCACCGGAAAACATTACCGCCGCACCCTGCCCATTGACTACTACGAGACCGCCAACGCCGTGATTCTCCGGGGAGAGAATCTGGACGGACGGTTCTCCCAGCTGGTCTTTTACTCCGGCAGAGGCGTCCAGCGGCTCCAGGGGCTCACCGGGAAAGGCCCGGACGCCGATCCCTGCGGCACCCATCAAGCAGACCATTAACCGCTTTCCAGCGAAAAAAAGGAGGAAATGGCAATGATCAAGAAAAACCTGGTTATCAACGGCGTAAACCGTACCCTGCTGGTAGAGGACAACGAAACCCTTGCATCCGTGCTCCGGGAGCGGCTTCTGCTCACCGGATGTAAAATCGGCTGCGGCGAGGGTCACTGCGGCGCCTGCAACGTCATCGTAGACGGCAAGGTCACCCGGGCCTGTATCACCAAAATGAGCCGCCTGAAGGACGGCGCCCAGATCACCACCATCGAGGGCATCGGCACCATTTCCGATATGCACCCGCTGCAGGTGGCCTGGATGGCCCATGGCTGTGCCCAGTGCGGCTTCTGCTCCCCCGGCTTCATTATGGCCGCCAAGGTGCTGCTGGACAACAATCCCGCCCCCACCCGGGAAGAGGTCCGGGACTGGTTCCAGAAGAACCGGAACCTGTGCCGCTGCACCGGCTATAAGCCTCTGATCGATGCGGTGATGGACGCCGCCCGGGTCATCCGGGGTGAGATCACCAAGGAAGATCTGGTATTCAAGCCCACCGGCGACTCCATTGTGGGCACCACCTACATCCGTCCCTCCGCCGCCCAGAAGGTCACCGGCACCTGGGACTTCGGCGCCGACGACGCCCTGAAGATGCCCAAGGATACCCTCCGCCTGGCCCTGGTTCAGGCCAAGGTCAGCCACGCCTTGATCAAGGGCATTGACACCGCCGCCGCAGAGAAGATGCCCGGCGTGGTCCGGATCATCACCGCCAAGGACATTGTGGCCGCCGGCGGCAAGAACCGGATCAACGGTCTGGTCATGCTGCCCCTGAACAACAAGTGCGACGGCTGGGACCGCCCGGTGCTGTGCGATGAGAAGATCTTCCAGTTCGGCGATGCCATCGCCATTGTGGCCGCCGACACCGAGGCCCATGCCCGGGCCGCCGCCGATGCGGTGGTGGTGGACATCGAGCAGCTCCCCGCCTACATGAACGCCATGGATGCCATCGCCGAGGATGCCATCGAAATCCATCCCGGCACCCCCAACGCCTATTACGAGACCAACTGTATCAAGGGCCCGGACCTGGACTTCGACGCCGCCCCCAACGTGGTGGAAATCGAGTCCTACTGCTCCCGTCAGCCCCACCTGCACCTGGAGCCGGACTGCGGCTACGCCTACATTGACGAGGACGGCATGGTGACTGTCCACTCCAAGTCCATCGGCATCCACCTGCATATGCCCATGATCGCCGACGGCATCGGCGTGCCCCTGGAGAAGCTGCGGCTGGTCCAGAACCACGCCGGCGGCACCTTCGGCTACAAGTTCTCCCCCACCAACGAGGCCATTCTGGGCGCCGCCGCCAAGATTCTGCAGCGGCCGGTCTCCCTGGTATTCAACCAGTTCCAGAACATCACCTACACCGGCAAGCGCAGCCCCGCCTTCATGCACATCAAGCTGGCTGCCGACGAAAACGGCAAGCTGCTGGGTCTGTGGGGCGACAACTATGTGGATCATGGCCCGTACTCCGAGTTCGGCGACCTGCTGACCCACCGGCTCAGCCAGTTCACCGGCGCGGGCTACCACATCCCCACCATCCGCAACAAGAACACCACCGTCTTTACCAACCACGCCTGGGGCTCCGCCTTCCGGGCCTACGGTTCTCCTCAGTCCTTCATGGGCTCCGAAATCGCCATCGACGTGCTGGCCGCCAAGATGGGCATGGATCCCTTCGACATCCGGGAGCTGAACTGCTACAAAGAGTCCGAGCACTCCACCATCCCCACCGGCTACGCCCCCGATGTCTACTGCCTGGAGGGCATGTACAAGGTAGCCCGGCCCCTGTATGAGGCCGCCAAGAAGCGGGTGGCAGAGAAGAACGCCGCATCCGACGGCCGGTACAAGTACGGCATCGGCGTATCCTCCGGCGTCTACGGCTGCGGCCTGGACGGCGTGGACAGCTCTCAGGCCTATGCCGAGCTGAACCCCGACGGCACCGTCACCATCTACGTCTCCTGGGAGGACCACGGACAGGGAGCCGACATGGGTGCCCTGGTCTCCGCCCACGAAACCCTGCGGCAGGCAGGCATCCGGCCCGACCAGATCCGTCTGGTGATGAACGACACCAAGATCACCCCCAACTCCGGCCCCGCCGGCGGCTCCCGGAGTCAGGTCATGTCCGGCAACGCCTGCCGTCTGGCGGCGGAGAACCTGCTGGCTGCCATGAAGAAGGAGGACGGCACCTACCGGACCTACGACGAGATGAAGGCCGAGGGCATTGAGACCAAGGTCCAGGGCCAGTGGGTCACCACCTACTGCGCTGAGCATCCCATCGACCAGGCCACCGCCCAGGGTGAACCCTTCGCCACTTACATGTACACCCTGTTCCTGCCGGAGGTCTGCGTGGACACCCAGACCGGCAAGGTCACCGTGGAGAAGTTCACCTGCGTGGCAGACGTGGGCACCATTATGAATAAGCTGCTGGTGGACGGCAACTTCTACGGCGGTCTGGCCCAGGGCATCGGTCTGGCGCTGAGCGAGGACTTTGACGATCTGAGCAAGCACACCAGCCTGAAGAACTGCGGCATCCCCTACCCCAAGGACATCCCTGATGACATCGAGCTGCACTACACCCAGACCTATCGGCCCAACGGCCCCTATGGCGCAGCGGGCTGCGGCGAGGCGCCCCTGGATGCTCCTCATCCCGCCATCCTGAATGCCATCTTCAACGCCACCGGCGCCCGGATTACCCGGGTTCCCGCCCTGCCCGAGGTGGTGCTGGCCGCTCTGCAGGAGCTGAAAAACTGATTTCCATGTAAGAAACCTTATGCTATAATGGAGAGGCGGGCAACCGCCTCTCCAAGTTCTTACCTGCCCTGAAAGGAGGGGATTTCCATGCAGATTGAAGAGCGAGCTTCCACCCACATCTATCATCAGAAGCGGTTGTTCACCAAAGAGGAGCTGGAAGCCCGGGAGCACCTGTGCGTCCACGAGCAGCCCGCCTACTGCAATGCCGCCTGCCCGCTGAAACTGGACACCAAAGCCCTGATTGCAGCAGTGGCGGCGGGAAAATTCGATCAGGCCCGGAGCCTGTACGAAAAAATCACCCCCTTTCCCTCCCTGCTCAGCGCCGGGTGCGAAGCTCCCTGCGAGCAGGCCTGCAAGTTATGCTCCCTTGGAGACGGCATCGCCATCCGGGCGCTGGAGGCCGCCGCCCTGGCCCATGGCCCGGAAAAGCGGGGAAAAAGCTTTCTCCGAAAGAAATCCGCCCGGGCCGCCGTTTTCGGCAGCAGCCTGTTTACCCTGTTTCTGGCGGGGGAGCTGGCCAAAAAGCGCTATCCGGTCACGGTATTCTGCGCCCAGGAAACCCCCGGGGACTTTCTCGCCGCCTGTGCGCCGACGCTGCCGGAGCAAGTCCGGGATGCCGCCCTGGCAGATTTGAAGCAGCTGGAAATAAACTTCGTCTGGGGCAGCGACCCTGCCCAGGCATTGGAATCCGAAGGAGCGTCTTTCGGCCTGATCGGCGCCGACTATGCGCTTGCTCTGGCCCGGTTTCCCGACCTGGAAGCGGAGGAAGCGCTGATGGTCAGCCGGAAATACCATCTTCTGACCGGCCCCACCCAGGGGGTGCTGGGAGCGGCCTTCGGGGCGAAAAAAGCCGCCCTGTCCGCTGACCGGATGGCCCAGAATCTGGACCCGGCCAACACCCGGGGCGAGGAAGGGCCCGTGGAAAGCCGGCTGTACACCTCTCTGGAGGGCGTAGCCGGCTCCCAAAGGATTCCTATCACCGACCGGGGCAGCGCCATGGCAGAAGCTGCCCGCTGTATCCAGTGTCGGTGCGAGGAATGTATCAAGGGCTGTGCCTATTTGCAGCATTATCAGAAATTCCCCCGGATTCTCACCCGGGAAATCTATAACAACGTGTCCATCATCATGGGCGACCATATGATGAACAAGCCCATCAACGCCTGTTCCCTGTGCGGGCAGTGCAGCTTCACCTGCCCCAATGGCTACGATATGGGACAAATATGCCATATGGCCCGGCAGAACATGGTTTTCACCGGGAAAATGCCCCTGGCCCCCCACGAGTTTGCCCTGCAGGACATGCTCTTTTCCAATGAGGAGGCCTTCCTGTGCCGCCCCCAGCCGGGGTTTGACCGGTGTCGGTATGTGTTCTTCCCCGGCTGTCAGGCTGCCGCCATTGCCCCCGCCACGGTGCGGGCGGCTTACCGGGATCTGTGCGCCCGTGTGGATGGCGGCGTGGGGCTGCTGCTGGGCTGCTGCGGCGTCATCAGCGACTGGGCGGGACGATATGAACTATACGAACAGACGGTGGAATTTCTCCGTCAGCAGCTGGAAGCCCTGGGTAGCCCTACCGTCATCGCCGGGTGTCCCACCTGCAAGAAGTCCCTGTCCTCTCATCTTAATCAGCAGGTTGTGGGAATCTGGGAGGTTCTCGAAACCATCGGTCTGCCGGACCGTCCCCTGCCCGCCCCCAGGCCCATGGCCCTTCACGACGCCTGCGGCGCCCGGGGAGACGCCGCCACCCAGCAGAGCATCCGCCGGATTGCCCAGGCCTTGGGCTGCCAGCTGGCAGACACCCCCTATTCCGGAGACCAATCCCCCTGCTGCGGCTACGGCGGCCTGACCCAGTACGCCAACCGGGAAGTGGCGTCGGAGATGACGGACAAGTGTCTGGAGCGCTCCGACCTGCCATATTTGAGCTACTGCATGGCCTGCCGGGACCGGTTCGCCCGGCAGGGGCGGGAATCGGTGCACATTCTGGAACTGATCTACGGCACCGCCGCCGACCAGTGCCCGGACATCAGCGCCAAGCGGTACAACCGCCTGGGCCTGAAGCAGCAGCTGCTGGAAGAAATCTGGAAGGAGAAACTAGATCCGATGGAACTGGAATTTACCCTGACCTACGCCCCCGGGACGGAAGGACAGATGGATGACCGGATGATTCTGAAATCCGACGTGGTTGCCGTTCTGCGGCACCTGCAGGAAACCGGCGAGGCCATTCTGGACGCAGACACCGGCCTGTGCGTCACCCGGGCCCGGCTGGGCAACGTGACCTTCTGGGTCAAATATCAGGAAATTCCCGGGGGCTATCAGGTATTCGGGGCTTACAGCCACCGGATGAACATCGTCACCCGGCAGTAAGGAGGACGCCATGGCAGACAAAAATTACTACACCATCGACCCGGAGGGAAAACTCACCTGCCTGAAGTGCAAGTGCCGTCTGGAAAAGGGCAAGGCCAAATTTCTCTACCTGGACAACGGCTTCCCGGTGGAGCTGCCGGTGTGTCCCAAGTGCGGATTCGTTTACGTTCCCGAGGAGCTGGCCCTTGGCAAAGTGCTTTCCGTAGAGAAAGCCCTGGAGGACAAATGATGAACGGTCATCCCGGTGGGGAGGCCCACACCCGGTATTTAATCGAACTGTCCTTCCTGCCCCCCGGCAGCCGTTGGCTGGACATGGGCGCCGGGGACGGTTCTGCCCTGGCAATCCTGGAGGATGCGGGCTTTGTCCCGGTTGGAATTGATCTTACCCCCCGGAGCGGCCGGGTGACGGCAGGGGATTTTCTCCACACCCCCTATGAATCAGGCTCTTTCGACGGGGTGCTGTCCCAGTGCAGCTTTTATGTGAGCGCAGATGTGCCCGGGGCCTTGAACGAGGCCGCACGGCTGCTGCGCAAGGGGGGGAAACTGGTATTCTCCGACGTGACGGAGGATGTGGTTGCCCTGCTGAGCCAAGTGCGTGCCGCCGGGTTCGCCGTGCGGCACCTGGAGGACCTGACGGAGCAGTGGCGGGAATACTATCTGGAGGCCCTGTGGCGGGAGGATGTTTCCTGTCTGGCAATGTCGAAAAAAGTCAGCTATGTGCTGTTCGTGTGCGAAAGGATGTGAGGGAATGGATTTAACCGACCGAATCCTGGAACTGAGCCGATACGGCTATTTTTGCTCCCAGATTCTGGCCATTTTGCTGCTGGAAACCATCGGGGAGGACAATCCCAAACTGGTGCAGGCCATGGCCGGGCTGAACGGGGGCGTGGGCTTCTCCGGCGGGGTGTGCGGGTGCATGACCGGGGGCTGCTGTCTGATTTCCTACTTCACCGGCAAGCCGGACGACACAAGCTACGACAGCCCCCATCACAAACCGGCTCTCGGAGAATTCACCCAGTGGTTCACCGATGAGATGGAACTGGAATATCAGTCCATCGACTGCCGGGACATCACCCGGGGCAATCCTGCCAAGCGGGTGGAGTATTGTCCCGGAATTATTGCCCAGACCTACGAAAAATGCATGGAAATCCTGGAGCAGAGGGGGCTTTTATAGGCATGGAAATTGGGAAAACCACCAGCGTCTGCCCCGTCTGTCTGGAAAAGATACCCGCCCGGAAAGTGGCGGGTGCTGACGGGAATATCTATCTGGAAAAGAGGTGCTGGGACCATGGCTCCTTCCGCACCCTGATCTGGGAGGGCGACCTGGACAGTTATCTGGCCTGGGGGGCATCAGATGCCGGGGGCGCTGTGGTCCCGGTCCGGGCCCACAGCGTGGAGCGGGGCTGTCCCTATGACTGCGGCCTGTGCCAAAACCATGAGCGGGACGGCTGCTGTGTGCTGCTGGAGCTGACCAACCGGTGCAACCTCCGCTGTCCGGTGTGCTTTGCCAGCGCCGGAGAGCAGACGCCCCGGGATTTGCCCCTGGAAGAGATTGGGAAGCAATACGACCTGCTTATGGAGCGGGGCGGGCCATTCAACATTCAGCTCTCTGGCGGGGAGCCCACCATGCGGGATGACCTGGATGCCATTATCTCCTTCTTCCAGCTGAACACCAACGGCCTGCGGCTGGCCCGGGAACCGGGATACGCTCTGCACCTGGCCAGAACGGGAGTCAGCACGGTATTTCTGCAGCTTGATGGATTGGATGATGAAATCTACCGAACCCTCCGGGGCGCCGACCTGACCCAGACAAAGCTGGACGCCATCGAGGCCTGCCGCATGGCAGGGCTGCCGGTGGTGCTGGTGCCTACCGTGGCCCCCGGGGTCAATGACCATGCTCTGGGGGAGATTCTCCGCTTTGCCCTGTCCCGCGCTCCCCACGTCCGGGGGGTGCATATTCAGCCCATCTCCTACTTCGGCCGGTGCGGGCTGGAAGCCCCGGAAAACCGGCTCACCATTCCCGGGATTCTCCGACGGATTGAAGCACAGACCGCTGGTTTGATGAAGTACGCCGATTTTGGGGGCGGCGGGGCGGAAAGCCCCTACTGTTCCTTCCATGCAAGTTACCTTCGTCAGTCGGATGGTGGTCTGAAGGCCCTGCCCCGGCGGAAAAGCCAGTGC
>CASFNR010000046.1 GCA_949296115.1 uncultured Eubacteriales bacterium | reverse complement strand
CGCCATCGGGGCGGTGGCGGGATACCTGACGGTGATGCTGGGCAAGGACCTGCTGGAGACAGGGCAGAATCTGAATCAGGCCCTGGCGTCCCTGGGGCTATGGTGGTTTGCACCGGGATATCTGCTGCTGGCGGTGAGTACGGCCTACCATATTCGGGGCAAGGCACTGATTCCCCGGGCCGTAGAAGAGGACGGCGCATTCCGGGAAGCAGACCGGCGGCTGTGTCTGGCGCTGATTCTCTCCGGCGCGGCGATGGTATGGCTGTTCATTGCCCTGGGCATCAGCATCCAGGCAGACTGGGAAACCGGCCGTGCCATGTTCTTAGGCAGCCAGGTACTCCGGATAGGGAGCAAAACCGAGGCGCTGATTTTATTTGGGTCTTTGGCGGTGCAGCTGGTGTGGATTACGGTTTTGCAGGTGGTGATTATAAAAGCCACTAAAATAATCCATCCGGAAAAGCAGGGCAATGTGCTGGACTCGAAATTCCAAAAAGACTGGTATCAGAGCTGTGACGAAGCGGAACGGCAGCAGATCGGCCAGTGCAGCTATTTTGCCTTCCGGGCGTTGAGCGTGGTGTTCCCTCTGGTCATGCTGGCGCTGGTGCTGCTGGCGGGAAACGGTATGGCCCAGCCCACTTGGATTCTGCTGGTGGGCGGCCTGTGGATGGTTCAGCAGATGAGCTATCAGGCAATGGCTTACTACCTTGACCATGGGAAGCGGAAGAACAGAATCAAAACCAACTGAGTTGCCTGAAAAAAGGAACTTCCCCGGCTGGCGAAACAGCACAGACCGGGGAAGCCTGGATTCCGAGGCCCTGCCGGGAGCAGGTTCATGGGAATTTGGGCATAAAAAAAGCGCCCCCTCCGGGAGCGAGAAAACAAAAAAGTGAAATGACCCTTGACTACCATATCTTGCCATCGATATGTTTTTATGTAGCCAAGGGTCATTTCTGTTCACTCTTAGTATCTAACATCATTGGTTAACCTCGCTTTCTACAGATTAGACGATTCCTTCGATCCTGCCATTATTTCCGTAATTTCTTATTCACACATCCATTCAGTCTCTTCTGCGAGACGCTCATATAAGTCGGAATTTTTTGATCGATTCATCGTCTGCCCCACTTTTCTTTCTGAAGTTCCTCCAATCAGCGGATTTGCATTGGTTACGAATTGCTTGTGTCATCGCCGAAGAAAGAATTTTCTCTGTAATGGGGAACCGCCGCTGCTCTAAGAAATTCTCTGAAATCTGGTTCTTCTTACTGGAAACATTCTTTTTCATTCTGACTTATGATTTTTCATTCTCTGAATGATTCCTTTGATTTTCATTTTTTGAAGGAACTCAATCATCGGACCCGCCGTTTTCTTGTTTCTTCAACGAAAGAGAATCATGGAATTTTCATTATTGAAATTCAAAAGGAAAGGATGAATTAGGAACATTTTGCCATTTTCTGAATCAGATTCTGAAGAAATCCGGAACTGCTTTGGTTGTACCATCCCTTGGATAACCTGCTTGAAAGATCATTTCCTGATGCGCTGATCCATCTTTTGAAAATACACTGTTTTCTGATCTTCTGAAAGTTTCTTTTCCTGAAAATCCCTTTTACTCGCCAAACATCGGAAAAACCATTGTAAAGAAAGATTTAATCGAATTTTTCGGGAAAGATTTTCTTCTGATAAGAAATACTTGCGCTTCTCTGGGATAACCAAGACGCTTGAAAGAACTTCTGAGAAGATTATCTTCTGCTTTGGAAAACCACTACGGGGAAACTTGACTTGCCTGGGAAATGAACCTTCACATCGGAAATCCAGTGCTTTTGAACATTTGCCGCACGCTGATCAACTGTCTTGCTTTGAATCGGAGTGTTCGGAAAGAGAAGTGTTTCAAGAAGTTCACCTTGATGTGAGGCGTTCTTCTTTGTATCTATAAGATAGCATAACTTTTTTTATTTTGCAACCCGCAATATTGTACAAACTAGCAAAAATAGAATTAGTCAAAACACAGATTGCCGTCAAAATACATAAAAACTCGTTGACAGACGCAACACTTTGGTGCTATCATAAAGGTGATGGGCGGCCATTTTGGCCGCCCATTTTTACGCTTTTTCAAAGCCCCGCCTGCTCCAGATAGATCAGCAGCACGGCGATGTCCGCCGGGCTGACGCCGGAAATCCGGCCCGCCTGGCCGATGGAAATCGGACGGATGGCGGCCAGTTTTTCCTGGGCTTCCAGCCGCAGCCCGGCGATGGCCCGGTAGTCCAGATTGGGGGGCAGGCGGCGGGACTCTTCCTTCTTGAATTCTGCCACCTGTTTTTCCTGCCGGGCCAGGTATCCGGCGTATTTGATCTGAATTTCCACTTCCTCCGCCACCGCCGCCGGAAGGGAGGGCCGGTCCAGGTCGAAGGGGGCCAGGTCGGCATAGCTGACCTGGGGACGGCGGAGCAGATCTGCCAGCCGGGCGGAATTGGTGACCGGTGCGGTGGCCTTTGCTTCCAGCATGGCGTTGAGTTCCGCAGAGGCGGGAACGCCGTTTCCTTCCAGCCGCTGGATTTCCTGCGCCACCTGCCGGTATTTTTCCTCCACCTGTTCCAGCCGGGACTGGGGGACCAGCCCGATGGCGGCGCCAATGGCGGTGAGCCGCTGGTCGGCGTTGTCCTGGCGGTGGAGCAGCCGGTACTCGGAGCGGCTGGTCATGATCCGGTAGGGCTCCTGGGTGCCCTTGGTCACCAGATCGTCAATCAGGGTGCCGATGTAGCTGGTATCCCGGGTGAGAATCAGGGGAGGCTTGCCTTGAAGCTTCAGGGCGGCGTTGATCCCTGCCACCAGCCCCTGCACCGCCGCTTCCTCGTAACCGGAGGTTCCGTTGAATTGGCCCGCACCGTACAGACCGGAAACCGCCTTGGTCTCCAGGGTGGGCAGCAGCCCGGTGGGGTCGATGCACTCGTATTCAATGGCGTAGGCCGGGCGCATCATCTCCGCCTGTTCCAGGCCGGGTATGGTGTGGAGCATGGCGATCTGCACATCCTCCGGCAGACTGGAGGACAGCCCCTGGATATACATTTCCTCGGTGTCCAGGCCGCAGGGCTCGATGAACAGCTGGTGCCGGGGCTTGTCGGCGAACCGGACGATTTTCGTCTCGATGCTGGGGCAGTACCGGGGGCCGACGCCGGAAATGGTGCCGTCGTACATGGGGGAGCGGTGGAGGTTGGCCCGGATAATCCGATGGGTTTCCTCGTTGGTGTAGGTCAGGTAGCACACGGCGGAGTTGTTCACCTTGTGCTCCGTGCGGAAGGAGAAGGGCTCCGCCGTTTCGTCTCCCGGCTGGAGCTCCATTTTGGAAAAGTCGATGCTCCGCCGGTTCACCCGGGGAGGCGTGCCGGTCTTGAACCGGCGCAGGGAGAGCCCCAGGGCCCGGAGATTGTCCGCCAGCCCTACGCTGGGGTGCATCCCGTCGGGGCCGGAGGGGGTGACGCTTTCGCCGGTAATCACGGTGCTGTCCAGATAGGTGCCCGTGGCAATCACCACCGCCCGGGCGGAGTACAGGGCGCCCAGCTGGGTGCGGACCCCGGAGACCGCTCCGTTTTCCACCAGAATCTCCACAATCTGGGCCTGCTTCAGCTCCAGATTTTCCTGCAGCTCCAGAACGTGCTTCATGTACTGCTGGTACTCCCGGCGGTCGGCCTGGGCCCGGAGGGAGTGCACCGCAGGGCCTTTGCCCCGGTTGAGCATCCGGTACTGGATGCAGCTGTGGTCCGCCGCCAGGCCCATCTGGCCCCCCAGGGCGTCCAGTTCCCGGACCAGGTGGCCCTTGCCGGTGCCGCCGATGGCGGGGTTGCAGGGCATATTCCCCACGGCGTCCAGGTTGATGGTGAACAAAATGGTGTGCAATCCCAGCCGGGCGGCGGCCAGGGCGGCTTCAATTCCCGCATGTCCTGCGCCGATCACTGCCACGTCGCAGCTGCCCATGGGGTAGGGGGTGGGGACGCTCATGGTTCCTGCGCCTCCTCCTGGGATGCCTTGGGGGGCTCCGGAGGCAGCTGGAAGGGCCTGCACACCACTTCGCACCGGTTGATGGGGGTGCCCAGGGCGTGGAACTTTTCTTCGTAGCCGGTCATGATGCCCACAATGCCGTCTTTGTGCAGGTCCCGGGTCAGGTTCTTCACTTCCAGGCCGCAGGCGGCAAATTCCTCCACGCTGTATTCAAACAGGGGGGCGTTGTCGGTCTTGAAGTGGAGCTCCCCCCCCTCCCGGACCACCCGGCAGTATTTGTCCAGGAAGGCCCGGTGGGTCAGCCGCCGCTTGGCGTTCTTCTTCCGGGGCCAGGGGTCGGGGAAGTTGATGAACAGCCGGTCAATTTCCCCGGGGGCAAAGATGTCCTCGATTCCCGCCACGTCCATATCAATGTAAAACACGTTGTTCAGGCCCAGGTCCCGGGCTTTCTCCATGGCCACCACCATGGCCTCCCGGCACCGTTCCACGGCAATCAGCAGCACGTCGGGGTTGGCCTGGGCAGTTTCGGCGGTGAATTTTCCTTTTCCGCAGCCCAGCTCCACCCACAGGGCCTTGGCGCCCGGCATCAGCTCCCGCCAGGCGCCCTTCCGGGCGGCAGGCTCGGCAATCCGGTAGGCGGCGCATTTTTCCATCCGGGGCTCCAGGTTTCGCATTCTTCTCATTCGCATAGGCAATTCCTCCAATTTATCAGCCCTCTATTATAGCAAAGCCGCCCCCGTCCGTCAAAGAAAATCTGCGTTCTTTTCATGGATTTCCCGGATTTTTTCCCGGACGCACAAAAGAAATTGGGAGGATTCCGCCCCAATGGTGCAATGTGCAGATTCTTTTGCTCCACGGGAGAATGCCGTGGAATTTTTACTCCCGCTGTGGTATAATGCCCCCAAAGCATTCAAGGGAGGCATGAACATGAACCGAAGGGAATTGGAGGACCGGCTGGGAGAATTTCCCCTGTACAGCTATGATTTCCTGGACCCGAAGGAGCTGGAGTTTTCCGACCGCATCCGCTGGATCTGTGAGCATGAGTGCCCCATGTACGGCAAGACCTGGGCCTGCCCCCCGGGGGTGGGCACCGTGGCGGAATGCCGGGACAAGTGCCTTGCCTACAACCGGTGCCTGATGATTGCCACCATCACCGAGGTGGCGGACATTTCGGACGTCCAGGAGACTCTGGATACCCGTCCGGACCATGAGAAGATTACCAACCAGGTCCGGGATGTGATGCGGGAGCTGGGGGTTCAGCCCTACATCCTGTCCACCCAGGCCTGCGCCATCTGTGAACGCTGCGCCATTCTGGACGGGCTGCCCTGCCGGATGCCCGGGAAGATGCACCCCTGTGTGGAGAGCCATGGCATCAACGTGATTCCCATGCTGGAGGAGCGGGGGCTGGAATTCCAATACGGCTCCAACGTGGTTACCTGGATTTCCCTGCTGTTTTTCAACGAAGCATAGAGGACTGACCGGGGCGGATGCCCCGGTCATTTTGCCGGGAGCCATGGCAGTATCTCACAAATTTCAGCGGCAGATTTTGGCGGGAATGTGAAAATTGGGGTCCGCCGGATTCCCCGGTTGACGCAGGGGAAAAAGCTGATTATAGTATATCTGTGATCAGGCGATCCTCCTTGGGGATCGCCCCTCAATCAGACAGACAAGGAGTGTATTGTATGAAGCGATACGCAGGAATTCTGATGTCCGTAACCAGCCTGCCGTCCAGGTATGGCATCGGCTGCTTCGACCAGGCGGCCTATGATTTTGTGGACTGGCTGGAGAAGGCCGGGCAGCGTTACTGGCAGATTCTTCCGTTGGGGTCCACCTCTCACGGCGGCTCCGACGATTCACCCTATCAGGCTTACTCCGCCTTTGCCGGCAATCCGTACATGATCAGTCTGGATGCCCTGGTGGAGGAAGGCCTGCTGACCCGGCAGGAGTGCGAGGAGGCCGATTTCGGCGATAACCCCGGGCGGGTGGATTTTGACAAGCTTCATGATAACCGGTTCCGGCTGCTGCACCTGGCCTACGAGCGCAGCAACATCAGCAACAATTCGGACTATGTGACCTTCTGCCGGGAAAATTACTGGTGGCTCAATGACTATGCCCTGTTTATGGCCCTGAAATCCTTCTTCAAGGAGGCGCCTTTCCGCAGCTGGCCGGAGGACATCCGGATGCACTGGGCCTTTGCTGTGGACTACTACAACCGGACGCTGTATTTTGACGTTGAGTTCCAGAAGTTCCTCCAGTTCCAGTTTACCAAGCAGTGGAAGAAACTGAAGGCCTACGCCAACGCCAAGCACATCGAGATTGTGGGAGACATTCCCATCTACGTCTCCCCGGACGGCACCGATGTGTGGGCCCACCCGGAGCTGTTCCAGCTGGACGAGCACAACGCCCCCACCGCCATCGCCGGCTGCCCGCCGGATGCCTTCGCTGCCGACGGTCAGGTCTGGGGCAACCCCCTCTACCGCTGGGATTATCACCGCTCCACCGGCTATCAGTGGTGGATTACCCGGATGTGGCACAGCTTCCAGCTGTATGACGTGGTGCGGATTGACCATTTCCGGGGGTTTGACGAATATTTCTCCATCCCCGCCGGAGAGGATACCGCCAAGAACGGTCACTGGGAACCCGGCCCCGGCATGGAATTGTTCCGGGCCATCGAGCTGTCCCTGGGGGCAGCGAAGGTGGTGGCGGAGGACCTGGGGCTGATGACCGAGGGGGTGCGCAAGCTGGTAAAGGACAGCGGCTACCCCAATATGAAGGTGCTCCAGTTTGCCGTGGACCCGGCGGACATCGCCGCCTCCAACGACTACTGGCCCCATAACTACGGCAGCAACTGCGTGGCCTACACCGGCACCCATGACAATGAGACCATTGCCGGCTGGGTGGCGGGACTGTCGGAGGAAGCCAAAAAGCAGGTGCGCAGCTATCTGTGCAACTTCGACACCCCGGATGACAAGCTGTATCCCGCTCTGATTAACCTGGCAATGGCCAGCGTGGCCAAGGACTGCATCGTGCCCATTCAGGACTATCTGGGCCTGGACAATTCCGCCCGGATGAACCAGCCCGGCACCGTGGGCTTCAACTGGCGCTGGCGGCTGCTGCCCGGGCAGGTTACGGAGGAACTGGGCAGGCAGGTCCTGGATGCGACCCTGCGGACCAACCGGGGCAACTGGGACGCTCTGGACGCCCTGAAGAAAAAGGAAAAGCAGGCCAAAGCGGAGACGGCCAACGGCTGACAGACGGTCCGGCAGGGGTGTTTTGGGCAGAATTGCCGGGAATTTCTTGGGATTTCACCGGAAATTCTGAGAAATCCCTCTTGCCAAACCGGGAAAACAGTGCTATAATACGTACCGTAATGGTAGAATGTAGGCAAAGGGAGGCGCAAGCGCCTCTCTTTCTTATTGATTGACGGGAAAGGAAGGTTCCATGAAAGTAACCGATCTGGTGGCAAGCTATGCCAAACCCATTGTGGAGCGGTTCGGCTGTGAACTGTGGGATGTAGAATATGTCCGGGAGGGCAGCGAGTATTTTCTGCGGCTGTATCTGGACAAGGAGGGCGGCGTGGACATCGACGACTGCGAGGCCGTGTCCCGGGCCATGGACCCCATCCTGGACGAGAAGGACCCTGTTCCGGGTTCCTATCACTTTGAGGTGTGCTCCGCCGGCCTGGAGCGGGTGCTGAAACGCCCCGGGGATTTCCAGCGTTTTCTGGGCAGCCCCATCACCGTCAAGCTTTACCGGCCCCGGAACGGACGCAAGGAAATTCCCTGCGTGCTCCAGGGCTATGACGACGGCCGCCTGACGGTGACCGCCGGGAAAGAAACTGTTGTATTCGAAAAATCGGAGGTCGCCCAGGTGCGGCTTCGTGTGGAATTCTGACGAGGAGGAACCAAAAACATGGCTAGAAATAGCAGAGCCAAGAAACAGCCCGAGGCGCCCCAGGTGGACATCGGCGCGGAGATTTTCGCATCCCTGCGGGAGCTGGAAAAGCTCAAGGGCATTCCTGTGGATTATATGGTGGAGCGGCTGAAGCAGGCTCTGACCAACGCCTACCGGAAGGACCGGGAGGACCGCCGGGACGTGCCTGCGGACAATGTGGTGGTGGACCTGAGCGAGAAGGGCCTGAGCATGCACATCGTGAAAACCGCAGTGGAGGAGCTGGAGGACACCGCCCTGGAGATTCAGATTGACGCCGCCCGGCGGATCAATCCCAACGTCCAGGTGGGCGAGCCGGTTTCCATTCCTGTGGATATTCAGAAATTCGGCCGGATTGCCGCCCAGACTGCCAAGCAGGTGGTGATTCAGGGCATCCGGGAAGCGGAGCGGGGCATGGTCTATGAGAGCTACTCCTCCAAGGCCCAGGAGCTGCTCACCGGCACCGTGCTGCGGATTGACCCGGTGACCGGGGACATGTTCGTGCGCATCGGCCAGGGGGGCGACGTCTCCGACGCCGTGCTCCGGGCCAGCGAACAGATTCCCGGGGAGAAGCACAGCGAAGGCGATCTGATCCGGGTGTATGTGCTGGAAGTGCACAAAATGGGCCGGGGCCCGGTGGTGCAGGTCTCCCGGACCCATCCCAACCTGGTGCGCCGCCTGTTCGAGCTGGAGACCCCGGAAATTGCCGAGGGTCAGGTGGAAATCCGCAACATCGCCCGGGAAGCCGGTTCCCGCTCCAAGATGGCCGTCCGTGCCACCATGGAGGGCGTGGATCCGGTGGGCGCCTGTGTTGGTCCCCGGGGCGGCCGTGTAGGCGCCGTGGTGGAAGAACTGGGCGGAGAGAAAATCGACATCGTGGTCTGGAGCGAGGACCCCTGCGAGTATGTCCGGGCCGCCCTGAGCCCCGCCGACGTGATTTCCGTGAGCCTGGTGCCCGGACAGAAGGCCTGCCGGGTCATCGTGCCCGACGATCAGCTGTCCCTGGCCATCGGCAAGGAGGGCCAGAACGCCCGCCTGGCAGCCCGGCTCACCGGTTATAAGGTAGACATCAAGCCCGCCTCTCAGGCGGAGGAAGCAGCCGCTCCGGAGCAGCCTGCTGCGGAGACGGAAGAAGAACTGCCGGTGGACGCCGAATAAGGCCTTCCTCCGGAAACGAAGAAAGGGAGGGATACCATGCAGAAGAAAATCCCCCAGCGGCAGTGCATGGGCTGCCGGGAGCGCAAGCCCAAGCGGGAGCTGATCCGGGTGGTCCGCACCCCCGAGGGCAGCGTCTGCCTGGACTTCGGCGGAAAGATGAACGGCCGGGGTGCGTACCTGTGCCCCAACCCGGAGTGCCTGAAAAAGGCCATTCGGTCCAAAGCCCTGGACCGGAGCCTGGAAGTGACCATCCCGGAGGAGGTCTATGCCCGGCTGGAGAAGGAAATGGAGGCCGGAAATGGATAACCGAACCCTGAATTATCTGGCGCTGGCCCGGAAAGCCGGGCTGGCGGAGCTGGGCGAGGAACCGGTGGGCGCCGCCGCCCGGGCGGGCAAGGCCTGCCTGATTCTGGTGGCCGGGGATGCCTCCGACCACACCTGGCGCCGGGCCAGGAGCTTCGCCGCCGGCACCGACCAGCAGGTGCTGCGTCTGCGGGAGAGCAAGGAGGAGGTCGGCTTCGTGGTGGGCAGGACCAGCCTGGCCATTGCCGCCCTCACTGACCCCAGCCTGGCCCTGGCCCTGGTGGACACCCTGGAACAGCCGGACCCCCGGGTGCGGGAGGTCCTGGCAGCCAAGGCGGAGAAGGCCCGGAAGCACCGCCAGGAGGCCAAGGCCCATCAGCGGAACCTGCGCAGAGGAAAGAAGAAGTAAGCAAGACCGACAGAACGCCTGCGGGTGTTCCAATGCAGAATGCAAAATGCACAGCGTCTGACCGGACAGTCTGCATTTTGCACTCTGCATTGCCCGCCGGCTACACATTTTGGAGGTGCGTTTCTAGATGAGTTTTGTTAAGTATCGTGTCAAGGAGGTTGCGTCGGATTTCGGCGTAACGCCTAAGGAAATATCCGAGATTGTGGGCAAGTTCTACGAGAAGCCCAAGTCCAATACCCAGGTGCTGACGGAAGCGGAGCTGAACGTGGTCTTTGACTATATGACTCAGAAGAATCAGGTCCAGTCTCTGGAGCAGGTCTATGCGGTGAAGCCCTCCGCCCCCAAGGCCCCCGAGGCCAAGCCTGCGGAGCCCCGGCAGGAAGCTGCCAAACCCGCCGGGAAACCCCAGCAGACCCAGCAGCGGCCCCAGCAGACCCAGAATCAGCCCCGTCCCCAGCAGCCTGCGCCTCAGAATGTCCAGACCCAGCAGCCCAAGGCCGACAAGCCCAAGGAGCCGGAGCGGAAGCGGGAGCGCCGGGTGGTGGATACCTCCGCAGTGCAGGTCAACTCCAACCGGTTCGCCGATGTGGATAACCTGGTGTCCGAGCGGGTTCAGAACTTCCAGGGCGGCAAGCAGCGCATCGGCGGCGGCAAGGGCAAGCAGCAGAACAAGCAGCAGCAGGGCAAGTTCCGGGGCAACAAGTCCCGCAGCGAGGAGCAGGAGAAGATGCGCCGGCTCCAGATGGAAGTAGCCCGGAAAGCTCCCCTCACCGTCAAGATTCCCGACGAGATCACCGTGGGCGAGTTGGCCTCCCGGATGAAGAAAACCGCCGGAGAGGTCATCAAGTGCCTGATGAAGAACGGCGTCATGGCGGCCATCAACCAGACCATTGACTTCGATACCGCCGAGTTCGTGGCCACGGAAATGGGCTGCAAGGTGGAGAAGGAAGTTACCGTCACCATCGAGGAGCGGATCATCGACGACCATGTGGACACCGCCGAAGAACTGGAAACCCGTGCCCCCGTGGTGGTGGTCATGGGTCACGTTGACCACGGCAAGACCTCTACTCTGGACGCCATCCGCAACACATCGGCGCTTATACCGTGGATGTGAACGGGCGGATGATTACCTTCCTGGATACCCCCGGCCATGCGGCCTTTACTTCCATGCGGGCCCGGGGCGCCCAGTCCACCGACATCGCCATTCTGGTGGTGGCGGCCGACGACGGCATCATGCCCCAGACCATTGAGTCCATCAACCACGCCAAGGCCGCCAATGTGCCCATCATCGTGGCCATCAACAAGATGGATAAACCCACCGCCAACCCGGACAAGATCAAGGAGCAGCTGACCAAGTACGACCTGGTTCCCGAAGAGTGGGGCGGCGATACCATCATCGTGCCCATCTCCGCCAAGACCGGCATGGGCCTGGATGAGCTGCTGGAAATGGTGATTCTGACTGCCGATGTTCAGGAGCTGAAGGCCAACCCCAACCGGCGGGCCAAGGGCACCGTGATTGAGGCCCGGCTGGATAAGACCCGCGGCCCTGTGGCCACGCTGCTGGTGCAGAACGGTACCCTGAAGCAGGGCGATATTGTCATTGCCGGCACCGCCGTGGGCCGTGTCCGGGTGATGACCAACGACAAGGGCCGCACGGTGAAGACCGCCGGACCTTCCGTGCCTGTGGAGATCACCGGCCTTGCCGATGTGCCCGCACCCGGTGACGAGTTCAACGTGGTCACCGACGAGCGGATGGCCCGGGAACTGGTGGAACAGCGCCGCCAGGCCCAGAAGGACGCCGCCGCCAAGCTGAACCAGAAGGTCACCCTGGATAACCTGTTCGCCAAGATGCAGGAGGGTGAGATGAAGGAGCTGGACCTGATCGTCAAGGCCGACGTTCAGGGCTCCGCTGAGGCCATCAAGTCCTCTCTGGAGAAGCTGAGCAACGAGGAAGTCCGGGTCCGGGTGATTCACGCCGGTGTGGGCGCCATCAACGAAAGCGATATTCTGCTGGCCTCCACCGCCGGCGCCATCATCGTGGGCTTCAACGTCCGTCCCGACGCCGCCGCCCAGGCCTCCGGCCAGCGGGCGAATGTGGATATGCGGTTCTACCGGGTGATCTACGACGCCATCGACGAGATCGAGGCCGCCATGAAGGGCATGCTGGCGCCCAAATACGAAGAAGTGGTCATCGGCCATGCGGAAGTGCGCATGACCTACAAGGTCAGCGCCATCGGCACCATCGCCGGCTGTATGGTCAAGGATGGCAAAGTGACCCGGGATGCCCAGGTCCGGATTCTCCGGGACAACATTGTCATCCACGAGGGCGAGATCGGCTCGCTGCAGCGCTTCAAGGACGCGGTGAAGGAAGTCACCGCCGGCTACGAGTGCGGCATGAGCGTGGTCAAGTACAACGATATCAAAGAGGGCGACATTTTCGAATGCTTCGCCATGCAGGAAGTCAAACGCTGAGCCATACCCGCCGCACCGCACACGCGGCGCGGCGGGTATTTCCATAAGAAAGGAGGCAAATTATGGCATCCAACCGTATTTTGCTGATTAATGAAGAAATTCAGAAGGAGCTGTCCAGCCTGCTGCGCACGGTGAAGGATCCCCGGGTGCAGAATGTGATGATCTCCATTACCCGGGTGGAAACCACCCCGGATCTGCGCTATACCAAGGTCTACGTCAGTTTCCTGCCCGAGGACAAAACCGCCGACGCCATGGCGGGGCTGAAATCCGCCGCCGGTTATCTGCGCCGGGAACTGGGACGGAACCTGCGGCTGCGCTACAGCCCGGAAATTGTCTGGGCCGCCGACGATTCCATTGTCTACGGCGCCAAAATGCTGAAACTCATCAACTCTCTCGAGGTGCCCCACGATGACGATCTGGAACAGAACTGAGACTGCCCGTTTCCTGCTGGAGCGGGATCACTATGCCATTTTGACCCACCGGCGGCCGGACGGAGATACCCTGGGCTCCGCTGCTGCATTGTGCCGGGGGCTGCGGATGCTGGGAAAAACCGCCCACATTCTGACGAACCCCGATCTGTCGGCCCGGTTTGCCTGGCTGCACACCGGGCTGACCAAGGATGCTGTTCAGGAGGGGGACACCATTGTCAGTGTGGACGTGGCCTCTCCCCAGCTGCTTCCCAACATCTACGCCGACCTGCTGGGACACATTGCCCTGCGGATTGACCACCACGCCACGGCTACTTCTTTCACCAACGCAAGCTCACGCTTGCTGCCCGCCGTCTTGGTTTCCTTGATTTCCGGCCGGTTGCGCTTGGGGTGGGTTACGGCCCGGCGCACGCGGATGACGCCCTGCTCCAGGTCAATATCTGCCCACTTCAGCCCCAACGCTTCTTCC
>CASFNR010000045.1 GCA_949296115.1 uncultured Eubacteriales bacterium | reverse complement strand
GGACGCATGGGCCGGTCGATGATCCGGCTGTTCAGGATGCCCCGCTCGGAGGGCTTGCCCTCCCGGCGGTTGAAGGAGCCGGGAATCCGGCCCACGGCGTACATCCGCTCCTCGAACTCGATGGTCAGGGGGAAGTAGTCGATGCCGGCCTTGGGGATGGGGTTGCAGGTGCAGGTCACCAGCACCACGGTGTCGCCGTAGCGGCAGATGCACTCGGCGTTGGCCAGCTCGGCCACCTTGCCGGTCTCCACGGTGAAGGGACGGCCGCCGATTTCCATTTCGTAAACATGGTGATTGGGGTACTGTTTGCGGGTAATCATTGAAAAACCTCCTGTTAAAAATTGGGTGTTACGGGAGGTTTAGCACTTGAAACGAATGCCGAGAATCCGGCAGCCCTTTCAACTGCTAAATGTCTCCCGTAGGGAAAAAGGGCGACGAAAGCCGTCGCCCTTTCCTGAAATTACTTACGGATACCCAGCTTGGCGATCAGAGCACGGTGATACCCAGCTTGGCGATCAGAGCACGGTAACGGTTGATGTCCTTCCGGGCCAGATAGTCCAGCAGGTTGCGGCGCTTACCAACCATCATCAGCAGACCGCGGCGGGAGTGATTGTCGTGCTTGTGCACACGCAGGTGCTCGGTCAGCTCGTTGATCCGGGCAGTCAGGATGGCCACCTGAACCTCGGGGGAGCCGGTGTCGCCTTCGTGGGTCGCATTGTCCAGGATGACCTGGGTCTTTTTTTCCTTCTGAATCATGGATATTTCCACCTTTCTGTTACGTTCCCAGCAGCCAAGTCGGGGCCGGTGAAAAGTGTCCCTCAACTGAGCAGCGGGTAAAATCAAGTCTGGCCGCAGCCAGCCTTTTAACTATATCATAACTTTTCCCAAAAGTAAAGGAAAATTTCCGGGAAATCCGGTACTTGTCCGGGATTTTCACAGGGGAGACTGCTTGATTTTGGCATAGCGCCGGGGGTACCGGGGCGGGGTGGGGGAGACCTTGCGCAGGACAATCACCGCATGGCAGGCATCCCCGATGGGGTATTCCCGGATGTCCTCCAGCTTCAGTCCCAGCTTCTTCATGGCGCCGGCGCATTCCGCCAGCTCCTCCCGGGCAGCGGCGCCCTTCAGGGCCAGCACCGCCCCGCCCACCTTCACATAGGGGGCCGTCAGCTCCAGCAGGATATTCAGCCGGGCCACCGCCCGGCTGGCGGCGTAGTCAAATTGCTCCCGGTACTGGGCCACGGCTTCTTCCGCCCGGGCGGTGACGCACCGGGCCGGGATGCCCAGCTCCGGCAGAATGGTCTCCAGCCACTTCATCCGCTTGCCCAGGGAGTCCAGCAGGGTCACCTGGGTTTCCGGGCTGGCAATGGCCACCGGCACCCCGGGGAATCCCGCCCCGCAGCCCACGTCAATCAGGCTCTTTCCCTTCAGCTCCGCCGCGGCGCATACCGTCAGGCTGTCCAGCAGGTGGAGCCGGGCCACCTGGTCATCCTCGGTAATGGCGGTGAGATTCATCACTTCATTCTGCTTTACCACGGCGGCGGCAAAATCGCACAGCTTCTGCCGGGTTTCCTCCGGCAGGTCCAGCCCCAGCAGGGGCAGGCCTGCATCCAATGTCTGTCTCATCATAGGCGGTCACCTGGCGTTGACGATGCCGCTCAAATCCACCTGGGTTTCGTCGTAGGGGTCGAAGGGGGATTCCTCCACGGTAATGGAGGGGAGCACCACGGTCTGGATGTGCCAGTTCACCAGCAGGTCGCAGACCTCGGCGTAGGAATCCATACCGCCTTCCTCGCCGCTGAGCTTGAGATAGGTATCGTTGACAGAGGAGGCCAGATTGGAGGCGGTGGTGGAGACACGGCTGTCAAAGAAGGCGGTGTAGGCCGCCATGTCGCTGCGCAGCTGCTGGCTGACCTCCTGATTCACCGCCGCCGCCCCCCGGGCATCCACGCTGCTCAGGGCGGTGTAGCAGTACCGGAAGGCCATCAGATACCCGGAATACCGGAACCGGGCATCGGAATTGGCGGTGCAGGCCAGGAAAGCGGCGAAGTTGGCGTCCCGCTCCGGAGCGATGCACATCCGGTGAGCCATCTCATGGGCCATGGCGAAGGGCAGGCCCACATCCGGCACGTTGGGATTCACGGCGGACTCGCCGGTCATGCCGAAGGTCACTCCGGTGACTCCCATGGAGGTATACAGATCCGCCCAGCCCAGCTCCTTCACCGGCACCACGGAGCCGGCAAAGATGGGATAGTGGTAGGTATAGGTCAGGGTGTGGAAGCCGTCCCCCGCCTGCTTGGCCAGGGTCTCAAAGTCCCCGAAGTCCGCATTCCCGGCAGCGTCCCGTCCAACCTGGGCGGCCAGGGCATTGGCCTGGTCCCGGTAGTAGACCGTGGCCTCCGTCAGTTCCGCCAGGTTGTAGGTGGAAACCTCCAGGCGCATATCGTCCGCCAGGGTGCCGGCATAGTAATTCAGGCCCCACATCATGGTGCTCAGCATATACAGTCCCGAGAACACCGCCAGCACCCAGCCGGCCCACTGAATGGGGTTCCACCGGAGAATCAGCATCAGCACCAGGCTGGCCAGAATCAGCACCCCCAGGGCCACCGCCAGGGTCTGCCACACCGGGAAGGCCACGGCAGCGGTCCACTCCGCCAGCATTCCCTGAAGGGTGCGGATCACATAGGGATAGATCATGTCCACCAGGGTGGAAAACCGCTGGCCGAAGGACATCAGCACCCAGGTAATGGCGGCAAAAATGGCCGCTGTCAGATAGCCGAACCAATATCGCAAAGGAAACGCCTCCTTTAACTTCCTTAAATTATGTCATAATCACGGATTTTATTAGTATAACACATCCCCCGGGGTTTGTCTGCACCCAATTTCTTAATTTTTCGTGAAGCGGCGGCAAAAATCCCCGGGTTTTTCCAGAATCTCCCACGCCGGACGGCCATTGCCAGGACAGCGGCGGCGATTTGTCTTGCATTTTCCCCCGGCTCGTGGTAAAATGCAGAAAACACTGTGGATTTTGAGGGGGAATTTGGTTTGCGGCGGAAACTGGTGATGCTGATTCTGGGAATTCTGCTGTTGGGGGCGCTGTGCCTGCCTGCTTCGGCATCCACTGCGGCCACCCGGGTGGACTATCTGTGCACCGTGACCGCCGACGGCGACTGCCGGGTCAGCGTCACCGTGGTGCTTCGGCTGGAGGAGGCCTATGACCGGATGGTGTTCCCCATTCCGGAGAACGCCACCTCCGTCCAGCTCAACGACGGCGCCGCCACGGTGACCAAGGGCGCCTCCTCCCTGGAAGTGGACATCAGCAAAATCACCCGGGACTATGTGGGCGACGCCTCCATCCGGATTTCCTATACCATCCCCGAGGCGGTGGCGGTGAAGGTGGACCCCAATAAGCAGGAGGACAGCAGCACCCGGGGCATCATGCTCACCCTGCCCCTGCTGTGCGGCTTTGATTATCCGGTGGAGTCCATGACCTTCACTGTTACCATGCCCAGCGGGGAGATGACCGCCGAGCCGACCTTTACCAGTACCTACCGGCAGGTCAGCATCATGTCCGACCTGAGCTACGAAGTCCGGGACAGTCAGATCATCGGCTCCACCACCACCACCCTCAACGACCATGAGAAGCTCGTCATGACCATGGACGTGCCCAAGGATATGTTCCCCACGGTGAGCACCTATATTCGGGAAGGCAACCCGGAATTGGTGCCCATGGCCATTTTTGCCGGGGCAGCGCTGGTATACTGGCTGCTGTTCCTGCGGTGCCTGCCCTTTGCCCCCATCCGCACCTCCACCCCGCCGGAGGGCATCACTGCCGGCGAGCTGGGCTGCCGGCTGACCCTGTCCGGGGGCGACCTGACCATGATGGTCTTTTCCTGGGCCCAGCTGGGCTATCTGCTGATTCACCTGGACGGCAGCGGCCGGGTAATGCTCCACAAACGGATGGACATGGGCAACGAGCGCAGCCAGTTTGAGAACCGGATTTTCCGTGCCCTCTTCGGCAGCCGCCGGGTGGTGGACGGCACCGGGGACGGCTACGCCTACCTGAGCCAGCAGGTCTGGGGCATGGTGCCCAGCGAGCGGAGCATGCACAGGGGCAGCTCCGGCAACAAAAAGATTTTTCGGTTCCTGGCCAGCATTTCCCAGGTGTTCTGCGGCATCTGCGTGGCCATGAATATGTCCGATGTGCCGGTGCTGCAGATCATCATGGCCGTGATTCTGGCCATCTTCGGCGGCATTTCCGGCTGGCTGATTCAGGCGGTGGGCTACCGCCACCACCTCCGGGGCAAGGTGCCTGTGATGGTAGGCATGGGCGTAAGCCTGGTGTGGGTGCTGCTGGGCCTGCTCAGCGGGCAGGTCTGGATTCCTCTGGGCTGCTGCGCAGGAGAGCTGGTCATGGGCTATCTGGCAGCCTACGGCGGACGGCGCAGCGAGCTGGGCCGCCATGACGCCGGCATGGTGCTGGGCCTGCGGCGATACCTGAAGCATCTGCCCCGGTCGGACATCAACCGGCTGCTGAGCAACGACCCGGATTACTTCTTCAATCTGGCCCCCTACGCCCTGGCCCTGGGCGTTCTCCGCCCCTATTCCCTGGCCTTCGGCCGGCGGAAGCTGGGCCAGTGCCCCTACCTGATCACCCAGGTTCACGGCAACCGCACCGCCGAGGAGTGGGCCGTTCTCATGGGAGACGTGGCGGATATGCTGGACTACAAGGAGCGGCGGCTGCGGTTTGAAAAATGGTTCGCCGTGGACTTCCAGCTGGCCCTGCCGAAAAAGGCCTCCCGCAAGCGCCGGGCTCCCCAGAAATCCACCGGCACAACCCGAAAAAAGCAGAACAAACAGAAATAACAACTGCCCGTGCTTTCGCACGGGCAGTTGGGCGTGTCAAGAAAGTCTCACAGAGTTTGCCGCCCGCAGCGGCAAATAAGATGAAATTAAATCCATTTTCGGCCGGGACCTGTGCCTGGCCGAAAATCCTTCTCAGGCTGCAAGTGTGGAATTTGTCCCCCATCGGGGGACAAATTATGCGCGCAGCAGACTGCAAAAACTTGTCGGAAATCCCCGAAGGGGTTTTTCGACAGTCTGAACTGCCCGTGCTTTCGCACGGGCAGTTTCGTTATGCTTCTTGAATCAGTTCCCGGAACACCGGCAGGCTCCGCTGAATCATGTCGCAGCTGACGCAGTAGCAGATCCGGAAATACCCCGGACAGCCGAAGCCGTCCCCGGGCACCAGCAGCAGGTCCTTGGCCTTTGCCTTGTCGGAGAATGCCTGGGCGTCCCCGCCGGGGGCCTTGATGAACAGATAGAAGGCCCCGTCGGGCTTGGCCATCTCATAGCCCATGGCGGTGAGTCCCTCGTACAGGGCCCGGCGGTTGCGGTCGTAGCTCTGGAGGTCTGGCCGCAGATGGGCGCACCGGGCAATGACCTTCTGCCACAGGCTGGGGGCGCAGACATGGCCGCAGCCCCGGGCCGCTCCCGCAACGGCGGCCATCAGCCGGGCGCTGTCCGCCGCCTGGGCGCAGACGTAGACATAGCCGATCCGCTCCCCGGGCAGGGAGAGGGATTTGGAATAGGAGTAGCAGATCACGGTATTGGGATAGATGTGGGGCACAAAGGGCACCTCCACCCCGCCGTACACCAGCTCCCGGTAGGGTTCGTCGGAGATCAGGTAGATGGGATGGCCGTATTCTTCGGATTTCCGGGTCAGCAGGTCCGCCAGGGCCTGGAGGGTCTGCCGGGTGTAGACCACCCCGGAGGGGTTGTTGGGGGAGTTGAGAATCAGAGCCTGGGTGTGGGGATTGAGCATCTGCGCCACCGCCTCCAGGTTGATCTGGAAGTCCGGCACATCCGGGGGCACCGCCCGGAAGGTCAGCCCCGCCTCCTGAACAAAGGGCTGGTACTCCGGGAAATAGGGGGCGATGGCCAGAATTTCCCCGCCCGGCACCGCCAGGGCCCGGAACACCGCCACCAGCTCCGGGGCCGCGCCGCAGCCCAGGAAGAAGTCCTCCGGCCGGGTCTGGGCCTGATAACGCCGGTTCAGGTCCTCGGAAATGGCCTTCCGGGTTTCATAATCCCCGGAGGCGGAGGTATAGCCGTGGACCGCCAGGGAATCCGTATCCTGAAGCACCTGAAGAATGGTCTGATTCACCTCCGGCGGGGAGGGGATGGAAGGGTTGCCCAGGGAATAGTCGTAGACGTTCTCCGGGCCCACCAGGGAGGCCCGCTGCCGTCCGTATTCAAACAGCTCCCGGATGCAGGACCGGTTGGAGCCTAACGCATAGGCGGTTTCGTTGAGCATAATGGGGCCTCCTTTTCAAAGTTCGTACAGGGGTGCGGCAGGGTTGTACCCCTGGGGCTTGTATGTAACCGAGGAGATGGCCTTCCCCTCAATGCCGTATTTGGGATTGTACCCGAACAGGTTGACATAACGATGCAGGTCGCACCGTTCCTTTTCCATTTCCTCCATCACCGCCAGGGTGGCCAGCACATCGTCCACCGCCCGGTGAGAGTTGACCACTTTCCCCGTCAAGCCGTACTGCTCAATGGCGGAGCACAGCCGGTGGGGGTAGCAGTGCCGGTCCCGGTAGACGGTGAGCAGATCCAGCTTGTCCTTTCCCTTGAGGATGGAGGGATCCCCGGAGCGCAGCAGCAGATAGAACAAGAAGCTCAGGTCGAAGTGGGCGTTGTAGGCCAGCAGCAGGGTGTTCCCCTGAATCATCTCCCCGATGTCCCGGCAGACCCGGGCCTTGGACAGCCCCCGCTCCCGCAGGTCCTGGGTGGAGATGCCGGTAAGCTCCTGAATTCTCGGGGGGACGAAGCCCCCGGGGGACAGGGCCACCAGCTCATCGTATTCCTGAATCACCTTGGGAGCGCCCTCCGCCTGCTCCACCACCACCGCAGCAAACTCAATGATCTCGTCCCGGCTGTAGAGCAGGCCGGTGGTCTCGGTGTCGAACAGCACCAGCCGGGAATAATTCTGAAATAAGGTATCAAACATCTGTCTCTCTCCTGATGGGGGTTATTCGTCTGCCAGCCGGAAGGCACGCTGGGCCTTGCTCTGGGATTGGGGGGTCAGATCAAATTCCCGGGCCAGGGCCTGGGCGAAACGGTTCAGGGCTTCTTCGCTGCCCGCCTTCAGCTCCGCCTCCACCTCGGCAAAGGGCAGCCGCCGGTCTCCCGCCAGAAATTCCCCCTGGTCCAGAGCCAGCTCCAGGGTGCAGCCCTCCGCTTCCACCACGGCGGCCAGCCGGGTAAACCGGGCGGCGCACACCGGCTCCAGGCCGCCTGCGGTCAGAGTCTGCAGTTCCGCCGGGGCGCCAAGTTTACATAATGCTTCAATGCTCCCGCCGATGTGGGATTCCTCCGTCTCCCATTCTCCCCGGCTGCCGTCGGGCAGAGGGGTTTTCAGGGTGCACACCGGGCGTCCGTTTTCCAGCCGGCGGCGGAGCATCCACTTCCGGCGGCGCAGATCCCGGCTGGGGGTGTCATAATAGACGGTTTCCATGGTGACGGAGGAAAAGCCGCCGTACTTCTTTTGAATTTCCCCGATTTTCCGGGAATCTGCTGAGAATTTCAGCTCGTATTCTCTGCCCATGGCAATCTCCTTCTCCCCGGGGGGAACGTACTGCAGTCCATTATACACCCCCCGGACCCCCGGCGCAAGAGATGCGCCGGGGAAATTTCACGGCGCACCCATTCCGACGGAATATTTTTCCCCGCCGTGGTAGGATTTCCCTATCTCAATGGAAAGGCAGTGGTGTACGAATGATGATGGAAACGTACTTGCGCCGGGGGCGGAAAAATTTGCAGCGGCTGCTGCTGGATCCCAGGGTGCGGACCCCGGGCTGGATTCTGGCTTACGGCGCCGGAGGTTTCCTGCTCAGCGCAGCCAGTCTGGGGAACCTGCCCCAGCCCCTGGCCCTGGGAGCGGTGTGCGCCGTCACCGGCTGGCGGGCGGTGCTGCTGGCCCTGGGCGCCATGGCGGGGTACCCCGCCTTCTGGGGCAGCGGAGGCAATCAGGGCATCGTCTGGGTGGCGGCGGGACTGCTGCTGGTGCTGATGGTGGGAAAGCGGGAGGAGAGCCGGGACCAGCCCCTGATGATTCCCGCCATCGCCGCCTTTCTCACCGGGGTGGCGGGGCTGTGCTTTCAGGTATTTCTGGGGGACCGGACCCCCGTGGCCATCTTTCTGCTGCGGGTTGGAATGGCCTTCTTCTCCGGGGTGCTGTTTACCCAGGCCGCCCGGTGCCGGGATGCCCTCACCGACTGGCTGGTGATGGGGCTGGGGGTTCTGGCCCTGGCCCAGGTGATGCCGGTGCGGTACTTCGGCCTGGGCTACTTCGCCGGGGGAATTCTGGCAGTGGCGGGAGCCTTCCCTGCGGCGGCCCTGGCGGGGCTGGGGCTGGACCTGGCACAGGTGACCGCCGTCCCCATGACGGCGGTGCTGTGTCTGGCCTATTTTGTCCGGATGATTCCTTTTGACAAGCGGTGGCAGCGCTACGCCGCCCCGGGAGCGGCCTACTTGCTGGTGATGGCGGCCTGCGGCCGGTGGGACTGGCTGCCCCTGCCGGGGCTGGTGCTGGGGGGCATGGCCGGGTCCTTCCTGCCCCCCCGGCCGGAGATCGTCCACCGCCGGGGAGAGACGGGGGTGGCCCAGGTCCGGCTGGAGCTGGGGGCGGAGGTGATGGGCACGGTGCAGCAGATTCTGCTGGAAATGGAGCCGGTGCCCATCGACCAGGAGGCCCTGCTTCACAAGGCCGCCCAGCGGGCCTGCGGCGGCTGCTCTGCCCGGGCCAGCTGCACCCAGCGCCGGGAGATGACCACCGCCCTGCTGGAACACCCCCTGGAGGCGGACTGCCGGAAGGCCGGACGGCTGGTGCCGGAGCTGCGCCGGGCCCAGGATCAGCTGCGGTGGCTGAAGGCCCAGCAGGCCCGGCAGGGGGAATACCGCTGGGCATTGGTCCAGCAGTACCGGTTTCTGGGGGACTATCTCCGGGGTCTGGCGGACCGGCTCCCCCGGCGGGGGGAGACTGCCCAGCCGGAGTTTCACGCCGAGGTCTCCGCCCGCTCCCGGGGGAAGGAGCGGGCCAACGGGGACCGGTGCCTGGCCTTTGCCGGGCCGGGATGCCGGTACTATGTATTGCTCTGCGACGGCATGGGCACGGGACTGGGGGCCGCCCAGGAGAGCCAGTGGGCCGGGGACCTGCTGCGGCGGCTGCTCACCGCCGGATTCCCGGCGGAACACAGCCTGTCCACCCTGAACAGCCTTCTGGCCCTGCGGGGGAGCGCCGGAGCGGTGACGGTGGATCTGGCAGAGGTCCGGCTGGACACGGGACAGGCCACCCTCTACAAATGGGGGGCGGCCCCCAGCTGGCTGCTGCGCCGGACGGGGGCAGAAAAAATCGGGACAGCCACCCCGCCGCCGGGGATCTCGGTCAGCAAGACCCGGGAGGCGGTGGAGAAGCTGTCCCTGTGTCGGGGGGAGGTGCTGATTTTACTCAGCGATGGCGTGGACGGAGAGGAAGCCCTGCGCCAGTTCTCTTTGACTCCGGATGCGCCGCCTGGGGAGTTGGCGGCGAAGATTCTGGAGGCAGGCTGTGGGAACACCCAGGACGACGCCACGGCGGCAGTGCTCCGGCTGCGTCCCACAGGCTTGGCACCATCATAGCACCCGGAAGGGAAAAAATTTGTCGAAACACAAGATGTTGGAGAAAATTCAGGGGAAATATCACAACATCTAGGCAGGTGTGGAGTTTGGGACCCATGTTTGGGCGGATTGCCGGGGAGGGGAGCCCCGGCGGGGTCAGAACAGGTTCCACCACACCAGGCCGTGGGCCTGGCCCATGGCCTCCACCTGCCGGGCCAGCTCCATGCAACCGGCGGCGAAGGACACTTCGTCCCGGACCTGCCGGTACACTTTCAGGGAGGCGATGCCCGACTCAATTTCCTCCATGGGGCCGTGATCGGCCAGACAGCCCCGGAAGTGGGCCCAGGTGTCCCATTGGTTCAGGGCCAGCCGGGACTGGGCGTCGGCATGGGTCCAGTCCCCTTCCAGGGCGTACCGGGCCGCCTGCTCCAGCTCCAGGGCGATGGGCTTGTGAAGCCGCTCCATCAGAGCGGCGGAGAGCAGGCTCACCCCCAGCAGGAGCAGCAGCAGCCCCAGACCAATCCAGCTTCGCTTCATGGCGTCTCCTTTCCCAGCCAGGTGACCTGGCCGCTGTCGTCAATGGTCAGCAGCAGGGTGGTGGAGAGCGTTGCATTGTTCCCGGCCAGAATGGAATCCACCCAGCTGCCGTCCTTTCCGGATTTTTTCAGATTTTCCCGGAGGAGCACCCCGTCCTGGATGATGGACAGGGGCAGGTGCTGCTTCTGGGCCGGAACCCCCGCGTCCCGGGCGGAGGCGGGGACATATTTGGGGTAGGGGAATACGGATAGATTTCCGTCGGTTTCCAGAATGGCGTACTGCACCGTCTGGATGTCCAGCACGTCCTTTTCCCGGAGATGTCCCATGAGCTCGTCCAGGGTGATGCGGGTTCTGCGCAGGTTGTCCGTGAGAATTTTGCCGTTGTTGATGAGAATCACCGGCTTGCCGCACAGCAGGCGCCGCAGGAACACGCTGCGCAGAATCAGCCCCGAGAGCACCAGCTCCATCCCCAGCACCGTGAGAATGGGCACCAGCCCGGAATACAGCGGAATGGCCCCGTCCTGCATGGGAATGGCCGCCAGATTGGCCACCAGCATGGTCACCACAAACTCCGACGCCTCCATCTGGCCGATCTGCCGTTTGCCCATCAGCCGGATGGAGAGAATCAGCACCAGATACAGCAGCAATGTCCGCAAATAGGATAGTATCAAACAATCACCTCTTTGGGATAGAATTCCCGGGAGGTGATTTTTTTATGAGGGAGAATGTGGTCATCCCTCTTTATTTCAGCGGGGAAAAGTGCTATAATGAACCCAATCTTTACCAACCGGGAGGACCTCCATGCGCATTGTTGTGAAAATCGGCACCTCCACCCTGGCCCATCCCAGCGGACATCTGAACATCCGCCGGGTGGAGGAGCTGTGCAAAGTGATGAGCGACATCAAAAACGCGGGACACGAACTGATTCTGGTCTCCTCCGGCGCCATCGGCATGGGGGTGGGCAAGCTGGGCCTGCGGCGCAAGCCCGCAGACATCCCCACCAAGCAGGCTGCCGCCGCCGTGGGCCAGTGCGAGCTGATGTACTTCTATGATAAAATTTTCGGAGAATACCGGCACACCGTGGCCCAGCTGCTGATCACCGGGGACGACACCCGCAATGAAAAGCGGCACACCAACTTCACCAACACCCTGAACCGGCTGCTGGAGCTGGGAGCCCTGCCCATCCTCAACGAGAACGACACCGTGGCCACCGAGGAAATCGTCATCGGCGACAACGACACTCTGGCCGCCATTGTGGCCCAGAGCATCCACGCCGACCTGCTGATTCTCCTGTCGGACATCGACGGGCTGTACACCGCCGACCCCCACACCCATCCGGAAGCCCAGCTGGTTCAGCGGGTTACCCGGCTGGACGGGGAGCTGTACGCCCTGGCCGGGGTCAGCGCCGGGCACCAGGGCACCGGCGGCATGCCAAGCTCCGGGCGGCGGAAATCTGCATGGGCTGCGGCTGCGACATGGTCATCGCCAACGGAAACAATCCCGCCAACCTCTACCGGATTCTGGAGGGGGACCCGGTGGGCACCATCTTCACCCGGGAGGGCTGACAATGAACAAGATGCTGGAAAACGCCAAAGCTGCCAAAGCCGCCGTATCCCGGCTGACCACGGCGGAGAAAAACGCCGCCCTGCTGGCCATGGCCCATGCCCTGGAGGCGGAGCAGGAGACCATCCTCGCCGCCAACGCCCAGGACCTGGAAGCCGCCAAAGGCACCGTGCCCCAGGTGATGCTGGACCGGCTGCTGCTGAACGAGCAGCGCATCGCCGCCATGGCCCAGGGCATCCGGGAAGTGGCGGCCCTGCCTGACCCGGTGGGCCGGGTCCTGTCGGAGCGCACCCGGGCTGACGGTCTGCTGATTCAGAAGGTATCCGTCCCCATGGGGGTCATCGCCATTATTTATGAGAGCCGCCCCAACGTCACCAGCGACGCCGCTGCCCTGGCCCTGAAAAGCGGCAGCGTGTGCGTGCTCCGGGGTGGGAAGGAGGCCTTCCGCAGCGCCAACGCCATTGTGGAGGCCCTGCGCAAGGGTCTCAAATCCCAGGGCATTACCGAGAACGCCGTCAATCTGGTCCAGGACACCTCCCGGGCCAGCGCCACCGCCCTGATGACCGCCAACGGCTATGTGGACCTGCTGATTCCCCGGGGCGGAGCCGGGCTGATCAACGCCTGCGTCCGCACCGCCACGGTGCCCTGCATCGCCACCGGCACCGGCATCTGCCATGTGTATGTGGAGAAAACCGCCGATCTGGACATGGCACTGAACATCGTGGAGAACGCCAAGACCAGCCGCCCCAGCGTGTGCAACGCCGAGGAGGTGCTGCTGGTGGACAAGGAGATCGCCCCGGCCTTCCTGCCCCGGCTGCGCCGGCGGCTGGTGGAACAGGCCAAACATCCGGTGGAGCTGCGGCTGGATGAGACTGCCGCCGCCCTGATTCCCGGCACTCCCGCAGGGCCCCAGGATTTCGATACGGAATTTTTGGACTACATTCTGGCGGTGAAATGTGTGGAAGGCGTGGAAGAAGCCGTTGCACACATTGCCGCCCACTCCACCGGCCACAGCGAGGCCATCGTCACCACTGATCCGGCGGCGGCGGACGCCTTCACCGCCGGGGTGGACAGTGCGGCGGTTTATGTCAACGCCTCCACCCGATTCACCGACGGGGGCGAGTTCGGTCTGGGCTGCGAAATGGGCATCTCCACCCAGAAGCTCCACGCCCGGGGCCCCATGGGCCTGGAGGAGCTGACCACCTATAAGTACATCATCCGGGGCGCCGGACACATCCGGTAAGGAGCAGCGCTATGAAATATGGAATGATCGGCTGCGGGAACATGGGCGGCGCCATCGCCCGGGCCCTGAGCAGCAGAACCAAGGACATTCAGATTGCCGACCGCTCCGGCAGGGGCAGGGACCTGGCCCGGGAGCTGGGGATTGCATACGGCTCCAACGAAGCCATTGCCCGGGAATGCGACCGGATTTTTCTGGGGGTGAAGCCCCATATGATGGCGGGAATGCTGGCCCCCCTGGCCCCCATTCTGGCGGAGCGGAAGCCCCTGCTGATTACCATGGCGGCGGGGCTGGAAATTGCCCGGATTGAGGCCATGGCGGGGGTCCGGCTGCCGGTGATCCGGATTATGCCCAACACCCCCACCGCCCTGGGCAAAGGGGTGATTCCCTACTGCGCCAACGATCTGGTGGGGGAGGACGTCCTGGCGGATTGGCAGGGGGATATGGCCGCCTGCGGACTGGTGGACCCCCTGGAGGAGCGGCTGATGGATGCGGCCAGCGCCCTGTCCGGCAGCGGCCCGGCCTATGTTTACATGCTGCTGGAAGCCCTGGCCGACGGGGCCGTGGCCTGCGGGCTGCCCCGGGCCAAAGCCATGGACTATGCCGCCATGACCCTGTCCGGGGCAGCGGAGATGTACCTCACCACACGGCAGCATCCCGGGGCCCTGAAGGATGCGGTGTGCTCCCCCGGGGGCAGCACCATCGCCGGGGTCCGGGTGCTGGAAGAGCATGGCTTCCGGGGGGCAGCAATGGACTGCGTCATGGCCGCCTGGAAAAAGAATCAGGAACTGGGAAAGTAATATTTTTGGATATAGAAATATTGGAGGACAATCACTATGCAGTACCGTACATTGGGAAAAACCGGGCTGAACATTTCCCGGCTGGGCTTCGGCGGCATTCCCATCCAGCGCATTGACGCCGAGGGAACCCGGGTCCTGATTCATCAGCTGAAGGACGCCGGGGTGAACTACATCGACACCGCCCGGAGCTACACCACCAGCGAGGAATACCTGGGCTACGCCCTGGAGGGCATCCGGGAGCACTTCGTCCTGGCCACCAAGAGCACCTCCCGGACCCGGGACGCCATGGCGGCGGACATCCGCATCAGCCTGAAGAATCTGCGCACCAACTACATTGACCTGTATCAGGTTCACAATCCCTCCCCCGAGCAGCTGGAGCAGGTGGTGGCCCCCGGCGGCGCCCTGGAAGCCCTGCTGGAAGCCAAGGCCGCCAAGAAGGTGGGGCACCTGGGCGTTACCGCCCACTCCCTGGAAACCTTCCGGATGGCCCTGGAAATGGACTGGGTGGAGACCATCATGTTCCCTTATAATATTGTGGAAAGCCAGGGCACGGAGCTGATCCATGCCTGCGGGGAGAAGGGCATCGGCTTTGTGTGCATGAAGCCCCTGGCCGGCGGCGCCATTGAGGATGCCGCTCTGGCCCTGCGCTACATCTGCGCCAACGAAGATGTGTCCGTGGTGATTCCCGGCATGGCCGCACCCCAGGAGCTGGAGCAGAACATTGCCGCCGTGTCCGATACCTCCCCGGTGACGGCGGAGGAGCAGGCAAAGTTCCAGGCGGTGCGGGATGCCCTGGGCACCCAGTTCTGCCGCCGGTGCAACTACTGCCAGCCCTGCACCGTTGGCATCAGCATCTCCAACGTGTTCCTGTTCCAGGGATACCTGCGGCGGTACGGTCTGGCGGACTGGGCCAAGGGGCGGTATCACGCATTGGAGAAGAAAGCCTCGGACTGTGTGGAATGCGGCGCCTGCGAGGGCCGCTGCCCTTACAACCTGCCCATCCGGGAAATGCTGAAGGAAGCCGCCAAGGACTTTGGGGTGTAAAGAATACAAAAACCGCTGCCGGATGGCAGCGGTTTTCGTTTTCCTTTTTGTGCCGCCGGACGGCGCAGAAAGTCCTTGGAAATGTGGGATGCGCATTGGCTGCAGGCCCTGCCTGCCCGCCAGAGATTCGCTGCATTTTCTTCCCGATGGGAAGAATTGCCGCTGTAGGTTACCGGGCAGAAATCCCGG
>CASFNR010000044.1 GCA_949296115.1 uncultured Eubacteriales bacterium | reverse complement strand
GTGATGTACCCGGCCTTTTCCAGCTCCCACACCGCCGTCCGTATGGCGTCGATGCTTTCCCGGTTGATAAGGGACAAGCCTTTCAGCGTATAGTCCCAACTTTCCGGCAGGGAGAGCATTTGCGAAAGCAGCCCCTTGGCTTTCAGGGACAGGTCTTTGTTCCGCAGGTGGTGGTTGCTCATTACCGTGTAGCCCCGGTTCTTCTCCACACGAAAAACTGCCATCTCGTCGTCAACTCCTTTCACTTGGAATTTCACCGCGTCAAGGGCGGTGAGCTTGCCCGGCTGGTAGGGACACTCTGCGTAAACGCAAAACTGATATTTCCAGTCGGGACGGTAAAAGCGGCAATCGCCGCAATCCTCCGGCGCTCCGGCGTCGCCGCTGTCAAAGTGATCTGCTCCCGGCCTCTGCTGCATGAGCTGTTCAAAGGCCCGGTCGCCGCCGGATGTAAAATACATGGCGTCGCCTCCTTTCTGGTTTTGTGCATAAAAAATGGCGTACCGTGAAAACGATACGCCGGACACCAGAAAACGCCCCGTGATCGGCTGGGAATCAGTGTGGTTATAGGGATATTCTGTTTTTTGATGATGGTTAAAAAGTTCAGTGTTTATGCGGCTTTCAGGGATTTGTGTATATAAACATGAGGCCACCTCCAACATTGATGTGGAGAGTGAAAACGACATTATGGAGCAGATTCATGCCTTGGCGAACACCAAGACGGTGATTCTCATTTCCCATCGCCTGGCCAATGTCACCGGTGCGGACCGCATCTATGTGCTGGACAGGGGGAGCCTGGCAGGGTGTGGAACCCACCGGGAGCTGCTTGCAAACAATCCCCGCTATGCAGCCCTGTGGAATACCCAGCAGAAGCTGGAAAACTATGGAAAGGAGCCGGCGTAAATGAAAAGACGAAGCGGTTTCGGGGTGATGGCCCAATTGATCGGATTGGTAAAACCCCTGACAGGATACATGCTTCTGGCCATCACCATGGGGCTGGCGGGGCATCTGTGTGCCTCTTTCATCACCATTTTGGGCGGTTACGCTGTGCTGGAGCTGCTGGGCTGGCGTGTGCCCATGACGCTGGGAGGAATTTTCCTCTGCGGAATCTTGTTTTCTGCGGCCCGGGCGGGACTGCGCTACGGGGAGCAGGCATGCAATCACCTGATTGCCTTTCGGCTGCTGGCCCTGCTCCGGGACCGGGTGTTCCAGGCCCTGCGGAAACTGGCTCCTGCCAGGCTGGAGGGCCGGGACAAGGGTGACCTGATTTCCGTCATTACATCGGATATCGAACTTCTGGAGGTGTTTTACGCCCACACCATTTCCCCCGCCGCCATTGCGCTGCTGTTTTCCGGACTGATGAGCCTTTTCATCGGCCAATACCATCCGGCATTGGGGATATTGGCGGCGGTGTCCTATCTGATCGTTGGACTGGTGATTCCGCTGGCGGTTTCCAAGGCCAGCGGGGATGTGGGGCTTCGGCTGCGCAGCCAGGCAGGCGAACTCAGCGGCTTTGTGCTGGACAGCATGCGGGGGCTGAATGAGACCATTCAGTACGGCCAGGGAGCGGCCCGGCTTGCGCAGATGCATGCCAGAACGGATGCGCTTGCCGCAGTGGAGGCCCGGATGAAGCGAATCTCCGGAAGAAATACCGCTGTTACCAACACGGTGATCCTGAGCTGCGACTTGATGATGCTCTTTGCCGGTGCAGCGCTGTTTCACAGGGGACAGGTGGATTTTTCCGGGGTTCTGATTCCCACCCTGGCCCTGTTTTCCTCTTTTGGCCCGGTGGTGGCGCTGGCGGCCCTGGGCAGCACCCTCCAGAATACCTTTGCCGCAGGAAACCGGGTCCTGGATCTTTTGCAGGAGCAGCCGGTAACCCGGGATATTGACGGAAAACCGGAAATATCCTTCCGGGGCGCCCGGGCGGAGCGGGTTTCCTTTGCGTATGACAGGGAGAAGATTCTGGACAATGTAACCATGGATTTCCCGCAGAACCGGATTGTGGGGATTCAGGGCAGAAGCGGTTCCGGGAAATCCACTCTGCTGAAACTTCTGATGCGTTTTTGGACGGTGGAGCAAGGCGGCATTGAACTCTCCGGAAGGAACCTGGAGGAAATCAACACCGCCAATCTGCGGGAAATGGAAAGCTTTGTCACCCAGCAGACCCACCTGTTCCATGATTCCATCCGAAATAACCTCCGGATCGCCAGGCTGGATGCCACGGACAGGGAAATAGAGGAAGCCTGCCGGAAGGCGTCTGTCCATGATTTTATTATGAGTCTGCCTCAGGGCTACGATACCCCGGTCGGGGAATTGGGGGAGACGCTGTCCGGCGGAGAGCGGCAGCGGCTGGGCCTGGCCCGGGCCTTTCTCCATGACGCTCCATTTCTCCTGCTGGACGAGCCCACCAGCAATCTGGACAGCCTGAATGAAGGGGTGATTCTCCGCTCCTTGAAAGAAGAGGGGGGAGGCAAGACGGTGGTGCTGGTGTCCCACAGAGCGTCCACCCTGCGCATTGCGGATCAGGTTTATTCGGTGGAACACGGGAGGATGAGCTGATGGATACCCAGACGAAGCGGGAGCGGGAAAAGGAAATGGTTAGCCAGATGATCGCCCTGTACTGCAGGAAGAAGCACCACACCAGGCAGGGACTTTGCCCGGCCTGTGAAGCCCTGAATGCTTATGCCCGGCAGCGCAGTGACAAATGCCCCTTTATGGACACAAAAACCTTCTGCTCCAATTGCAAGGTACATTGCTACAAGTCGGAAATGCGGCAGAAAATCCGGGAAGTAATGCGCTTCAGCGGCCCATGGATGATGTTCTATCATCCCGTTGCGGCGCTCCGCCATATGCTGGAAACGAAAAAAGAACGCAGATTTTTGGAGGGAAAGAAATGAATTTGAAGAAGATCAGCTATGTGGTTCTGGGATGCATGGGTGTGGGACTGGGGGCGGTAGGGGCGGTAGTTCCCATGCTCCCGGCGTTTCCCTTCCTGATGCTGGCGGCTTATTGCTTTGCCAGAAGCTCTCAAAAGCTTCACGCCTGGTTTACCGGCACCAAACTCTACCAAAACAATCTTGCCGATTATGTGGCGGGGAAGGGAATGACTTGGGATGCCAAACGGCGGGTGATGCTGACGATCACGGCGCTCATGGCGTTTGGATTTTTCATGATGCTGCGAAAAGCCCTGACGATTCCCTGCGCCATCCTGGCTGTTGTTTGGGTATTCCACATGGTGTACTTTATGGCAGTGGTGAAAACCAGAAAGCCGGAGGAGGAACCGACGCCCCTCGAGCGTGGGGCAGTGGAAGGGGAAAGTGCATAAAGAACAAATTGGACACCCCGCTCCCTTTGGGGGTTTGGTAGAATTCCATTCCCGGCAGGAAAAAATGCCGGAAAATCACCGGGAAAACGGGAAAAGCTATTGCGGCCCATGGTATAATGGAGAAAAAACCTGCGCAAGTCTGCCCCAGAACAGACAAATCCCCCTCCGCTTGGTATAATTTCCCTGCTGATAGGGGAAACTTTCAGCAAAAGGAGGGAGAATATGGTAAAAGGAGTTTCCCGACAGGTCATTGTGGTGCATGCACCGGAGCCGAAGCTGTTTGAACAGGCAATTTTCATCCTGAAGGAAGATGCGGTGGGCGAAGGCATCACCGACGATGCCCTGCTGAAAGAGGCCCAGAAGGCAATTCAGTCCGGAGAAAGACCGGTTAAGAAGCGGCGGCTGTACCTCTATGGTGCAGTGTGGGCAGCCGGCGGCGCCCTGCTCACCGGTTTGGTCTGGCTGGGGACGGTGCTGCTTTAGAATATCCGGGGCAGCAGGCGCAGCTGGAAAGAGAGAAAAACCATGCGAATTGGTACAATTGAAGTAGAAAATCCGTTGTTCCTGGCACCGATGGCCGGGGTGACGGACTGGGCCTTCCGGACGGTGTGCGCCCGGCTGGGGGCGGGGGTTACGGTGACGGAAATGGTCTCCTCCCGGGCGCTGGTATATCGGGACCAGAAGAGCGCCAAGCTGCTGCGGAGGAACCAGGGCAGTGTCTGCGGCGCACAGATTTTTGGCAACGACCCCCGGATCATGGCCCAGGCGGCCCAATTGGCCCTGGATATTTCCGGCTGTGATTTTATCGACATCAACATGGGCTGCCCCATGCCGAAGATCGCCAATTCCGGAGACGGATGCGGCCTGATGCGCACGCCGGAACTGGCGGGGGAGATTGTCCGGGCGGTTGTGGAGGCGGTGCCTGTGCCGGTGACGGTAAAGTGCCGCCTGGGCTGGGACAAGGGCAGCATCAACGTGCTGGACTTCACAAAGCGGATGGAGGACTGCGGGGCTGCCATGGTTACCGTCCACGGCCGGACCCGGAGCATGCTCTACAGCGGGGTGGCGGACTGGGATACCATTGCCAGGGTGAAGCAGCAGCTGTCCATTCCGGTGGTTGCCAACGGCGACATCACCGACGGCCAGGCTGCGGTGCGCTGTTGGAAGCGTACCGGAGCGGATGGACTGATGATCGGCCGCAGCGTATTTGGCGACCCCTGGATTTTTCAGGAGGTGGGTGCCGCCCTCCGGGAAGAGGAATACCCGGGGCGTCCCTGCCTGAAAGAGCGGATTGAGGTAGCGGTGGAGCAGTTCCGCCTGGCGGAGCAGGATCACGGGGAACATATTGCCTGTCTGGAGGCCCGGAAGCACTTCGCCTGGTATCTGCGGGGCGTTCCACACAGCGGTTACTACAAGAATCAGATTACCAGCCTGACCACCATGGAGGACATTTACCGGGTGGCGAGGGATGTGGTCCGGGATCTGAAATAATCAGACCGGCTGTCACAAATTGTCACGGATAAGTTTCCGGCCGTTTCATACCCTAACCGGGAGGTGAAGGTATGAAACGGCTTTGTTTGTTTCTTCTGCTGATGCTGTGCCTGCCGGCTTTGCTCCTGCCCGCCGATGCGAAGCCGATTTCCTGGGTGGATTTTCAGGTTCCTTACGAGTCCATGAAATATGCGCTGGATCAGGATATTGCCACGTCGGAACAGGAACTGCATCTGTCCTGGATTGATATTTTGGCCTTGGCAGCCTGCCGGACGGGGGGAAAATGCGGCTTATCCTCCGTGAAGAAGGCGGCGGAGGGCCTGAAAAAGGGCGCTTCTCCGGAGGAACTTCTGGGAACGCTGTACCAGTACTACGATTATTACCACCAGGCCTACACCGCTGCCCTGGGGGGATTGGTGGGCAGCTATGCCATTGAGAAAGACGGGCGGTGGATTCCGGCCTATGGCCTGAAGGCCTTTTCGCCGGTTGCGGCGGGATATGGATATCGGCACTGTGATGATTTCGGGGTCAGCCGCTCCTTCGGATTTCAGCGCAAGCACCTGGGACACGATCTGATGGGGTCGCTGGGAACCCCGATTGTGGCGGTGGAGGGGGGCGTGGTAGAGGCCCTGGGCTGGAACCGGTACGGTGGCTGGCGGGCCGGAATCCGCTCCTTTGACGGAAAGCGCTACTATTATTATGCCCATCTGCAAAAAGATCGGCCCTTTGCGCCGGGACTGACGGAAGGAGATTTGGTGCAGGCGGGGGACTTGATCGGCTTCATGGGCAGGACCGGATACTCGGACAAAGAAAACGTGAACAACATTGAGACGGTACACCTGCATTTTGGAATGCAGCTGATTTTTGATGAAAGCCAGAAGGAGTGCAACTCAGAAATCTGGATTGATGTGTACCAGATTGTCCGGCTGCTGGCCTCCCATACCTCCAGTCTGTCAAAAAGTGGGGAGGAGTGGAAGCGGCTTTATCCTTATCGGGACCTGGACGTGTCATATTTTCAAGGGCAAACGGCATAAAATAACCCCTGTCTCCGGTGGGAGACAGGGGTATGATGCTATGACTGGGATGCAGCACCGGACTGGGAATTAGAAACAGAGGAAGAACCAGAAGCGCCGGAGGACGTTCCTTGTGAGCCAGAGGCGGTATTTTCGTTTCCCGCAGACCCGGAAGGAATGGTTTCAACCTTCTGACAGACCGTGCAGGTATGCGTCGTTCCGTTGCTGTCGTTTTTCCATTGATGCCCCAACGCAGCTACTTCATCCGTGTGATATTCATCGCCGCAGCCGGAGCAGACGTGCTTGGTAAAGCCGGCTTCTGTGCAGGTGGGCAGGACAACTTCACTGGAATACTGATGGACATGGGGCGTCGTATCCGGAACGACGGGGTCAATGGACACGGTCTCCGTTTCCTTGCAGACGGAACAGGTCCGGGCCTTGGAACCGGCTTCCGTTTCAGTAGGCTCCAGGGTTACAACCCATTCTCCCCAGGTATGTCCGGTGGCGGCGACCTCGTCAGCCCGGTAAGTATCCCCGCATTCGCAGGTATAGATGGTGTAGCCCGCTTCCGTGCAGGTGGGCTGATGTACTTCCGCCAGATAATTGTGGCTGTGCTCGGTGGGCGGGGGCAGAATGTCAAGTTCTTCCGTCTCTGTCTCACCGCACACGGTACACTTCCGGCTGCGGGAACCGGTTTCTGTGGTGGTGGGAGCCTTGTCAATCACCCATTCGCCCCAGGTGTGTCCCAAAGCAGCGGTGGGGTTGCTGTTATAGCTGTACCCGCAGGAACAGGTGTAAGTGGTGAATCCGCCGGCGGTACAGGTAGGCGGTGTTACCTGGCTGGTATAGGTGTGCACATGCTCCGTGGGAGCGATGGTTGCCTCGGAGGGATTCTCCTTGGAAGGCTGGGTACCGGATTCCGGCTGCTCGGTTGCGCTGGCGTGACTCGGGGCAGTGGTGGCCCCTGTACTGTTGGAATCTTCTGTCTGTGCTGCTGTTGAGGAGGGGCCTGTCTCCTCCGGAGCCATGGTGGGCATAGAGATGGAGGAAGCGGGAACGTCCGATAGATCCGCCGCCCGGCAGCCGCTGCACATAGCCGCCAGGAGGCACAGCACCAGAGCACAAACCAGCGCCCTGCCTGAAATCGACGGTTTCTTTGCAGTCACTTGGTTGTTTTTCATGGTCGTAATCTCCGTAGTTTGTATGCCGCCATGGGTATGGATACCGGATGCAAGAAAAATCCGGCAGGCGGCAGCACGGTGTAGAATGAGTTCATCTTCGTGGTGAGTATACAGTATTTATATACCACTTGTCAATACAAAAATGGTTAATATTTTGTAACTTTAAGAAAACTTAAGAATCTGGCGGGGGAATTTTAAAGAATTATGACGTATAAAATAGATTTTTTGCTTTTTATCCCCAATACATACCAGAGGGCATGGACGAAGGAATGACAGAAAGGTTACATAATATTTACAAAAGAGTTGAAAATGAGTGTTGAATAAATCGAAAAATATGATATAATAATGCGTGATTTTTGTATATATTTACGGGACGGTGATGATATGGAATTGAAGATAAACGGACGCAGCATACAGGCAGAGCCTGGGCAGAGCCTGCTGGAGCTGATATCGCTGCTGGATTTGCAGGGCAGTACGCTGTCTCAGCGCCCCCTGGCGGCAAAAATTGCCGGGGAGGTATTTACGCTGAATTATATCCCTGTCCGTCCCCAGACAGAGGACACCGAGGGCACATCCATCCGCCGGGCCATGGCGGCTTCCGGCGGCGTGGTGCGGCTGCTGTATTACCGGGATGAGGCGGGGAAGGAATGCTACATCCGTACGGCCCAGTTTGTGATTTTTCTGGCCATGCGGCAGCTGTGGAAAGAGGCAAGAACCAAAATGAGCTGCACCCTGGGTTCCAGTGTCTTTTTTCAGGTGGAAAACTGCCCGGACCTTTCCGTTTCCAGGCTCAGGGAACGGGTACGCCAACTGGTGGAGGAGGGAATCGTTCCCTCCCGGCGGCGGGTTCCGTTGGAAAGCGCGATCCTGCACTATACGGAGGCTGGGCAGCCGGATAAAGCCAGGCTGCTGTCCTGGCAGACGGAACCGCATTTTGACGAGTACGTCTATGGAACGTTTTCCGATTACTATTATGGCGAGATGATGCCCAGCACTGCCTACCTGACGGTGTGGGATATTCTCCCGGCAGATGGGGGATTTGTGTTTGTTTATCCGGATGACGCAAATCCGGATGTCTGCGCCAAGGTCCCGTCCATGCCGAATTTTTTTGCGGTGTACAACGAGGGGGAGCGGTGGTGCACCCTGATGGAGTGCGAAACGGTGGCGGACCTGAACGATCTGACCACCTCCGGCCGAATCCGGGAATTGATTCGGGTCAACGAGGCGCTCCACGAAAAACGCTATTCTCAGATCGCGGACCTGGTATGCCAGCGGGGGGCCAAGGCGGTCATGCTGGCCGGGCCCAGTTCCTCCGGAAAAACCACCTCCGCAAACCGTCTGGCGACCCAGCTCCGGGTTCATGGCAAAAGGCCCATCCTGATGAGCTTGGATGACTACTACCTGGACCGGGATAAAATTGCCCCAGGCCCGGATGGGAAACTGGACCTGGAGCATATCAATACCCTGGATACCGAGCTGTTCAGGGAAGATATGCGGCTGCTGCTGGCGGGAGAGGAGGTCAGCCTGCCCACCTTCAACTTCCTTACCGGCCGGCGGGAGTGGCAGGGGCGTACTCTCCAGCTGCACCCGGAGTCGGTGATTATTGTGGAGGGACTCCATGGACTGAATCCCGCCATGCTGCCGGAGAACGTGGACCGGCAGCTGATTTTCCGGATGTATGCCAGTCCGCTCCTGCCCCTGAATCTGGATGACCACAACCGGATTCCCACCAGCTACCTGCGGCTGCTGCGCCGGATTGTCCGGGATTACGAAACCCGGGGGGCCTCGGTACAACATACGCTGGGGATGTGGGACAGCGTCCGGCAGGGGGAGAAGCGTTGGATTTTCCCCTATCAGGAAAACGCCGATGTGATTTTCAATTCCTCAACCCTGTATGAGCTGGCGGTGCTGAAAAAACACATCTTCCCCCTGCTGACAGCGGTGCAGCCGGAGGAAGGGTGCTATGACGAGGTGCGCAACATTGTCAAGGTGCTCAATTATGTGCTGGAGGCGGATGTGGATGACGAGATTCCGCCCACCAGTCTGGTGCGGGAGTTTATTGGAGGAAATACATTTTATCGGAAGGATTGAAAAATCCGGTATTTTGCCGGAGTGAACCAAATCACACAGCCCGGGAACCTGATGGCTCCCGGGCTGAAACTTAGCCGAAATTGACGACAATAAAATTTTCCTCTTCCTGAAGGTATCCGGGGGAAGGCCAGGCGGGCATATCCTCCGCACAGACGATGGCCTGCTCTGTGATTTCCGGCGTGGGGGAAACCAGAAAATCATACCCGTGCATGGCGAACAGGGAAGCCAGCAGGGGCTGGGTGGGGTCCTGGAAGGCAGAGATTGCCCAGTAGGTGACGGAGCGGCCGTTATACTGACCACCGGGATACATCTGGGTGTTCAGGTATCCATCCGACGGGGAATTGGTAAAGACCACCGGCTTGGTAACGTCGCAGTTGGCCAGCAGGTCTGTTGCGATGCTGTGAATGACAAAGGCATCCTTCTGATACCGGGTATAGTCGTTGAAGAACCAGCGGTTGATGTCCGCAGACTGTACGATTACCAACAGGGCAACGCCGGCGAACAGAAGGTGCTGGACTTTGTCCCGGGGAAACTTGCAGTTGAGCAGAATCAGCACCACAAATCCGATGGTGAAGCAGAAGGTCTGGCAGGCCCGGGCCAGGAATTCTCCGAATCCATAGTGAATCAGAAAATTCGTACCGAACAGAGCAGCAAAACAAACCACGATCCAGACATTCCGCCGCGACAGGGACAGCAGGAAAAACAGTACAAAACCCAGCGCAGAAATCAGGAAAAAGACCCAGATGGACAGATAGCCCACCTGCAATTCTTCCTGGAAGGTATCCAGCAGCAGCTTCGTAATATAGCGCAGCGTTCCCAGAAACGTGTCTGTGGTATAGGTCCAGATGCCGTAGCGGGAAAACACGCCGTATTGCCCGGTGGCAATCTGAAGTGCAATGACAATGCCGTAGTATACGATCAGGGAAGCCAGAAGAATGGCGGCATATTTCAGGCCCCGCAGCAGGATTTCCTTCAGCCCCATTCGGGAATCACGGAACAGGATTTCCAGCAGAAACAGGGAGAATACCCCGCAGATGTACAAGAAAATGAAGGATTCGTAGCTGGCGATGGCGGCCATAAGCACAGCGGCGGCCTTCATGAAGGAAGTTCGTTCGGCCCGGGAGACAAAGCGGTAGGCGTACATCAGCGCAATGGCGCTGCAGCAGTAGGAGAGGGTGATGGCAATCAAATCCAGACTGTAGATGTACTTTTCCGCCAGAATGGGATAGCTGATATAGACGCAGGAAAAGGCGATCAGCGACGGGGTGGAAAGGGACTGCCCGCTGACCAGCTGAAACACACCGCAGTACAGCAGGGCGGAGAGCGTCAGCAGGGCGGTGCCCAGAAACTCGTTATAGAAGGGGATGAAATCGATGCTTCCGGTGAGCAGGTTCAGAACCACATGGAGCAGCCGCCCCTGCTGAATCATGTTCCCATTGCTGCTGGAGTAGAGGTAATACTCCCTTGCCGGGTCATCCAGCCCGATGGAATAATGCGTAATGGGAAAACCAAAGCAAAGCACCGCCACAAAAATAACGGTCAGGACCAGCGCCTTCCGCCGGAAAATCTGCTGGGACAGAATCAGCCAGTAAGAATCTGATTTCATGGAAACCTCCAAAATCTTCGCATTTCAAAGAAAGCCTTCTGGCTTTTTCGTTACTAATTATAGGCTAAAATCCAATAAAATGCAAGAAGCTGTTGATGGGCCGGACGCCGGGAAAAACACGAAAAAACCCCAAAAACTCAAACAGCGACGGCATAACGCCGTCGCTGTACTGCTCTATCTGGGAGTGAGGAATCAGCCTGCCGCCACAACGGTGGGGGCCGGATAATTGAGAATCAGAGAAACCGCAACACAGATCACAATACAGATAAACGCCGTGACCATCCATAAACTCCGTCTGCGGGTAAATTCGCCGGTCAGGTACAGCCAGCCGACGCATAAAAGGGAGCCAAATGTGGCGATAATGGCGGTAACGACCTTCGCTACGCTCCAGCCCTGATTGGCGCTTACCAGATACAGCACAAACACCAATGCATCGCCCAAAATGATCTTGGTCATCAGGCTTTCCATCTCCCGATATCGGTTACGGGTACGCTTTGCCACTTCTCATCCCTCCAGGATTTTTCTCTTGGCGCTATCATATCACACGGAATCGAAAAATGCAATATTTTCTGAGGGAAACCCCAAATTTTTCCCAGCTACTTGCACCAAGCCAAAATCAATGATATAATAACCCACAAATATGCTTGTCAAACAGGAAGGCTTGAAACTGTTATGGGAGAACCGCAATATCGCCTGGAGGGCATCGTTCACTCCAAAAGCGCCCAAATGGAGGACTTTGAAGGGCCCCTGGATGTGATTTTTGAACTGCTCAGCAAGAACAAAATTGAAATCCAGGACGTGTCCATCACCGCCATCCTGGAGCAATACCTGGCCTACCTGGACGAGATGAAGCGGATGGATATGGAGATCGCCAGCGAGTTTATCACCATGGCCTCCCATCTGATGCTGATTAAGACCAAGATGCTGCTCTCCGCTGCGGAGCAGGCGGAGGCGGAGAGTGAGCTGGACCTGCTGCGCCAGTCTCTGGTGGAGCGAAAACGCAAGGAGGCCATGGAGCAGATTCGGCTGGCCATGGTGGTGCTGGAGGAGCGCAATGAAATTGGGCGCTGCCTGTTTCCCAAGGAGCCGGAGCCTCTGCGCCGGGCCCAGGGCTACCGCTACCAGCACGACCTGGGGGACCTGCTCCGGGCTCTGGACCTGATTGCCGAGCGCAGCGCCAGACAGCTGCCCCCGCCCACCGCCAATTTCCAGGGCATCGTGGGCAAGGAGCCCTATCCCATCGGCCGGAAAACCGGCGAGGTGCTCCGCCAGCTCCTGCTGCGGGGGGTGGAGCGGCTGAAAAATCTGTTCCGGGGAAACAAAAGCCGGTCGGAAATCGTGGCGACTTTCCTGGCGGTGCTGGATTTGTGCAAAACCAACTCTGTCACCCTGGAGGATGACATCAATGGGGACAATCCCAATGTCCGGCTGCTGGACGAGGATGAGAAGAAGGAGATGACCTGATGGAAACGGAAGAGCTGCAGCGTGCCATGGAGGCCATCCTGTTTGCCGCAGGGGAAGTGGTGCCCATTCAGCGGCTGGCCTTCGCTCTGGAAACAGACCCGGCGGAGATTGAGCAGGCCGGGGACGCCCTGGCGGATGTCTATGCCTTCCAGCGCCGGGGCATCCGGATTCTGAAACTGGACAAGGGGTACCAGATGGTATCCTCCGGAGAGATGGCAGACTATGTGACCAAGGCGCTGGAAACCCGGAAACCGCCCAAGCTCTCCGCTTCCCAGCTGGAGACACTGACCATCATTGCCTATTACCAGCCGGCCACCAAAGCCATGGTGGAGCAGATTCGGGGGGTGGACAGCGCCTACTCCGTGTCGGCCCTGCTGAACAAGAAGCTCATTGCCGAAGCGGGGCGGCTGAATGTGCCGGGACGGCCCATTCAGTATCAGACGACCCCTGATTTTCTGCGAACATTCGGCATTTCCTCCCTGCAGGAGCTGCCCCCCATTGAGAAGATCACT
>CASFNR010000043.1 GCA_949296115.1 uncultured Eubacteriales bacterium | reverse complement strand
GTTCAGCAGGTGCTTGACGCCCACGTTCTCCGACACGGAGTTGCCGCCCCAGGAGCCGCAGCCCAGGGTCAGGGAGGGAGCCAGCTTGAAGTTGTACAGATCGCCGATACCGCCCTGGGCAGAGGGGGTATTCACCAGAATCCGGCAGGCCTTCATGGTGGCGGCGAAGGCGTCCAGCTTGTCCTTGGCGGTGACGGTGTCCAGGTAGACGGAAGCGGTGTGACCGTAGCCGCCGTCCTTGACCAGGGTATCGGCCTTTTCCAGGGCGTCGGCAAAGTCTGCGGCCCGGTACATGGCCAGAACCGGGGACAGCTTCTCGTGGGCAAAGGCCTCGCTCAGGTCGGTGGAGGTGACCTCACCGATGAGAATCTTGGCGGTTTCCGGAACTTCCACACCGGCCAGGGCGGCGATGGTGTGGGCGGACTGACCCACGATTTTGGCGTTCAGAGCGCCGTTGATGAGGATGGTGTCCCGGACCTTCTGCAGCTCTTCCTCGTTGAGGATGTAGCAGCCTCTGCGCAGGAACTCGGCCTTCACGGCATCATAGATGGAATCCAGCACCACCACGCTTTGCTCGGAGGCGCAGATCATGCCGTTGTCGAAGGTCTTGGAGTGGATGATGGAGGAGACGGCCAGCAGAATGTCGGCGGACTCGTCAATGACGGCGGGGGTGTTGCCGGGGCCCACGCCCAGGGCGGGCTTGCCGGAGGAGTAGGCGGCCTTCACCATGCCGGGACCGCCGGTGGCCAGAATCAGGTCCGCCTCCCGCATGACCTGGTTGGTCAGCTCCAGGGAGGGCTGGTCAATCCAGGCCAGAATGCCCTCGGGAGCGCCGGCGGCCACAGCGGCCTCCAGCACCACCTTGGCGGCGGCGATGGTGCAGCCCTTGGCCCGGGGGTGGGGGCTGATAATCATGGCGTTGCGGGTTTTCAGGCAGATCAGGGACTTGAAGATGGCAGTGGAGGTGGGGTTGGTGGTGGGGATGACCGCAGCCACCACACCGATGGGCTCGGCAATCTTCTGGATGCCGAAGGCGGTGTCCTCTTCAATCACGCCGCAGGTCTTGGTGTCCTTGTAGGCGTTGTAGATGTACTCGGCTGCATAGTGATTCTTGATGACCTTGTCCTCCACCACACCCATGCCGGTTTCCGCCACGGCCTGCTTGGCCAGGGGAATGCGCATTTTGTTGGCGGCGGTGGCGGCGGCCAGGAAAATCTTGTCCACCTGCTCCTGGGTATAGGTGGCGTAGATCGCCTGGGCCTTCCGGCAGCGGTTCAGCACGTCGGTCAGTTCCTGAGAGGTGGTGACAACGGGGTAGGTGTATTCCATAGTTCTCAGCCTTTCTGATGGTTATTTCGGTAAATGAGTACCGATAAATTACTATCGATATAATAACACGAATACAGAAAAAGTCAAGGCAGGTTCGGGCGTTTTTCCGTGGTTTTTTCAAAATAGGCGAAAGCACCAGTTTTGCCCGCCGAAATCCGAAAGGTTTCCGGCACTTTTTCCTTCCTTGCCTTTTGGAGAAAACGGGTGTATGCTATTACCACAAATAAAACAGACGAAGGTGAAGGCAGAATGAAAATTGGGATGACGCTGGAAGGGGGCGCCATGCGGGGGATGTACACCGCCGGGGCCCTGGATGTGTTTCTGGAGGCGGGAATTACTGTGGATGTTATGGTTGGCGTGTCGGCGGGGGCGCTGTTCGGGGTGAACTTCCTGTCCCGGCAGTCCGGGCGGGTCATCCGCTACAACAAGCGCTTCAACCCGGACCGGAACTACATGGGCCTGCTGCCTCTGCTCCGGGAGGGGAACATTGTGGATACTCGCTATGCCTACCAGGCGGTGCCATACACCCTGGACCCCTTTGACGATGACCGGTTCCGGGCTTCGGGGGTGCCCTTTTATGCGGTGGTGACGGACATGGCCACCGGGGAGCCGGAATACATTCGAATCCGAAGCGTCTTTTCTCAGATGGATGTGCTCCGGGCCTCCGGCTCCATGCCATTCGTGTCCCGACCGGTAACCATCGGGGGAAAGCAGTACCTGGACGGCGGAATCTCCGACAGCATTCCCTTCCGCTGGCTGGGGAAGCAGGGGTGCGAGAAACAGATTGTGATTCTCACCCGGGACGAAAGCTACCGCAAAGGCCCCATGCCTCAGGGAGCGGTGAAGCTGGCCTACCGGAAGTACCCCCAATTCGCCCGGCGGCTGCTCCGGCGGCATGTGGAATACAATCAGGCCCTGGAGGAGCTGAAAACCTGGGAAAAAGCGGGGAAAGCCTTTGTCCTCCGTCCCTCCCGGCCCATTGAGATCGGCCGGATTGAGAAAAATCCTGAGAAACTCCAGGCGGTGTATGACCTGGGCCAGGCGGACGCCCGGCGGTGTCTGCCTGCGCTGAAGGAATATCTTGCCTGAAATGAACATTGCCAGACGGCCCGAATGAACGGACTGTCTGGCAATCTTTGTTATGTGTTGGAAGGAAGGCGACACCAGGGCCCCCGGCGGTAGAAGCACACCGACAGCACTGTGGCCACAGCCCAGCCGATGGGCCAGGCGCACCAGATACCCGTGGAGCCCAGGGTGGTGGCGGACAGCACAAAGGCCAGCACCACCCGGAGAATCAGGTCGGTAAAGGTGGCGATGACAAACTGACGCATCTGCCCGGCGCCCCGGAGAATGCCGTCGGCTACCAGCTTGGTGGACACCACGAAGTAGAACGGCGCTACCACCCGCAGGAAGGCCAGGCCGCTGCCCATGGCCCCGGCGGAGGGATTTTCCATGAAGGCGGTGAGCAGAAGCCGTCCTGCCAGCAGGTACAGTGCAACCAGCGGCAGGCACAGGGACCACACCAGGGACAGCCCGGCCCGGAAGCCTGCCCGGACCCGCTCCGGCTTGCCGCCGCCCAGATTCTGGGCGGTGTAGTTGGAAATGCCGTTGGCCAGGGTGGTGAAGGAGGTGATGACCAGATTGTTCAGCTTGATGGAGGCGGAATAGCCTGCCATCACCGCCGGGCCAAAGCCGTTGATGACGCCTTGAATCACAATGTTGCCCACGGAAATGAAGCTCTGCTGGGCAATGCTGGGAATGGCGATGATGGCCAGCCGCTTGAGGATGGGCAGGGAGAACCGCTTCACCGGCTGGGTGGTCTGGATGCCCCGCAGCCGCCGGAAAATCACCCACACCGCCAGCAGGCAGCTGACACCCTGGCACAGGAAGGTGGCCCAGGCCACGCCGGCGACGCCCATTTGAAACGCCGTGACGAAGAGAATATCCACCGCAATGTTGGACAGGGAAGAGGCGGCCAGGAACAGGAAGGGGGTCTTGGAATCTCCCAGGGCGGAGAAAATGCCGGTGCTGATGTTATAGAAGAACACGAAGGGCAGGCCCCAGATATAGATTTGCAGATACAGCCGGGAGTCCGCCAGCAGCTCTGCCGGGGTATGGATGGCGGCCAGCAGAGGGTCGCAGAAAAGCAGCCCCCCGGCCATGAGCACCAGGCAGATGACGCCGCTGGAAATCATGGCGGTGGACACGGCGGTTTTCATATCCCCGTACTGCCGCCCGCCGAACAGGGAGGACACCACCACCGAGCAGCCGATGTTGCAGCCAAAGGCGAAGGCAATGAAAATCAGGGTGATCTCATAGCTGTTGCCCACGGCGGCCAGGGCGTTCTCCCCGATGAACCGGCCCGCCACAAAACTGTCGGCGATGTTGTACAGCTGCTGGAACAAAATGCTGCCAAAAAGCGGCAGGCAGAATTGCCACAAAACCGTACTGGGTTTTCCTACAGTCAGATCTTTATTCAACGAAATCCACTCCTCGATCAATCTTGACATTTTTTTTCGGCATCATTATAATCCCATCAAAGGTATCTTGCAAATACATATTTTGTATATCTGATATTGCTGAAAGGAATGGGTTCCGTGAATCTATCCTACGATTACTACAAAATTTTCTACTATGCCGCCAAGTACAGGAGCCTTTCCCGGGCAGCGGCGGCGCTGATGTGCGGCCAGCCCAACGTGACCAAGGCCATCGGCAATCTGGAAGCTCAGCTGGGATGCCAGCTGTTCCTGCGCACCGGCCGGGGTGTGACCCTGACTCCGGAGGGGGAGCGGCTGTATGCCCATGTGGCCATTGCCTTTGAGCACATTGCCCAGGGGGAGGCGGAGCTGCTCTCTGCCCAGGCCCTGGAGACCGGTGCCGTCACCATCGGCACCACGGAAACGGCCCTGTACGGCCTGTTGATCCCGGTGCTGGAGTCGTTCCACAAGGCCCATCCCCAGGTGAAGCTGCGGATTTTCAGCTACAGCACCCATCAGGCCATTCAGGCCCTGAAAAACGGGGTGGTGGACTTCTGCCTGGTGACCACCCCGGCGGAGGAGGCCCGGGCCTTCCGGGTGACGGAACTGACCGCCTTCCGGGAGCTTCTCTGCGCCGGCGGGGACTACCGCTTTCTGGGGGAGCAGAGCTGGGATCTGTCCATTTTTCAGGATTATCCTGTGATTTCCCTGGGCCGCAGCACCAAAACCTATGAGTTTTACAGCCGGTTTTTCCTGTCCCGGGACCGGGAGTGGAAAACGGATATTGAAGTATCCACCGCTGATCAGCTGCTGCCTTTGGTGCGCCGGGGGCTGGGCATCGGCTTCATTGGAACCTTTTTCCTCCGGGATGCCCTGGCAGCGGGGGAGGTGGTGGAGATTCCCCTGACGGATACACCGCCCCAGCGGAGCATCTGCCTGGTGGAGGACCCGAACCGTCATAACAGCATTGCGGCGGCCAGCATTCTGGAGGCGGTCAAGATGCCGCTGCCGCCGGCATAAAAACTGCCGCCTGCGAATTTCGCAGGCGGCAGACTGAATCAGAAGTCAACCTCGGTGTCGTAGTAGCAGCACTTGAGCAGCTTTTCCATCTCTTCCTGGGTGGGAATTCTGGGGTTGGAGCCGGTGCAGGCATCGCCGATGGCGTTCTTGGCGATTGCGGGCAGCCGGGCCAGGAATACATCCTCGGGGACGAAGCCCTGCTCGCAGGGATAGGAGTCTGCGCCGTAGTGCTGGATGCACTGGGGGATGTTCAGAGCGTCGTTCATGCCCCGCAGGAAGGCAATCAGCAGCCTGACCTTCTCGTCGTCATTGGCGCCGCCCAGTTTCATCTCGTCGGCGATGACGCCGTAACGGGCCTTGGCGGTGGGGTCCTTGGCGTTGAAGGCGATGACCTTGGGCAGGTACATGGCGTTGGCAGCGCCGTGGATGATGTGGGCGCCGTAGTCGGAGAAGGCGGCGCCGGTCTTGTGGGCCATGGAGTGGACAATGCCCAGCAGGGCGTTGCTGAAGGCCATGCCGGCCAGGCACTGGGCGTTGTGCATGTTGTCCCGCTTCTCCATGTCGCCGTTGTAGCTTCCCACCAGATCCCGCTGAATCATGCGGATGGCGTGGATGGCCAGGGGGTCGGTGAAGTCGCAGTTGGCGGTGGAGACATAGGCTTCAATGGCGTGGGTCATGGCGTCCATGCCGGTGTGGGCCACCAGCTTCTTGGGCATGGTCTCTGCCAAGGAGGGGTCTACAATGGCCACGTCGGGGGTGATTTCGAAATCCGCCAGAGGATACTTGATGCCCTTTTCGTTGTCGGTGATGACGGAGAAGGCAGTCACTTCCGTGGCGGTGCCGGAGGTGGAGGAGATGGCGCAGAAGCGGGCCTTCCGGCGCAGCGGGGGAATGCCAAAGACCTTGCACATTTCCTCGAAGGTGATGTCGGGGTACTCATACTTGATCCACATGGCCTTGGCCGCATCGATGGGGGAGCCGCCGCCGATGGCCACAATCCAGTCGGGCTGGAATTTGGTCATGGCCTCTGCGCCCCGCATGACGGTGTCCACGGAAGGATCGGGTTCGATGCCTTCAAACAGCTCCACTTCCATGCCGGCTTCCTTCAGGTTTGCCACCACGGTATCCAGGAAGCCGAAGCGCTTCATGGAGCCGCCGCCCACGCACACCATGGCCTTCTTGCCGTCAAAGGACTTCAGGGCATCCAGTGCGCCCTTGCCGTGGTACAGGTCCCGGGGTAAGGTAAATCTTGCCATATTCTGTTCCTCCTCATATGTTCGGGTTGGGATTTGATTGCTTATGGTTCTGTGAAAATTATACAAGATACGGGATAAAAAGTCAATCAATCTTACACCCTGTTCTTCCGGGCGAGTGAAAAAAACCAAAGGACATCCGGCTTTCTGCCACAGTTTTATGACGCAAACAGATCAACAAACACAAAAATACTCCGGCAAAGAAAGTGAAAATGGTACAAATTTTACAGAAAATGGCCTGCCATCCTCTATTCTCCCCGAAAAAACAAAAAAAAGAAGTGAATTCGCAAAAAACACATTTGACTTTCTGGGCAGGACACGGTACAATAAACAAGATATTTATCTGTGAACCGACTGTGAACGCAGGAGATTCCGGGTAGATAATTATCAGAAGGAGGACATAATATGAAAAAGATTCTCGCACTGTTGCTGGTGCTGGCTATGGTTCTTTCCCTGGTAGCCTGCGGCGGCAACACCACCACCGAGACCGGCGCTCCCGCTGCCACCAGTGGTGAGACTGCCGGCGCTACCGCCGGTGCTGGCGGCGTAGTGGATCCCTACGTCGACCTGGACTACGAGGCTCAGTCCGAGGCCATCTATGACCTGGTTCTGGGCGACTTCGAAACCATCTACGAAGAGGCCAAGGCCGAAGTCGTGGATATGGACAAGCGCTATGTGGACATGGCCATTGCTGAGGCCAAGCTGCTGGAGTCCGGCACCTTCCTGCCCCTGACCGCCAACGGCGGCAACTACGGCATCAGCCGTCTGGCTCCCTATACTGCCAGCTCCGTGCTGTGGGGCAGTGACTCTGACCGTTACCACAACGTTCTGGTGACCACTGAGCCCATCACCACTGCCGACCGGGATACCCTGAAGGCCATGTGGGCTGAGCTGAGAGGCACCGGCACCTGGGAAGACGAGTGCGCCAAGTGGCTGACCGAGAACGGCTACACCCTGAAGGATACCTACACCATGGGCTACGCCTCCGATCCCCAGACCTGGGACATCCTGGGCACTTCCCGTGCCGCTGACGGCGAGGCCCTGGTGAACACCTACGACAGCTTGGTGGAATATGACTCCGAGAACGTGATGCAGCCCGCTCTGGCTGAGAGCTGGGAAGAGTCCGAGGACGGCCTGACCTACACTTTCCACCTGCGTCAGGGTGTGAAGTGGGTTGACTCCCAGGGCCGTGAGCTGGCGGAAGTAACCGCTGACGACTTCGTGGCTGGTATGCAGCACATGATGGATGCCATGGCTGGTCTGGAATACCTGGTGCAGGGTGTCATTGTCAACGCCAGTGAGTACATCTCCGGCGACATCACCGACTTCACCCAGGTTGGTGTCAAGGCCTGGTGCAGCCCACTCCTTACTTCATGACCATGCTGAGCTACAGCGTGTTCGCTCCTCTGTGCCGCACCTACTATGAATCCAAGGGCGGCAAGTTCGGCAGTGAGTTCGACAACGCTGCTGCCAGCTACACCTACGGCAAGACCCCCGATGACATCGCTTACTGCGGTCCCTATGTCATCTCCAACGCTACCGCCAACAACACCATCGTGTTCTCCGCCAACCCCCTGTACTGGAATGCGGACAACATCACCATCAAGACCCTGACCTGGCTGTTCAATGACGGCGAGGACGCTCTGAAGGCTTACAATGACACCATGTCCGGTGTGCTGGACGGCGCCGGCCTGACCGCCTCCGCTGTGGAAGCTGCCAAGTCTGCCGGCGTGTTCGAGGAGCTGGCCTATGTGGTTTCCACCGATGCCACCGCTTTCAGCGCCTTCCTGAACGTGAACCGGATTGCAACCTCCAACTTCAACGACCAGTCCTGCGCCACTCCCAAGACTGAGGAAGACATTGCCCGCAGCCGTGTGGCCCTGTACAACCAGAACTTCCGTCTGGCTGTGCTGCTGAGCCTGGATCGTGCTACCTACAATGCTCAGACCGTTGGTGAAGAGCTGAAGTACACCTCCATGATCAACACCTACACCCCCGGCACCTTCGTGTACCTGGAGAATGACTACACCGCCGACATCAACGGCACTGAGGTCACCTTCCCCGCCGGCACCTACTACGGCGCCATTGTCCAGGCTCAGCTGGATGCGGACGGTGTGCCCATCAAGGTGTGGGATCCCGAAGCTGACGGCGGCATCGGTTCCTCCGCTGCCTTCGACGGCTGGTACAACCCCGAGGCTGCTGTTGCTTACCTGGAGACTGCTGTTGCCGAACTGGCTGAGCAGGGTGTGGAAGTTTCCGCTGAGAACCCCATCTACCTGGATCTGCCCTACTTCTCCGGCTCCGAGTCCTACGGCAACCGTGCCAATGCTCTGAAGCAGTCCGTTGAGTCCGTGCTGGGCGGCGCTGTGGTCATCAACCTGGTTGACTGCGTCAGCTCCGATGCCTGGTACTACGCTGGCTACTACGCCAACTACGGCTACGAAGGCAACTACGACATCTACGATGTCTCCGGCTGGAGCCCCGACTACGGCGATCCCCAGAGCTACCTGGATACCATGCTGCCCGACTACGCCGGCTACATGGCCAAGGTGATCGGCGTATTCTAAGAATCCAATCCTGAAACCGACGGAGCATCCGCCGGTTCGGGGAACGGAGGGTGGGCCGAAAGGCCCATCCTCCCGACCCCCTTTCCACCGAAAAAGCTGCTGCAACAGAGCGCTGACCTCAGCGTTCAGAACTGCCCGATCTCTGAAAATTGAGGGCAGCGCTTTTGCTTTTTCCGGCCGGCAACGGCCAACGTCAAATCTGCTGAAAATGAGAGATGTGCTATGACGAAATATCTGATCAATCGAATTCTGCGAAGCATCTGTTCCGTCATCATTGTGGTGGGCATTGTCATGCTGATGGTGTATTCGGCATTGGACCGGAACCTGATTTTCGCCGCCGACCCCAACTACAGCCATGTAAAGTCCAACGCCAAGGAAGTTTATATGATGCAGCAGTGGGAAAAATACGGCTATCTGGACTACGTCCCCTATGCGGACTACCTGCGTGAACTGGTGCGGGATGATGAAATCACCCAGGAAACCTATGACGCAGTGGTGCGCTTTTCCAATGAACCGGACCAGGACAGTGCAGAGGTTGCCGAGTACGTGGCCAAGTTTACCCAGGAGTACGAGTCCCAGGGTTATACTGTGGTCCGGCTCAACGCCGTCATGCGGGGCAACACCAAGCGCTATCAGGATGGCGGCGAGCCCCGGCTCTATGCCTACAAGAATATCCCGGTTCTGATGCGGCTGGTCAACTATTTCACCGGCCTGATCTCTGTGGACAATGTGAACTATGTCCAGGAGGACATTGAGAACCGGGGCCTGACCTTTACCTGGTTTGACCCGGTTTACGGCGGAGAGAAGTTCTCCCCGGCCATTATGGGCAACGGCACCCAGTACAAGTATCTGGTCTATTGTGACGATACTTTCCCCTATATCCACCAGAACCTGGTGAAGATCAACCTGGGCCTGTCTTACTCCATCCGGCAGGGCATCGATGTGTTCACCACCATGACCGAGACCCAGGGCTCCTATATCTATTCCACCGTGACGTACCCCAGCGGCGTGGAACAGTCCTCCGCAGACGATCTTCACTCCGCTGCCTACTCCGCCGGCTCCCTGGCCAGCGGCACCCCTGTGGTCAAGGCCAACTATGTGGATGACTATACCAACGTCTCCACCAACAAGGGCGGCCAGTCCCGGATTGGCTACTCCTTCACCATGGGCATCATCGCCGTGATTCTGTCCTATGTGCTGGCCATTCCCCTGGGCATCACCATGGCCCTGCGGAAAGAAAAGCTGCTGGACAAGCTGGGCACCCTGTATATCGTGTTCATCACGGCGGTGCCTTCTCTGGCCTATATCTTCCTGTTCAAATCCTTGGGCGGCGCCTTCGGACTGCCTACGACCTTTGATATGGAGAAGCCCACCTGGCTGATGTACGTGCTGCCCATCATTTCCCTGGCTCTGCCCTCCATCGCCAACCTGATGAAGTGGCTGCGCCGGTATATGATTGACCAGATGAATTCTGACTACGTCAAGTTCGCCCGGTCCGGCGGCCTGAGTGAGCGGCAGATTTTCACCAAGCACATTCTGAAGAACGCCATTATTCCCATCATCCACGGCATCCCGGCCTCCGTGCTGGGCGCCCTCACCGGCGCCATCATCACCGAGCGTGTGTATGTGGTGCCCGGCGTGGGCAACATGCTGACCCGGGCCATCAACGCCTTTGATAACGGTGTCATTGTGGGCATGGTGCTGTTCTATGCCGTGCTGACGGTCACGTCCATCATCCTGGGCGACGTTCTGATGTCCCTGATTGATCCCAGAATTTCCTTCACATCGAAAGCGAGGTAATCGAGTATGTCTGACAACCGCGTAAATCTGGATGACCTGAATCTGTCGGACGACGAGCTGTTCGCTTCTGTGAACCACGACGAGCTGGAGTCCGAAAAGATCACCGCACCCCGGTATTCCTATTGGCAGAGCGTATTCCGGGTGTTTTTCCGGAAGAAGTCCAATATCATCCTGCTGAGCATTCTGGCAATTCTGCTGCTGTTCACCTATGTCTATCCTGTGGTCATCGGTTATGACGCTGCCGTTGACCCCTATATCAATCTGATGGACTCCACGGCCAAGCACCTGAGTCCCTCTGCCGCCATGGCGAAGTTCGGCGCCAATATCCACTGGATTCTGGGCTCCGGTTCCTCCGGCCAGTCCACCTTTGACGCCATCTGGTTCGGCTCCAGCATCTCCGTATCCATGGCCCTGGTGTGCGCCCTGATCAACATGACCGTGGGCGTTCTGGTGGGCGCCCTGTGGGGCTTCAGCCGGAAGGTGGATATCATCATGACGGAGGTTTACAACGTCATTGCCAACATCCCCTATGTGCTGCTGATTTCCGTCATCGTGCTGATTATGGCGGCCAGCTTCTGGAGCATGGTCTTTGCCCTGACCGTCACCGGCTGGATTGCCATTGCCTACTTCATCCGGACCCAGGTGATCATCATCCGGGACCGGGAGTACAACCTGGCGTCCCGCTGCCTGGGCACTCCGGTGACCCGGATTGCCTCCAAGAACATCCTGCCCTTCATGACCTCCATCATCGTGACCCTGGCGGCCACGGAGATTCCCTCCTATATTTCTTACGAAGTGTTCCTGTCCTACCTGGGCATGGGCCTGAGTGAGATGTCTCTGGGTAAGTTGATTGAGGCTTCCCAGAATGCCATGCAGACCCCCGGCTGGGAAATCGAATTCTGGAGCCCGGTGGCCGTTGCCTCCATCATCACCGTGGTGCTGTATGTGGTGGGCCAGAACCTGGGCGACGCATCCGATCCCAGAACCCATATGTGAGAGGTGCCGCCATGGAAAAGAAAGTATTGCTGTCCGTTAAGGACCTCCATGTAAATTTCCGGGTTCGCGGCAGAACCCTTTCCGCCATCCGGGGCATCTCCCTGGATTTCTGTGAAGATGAATCCGTAGCCATCGTGGGCGAGTCCGGCTCCGGCAAGTCCGTGTTCACCAAGACTTTCGCCGGCATGCTGGATTCCAACGGCTATATCAGCGAAGGCTCCATCATCTTCCAGGATGAGGAGCTGGCCGATACGGTTGTTCCCCTGAACGGCACCGCCCGTTCCATGATCCACACCGCCGCCGAGAAGCTCAACGACTATTCCAAGCTGGAGCTGGGTGCCGAAACCTTCCGCAAGATGCAGGACCTGGAGCTGGAACGCAAGCACAAGAGCGAACTCAGCGAGGAAGAAGAGGCGGAAATCGATGGCCAGATTGAGGATCTGGTGTTCAAGCGCACCGAGCTGTTCAATACCAAGCAGACCTACGACACCTCCAAGGAGAAAAAGCGCATCAAGGAGGCGGAGGCCGAGCTGGAGCAAATGGACAAGCAGATCAAGCAGCTGCAGAAGCAGAAGGCCGATACCATTGCCGCTCATAAGGCCCAGGCCCAGCAGGATACCGCTTATCAGCAGGAATTCCAGAAACAGATGGATGCCCTGAAGCGTGACTACGAAGAGAAAATTCACGGTTCGATTACCGAGGAAACCCGGCAGCGCAATGAGATCCTGGCCAAGGAGATCTACCTGTCCGTTGGTCGGTTCGGTATGCGCAAGCGCAGTAAATATTTCGGCAGCCTGCTCAAGGGCCTGCGCAGCGCCATGGAACTGGGCAAGGACCTGAACGATGAGTCTGTGCGCAATGCCATTTTTGACGAAGTGGTATTCCGGGTGAAGTACCTGGACGAGACGGAAAATCAGCTTCACGGTACCTGCGTTCTGAACCTGGCAAAGATCCGGGATTCCCGGGACTGGGTGAAGATTCGCGGCAACAAGATTGCCACCGTGTTCCAGGACCCCATGACCTCCCTGAACCCCATCATCACCATCGGCAAGCAGATTACCTCCGTGATTCTGGAGCACCAGAACTGCTCTGAAATCGAGGCCCGCGCCCGTGCCCTGGAGCTGATGAAGAAGGTGGGCATTCCCAATGCGGAGAACCGGTTCGACGACTACCCCTTCCAGTATTCCGGCGGCATGCGGCAGAGAATCGTCATTGCCATCGCCCTATCCTGCCAGCCCAAGATTCTGATCTGCGACGAGCCCACCACGGCCCTGGACGTGACCATTCAGGCCCAGATTCTGAAGCTCATCAAGGATTTGCAGAAGGAATTCCACTACACCATCGTCTTTATCACCCACGACCTGGGTGTTGTCGCCAACATTGCCGACCGGGTTGCGGTGCTTTACGCCGGACAGGTTGTGGAGCTGGGTACCGTGGAGGAAGTATTCTACGATCCCCGCCATCCCTACACCTGGGCGCTGCTGTCCTCGCTGCCCCAGCTGGCTCAGCGCAATACCAAGCTCTATTCCATCACCGGTACGCCCCCCTCTCTGTATAATAAAATCGTGGGCGATTCCTTTGCTCCCCGAAATCCCTACTGCCTGAAGATTGACACCCTGCGGGAGCCTCCTATGTTCCAGGTCAGCGAGACCCACTTTGCCAAGACCTGGCTCCTGGACCCCAGAGCGCCCAAGATTGAGAAGCCCGAGATCATCCAGAACATTCACGAGAAGCTGCTGGATGCATTCAACATTTGAGGAGGAAACGGTTGTGACAAAAGCAAAAGAAACTCCCAGAGTTTCCCACCTGCCGGAACATGGTCCCATTGCCGAGAACGGCAAAGAGGTTCTGCTGAGCCTGAAAAATGTGGACATTACCTTCGGCAAGGGAGACAATGCGGTCCGGGCCGTGAAAAATGCCTCCTTTGACATCTACAAGGGAGAAACCTTCTCTCTGGTTGGCGAATCCGGCTCCGGTAAGACGACCATTGGCCGGGCGGTGATCCGGGTGAATCCCTGCGCCGCCGGCGAGATTCAGTACAAGGGCGTGCGGATTTCCGGCAAGACCACCCGTTCCCTGGACCGGGAAGTCATCCGGAACATCCAGATGGTGTTCCAGGACCCCGCCGCCTCCCTGAACGAGCGTGCCACCGTGGACTATATCATTTCCGAGGGCCTGTACAACTTCCACCTGTTCAAGAACGAGAAGGAGCGGGTGGAGAAGGTTGAGAAGATGATTGAAGAAGTGGGCCTGCTGCCGGAGCATCTGACCCGCTATCCCCATGAGTTCTCCGGCGGCCAGCGTCAGAGAATCGGCCTGGCCCGTGCCATGGTCATGGAGCCGGAGCTGGTTATCGCCGACGAGCCCATCTCCGCTTTGGACGTATCCATTCGGGCTCAGGTGCTGAACCTGCTGAAAAAGTTCCAGAAGGAGCGGGATGTCACCTATCTGTTCATCGCCCATGACCTGTCCATTGTTCGCTTCATCTCGGACCGGATTGGCGTCATCTACAAGGGCGACATTGTGGAGATTGCGGATGCGGAGGAACTGTTTGACTTCCCGCTGCATCCCTACACCCGGAGCCTGATTTCTGCGATTCCCATCCCGGACCCCGTCCTGGAGAAGAACAAGGTCCTGTTTACCTATGATCCCTCTGTTCACGATTACAGTGAGGATAAGCCGGAACTGACCTGCATCGGACACGACCACTATGTCTACGGAAACGCCAAGGAAATCGAGGAGTACAAGGCGATCCGGGAGAAGGGCGTGAAGCTGAAGTCCGTCACCATCCTGGACCCCGACACGCCGGAGGAAGAAAAAAAGACGGCGGTGGAAGAATCCATTCCTGTGGGCAACTATATTCTGGATGCCCCCATTCATGATACCGGCAACAAGTGGCTGGGAATTCTGTCCTTCTTCCTGCCGATTCTGGGCTTGATTGCGGCCTTTGTGTTCCGGAAGTTTAACTATATCCGTAATTTCAAGATGTGCCGCAAGGGTGCGGTGGCAGGACTCATCACCTTCGGTGTATTCCTGCTGATCTTCCTGCTGCTCCTGCTGTACGCAGCGATTTAGTTGCATATGGGAAACAGGAAGAACCATGATTGGCGGCCTGGATTTCCCCGGATAACCCGTATTGAACTGCCCGAAGGACATATCCGCCTTCGGGCAGTTCTTGCGATTATCCTGTTTGCCCTGGGAATTGGCGCTATTGTCTATGGCGTGAGCCGGTTCCTCAGCACGGAGCCCGGCTGGCAGCTGGTGGAGGCGGATGTGTCCGGTCCCAGCTTCCAGGAGGAAATCCAGTTCATGTATGATTTCAGCGACCTGGGGGGCAGCGCCACCGGGGCTTACCGCAGTGTCGCACAGCTTTATTCCGACGCCATGGAACGGGCTTACCAGGCCTTCGGCGGAGAGGAAACGTCTCAGATCAGCCTACTGAATCGGAGCGCCAATGAGACGGTGACGGTGGATGAGGTGCTCTACCACGCTTTGGAGCAGATCGTGGAGGCGGGGAACAGGACCGTGTTCCTGGCACCGGCTTATCAGGAGTACCAGCGGATTCTGCGCAGCGAAAGCGATGCGGAGGCGGAGTCCTATGACCCGGCTTTTAATCAGGAGCAGGCGGATTATCTGGCGAAAGTTGCGGCCTTTGCCGGGGACGAAACCCAGATTTCCCTGGAACTGATGAAGGACAATCAGGTTTGTCTCCGGCTTTCCGAGGAATGCCTGCGGTTTTCGGAGGAAAACGGCATTGACAGCTGGGTCGATTTCTCCTGGATGCGCAATGCCTTTGTGGTGGACTACCTGGCGGATACCATGGCAGACGCGGGATTCACCCATGGCTATCTGGCCAGCTATGACGGGTTTACCCGGAATCTGGATGACCGGGGGATGTCCTATAGCTATAATCTGTTTGACCGGCAGGGGAATTCCATTGAGCTGCCTGCCGTGCTGGAGTATGGGGAACCCATAAGCATCGTGTTTCTCCGCGGCTACTCCATGAGCGAACGGGATGACTGGCACTATTATACCTACCAGACCGGTGAGACCGTCAGCCTCATGCTCCGTCCGACGGATGGATTAAATCGGGTGGCTGCCGAGAATCTGGTGTGTTATGCGGCGGGGAAGGGCTGTGCCGAAATTCTGCTGGCCATGCTGCCGGAATATCTGACGGACAGTCTGTCCCGGGATGGACTGGCACGCCTGGAGGAACAGGGAATCTGGTCCATCTGGCCGGAAGAAGGCAGCCTGTGCTACAACAACCCGGACAGCGTCCTGCGTCCCCAGGAGGGATGGGAACCGCCACGCTTGACTGCCCTGTCCTGAGACGGGGCGCCGGAATCTCTTGCGAATTTTGCCGAATATGGTATAATGCACCCATAGAACATGCAGGAGGTGCCCTATGCTGTTAATTAGAAATGGAAGAATTCACGACGCAGTTCACCGGGAGCCGTATGTGGCGGATATTCTGGTGGATGACGGAAAAATCCGAAAGATCGAGCCGGGCCTTTCCGCTGAAGGTGCGGAAGTGGTAGACGCTGCCGGAAAAGAAATCTACCCCGGCTTTGTAGAAGCCCATGGCCATACCGGCCTGGACGGCTACGGCATCGGCTATGAAGGCCAGGACTACAATGAGATGGGGGACATCAATTCGCCCCAGCTGCGGGCCATTGACGCCATTGAGCCCCGGGACCAGGCCCTGGCGGAGGCCCGGGATGCGGGCGTTACCACGCTGTGCATTGGCCCTGGCAGCGCCAATGTTCTGGGGGGCACCTTTGCCGCCATTAAGCCGGTTGGCTGCCGGGTGGAGCAGATGTGCATCCGGGAAGAGGTGGCCATGAAGTGCGCCTTTGGTGAGAACCCCAAGCGGTGCTATCAGGAAAAGGGGAATTCCAGCCGGATGACCACCGCCGCCCGGCTCCGGGAGATGCTGTTCAAGGCCAGGGAATACCAGCAGAAGCTGGACAGGGCCGGGGATGATCCTGCTGCCCGCCCGCCCTTTGACATGAAGCTCAACGCATTGCTTCCGGTGCTGCGCAAGGAAATGCCCCTGAAGGCCCATGCCCATCAGGCCAACGACTGCTTCACTGCCCTGCGGATTGCCCGGGAATTTGACGTGAACATCACCCTGGAACACGTTACCGAGGGCCATCTGGTGGCCGATGAGCTGGCGAAAGAGAATGTGATGCTGGCTGTGGGCCCCACACTGGGCCATGCCACCAAGTTTGAACTGCGGAACAAGAGCTGGACCACCCCGGGGATTCTGGCGGCCAAGGGGTGCCATGTGTCCATCATCACTGACTCTCCGGTAATTCCCCAGAAGTATCTGCCTCTGTGCGCCGGTCTGGCCGTCAAGGCGGGCATGGACCCCTTTGCGGCGCTCCAGGCCATCACCATCAACCCGGCGGAGCACATCGGCGTGGCGGACCGGGTGGGGTCCCTGGAGGTGGGGAAGGATGCCGACCTGGTGATGACCGACGGCTGTCCATTTGAAGTGGCCACCAACGTGCTGGCGGTATACATTGACGGCAAGCAGGTATTCGGCCGGGAGTAAGTGAATCAGAAAGAATGAGCGGGAGACTGGCTTCAGTCTCCCGCTCGTTGTGCATGAAGTTGTTCTTACCTTGTGCCCTCTGGGGAGAAAAACAGCCTCCAGGCCCCGCCCAGCAGGAGGTACACAAAGGGATCATGATACATGACATTCAGAAAAAAGGTAAGCAGCACCTGATACACCGGAATTCTGGGAAAGGTCATTGCGATGCTGCCGGCGCCGGACAGAATCTGAATCAGGATCCATCCGCACCAAATCAGAAAGGGCAGAACCAGCAGCGCATTGACTGCGGAAAAGCCGATGACAGCCCAACGTCCCGCTGTTTCCAGTTTCCGGCTCATCCGCCGTTCAAATCCGAAAACACAATCCAACAATTGGGCCAGCGCCGCACCCAGGAGTGCCATGCCGGAGGGAATCAGAACCAGCCGAATCAGAATGCGGGGCATGGTAACATAGGTGCGGCGGGCAGCGGACACGGCGAACCAGTACAGAAGCCCGGACAGAATCAGCCAAAGGAAGGAAACCGCCAGCAGAACGGCGGTCCGGCGCTTTTGTCGCCGGCTGGGGGATTCCGGCTTTCCGTACAGCAGCCACACCAGCTCCACATCCAGAACAGCGGAAATCTGCTGAAGCATATCCAAATCTGGCTGGGAGCGGCCGGTTTCGTAGTTGGATACTGTCTGCCGGGTAACAAACAGCGCTGCGGCCATCTCCTCCTGGGACAGACCCTTCTCCGTCCGGAACTGCCTGATATTTGCGCCGATGGACCTGCTGATAGACTTTCGTGCCATCTTCACCACCTCCACCCTTATCTTACCATATCAGCTCCCAATTCCATAGCAAAGAATCTTTGCACCTCGGGAATTTGAGACATTCTCCGATGAATACTGTTTTTGCCCGGGCGTAAAAAATGCCGGAGCAAAGTCCCCTTTGCTCCGACGTGGTGCCGCTGACGGGACTCGGGACATGATAGAGCCGCCGCCGTACAGCCGTTGGCGGGCCGATGCCCACCGGGCATCGGCATTAAATGGTTCGAGTCCCTCCACCATCATGAAGGAAGCCCGCACCCCAGCCGGGGTGTGGGCTTCTTTGGAACATCAAAACACTATGGATGTCGGACCAGACCCGACACTTCTGTTGCCTGGACATCCTCCAGAGCCGTGCGGACTGCGGCGATCACAAAGGCAGAAAAAGTACAATTTTTCCCCTGAATTGCCTTTTCCACTTCCTCTACTACGTCGCTTGGAAAGCGGATGGTTTTGTTGATCGTAGGCGGCGTGGATGGTATTTGAAATCTGCCCATAAAGCATTCCTCGCAATACATTCGTATTGCAATTAGTCTATCTCACCACATCCCGAAAGTATGCATTGCATTTGCAATGCATACTTGGTATTATATGATTGGGGGTGATGTAAATGGCAGAATTCTGTCTGGATTGCTGGAATAAGCTCTCAGGCACAGAATATAGTCCCAAGTGCTTTCATTTCTCCAAAGAACCCGATGTCTGTGAGGAATGCGGAGAGTGGAAGCCGGTAATTATTCGCTTCAAGAGGCGATATCTTGCGGCGGAATGGTTTCATGAGAGATTCCGCAGCTTTTCAGGCAAAAGCGTATAAAGAAGAACTTTTTGGGACATCGCAACAGTATAGATGCCGAGACTTCCGGATTTGCACCCAGTACCAAATCAAAGCCCGACGAAGTGGGTTCGATTTGGAAGGGAGGAGCAAGGGAGCGGGCGGATGGCGTCTTTTTTGCCACGGGCATAACAAGACGTCGAAGCAAAGCGGACTTTGCTCCGACGTGGTACCGCTGACGGGACTCGGGACATGATAGAGCCTCCGCCGTACAGCCGTTGGCGGGCCGATGCCCACCGGGCATCGGCATTAAATGGTTCGAGTCCCTCCACCATCATAAAAGAAATCCGCACCCCCATCGAGGTGCGGACTTCTTTGGTGCCGCTGACGGGACTCGAACCCGTACAGTATCGCTACCGGGGGATTTTAAGTTTTCAATTCTGTCCGGAAATGTTGGTATTTTAAGGGAATTCTTTGGAATGCTATATTTAAAAAACAGAACTAATAAAGCCAAGCATCTCTGCAATTGTCTATTATTCTGTTGGATTTATCAACTAATTTCCCACTTTTCAAAAGCTGCGTTTCAAAAAAGCATTTCAATCGTTTTGGAACATGTCCCGGAAAGTTGGAGGGATGTTGGAGGGATGCCCCTAAAAAGATACACGGGGGATTTCTATTCCCCTGTTGGAAACAATCTGAAAATAGCCCATCTTCATTGACAATTCTATATAATCCGAAAGGGCTATTTCAATGAAAAATCGAAAATATTATGAGCAGTATTTTGCTGGCTATCCTGATCTTGTAAACCTTACACAATTCCGAGAAATGATGGGTGGGATGGGAGATGTCCAGGCAAGGAGATTGATGCAGCAGAATCAAGTGCAACACTTTTTGATCAGAGGAACCTATCTCATTCCAAAGGCTTGTGTTATCAAATATGTTCTAAGGCAACACCGCACAGAAAAAAGTGCCAAATACCGCCGAGTGTGATATAATAAAGTCATGGATAAACAAATGACGATTTCCGCATTCAGCGACGA
>CASFNR010000042.1 GCA_949296115.1 uncultured Eubacteriales bacterium | reverse complement strand
TACGTGGACCAGATCAAAAAGGACTATGACTATGTTCTTCTGGACTGCCGCCCGTCTCTGGGTATGCTGGTGATCAATGCTCTGTCTGCATCGGATTATACAGGCAGCGCTGCTCTGGTGAACCAGCTTAACCAGTTGGAGAAGGAGAAAGAACAGCTGGATTTTCAGATTCAGGTGGAAAGCCGTGACCGCAGGGAAAAGGAACTGAACGAGAACGCCATCCGGGAAGCCTTCCGTCAGGCGCAGAGGATGTTTCACAGCAGAACCCTTCCCCAGATGGAGCAGCTCATCAATCTGTACTTGGATAAGGTCTTGGTCTACCCGGATTATGTGGAAATCCATCTGAACAATGTGCCGACAAACCTGCTGCCACCGTCCGAACCACACGACAAGCCCGCAACAAGCGGGTTACATACATTTTATATCGAAAAAATGTGCGACAATTTTGAATCGCAAAATCACTTGGAAGAAAAAGGGAAATTTGAATATAATTTCCTGGTGAAACTACATAGAATAGAACAAAAGAAATCAAAATCCAGAAGAAAAGGACAAAAAGAAACTCGAGCCCAAGGACTCTTGAACTCGAGTAAATCTGGTGGAGCCGAGGGGAATCGAACCCCTGTCCGAAGGCAACTTGGAAAGAACTTCTCCGGGCGCAGTTTGTTATTTACATTCCCTCATCCCGGCGGGAACAAACACCCTACGGGAATCAGTAGCTTCATGATGCGTGGTATGGGCAAAGCTTACCATACGCACGGGCTCCACTCAAATCACACCCGAGCCCGGCTCGTGGACCTTCCGGGGCGGATGGGCGCCTAATTAGGCAGCCAGGGCAACAGTATTGTTGTCAGTTAAATTTAAGAATTGCCCGTTTTACCGTGGCCAGGCGCCACGGCCCGCTATTCCAGCCTCACTACCCCCGTCGAAACCAGTACGGCCCCGAATCGGTAAAAAGCTGGGGAAGGGCATGGCGGCGGAGAACCGCCATGCCCGCAAAGGGTGCTTAGAATCTGCCGTAAGGATCCGGCAGCTTATTGGGTTCCGAATAGGTCTCGCCGTGGGTGTCCACGGTGATGGAGGCAATCTTCTGCTCTGCAACAGGCCGGTCATTGGGGCCGGTCTTGGTGCTGGCGATGGCATCCACCACATCCATGCCGGAGGTCACCTTGCCGAAAGCGGCGTACTGACCATCCAGATGCTTGGCATCGGCGTGCATGATGAAGAACTGGGAGCCGGCGGAGTTGGGGGACTGGCTTCTGGCCATGCTCAGCACGCCCCGCTTGTGGCGCAGGTCGTTCTTGAAGCCGTTGAAGAAAAACTCGCCCTTGATGCAGTAGCCGGGGCCGCCCATGCCAGTGCCTTCGGGGCAGCCGCCCTGAATCATGAAGCCGGGGATAACCCGGTGGAAGATCAGACCGTCATAGAAGTTGTGATTGGCCAGATCAATGAAATTGTACACGCTCTGGGGGGCCTTCTCGGGGTACAGTTCCCCCTCGATGACGCCGCCGTTTTCCATGGTAATTTTAAATGTAGGGTTCATGTTCGGAATCTCTCCTTCATTGCCCGGTCGATCTGACGCTTGGCGTCCCGCTCGGCCGCGGCTTGTCGTTTGTCATATAGTTTCTTGCCTTTGCACAGGCCAACCTTGACCTTCACCCGGCTGCCCTTGAAATAGACGGAGAGGGGAATCAGGGCGTATCCGTCCTGCTTGACCTTGCCGTAGAGCCGCATGATCTCCCGTCGGTGCATCAGCAGCCGGCGGGGTCTGCGGGGGTCCTGGTTGAACCGGTTCCCGTGGTCATAGGGGGAGATGTGCATCTGGTTGAGAATCAGTTCGCCGTTTTTGATGCCGCACCAGGCGTCCTTCAGATTCAGGGTACCCTGGCGGATGGACTTGACCTCGGTACCGCACAGCTCAATGCCGGCCTCGAATTCCTCTTCCACAAAATATTCGTGGTAGGCTTCCCGGTTCCGGGCCATGACCTTGACGCTTTCCTTTTCCAGACTGCTCACCTCCGTTTCCTGAAATCGTAATCATTATACCATGAGTGTCAAGGGAATAATCGAACGAATTGTAAAAATTGGGAAGAAAATCAGCGGAGATTCAGCAGAACAGGAAGTCACCCAGATCCTTGACTTTATCGAAAGAAAAGTCGCACAGGTTTCGCATCTCCCGGGACAGTTCCGGGAAATCCAACCGCCCCCATCCGGCGAAGGCCACCGGAACGCCAAGGGGATGGGCCATGTCCCAGGCCAGCTTCATGTCGTCCACCACCAGCAGTTCGCCGGGGGTCAGGTCATACCGGGCCATAATGTCCTCCAGAGGGAAGGGATTGGGTTTGCGCTGTTCCTCGGGATAGTCCCAGCCGTAGATGGCGTCGGGCTGAAGCCCCACATGCACAGCGTAGTCCCGGGTAATATTCTCCACACTGGAATGGGACACCACACAGACCAGCCCGCCGGCCTCCTTCTGCCTGCGAATGACATCCGCAATTCCCTGGTAAACGTCAGGGACATGGGTGCGAACGTACTCCTTCCAGCCCAGATATTCCTCCACCAGCTCCTGCTCGGAAAACTGCCAGCGCTGCCGGCACATTTCGGCAAATCCCAGACTGTAGCAGCCTTGGGCGAATTCTTCCAAGGTGACCTTGGCCCCGGGGCGAAACTGATCCAGAATATAGCAGAAGTAGGGATAGCCAATGGTTTTTTCGCTCTGTACCACGGTATCGTCGTGATCCAGCACCAGACAGGGATATTTCAGCATGGGAAAACTCCTTTCGTCAGACACAGCCCCATTATAGCAAAATTCCCCGGGGGACGCAACCTGGAAATTCCACTTGCTATTATCGAACAAATGTATTATAATAAGAAAAAACGGAGGGAGGCGGAACACACAATGGAGATGCGGCCGGTGGATGTGATTTCGGTATGTAGCGCCGATGGGGACATTGTGCCCCTGCGGCTTCGGGTGGAGGATGAACAGCAGCAGAAGATTCGGATTGATGTGGAGGAGATTGTGAAACGAACGGAAATTCCCTATGTAGGGGTAGAAGCGACGGTATACCTGTGCCGGGCCACGGTGCACGGCTATCCCTGGCTGTTCGAACTGAAGTACAGCTTCCGCACCCACACCTGGAGCATTCGACGGCGGAAGTAACATGGGGCGGCGTGAAAATTCCGGTGGAAAATCAGTGGAAACTGGTGTAAACTAATGACAGAAAACATCAGGAGAAAGGAATGGATCCTATGCCCATCGTTACATTTTACCGGGGCGACCCCAAAAACGCACCCAAAACCACCATGCCTGCTCACTTGGGCGCCAACGCCATCCTCACCTGCAAGGGAAAGCTCTTGCTGGAGCGGCGGCGGGACTCCAACACCTGGGGGCTGGTAGGCGGGGGCTGCAAGAAAACCGAAACCGGCCGGGACGCCATTGCCCGGGAGGTGTATGAGGAACTGGGGCTGCGGATTCCCAAGGAACAATTTCAGAAGCTGGCGGTGTATGATGACCCGGGGCGGATCGCGGCCTACCGGGACGGAAGCGTGTGGCGGATGGTGATTGTGGTCTATGGCCTGGATTTCCCGGAGGAACCGACGCTTCGCATCAGCGCCGAATCCCGGGAGCTGCGTTTCTTCTCCCGGGAAGAGTTGGAGGGGATTGAGATTGCGGTTACCCATGAGGACATTGTCCAGGATTGGTTCCGAGACAGAGCAATGGACGAAACGTCAAAATGATCGGTGAAAAATACAAAAAGTCGGCGGCTGTTCCGGAAAGATATACAATTTTTGAAATTATACTTGTATATTCATTAAAAGTATGCTAATATACACGATGACGGTGCAGTATCCTAGTCGGAGTGTCTATTTTCCAGGAAGGGCCTAAAAATCCTTTGAAGGGCACATCGATGAAGTCCCTGGTGTCTGCTTTTTACGCCCAGTTTAGGGTGGATGCTGGGGGTTAAGGATTCCGGGCGCGTGCCAATGGCATGGCGCATACGACCCGGTTTCCGTGGAGACCTGGTATTGTGCGACGGCGGTTAGAACCCTCTGGCGGGGGCCCGATCGCGTACGAGCCTGGTATGAACCTGCAAGGCGGTGCACAGAATCGTGTGCTGCGTGCAGCGTAGCCTGCCTTGAAGTGAGTATGTGGGGAAAGAAGACCAGACAGCTGGCGGTTATGGCCATAATCGCTGCCGTTATCGCTTCTGGAAACCATCCTTGCAAAAGAGGCTAAGACTATGGAACACTCTGTTGTGGAAAACACCTAGGCTGTCTTAACGGGACAGGCAGGGGATTACAGTACGGTCTAAGTGGCAATCGGGTACCCATTATTCTGGCAACACTTGGGCGGAGGGATGAAATGGAAACGGCCTGTGCGGCAACGGCAGGTTCCTTCCGGTGAAAAACAACCCGACCTAAGCCGTAAGATTTATCCTGCCTGTTACCGTCACCTTGAAATTGATCTCGAGAAGGGGCATCTTTGTGGCAAAGTCAGATCCGGACGCCGCCAAACGGCAGCGCAGCCGAGCAACCAGGTGGGTTGTGTCCATTTTTTTTGTGACCATGGCGGTTTCCGGCGCCATCTCTTTGATTTCCGATGAGGTGATGGCCAACAGCAGCCTGGTGGTTGCGTTTTTGATTTTGTTTGTGATTATTTTGGTGGGCATCATCTTTGACATCATTGGAATGGCAGTGGCGTCGGCGGATGAGAAGCCCTTCCATTCTATGGCATCCCGGAAGGTTACCGGAGCCCAGGAAGCGATTCGTCTGCTGCGCAACGCCGAACGGGTCAGTTCCATCTGCAACGACGTGGTAGGCGACATCTGCGGTGTGGTATCCGGCTCCGCTTCGGCAACCATTGCCACCCTGATTCTGACCAACACGGACATCGGCTGGCCCAGAGGCGTGTCGCTGATGATGTCTGCGCTGGCTGCGGGACTGACGGTAGGCGGCAAGGCGATTGGAAAGACGTTTGCAGTAAAGTCCAGCACAAAGATTGTGCATATGGTGGGGTGGCTGCTTCACTCGATCCAGCACCCCTTTCCTAAGAAAAAGAAAAAGTAAGGTTGTGTCGATCATGAGTATGCTAGAGAGAATCAACGGTCACGAGGACCTGCTGGCACTCAATGATGAGGAACGGATTCAGCTCTGCAACGAAATCCGGACTTTTTTGGTTTCTTCCGTTGCCCGGACAGGCGGTCATCTGGCTGGCAATCTTGGCGTGGTAGAGCTGAGTGTAGCGATTGAGACCGTGTTTAATACAAGAGAGGACCGCCTGGTTTTTGATGTGGGTCACCAGTCTTATGTGCATAAGCTGCTGACAGGCCGCCAGGCGGGTTTTGCGCATCTGCGGCAGTACGGCGGAATTTCTGGGTTTCCCAAGCCGGCGGAGAGCGATACCGATGCATTTGTAGCGGGCCATGCTTCCAACTCCGTCTCCATTGCGCTGGGAATGGCCCGTGCCAGGACGCTTCTGAAGCAGAACTACCAGGTGGTGGTAGTTCTTGGCGACGGCGCCTGCACCGGCGGAATGGCATATGAGGGGCTGAACGATGCGGCAGTCAGCGGAGAACCCATGGTAATTATTCTCAATGACAATGAAATGTCCATTGGACGGAATGTAGGCGGGCTGGCCAAACATCTGTCCCGGCTGCGTTCCAGCGAGCGCTACCTGGGAGCCAAGCAAGCCTACCGACGGCTGGTGAAACAACTCCCCGGCGGCCAGACGCTGTATCATCTGAGCAGCCGGATCAAGAACCGGATCAAACAGCTGTTCCTGAAGGAAACCATGTTTGAAAATATGGGTTTGACCTATCTTGGGCCGGTAGATGGCCATGACCTGCCAGGACTGATTTCCCTGCTTTCCGTGGCCAAGGGCCTGAATGAACCGGTGCTGCTGCATGTTCTGACCCGGAAGGGCAAGGGCTACCGCTTTGCGGAGGAGGACCCGGCCAAGTTCCATGGTATTGGGAAGTTCAACCCCGAAACCGGGAAAAAGCTGGGACCAAAGATCAAAACTTTTTCGGACTCCTTCGGAGAATGTATGGAGGAGCTGGCGGGGGAAGATCCACGGGTCTGTGTCATTACGGCGGCAATGCCCGGGGGAACCGGCATCCTGAATTTCCAGAAGCGGTTTCCGGACCGGACCTTCGATGTGGGAATTGCGGAAGAGCACGCTGTCTCCATGGCGGGCGGCCTGGCAAAGCAAGGAATGGTTCCGGTCCTGGCGCTCTATTCCACCTTCCTGCAGCGGGGCTATGACCAGCTGATCGAGGATGTGGGCCTTCTGGAACTGCATGTGGTGCTGGCTGTCGACCGGGCCGGACTGGTGGGGGATGACGGCCCCACCCATCATGGTGTGTTTGACGTGGGATTTTTGCGGCAGATCCCTGGAATGCGAATCCTGACCCCAGTGAGCTTTGCGGAGCAGCAGGATATGCTCCGCTGGGCGGTGGAGCTGGCCCAGGGGCCGGTGGCGGTGCGCTATCCCAGGGGAGCGGAGGGAACCTATACCGCTTCGGACTGGAAGGGACTGGAAGGGGAGCTGGTGAAATGCCACCGCACAGGCGGGGATGTGACGCTGGTGACCTATGGAAAGCTGCTGGACAATGTGCTGGGGGCAGGGAAACTCCTGGCAAAAGAGGGGATTTCCGTCACCATTCTGCGGCTGCTCACGGTCTCGGACCTGCCTGCGGAAGAGATGGCCCGAAAGATGGCGCCCGGGAAACCGGTCATTGTGGTGGAGGAAACCTGCACCGGCTCCGGCATCCGGGAGGCGCTGGCCTGGAAACTGCGCCAAATCTGTCCTGCTTGCCGGGTGGAAGGCCGGGACTTGGGGCGGCGGTTTGTGCCCCACGGTGCGCTGGGACAGCTGCACCAGCTGTGTGGGTTGGATGACCAATCTTTGGCAGACTATGTGAAGGAGGTGCTGTCCGCATGAAGGTCAAGAAGCGTTTGGATGTTCTGCTGACGGAGCAGGGCTGGGCGGACAGCCGGGCCAAAGCCCAGGCCGTTATCATGAGCGGTCTGGTCTATGTGGACGGACAGAAGGCGGATAAGCCCGGCGTTTCCTATCCGGAAACAGCGCAGATAGAGGTGCGTGGGGCGGTATGCCCCTATGTCAGCCGGGGCGGATTGAAGCTGGAGAAGGCCCTGCGGGACTTTGGCGTCCATCCGGAGGGATATGTGTGCAGCGACTCCGGGGCCTCTACCGGGGGCTTTACGGACTGCCTGCTCCAACAGGGCGCCAGGAAGGTATTTGCCATTGATGTGGGATACGGGCAGCTGGACTGGAAAATCCGCTCGGATGAGCGGGTGGTGGTGATGGAGCGGACCAATATCCGCTATGTTACCCCGGAACAGCTGGGAGAGCCGCTGGATTTGTCGGTGGTGGACGTCAGCTTTATCTCCCTGAAAATTGTGCTGCCTGTTATTAAAACCCTGCTGAAGCCCACCGGTCAGGTGCTGTGCCTGATCAAGCCCCAGTTTGAGGCGGGGAAGGAAAAGGTGGGGAAGAAAGGGGTTGTCCGGGACCCTGCAACCCACAAGGAAGTCTTGGACCAGTTCGTCGCCCTGGCGGCGGACTTGCAATTTAACATTATGGGACTGACCTACTCCCCGGTGAAAGGTCCCGAGGGAAACATCGAATTTCTGGCCCATCTGCGCCTGGATGGAGAAGGGGGCATTCAGCCTGACACCGGCAGCGTGGTGGCTCAGGCTCACGCCGCTTTGGATCAGGGAGGGAAAGAATGAAGTCCATTATTCTGACACCCAATCCCTACCGGGATAACAATTTCCAGACGGTGCGAAGCGCCCTGCAAATTCTGAAAAACGCCGGTGTTCAGACCCGGCTCTGCCTGCCCTTTGAGGTGGACCGGTCCTATGAACTGCCGAAGGACCTGCGGTTTTCCCGGCTGGACCGGGAACTGTCCAATGCGGAGATGGTAATCTGCTTCGGCGGGGACGGCACGATTTTGCACATGGCCAAAGCGGCCACCCGCCGGGGAGTTCCGGTCCTGGGGGTCAACATCGGAACCATGGGATTCATGGCGGAGCTGGAAAGTTCGGAATTGGAGAAGCTGGCGGAGTTGGCCAAGGGAACTTATACCCTGGACAGCCGGATGATGCTGGATGTGACGGTCCAGCGGAACCAGGAAATCCTGTTCCATGACATCTGCCTGAACGATGTGGTGGTTACCAAGGGAACCGTTGCCCGGATTGTGCACCTGGCGGTGAAATGCGACGGCGTGCCTGCCATGGAGATTGGCGGAGATGGGGTGATTCTGGCTACCCCTACCGGCTCCACGGCTTACAGCCTGTCCGCCGGGGGGCCCATTGTGGAGCCGGAGGCCCGGAATATGATTATCACACCCATTTGCCCCCATGAGATGGGCGGCCGCTGCATTGTGGCTTCTGACCAGCGGACCATCACGGTGGAGATGACTCGCAATGCCCGGCGAAACGCTTACCTGTCGGTGGACGGCGGGAAGGCGGTGCGGCTGAATATGGGGGATGTGGTGACGGTAAAGAAGTCCCAGATGGAAACGAAGCTGGTCCGGCTCAAGCAGCGCAGCTTTTATGATGTAGTCAGTGCGAAGTTCAAGAAACCATGAGAGGTGAGGGCAGTGAAAGCAAAAAGACAGGCAAAGATCATGGAGATCATCTCCACCACCAACATTGAGACCCAGGAGCAGCTGCTGCAGGCACTGCAGGAGGCTGGGTTTACCAGCACCCAGGCGACCATTTCCCGGGACATCAAGGAGCTGCGGATTGTGAAGGAATTGACCACCTTCGGCATCTACCGCTATACCACCGCTGCCCGGGAGGTTCCCGGCACGTTTTCCGACCGGCTGAATACCATCTTCCGGGAGTGCGTCACCAGCTATGACTATGCCCAGAACATCGTGGTGATTCACACCCTGCCGGGCCTGGCCAATGCCGCCGCCTCTGCGGTGGACGCAATGAATATGAGCGTGGTGCTGGGTACCTTGGCGGGAGATGATACCGCTGTTGTCATCATGCGTGACACCAATGCCGCCGCAACATTCTGCGGGGAAATCAAGAGCCTGACCAACTGAGGCAAAGGGGGAGAGCAGGATGCTCAGTCTTTTGCATATTGAAAACATCGCAGTGATTGAAAGCGCCGATATTTCCTTTGACCGGGGCTTCAATGTGCTCACCGGTGAAACCGGTGCAGGCAAATCCATTGTCATTGACGCCATCTCCGCCATTCTGGGGGAGCGGGCTTATCGGGATATGATCCGCACCGGGGCATCCAAAGCGGCGGTCCGGGCGGTGTTTACGGATGTTCCTCCATATTCCTGGTTTGAAGAAAACGGGGTGGCGTACGACCCGGAGACGGTGGTCCAGCGGGAAATCTACCTGGACGGGAAAAATGTGTGCCGGGTCAACGGCAGCCTGGTGTCCGTTTCCATTCTCCGGAAGCTGGGCATTCAGCTGATCAACATCCACGGGCAGCACGACTCGGCCTCTTTGTTTGATGAAGAAAACCACCTGGCGTTCCTGGATGCCTTTGCGGACAATCAGGACCTGCGGGAGGCGTATGCCCAAGCCTATGGGACGGTTGCGTCTCTGCGCCGGGAGATTGACAGCCTGACCATGGACGAGAGCGAAAAGCTTCGCCGGATGGAGACCCTGAAATACCAGATTGGGGAAATTGAAAAGGCCAATCTGGAACCCGGGGAGGATGAAGCCCTGGAGGAGCGGCGGAAAATTCTGCAGAACGCAGAAAAACTCAGCAGCGGCCTGGAGGAGGCCACGGGGTGCCTTTACGGCGGGGAGGATAGTGACGGTGCGGCTGGTCTGCTGGCCCAGGCGGAGCACGCCCTGTCCCGGCTGAGCCGGTTCAGCGACAGCTTCCAGGCCATCCATGACCGGGTGGCGGACCTGATGTATCAGGTCCAGGATGCGGCGGAGGAGGTCCGGGACGCCCGGGATGATTTGAGCTACTCCGCGGATGAGCTGGAACAGATTGAGTCCCGGCTGGACGTGATTCATAAGCTCCGCCGGAAGTACGGCGTAACCTGCGAGGATATTCTTGGGTATCTGGAAAAGGCAAAGCAGGAGCTGGACGAAATTGAGTTTGCCGACGATCACCTGGAGCGGCTGAAAGGGAAGCTGGCAAAGGCGGAAAAATCTGCCTGGGACTGTGCCCATTCTCTGCGGAAGAACCGGCAGGAAAAGGCGGGGGCGCTTTCCCAGCGGATTCTGACGGAACTGACCCAGCTGGATATGCCCCGGGTACAGTTCTCCTGCCGGTTCCAGGAATTGGATCTGACCCCCAACGGGGCGGACGCCGTGGCCTTTTATATGTCTGCCAACGCAGGCGAGGCATTGAAGCCCATGAGCAAGGTCGCCTCCGGCGGTGAACTGGCCCGGATTATGCTGGCCATGAAGAATGTGCTGGCGGAGAAGGACCAGGTCAGTACCCTGATTTTCGACGAGGTGGACACCGGCGTTTCCGGTCGTGCGGCCCAGAAGGTGGCGGAGAAGCTGCGCAGTGTTGCTGCCCACAAGCAGGTACTCTGCGTTACCCACCTTCCTCAGCTGGCGGCTCTGGCGGACACCCATCTGCTGATTGCCAAATCTGAGCGGGAGGGACGGACCTACACCTCCGTGACCCCCCTGGACCTGGAGGGGAGAAAGCGGGAGCTGGCCCGGATTATCGGCGGCGCCAACATTACCGAGACTACGCTGAAGAGCGCGGAGGAAATGCTCCGCCGCTGAACCGCATTTTCTTCTTGACAAGTTCCCTGTTTTTTGCTACGATTAGCCTCGTAACACGGTGATGGGAAGAAGTAAGCGTTCCATTTCCCGCCAGAGAGCTGCCGGTTGGTGCGAGGCAGCGGGGGAATCCGCCGAAATACCTCCTGGAGTGGCCGGCCTGAAGGATGAGTAGGGCAGGACGGGTGCGCCCGATAAAGCGCAGGACGTTGCTGGACGTCTGGAGGGTGCTGACCGTGAGGCGGCGCTGAATCAGAGGTGGTACCGCGTACTTGCTGCGCCCTCTGTCCGTTTTGGACAGAGGGCGTTTTTGCATCCCATGGGAAGGAGGAAAAAGGATGCTGATGCAGCCCATGGACGTATTGACCCAATTCCCGGTGCGAAAATCGGGAAAACAGAAGAAAGCCTTCCGCAGTGCCCTGCAGGATTACGCCGGGCGCCTAGGGTATGCCTGTCGGGAAGAGAAGGCCAGTCTCGGCGGACGAAACCTGGTGCTTGGAAATCCGGAGACGGCCCAATATCTGGTGACAGCCCACTATGATACCTGTGCCGTACTGCCGGTGCCGAACCTGATTACTCCCTGCAATCTGCTGCTGTACATCCTGTGGCAGATTGTGCTGACTGCCGTTATTTTTCTCGCTGCTCTGGTGCCGGGAATTCTGGTGGGAGTGATTCTCCGGGATGGGTCTGCCGGGTTTTGGCTGGGCTCGCTGATTTCCTGGGTGGTTTTGCTGATGGTTTATGTCGGCCCGGCCAACCGCACCAACGCCAACGACAACACCTCGGGAGTGGTGACGGTGCTGGAAATGGCCCGGGCACTGCCCCGGGAACAGCGGGACAAGGTCTGCTTTGTACTGTTTGATCTGGAGGAGGCGGGGCTCATCGGTTCTGCCGGCTACCGCAAGCGGCATAAGGAGGAAATCAGGCATCAGCTGGTGCTGAACCTGGACTGCGTGGGTGACGGGGATGAACTGATGCTGTTCCCTTCCCGAAGAACCAGGAAGGACCGGGAGAAGAGGGCCCGGCTGGAGGCTGTGTGCGGTCCCTACGGGGAGAAGAATCTCAGCCTCCGGAAGAAGGGCTTTGCTTTTTACCCCTCCGACCAGATGGGCTTTCCCTATGGCGTCGGAATCTGCGCTCTGCGCAGGGGAAAACTAGGGTGGTATCTCAGCCGGATTCACACCTGGCGGGACACCATTCTGGAGGTAACCAACGTGAATATTCTGCGTGACGCACTTATCCAGGTGATTTGCGGCGGCGCGGTGAACAATGGAAAGGAAGAAGAAAACCATGAAAGTGTATGACGAACTGGTTGCCCGGGGCCTGATTGCCCAGGTGACCGACGAAGCGGAAATCCGGGAGATGATCGACAACGGCAAGGCCACCTTCTATATCGGCTTTGACCCCACCGCCGACTCCCTTCATGTGGGCCATTTCATGGCCCTGTGCCTGATGAAGCGGCTGCAGATGGCGGGCAACCGGCCCATCGCCTTAATCGGCGGCGGCACTGCCATGATCGGCGACCCCTCCGGCCGGACGGATATGCGTTCCATGATGACCCAGGAGACCATCCAGCACAACTGCGAGTGCTTCAAGAAGCAGATGGAGCGGTTTATTGAGTTCGGCGAGGGCAAGGCCCTGATGGTCAATAACGCCGACTGGCTGCTGAAGCTGAACTATATTGACTTTATCCGGGACATCGGCGGCTGCTTCTCTGTGAACAATATGCTCCGGGCGGAGTGCTTCAAGCAGCGGATGGAGAAGGGCCTGTCCTTCCTGGAGTTCAACTACATGCCCATGCAGTCCTACGACTTCTACTACCTGTACCAGCACTACGGC
>CASFNR010000041.1 GCA_949296115.1 uncultured Eubacteriales bacterium | reverse complement strand
TCGGATTTACAGGAGAAAGGCTTTCACGTCTCCACCCAATTTCCCCCTGTGGGAAAGGACTGGAACGATACCCTCATCTCTTCCTGCGGCACCGAACAGTTTCAGGCAGATACGGTAATTTGAACCGTGTCTGCTTTTTTCATATCCCTTTTTCTCAGGAGGCAGACATGTTCCAATTCTTCAACTCCGTCAGCCTGACATTATTCCAGCAAGTAAATACAGCCTTTCGGAAAACGGGAGTCAATCCCGTTGTTCTGACCACCATCAACGCCAATATGGATCTGGATATGCTCTTCGGCGGCGTCGCCGACATCATCATCCAGATTGCATTCTACATCGGCGCTGTACTGATCATCGGCGGCATTCTGAGCCTGCTGCTGGCCTACAAAGATGAAAACGCCGACGCCCAGAGCCGGGCCGTCCGGCTGATTGTCATCGGCGGCGCACTGGTGGGCTTCCGACCGTTGCTGGAAATGGCGGGAATTATCGGCTGACACACCACTTCTGAGGGGGCGCACTTTGCGCCCCCTGCTTTGAAAGGAGGCACCTTGTGGAAGGTATTTTGGAGAGTATGCTCAACCAAATCTGCGGAGCAGATCTCTTTGATTCCATCTATGAAACCCTTGCCATTAACCTGTTTTCCTCGGGCGGCGCTTACAGCGGTGTCTACAGCGCCGTCCGGTCGCTATACAACTCCATCATGCCCATCGGGGTAATGATGATGTTCATTTACTTCATGATTGCTCTGGTGGACAAGCTGTCCAGCGAAACCTTCACCTGGGAGCAGTTCTTCCGGCAGCTGGCCATGGTGCTGGCTGCCAAGTTCCTTATGGAGCATGGATTTGAAATTCTGGAAACCCTGTTTGGCATTGGTCTTGCCGTGACAGCCAAGGTCAGCCAAATCAGCGGAACGGATATGAGCGAAGTCACCATTGACGCAAATGGGCTGATTCAGGACTTCCTGGCATCCGCCAACTTTACCGGGATCTTCAAGATCTTCGGTCAGCTCCTGCTCATGCTCTATCTCATCATCCCCTGGGCGCTGTCGTTTCTCATGCGGCTGGCCATCTCCATTATCTGCTACTCCCGGGTGGTGGAAATTTATGCCCGGGCATCTTTGGCTCCCATTGCCCTTTCCGACTTCTTCCATTCCGGTCTCCACGGCTCGGGCTGGCGGTTCCTGAAAAACTTCCTGGCCTCCTGCCTGCAGGGAGCCTTGATCCTGGTCATCGCCATTGTGTTCTCCCGTCTGTATGCCGCCGTGGTCATTTCGGACAGCACCAATATGATTACCCTGGCAGGAAAATACCTGGCCTTCTACGCTTCGGCAGTGATGCTCATGTTCAAGAGCCTGCCCCTGGCCAAGGAACTGGTGGGGTCGGCGTGAGGTATGTCCTATGAGCAAACCATTTGAACGAAACCGTTTGAAACGGCGGTATCTCTATTTTGGTATCGGCAGTTATGCCCTGATTGTTTTGTTCTTCTGCCACTGGGGGTATCTCAGCCAAGCATCCCCGGATCTGTCCAGTGCTTCCCTTGCTCTGGAAGCAGTCAACCACTTGGTTTATCGCCCTTTCCAGTTTTTACCAATGGATGCCAAGTATCTTGTCTACGGGCTGCTGATCGGGCTGATTGCCCCGCTGATGATCCAGACGGAATATCTGCGCCGCCGGGACCTCCGGCCCGCCATTGAAAATGGCTCCGCCAGATGGAATGAGAACCTGAACGATTATCAGAAACGATATGTTTCCACGCCCCTGCTTGGCACCGGCAGCCTGAACATGATTTTCGCCCAGCAGCTTTATCTGAGCATGGACACCCGGAAAACCCTGCGCAACAACAATGTAATGGTCATCGGCGGCTCCGGCACCGGCAAAAGCCGTTTCTTCGTTATGCCCAACCTGTTGCAGGCAAACTGCTCCTTTGTGGTCACCGACCCCTCCGGGGAACTGCTGGAAACCATGGGTGCGTTTCTGGAAGCGGAGGGCTATGAGATACGGGTATTTAATCTGGTACAGATGGAGCACTCCGACGCCTACAACCCCTTCTCCTATATCCACAAGCAGGAAGATGTGCTGGTCATGGTGGATGCCCTGATTAAAAACACCACCCCGGCGGGAAGCCGCTCCTCCGACCCCTTCTGGGAGAGTGCGACTCGTTCGCTGACGGTAAGAAGTCAGCGGACAAACAACAAAATACAGTTGTTTGGATAACTGGTAATTCGACAGGTGGAATGACGGGGTAACGCCCTGAAACGCCTGCCCTCGGTGGGCGTGCATCGGCTGCAAAGCTGGTGTACGAAGCCCCACGACAACGGCTGAGAGCAACCGTAGCCGCCGCCAACGGTGGCCGAAAGCGGTCTGGAGGCAGACTGTGTTGCCTATAGGCCAAGGGTCTACAAAATACCAATGGTTAGAATGTTCGCCGTAGCGGGCGAACTGACGAATCCGCGAATGTACGGGTCTATAAGAAGACCATATAGAAATGTATGGGTGCGTTCAAGCGCAGCCGGTGTGGTTTAGTAGAAATTTGCCCTACGAACGACCATGTTGTGTTACAGGCACATCCCAGCCGGCAGGCTCATAGCGGAAACCTAAAGGTATCCATGCACAGATAGAATTACCGGAACGAGGAAAGGCAGCGGCTTTCGCAAGGAAGAACCCGGCGAAGAACAATAAGCGGGTGAACCGCTGCTGAAAAGTAGTGATCGAACCGAAGAAGTCCCTGTAATGGGGATGGAGGAATGGTCACAAGTCGAATTGTGGAAACAGGCATTATTCAATCCAATCATAAGGATTCGAGTAAGACCAAAAGGGTCACTTTTCCAAACGGGAGGTGATGCCTTATGCCAAAAGAAAGGAAAAAAGTCCTGTGTATGGACGCTCAGCGGCACGCCGAGTATTACGGTATGCAGCGGACATTTGACGAACTGTACGCCAAAAGCAAAGCCGGAGAAACTTTCACCGGCCTGATGGAACTGGCATTAAGCCCGGACAACATCATGCTGGCCTACAGAAATATCAAGACCAACACAGGCAGCTACACAGCAGGAACAGACAAGCAGAATATCGGTGACATTGGACGGCTTCCACCGGCTGAGGTCATCAGTAAGGTCAGAAAAATCGTCACAGGCAGTGAACACGGCTACCGTCCCAAACCAGTGCGCCGGAAGGACATTCCAAAGCCAAACGGCAAAACCAGGCCGCTGGGTATTCCCTGCATCTGGGACAGATTGGTGCAGCAATGCATCAAACAAATCCTGGAACCCATCTGTGAGGCAAAGTTCAGTAACAACAGCTATGGGTTCCGCCCGAATCGGTCAGTGGAGCACGCAATTTCCCGTACTTACTCCCTGCTGCAACGGGCGCATTTACACTATGTTTTGGAGTTCGACATCAAAGGATTCTTTGACAACGTGAACCACAGCAAACTTATCAAGCAGCTCTGGACGCTGGGCATCCAGGATAAACAGCTTCTGTTTGTCCTCAAGCGTATCCTGAAGGCTCCTATCCGTATGCCGGACGACAGCACCGTCTACCCGGCAAAGGGAACGCCCCAGGGCGGGATTATCTCCCCGCTGTTGGCCAATGTGGTGCTCAATGAGCTGGATCACTGGATCGACAGCCAATGGACGGAACACCCTGTGGCAAACCGCTACGGAACATGGCGCACCATCCGCACCTCTGAGGTCTTTGACAAGAGCAAGGGCTACCGGAAAATGCGGAACAGCAATCTCAAAGAAATGTTCATTGTGCGCTATGCGGATGACTTCCGTATCTTCTGCCGGAACCGAGAGGACGCAGAGAAGACTATGGAAGCTGTCACAAGGTGGATTACCGAACGGTTGAAACTGGAGGTCTCCCCAGAGAAAACACGCATTGTCAATGTCCGAAAGCGATACTCCGAGTTTCTTGGCTTTAAAATCATGGTGTACCGCAAAGGTGGAAAATATGTCGTGAAGTCCCACATCTGTGACAAAAAGCTACAGTTGGAAGAAAGCAAGCTCGTGGAGCAGGCAAAGCGTATTGCAAACCCAGCCCAAGGGCGGACACAGCCGGACGAAATCGGCCTGTTTGACGAAATGGTGTTGGGCATCCAGAACTACTACAGGATTGCTACCTGTATCAGTCTGGACTGCCGGAAAATCCACCGCAGAGTTATGACAGTGCTGACCAACCGTCTGAACACGGAAACCGGCTGTCAGCTCGTCCGGGAGGGCGGCGCTATGACGGACAGCGAAAAGGAGCGTTTCGGCGCTTCTCAAATGGTGCGGTATGTGTCCGGTATCAACCGGCCAATCTACCCCATTGCGTTCATCAGGTATAAAACCGCAATTGGAATCAGCGCCGCCGTCAGCTGCTTCTCTCCGGCGGGACGGAAAAAGATACACGATAATCTGGAGATGGATACGACCCTGTTTGCGTATCTGCGGGAACATCCGCCAGAGGGCCACAGCCTGGAATACGCCGATTGTAGGCTCTCCCTGCTGTCTGCCCAAAAGGGCAAGTGTGCTGTCAGCGGCGAATGGTTCTTGCAGCCGGACAGCATCGTGTGTCACATGAAGGTTCCAAAGGAGCAAGGCGGCCAGGAGCGATACAGCAATCTGGTGTTGCTCCACAGGCGGTATCTGCCCTTGCTGACCGACCGGGACGCCGCCGCTCTCAAGAGCATCTGCAAACAACTGACTGTTACGAGAAAACAACTGACCAAAATCAACAGCCTGCGCACTGCCGCAAAACTGGCGGCAATCTAAACAACTTTCTATTGGTGATTGATTAAATGCCTGATAACACAATCGATGGAACGCCGGATGCGGTGAAAGTCGCATGTCCGGTGTGGAGTGGGGGAAAATCCGGCGATTACTTCAAAGGATTACCTATCACTATAGGCAGAGACAGCCCTGCTGACGGCCATCTGTTTTTATGTTTTAACCCAAGGCAAAGCAATCCATAACTTTGCCGCTGTGATGTATTTTCTGCGGCAGGCCGCGGCAGAGGAAGGTGAAACCTCCACACTGGATAAGGTGTTTGAGGCCTTTGCCAAGGCCAACCCCGATCATATCGCCGTCACCAGCTATGCGGTGTACAAGTCTGCGGGGGGCGGCAAAACCGCCCAGTCCATCCTGATCTCCTGCCAGACCCGGCTTCAGATGTTCAACCTGGATGCCGTCCAGGCTCTGACCAGCACCGACACCCTGGATCTGGGCAGCATTGGAGACAAAAAGGTGGCGCTGTTCTGCATCACCCCCACCGGCAATACCACCTTCAATTTCCTGGTTTCCATGATGTACACCCAGCTGTTTGAGGTGCTGTATCATCACGCAGAGACGAAATGTCCCGGAAAGCGGCTGAAATATCCGGTGCGCTTTATGCTCGACGAGTTTGCGAACATTGGCACCATTCCCAATTTCTGCCAGAAGCTGGCCACCATGCGCAAATACGAAATCTCCTGCAGCATTGTTTTGCAGGCGCTGAGCCAGATCAAGTCTTTGTACAAAGACGAGTGGGATGTTCTGATTGCCAACTGCGACAGCCTGCTGTTTCTCGGCTGTCAGGACAGCACCACTTTGGAGTTCATATCCAAATCCCTGGGCAAAGAAACCATCCACACCATGTCCAGCAGCCGCAGCTTCGGAAGATCCGGCGGAAGCTCAGTCAGCTACAACAAAACAGGCCGGGAGCTGATGACTCCGGATGAGCTTCGCACCATGGACAACAAGCACTGCATTTACTTTCTCCGGGGCCTGGACCCGTTCTTTGCCAGAAAATACGACCTGAAATCCCACCCCAACTTCTCCCGATGCGCCGCCGGGGGCGGTCCCAGCTATGATGTGGCGCAGGAAAAACATACACCAAATTGGAGGCAGACAGATGATAAAAGTACCACTTAACAAGGATGTGGGCAGCTATGAAGCAAAGTTTGTAGGCCCCTTTACCCTTCGGCAGTCCCTGTGCGTTCTGGCAGTTGCCCCGGTCTGCTGGGGGATTTACAGCGGCCTGACTCCCATTCTGGGGGGAGACATTGCCGGATTTCTGGTGCTGTTTCCGGCAGCGCTGTGCTGGTTGATTGGCTGGTACAAGCCCTATGGGATGCACACAGAAAAGTTCATCCGCTCCATCTTCATCACCACGGTACTGGCACCGGCCCACCGGAAATACAAAATCCGGAACCGTCAGACAGAGATCCTGGCCGTTCTGGCTGCGTCAAGCACCGAGACGAACCAGCATAAGAAAAAGCCCAAGTACCGCATTTCCAAGGAGGCAGTCCGTTAGGAGGTTATATGCGTAAGAAGAAAACCGCTCCGGAAATCGCTTCGGAGCAAGACCAGTTAAGCGCCGTGGTGGACACCCTTGCCAAGCAGAAGCAGGGAGCCGCTCCGGCACCGAAAACCAAGAAACAGCTCCGGGCGGAACGCAGAGCCGAAAAGGCAAGAATCCGCTCCGACCGGGCGCTGCGGAAGAAAGCCAAAAAACTGGTAATCCCCCGGACCGTCCAGGAAACCATTCCCTATTCCCGGGTCTATCCGGATTCCGGCATCATCGAAACCGCAGACGGTGTGTTCACCAAAACCTATATTCTGGAGGACATCAACTATAAGGCAGCAAAAGATGAGGCCCAGGATGAAATCTACCGGAACTACTCCGATTTTCACAATTCTTTCGACTCCGGAATGGTATATCAGATTATGACCATCCAGCAGGCCATGAACGTGGTGGAATTGGAAGCCAACACCCTGATGAAAATGGAAATGGATGAAAGGGATGCCATGCGGGAAGAGTACAACAATACCATCCGCAAACACATCCGGGAAGTCAACCATCTGCGGGTCAAAAACCGCTACGCAACCGTCTCCGCCAGAGCTTCCAGCTACGAGCAGGCCCTGTCCCTGTTCAATCGGCTGGATGGGGATATTGTACGGAACTTCAAAAGAATCGGCGGCGCGGTTGCCACACCCCTGTCCTCGGCAAGACGTCTGGAGCTGCTCCACGACATCTACAATCCCAATTCCGTGGGTCTGTTTGGAAACAGCATGCACTATGACCGAGATGGAAAGCTGGTCTTTGACAAGGAGAAGTTCCGTTTTGAGATCATGCAGCGGATGGGGCTGTCTACCAAGGATGTGATTGCCCCGCCATCGTTCACTATCCAGTCCGACTACGGTATGGTTGGCTCCGTATACTTCCGTGCTCTGTTCCTGAAAACCTTTCCCCAGCAGGTGCAGGATGACCTTCTGCGGGAGATTACCGATGCGGACTGCAAGATGGTGACCACCCTTACTTACAGGCCCATCGATATGGATTCCGCCATCAAGATGGTGAAGAACGACATCATCAACGTGAATGCCAACATGATCGACAAACAGAAGCAGGCCAGCAAGTCCGGCTATTCCGTGGATCTGATCAACCCGGACCTGAAAAGTGCTGTGGAGGAAGCCAATGCCCTGCTGGAAGATCTCACCGCCCGGAACCAGAAAATGTTCTTTATGAACATGGTAATCGTCCACTTTGCCGACTCAAAAAAACAACTGGATCTGGATACCAAAGCCATCCAGGACATTGGCGCAGGCAGACTGGTAAATATCCAGCCTCTGACCTGGCAGCAGGAAAACGGTCTGAACGCTTGCCTCCCCCTGTGTACCAACAAGCTGGAGATCTGGCGCACACTGACCACCGAATCTGCCGCCGTGTTCATGCCTTTTGTCAATCAGGAGCTGTTTGACCGCAGCGGCGGTATGTACTACGGCATCAACGCCATCTCCCGTCATCTGATCATCCTGGACCGGCGGCTGCGCAAAAACGGCAACGGCCTGATTCTGGGTTCTCCCGGCAGCGGCAAATCCCTTGCCGCCAAGCTGGAAATTCTCCATGTCTTCCTGTCCAGCAAGGATGTGATCATTGTCATCGATCCCGAAGGTGAGTATTACCGCATGGCGGAACTGCTGGGCGGCGAGGTCATCAAAATTGCACCGGGCAGCGGCATACACATCAACCCCTTTGACAATGAGCTGACCATCCACGATGACACCCGGGACCTGGTAACCCAGAAAAGCGACTTTATCTCTTCCATTTTTGATTCCATTATGGGTTCCTTTTCGGTGTCTCCTACCCAGCACTCCGTCATTGACCGATGTGTGGAAATCTGCTACGGCCCCTACTTTGCTTCCTATGATGCAAGCACCGGAACTTACGACAAGTCCAAAGTCCCCACCCTGGTGGATTTCTATGAGTGTCTCCGGGAGCAGCCGGGGTATGAAGCCATGCAGCTGGCAGATGCCCTGGAAATCTATGCGGTGGGTTCCCTGGACTTCTTTGCTCAGAAAACCAATGTGGAGTATACCAAACGGTTTGTAGTGTACGACATTTCGGAAATCAGCAACACCATGAAGAGTTTCGGTCAGCTGGTGGTGCTGGACAACATCTGGAACCGGATGGTGTCCGGGCGGAAAGAGGGGCGGAATGTATGGTTCTACATTGACGAAGTGTATCTGCTCTTTAAGAGCAGCTACAGTACGGAGTTCCTGCGGAATCTGTACAAGCGGGCCAGAAAGTACGGCGGCATCCCCACCGGTATTACCCAGAATGTCACCGATATACTCAAGAATGAGACGGCCAGAACCATGATTGCCAACTGCGAGTTTGTCCAGATGCTGTCCCAGTCCGCAGATGACCAGGCTGCCCTGGCAAGCATCCTGCCCATCTCCCCCTCTGAGATGACGTACATCACCAATGCACCTCCCGGCCAGGGCCTGATTTATGATGGTGTTCATATCGTCCCCTTCATCAACGAGGTGGATAAGAACTCCAAAATCTACGAAGCCATGACCACCAATCTGGCGGAAGTCAAAGCCATTGAGGATCGGAAGAAAGCAGAGAAGGCGGTACAAAGCACCTGATCTGAGAGACAGTTGGGAGGTGTAGACATTGAATGAAACCATTCTTACAACGGAGCCTGCCGAGAGAACCGCCCGGCGGATTTCTTCAGACTGGCTGGCTCTGGCACAAGATTTACAGAAATGGAACGGAAAAGGCAGTGCACAGCATCAGCGGTTTCTGGAGCGCTTCCAGCAAGTCCAGAATCTATTCGACCAGTTTGCAGAGGAAGTCCGGGGGCTGGATGCCCAACAGCGGCACTCCCTCCGGCAAACCCGGGAGAGCGTGGGCCAATGCTACCGGGAATTCTGCGAACTCCGAGACCTGTTCTCAAAAGAGCACCCGGAACCGGAGGAGGAATCCTTTCAGGAAACCCCGGAGGAAGAATCTGGAGAAGAACTGGAAGAAGAAACTCCGGAAGAAGCCCAGGAAGAACCTTCAGAGGAAGCAGAAGAAGCTCCTGCCCAGGAAGAGGACTCCAAAAGTGCCAGGAAGAAGCGCCGCAGATCCCGGTATCCTCCCAGGTATTCCAGTCCCCAGCAGGAACTCCGGGATGCTGCTGCCCATGCCGGTATGCGCATCCATCCGGATCAGCCCATCACCCCAGATGATATCCAGCATTACCGGCGGCAGCTGGAAGAGCAGCATCGCCGGGAAGCAGAGGCAGCATCAGCCGCAAGAGCCAGGCAGCAGGAGATTTTCCAACGCTATAAAGACCGGATGGAACAGTCCGCCCAATTTGAACGGCCGAATTACCATCACATTGATATGTCTCCTGAGGGTTTCTCCCGCTCCGGAACACCCAGGGAGCCGGAGACAGACCCACACCCATCGGAATCCATACAGGATAAGCAGCAGAAACAGGTACGACAGCCGGAGCCTGCACCGCAGGACGACCTGCGCTGGCAGCAGGAACGTGTCACCCGAGCCCAAAGAGCAGCGGCCCTGGCAGAGAAACAAGAGGAAGAAAGACAGCAGTATGTTCTGAAGTCCGTCACCCAAACTGTGGGCGGCGTCAGCTACGTTATGGAGTCCGCCGCCAGACGGCAGCTGAGCAGCATCCCCTATAAAACCGCAAACGACGCTCTCATTGGTCTCGCCAAAGGAACTTACTATGTTTCCACCGCCGCCGGTGTGGGCAGCGCTTTGCTTCGCTCCAATCCCGCCGCTTCCCTGGATCGGGCATCCCGGACCGTGACCAGCGCCCAGCTGGCCGCCCACAGCAATGATGCCATCCGTCGCCGCCGGGAACTGAAATCCCAGATTCTGGAAACCCAGCAGGCGCTTTCTTCTCTTTCCAGTAAGCCGCCCGACAAGCGCACATCTGTCCAGCAGGCTCAGCTTCGTGCCGACCTTTCCAAGCTGCGCCAGGAAAGCCTCCGCCTGGACAGACAAATTCCCCGGAATCAGCAGGTCAATCATTTCCGGCATGAACGCACCCTGGACCGGGAGATCATGGAAGCCCTGCGGCCAGATGGGAAGAAGGTGCCCTCCAGCCCCAAAAGAGTCAATCAGCTGTCTCAGCAAATGCTCAAAGAAAAGCGAAGCAGCCTGGAGAAAAAGTACGGTACCCTGGCCGGGCAGTCTGCACAGCAGCTCAATCTGGAAATCCAGCAGCTGACCCGCCAAGGGAAAGCTGTTAAGGAGCAAATCCGTGCCCTGGAAGCAAAAGGCCCTGCCCTGACCCAGGTCGAGCGGAAATTACTTCTGGAGCTGAAAGCCAAGAGAAAGGTCATTGGCACCCGGATTACCACCCTGACCGGTGCCCGGCACGGCAAAGAAGATCTGGCCTATATGGAAGGAAAGCTGGGAAGTGTACTCAGCCGGGCGCAAAAGAGACGGCAGCGGATTGTCGGCGGGGCTATGCTCCTGCGGAATTTTGCCCTGCGCCCCCTGGACGAAAACAAGGATACCCAAGGCCTTCGGTATGGAATTGACTTTGTTTCCAGCCGAAGAAACCGCCGCATCATCACCGGCGCTGCCAAACTTCCCTACCGGGCCGTGAAGAAAACCGTACTGGCGGTTACTCCCGATCCTGTGAAAGAATCCGTCCGGGATTTCACCGCTGATGTAAGCAACCGATTCCGGATCGCCAAGCAGCAGCAAATGCGGAAGGTTCGGCGGGGAGCCAGACGGGCAGTGAATCAGGTGGGGCGCACCGTTGTCCACGCCACACCCCAGCCCGTTCGCTCTGCAGTCAATCACGGAGTGCGGGGGTATCGGAAGGTACGCAGTACATATGGAGCAGTTAAGGTTGGAATCCAGAACAAAGCCTTCCAGGCAAAGGTCTGGTTTGCCAACACCCCGCTGGGCAGGCTTATGACCTGGCAGCAAATTCTCAATGAACAAGTGGCAGCCGTTTTCAAAGCGGCTGCCGCTTTTGCCAAATCCGCATCCTTATGGTTTGGTCTGGGTGTGCTGATGCTGATTCTTCTGGCAGGAATCTTATCTGGCGTTGCCGGAACCATGACCGCTTCCAGCTCCAGCCTGATTCTCTCTCCCGCAGAGTCCACCAGCGGAAAAATCAACCTGGCTCCCTACTCCCAGGTAATCCGCAGCGAGATGACCCGCTTCAATGGGGAGATCGCCAATATCATGAGCCGGTATGAAAACAGCGACGCCTACGACAATGTGACCATGCAGTATTCCGGACAGTCCAACAACTCCCGGGAACTGCTTTCCATGATGGCCGTCCGCATGGGACAGGCATTGGACATGGAAGAAAATCCGGCAGTAAAATCCTATCTGGTATCCCTGTACCGGGCCAGCCACAGCTATGAGATTGCGGAGCACCGCTACACCTGCGAAGGCTGTAAGGAACGTGTTGTCCAAAAGGTGGTCATTGATCCGGTTACCGGTCAGCCCACCATCCAGATGGAAAAGGAGCTGTACTGCCCCGGTCATATCGATGTGACCATCACCGTCACCACAGTCGCCTTTGATGCCATCTTTGATGCAGATGATTACTGGGGCGGCGGAGATGACTGGGAGGGCTGGACCGAGGAAGCCATCGCCTGGTGCAAGCTCATCTACGACATGGATTGGACAGAGCTGTACGAGGGTGTGGAAATTGCCCAGAATGTGAACATCGGCGGTGTGGCCGCATCTGCCCACGAGCTGGAAATCTGGAATTTCCTCATGGACCTGACGGGCAATGCCTACGGTGCCGCCGGTCTTATGGGCAACCTCTACGCTGAGTCCGGGCTCAGCCCCACCAACCTGCAGGACAGTTTTGAAGGTCCTCTGGGGTATGACGACCAGTCCTACACCAATGCGGTGGACAATGGTACTTATCAGAACTTCGTTAATGACCAGGCCGGATATGGCCTGGCTCAGTGGACGTATTTTTCCCGGAAACAGGCCCTGCTCACCCTGGCCAAAGGCCGGGGCACCTCCATTGGCAGTCTGGCTACCCAGCTGGAATACCTGGCCAGAGAATTGGACGGCGGATCCATCCTGGCAGACCTGCGAAACGCTTCCTCCGTCCGGGAAGCATCGGATATTGTCATGATCCGCTTTGAAAATCCGGCAGACCAGAGTGAACGGGCAAAAGCCCTCCGGGCCAGCTACTGTGAGTATTACTACAACAAAATGACCCTGGGCATCGCAGCGGAAGGTAATCTGACCCAGGAGCAGATGGATGTCATTACCATTGCCATGAATTCTGCATCCTACGGCATCCCCGCCAACAAAGGCTACTGCCAGCAGTGGGCCGCTTATGTGTATGCCAAGGCCGGTCTGCCCATTGACAGTTCCTGCTGCGCCTATCACTCCGGTGTGAAATATGGGGTCAGCGATGACTGGAACGCCATTCCCCCCGGTGCAGCTGTCTATGGCTACTCCGGGTCTCAGTATGGCCATGTGGGAATCTATGTAGGCAACGGGCTGGTTTACCACAATGTTGGCGGTGTGGCCATTGACTCTCTGGCAGATTGGGTCAAGATCTACAAGGGCTTCGCCTGGGGCTGGCTGGCAGGATCGGATTTGACCACCTATGATTAACTTAGAGGAAGGAG
>CASFNR010000040.1 GCA_949296115.1 uncultured Eubacteriales bacterium | reverse complement strand
CACCTTCTCCGCCTGCTTCGGCCAGGCCTTCCTGGAGCTGCACCCCACCAAGTACGGTGAGGAGCTGGTGAAGAAGATGCAGAAGTCCGGCGCCAAGGCTTACCTGGTCAACACCGGCTGGAACGGCACCGGCAAGCGGATCTCCATCAAGGACACCCGGGGCATCATCGACGCCATCCTGGACGGCTCCATCCTGAAGGCCGAGACCAAGACCATCCCCTACTTCAACCTGGCCGTTCCCACCGAACTGCCCGGCGTGGACACCAACATTCTGGATCCCCGGAATACTTACGCCGATCCCGCCGAATGGGACGCCAAGGCCAAGGACCTGGCTGCCCGGTTCGTGAAGAACTTCGTCAAGTACACCGGCAACGACGCCGGCAAGGCCCTGGTTGCCGCCGGCCCCAAGGTGTAATAACTTAACCATTTTATTGCCATAAGCCGGGGGGAAACCTCCGGCTCTTGGTGCAAAATGACATACAATTCAATCTACGGAGGTACCTACAAAATGGCTCAAAAAGTTCAGTTTGTGGAGACTGTTCTGCGTGATGCGAACCAGTCTCTCATCGCGACCCGACTGCCCTACGACAAGTTCGAGCCCATGCTGGAGACCATCGACAAGGTGGGCTACTACGCCATCGAGTGCTGGGGCGGCGCCACCTTCGACGTCTGCCTGCGCTACCTGAACGAAGACCCCTGGGAGCGGCTGCGCAAGATCCGCGCCAAGGTTCCCAACACCAAGCTGCAGATGCTGCTCCGGGGCCAGAACGTGCTGGGTTATTCCCACTATCCCGATGATTTCGTCAAGCTCTTCGTCCAGAAGGCCGTGGAGAACGGCATCGACATCATCCGGATTTTCGATGCTCTGAACGACACCAACAACCTGAAGGTCGCCATGGAAGCCACCGTCAAGGCCGGCGCCATCGCCTCCGGCACCATCTCCTACACCACCTCTCCCGTCCACACCCACAAGAAGTATGTGGAAATGGTGAAGGAACTGAAGGAAATGGGCGCCGCCACCATCTGCATCAAGGACATGGCCGGCATCATGGGCCCCAAGGAAGCCTACGACCTGGTTTCCGCCATCAAGGACGCCACCCCCGACCTGCCCATTGACCTGCACACCCACTCCACCACGGGCCTGGCCTTCATGACCTACCTGAAGGCTGTGGAAGCCGGCGTGGACATCATCGACACCGCCATCTCCCCCTTCTCCGGCGGCACCTCTCAGCCCGCCACCGAGACCCTGGCCTACGCCCTGCGTCAGCTGGGCTACGAGGTGGATCTGGACGACAACATGACCAAGAAGATGGCCGACTACTTCAAGACCGTCCGGGACGGCTTCATCGCCGACGGCACCATGATGCCCAAGTCCATGGCCACCGACACCCAGTGCCTGACCTACCAGATCCCCGGCGGCATGCTGTCCAACCTGCTCAGCCAGCTGAAGCAGATGAACGCTCTGGACCGCTTCGACGAGGCTCTGATCGAGACCCCCAAGGTCCGCAAGGACATGGGCTATCCTCCCCTGGTTACCCCCACTTCCCAGATGGTGGGCGTGCAGGCCGTGCGGAACGTGCTGGACGGCAAGCGCTACAAGTCCGTCTCCAAGGAAATCAAGGCTTACTGCCGGGGCGAGTACGGCCGTACCCCCGCTCCCATTGACCCCGAGATTCAGAAGATGATCCTGGGCGACGAGAAGCCCCTCACCGGCCGCTACGCCGACACCCTGGAGCCCGTGGTGGACAAGACCCGGGAGAAGCTGGGCGACCTGGCCAAGACCGACGAGGATGTGCTCAGCTACATCGCCTTCCCCAACCTGGCCGAGAAGTTCCTCACCGAGCGCAAGGCCAAGGAGGAGAATGTGGCTACCTACTCCATCGTGGAGTGCTAAGGAGGTAACACCATGCTGTTAACTTCCTCTCTGGAGAATATCGGCATCCTGGACGCCGCCATCGTGGCGATTCTGGGCTACGTCGTGGTGTTCTTCGGCCTGATCCTGCTGATGGCAGTGGTGGTGCTGCTGGGCAAGTTCTTCATTGCCCGGAGCAAGAACCCCCAGCCCAAGGCGGCTGAAAAGCCCGCCGCTCCCGCTGCCCCCGCAGCGCCGGCTGCTCCTGCTGCCCCTGTCCAGGCGCCTCTGGCTCCCGGTACTGCCGGTCAGCTGAAGCTGTATGACACCAATCCCAAAATTGCTGCCATGATTATGGCCATCGTAGCTAACAAGATGGGCAAACCCCTGAACGAGCTGCGCTTCATTTCCATCAAGGAGGTCAAGTAAACCATGAAATACAAAGTGACCCTGAACGGCCGCACCTATGAGGTGGAGGTCGAAGCCGGCAAGGCCATGCTGCTGGATGAGTACGCCGCCGTTGCCCCCGCTGCCGCTCCTGCGGCGGCTCCCGCAGCGGCTCCCGCACCCGCTCCCGTGGCTGCTCCCGCCGCCGCCCCTGCCGGTCCCGTTGTCACCGGCGGCACCACCGTGGCCGCTCCCATGCCCGGCAACATCCTGAAGGTGAACGTCACCGTGGGCCAGACCGTGAAGGAAGGCGACCTGCTGGTGGTTCTGGAAGCCATGAAGATGGAAAATGAAATCTACGCCCCCTGCGCCGGCACCGTCACCGCCGTGCCTGTGACCAAGGGCTCCACCGTGGACACCGGCGCTGCCATGGTGGTCATCGGCGGCACGGCTGTGGCTGCTGCTCCCGCTCCCGTGGCTGCTCCTGCCCCGGCTCCCGCTCCTGCGGCTGCCCCTGCCCCTGTGGCTGCCCCCGCCCCTGCGGCTCCTGCCGCCCCCGCTGCTCCGGCTCCCGTGGCCGGTGAGGCCGTCACCGCCCCCATGCCCGGCAACATCCTGAAGGTGAACGTCACCGTGGGTCAGGCTGTGAAGGAAGGCGAGGTCCTGCTGGTCCTGGAGGCCATGAAGATGGAGAACGAGATTATGGCTCCCAGAGCCGGCACCGTTGCTCAGGTTCTGGTGACCAAGGGCTCCACCGTGGATACCGGTGCTACCATGGTCGTCCTCGGCTAAGGAGGATTCCCCATGATTGATATTGGTGAAATACTGTTGAACCTGTGGCAAAGCTCCGGCTTCAACGCCATCTTTGCCAACTTTGCCGGCAGCGGCTGGCAGAACCTGGTGATGCTGGTCATCGCCTGTGTGCTGCTGTATCTGGGCATCGTGAAGAAGTTCGAGCCCCTGCTGCTGGTGGGCATCGCCTTCGGCTGTCTGCTCTCCAACCTGCCCCTGGGCGGTCTGTACCACCAGGAGCTGTGGGATGCCTTCATGGATCCCTCCAGCCCCGCTTATCACAGCTTTGGTGAAGTGATGCGGGAGGGCGGCCTGCTGGACATCTTCTACATCGGCGTCAAGACCAGCCTGTACCCCTGCCTGATCTTCATGGGCGTGGGCGCCATGACTGACTTTGGCCCTCTGCTTAGTAACCCCAAGAGCCTGCTGCTGGGCGCTGCTGCTCAGCTGGGCGTGTTTATGGCCTTCTTCTTCGCCATTCCTCTGGGCTTCACCGGCCCTGAGGCTGCCTCCATCGGCATCATCGGCGGCGCTGACGGTCCCACCGCTATCTTCCTGACCACCCGTCTGGCTCCCCACCTGCTGGGCGCCATCGCCGTGGCCGCTTACTCCTACATGGCTCTGATCCCCCTGATTCAGCCTCCCATTATGAACCTGCTGACCAGCGCCAAGGATCGGAAGATCAAGATGGTTCAGACCCGTGTGGTTTCCAAGACCGAGAAGATCATCTTCCCCATCCTGGTTGTCATCTTTGTGGCCCTGCTGCTGCCTGACACCGCTCCTCTGATCGGCTGCCTGATGCTGGGCAACCTGTTCAAGGAGACCGGCTGCACCGACCGGCTCAGCGACACCGCTCAGAATGCGCTGATGAACATCGTCACCATTCTGCTGTCCACCTCCGTGGGCGCCACCATGGTGGGTTCCACCTTCCTCACCGCCAGCACCCTGAAGATCGTCCTGCTGGGCGTTATCGCCTTCGGCCTGTCCACTGCCGGCGGTCTGCTGGGCGGCAACGTGATGTGCAAGCTCACCGGCGGCAAGGTCAATCCTCTGATCCGCCGTTCCCATGGCTGCCCGTGTTTCCAACGTGGAAGGCCAGAAGAACAACCCCTCCAACTTCCTGCTGATGCACGCCATGGGCCCCAACGTGGCCGGTGTCATCGGCTCCGCCATTGCCGCAGGCTTCCTGCTCAGCGTCTTTGGCTAAGAGATGCGAAAATCCCCGCCTGACGGCGGGGATTTTTCTGTTTTCCGGCTGGCTGGTCAGATCACCCGGCTCTGCCCACCTGCCGGAAGGACCGGCTGACCATGGCAATCATCAGGGCAGTGAACACCAGCAGGAACACCGGCAGCAGCCGAATGCTCACATACCGGGCCAGCAGGCCGAACAGGGGCGGCATGAAGGTGGAGCCGGTATAGGCGCTGGCCATCTGAATGCCGATGATGGCCTGGGAATTTTTCGCACCGAAGCTGGCCGGGGTGGAGTGGATGATGCTGGGGTACACCGGGGCGCAGCCCAGGCCCAGAATCACCAGTCCCGCCAGGGCGCTCCAGTCCCCCTTCACAGGCAGGAGCATACAGCCGATGCCCAGAATCATCACAGCGGACCCCAGCCGGATCATCTTCCGGTCCCCCAGCCGCTCCGAAATCAGGCCGGAGAAGAACCGCCCGGCGGTGATGCCGATGAAGAACAGGGAGCCGAAGGCGGCGGCAATTTCTTTTGAAATTCCCTTTGCCTCCACCAGATAGCTGCTGGCCCAGAGCATGGCGGTGGCTTCTGCGGCGCAGTAGCCCAGAAAGCCCAGCAGCAGACTGGACACACCCCGGATTTTCAGCGCTCCGGAGAGACCCAGCAGTGCACCGCCGGAGGCTTCCTCCTGCTTGGTCTGGTTCACCTTCCACACCGGCAGGGTCAGCAGCAGCACCAGGGCAATGGCGAACTGGATGCCGGATACCATCCGGTAGCCGTTCTGCCACAGGCTGTGGGTCAGGGCCCAGCTCATCACATAGGGGCTGACAATGGTGCCCACCCCCCAGAAGCAGTGGAGCCAGCTCATGTGCCGGGAGTTGTAGTGCAGGGCCACATAGTTATTCAGGGCGGCGTCAATAGCTCCGGCACCCAAACCGTAGGGAATGGCCCACAGGCAGAGCATCCAGAACCGGTCCGCCGTGGAGAAGCCGAACAGGGACACCGCCGTTAAAAACACGCTGAATACGGTGACATATTTGGTGCCGAAGCGCTTGGTCAGCCGCTCGGAGAGCAGGCTGGAGCAGATGGTGCCGCCGCTGATAATCATGGAAATGAAGCCCATGTAGGAGATGGGAACCCCCATGGTTTCCTGCATGGCAGGCCAGCCGGCACCCAGCAGGGAGTCCGGCAGTCCCAGGCTGATGAAGGCCAGATAAATCAGGGCCAGAAGCAGCAGATACATATTTCTCTCCTCTTTTTCCGCAGATTTTCACAAGTACAGGCGGAGGAAACTCCTCTGCCTGTACCGTTATGTTTTCGTTTTTCCGGTGATCAGACAAGTAACGCCCATGGAAATCAAACCCAGAATCAGATACCCGGCGGCGTAAAGCAGAAACGCCGGTTCATAAGGACTGAACAATATCCAGGCACCGGCCACCGCCGCCGTCACAAGGGGAAGGCTCCACCGTTTTTTTCTTCCTTTTCCGGCATAAACCCCCATGGCCAGGGAAAACAGGGGGTTGACGCCGAAAAACAGGAGAAAGCATACCGCCATACCGGCGTCCCCCTTCACGAAATGGACGGCCATCCAGGGCAGGAGCAGCATCACGGCGGCCCCGGACCCCAGGGCGGCGAAGAACCGGCGGTGCTTCATGGGGTTTCCTCCCGCCGGTTCCCATCCTGGTCAAAGGTTTTCTTCAGCGCCCGCTCCACGGGTACAATGGAGCCAAGCAGTGGAATCAGCTGAAGCAGGCAAATCCAGGTGCCCGCCCACACTCCCCGCTCCTGTCCCAGGGGGATGACAGCCGCCAGCGCCACCGCAGAGACGATCAGCAGGACCAATCCCCAGCGAATCCAGATTTCAGCACAAGTCCGGTGGGCAAAGTCCCAGGTGTCCTGGTTCTTCATGGACATGGCGGTGCGGTATCCATAGATGGGATTGATGTTCCTGGGAGGCCGCTTCCGGAACAGCCAGCCGATGCCCACCATAATGGCCGGAATCAGCAGACTTTCCACGGCGATCAGCAGCCAGATTCCCATGAAAATCCCTCCTTACCGGACGAAAGACGTGCTCAGGGTGCAGCTCCAGGCCTCCCCCGGCTCCAGAATGGCGGCGGCAGGCTTTTCCTCCCACCTCCGGCTGCCGTTTTCCGGGCTGGGCAGGCTGTGCCAAGGCTCGATGCACACGAATTTCGGCATTCCCGGCTTGCTCCAGATCAGGACATAGGGGAAACCTTCGATGTTGCACACCACCCCCCGGCCGGTGCCCTTCTCGTACAGGCCCAGGGTCTGGGACTGGAGGTTCACCATGCAGTGGCTGTCGTTGGCGAAGAGCTTGTCGTCAATGGCCAGGGTCTGGATGTTGCTGCCCAGGTAGTAGCAGTCCCCGTGCATCAGCCCCAGGGGCAGGTTGTTCACGCACAGGGGAGACTCCATCTGGGAGAACCGCAGCTCATAGTCCGTGGCCTGGTGCTGATCGTCAAAGGGCACGGCGAAGGCCGGGTGGTAGCCGATGCCGAAGGGCATCCGCTCCTCGTCCAGGTTTTCCACCGTCAGGGTGTGGTGGAGGGTGTCGTTCTCCAGGGTGAAGGTGGACACCAGCCGGAACTCATAGGGAAACCGCTCCAGGGTCTCCGGACAGGCGCACAGCTCCAGCACAATGGTGTCGGCGGTCTGGTCCACAAAGGCGTGCTCCATGCCTCGGGCGAAGCCGTGCTGGCCGGAGGCATAGGTCTTGCCCTTGGCCTCGATGACCCCGTCCACCACCTTTCCCGCGTGGGGGAAGAGGATGGGGGCGTGGTAGCCCCACACCGCCGGGTCCGCCTGCCAGATGTGCTCCACGCCGTCACACTTGCGCACCACGCTCTTCACCTGGGCGCCCCAGGTGGTGACGGTGACCTTCAGATAGTCGTTTTCCAGTGTGTATTCCATAAGTACCTCCTTATATTGTCTTTGGTTTCCATAACATCAACCCAGAAGGGCTTTTCCGCCGAAATAAACCAGCACGATGCCGCCCAGCACAATCCGGTACACCCCGAAGGCGGCAAAGGAGTGCCTGCGCACATATTCCATCAGGCCCTTGATCACCAGCAGGCTCACCAGGAAGGACACCACGCAGCCCACCGCCAGCACCCCCAGCTCCGTGGCGTTGGTGCTGACCCCGCTGGCCGCAAATTTCAGCAGCTTGATAGCCGAGGCACCCAGCATGGTGGGAATGGCCATGAAGAAGCTGAACTCCGCGCCGGCGCTGCGGCTGACCCCCACGGAAATGGCTCCCAGAATGGTGGAGCCGGACCGGGAGGTGCCGGGCACCAGGCTCAGGCACTGGAACAGGCCGATTTTCAGGGCGGTGGCGTAGTCAATCCGGTGCACATCCTCAATCCGGCGCAGGTGCTTGCCCTCGTTTCTCCCCTCCACCAGCAGGAAGGCCACGCCGTAGACGATCAGGGCCAGGGCCACCACCACGCCGTTGTGCAGGTGTTCGTCCATCCAGTCGTCAAAGAGGATGCCCACCACCCCGGAGGGGATGATGGCCGCCACCACCTTGAACCACAGGCTCCAGGTCTGCTTCTTTTCCCCGGCGGACTTGCTGGGGGCGAAGGGATTCAGCTTGTGGAAGAACAGCACCACCACCGCCAGAATGGCCCCCAGCTGAATCACCACGTCGAACATGCTCTGGAATTCCTCGGAGACGTTCAGGGTGAGAAATTCATTCAGAAGAATCAGGTGCCCGGTGGAGGAAATGGGCAGCCACTCCGTCACGCCCTCCACGATGCCGAAGAGGACGGCTTTCAACAATTCAATCATACAATTATCCTTTCAGAAATCACTTGCCGGCAGGGAAAATTCTCCCTGGGCAGCTTCATCATACCCCGAAACATTCCATTTTGCAAGCACGACTTTCCGTTCACAATTTCGGGGGCCAGACTTTACAAATTGTTCACTCCAAATTCCTGTTTTGCGGTATAATAAGGGAAAAAGAAACAAAATAGAAAAGGAGGAATCTGCCATGGCTGTCTCTGTTCTGATCGTGGAGGACGACCGCAACATCGCCGAGCTGCTCCAGATGTACCTGGAAAAGGAGGGCTACGCCGTCACCGTGGCCGCCGACGGCGCCCAGGGGCTGAGCAAGTTCCGGGCCATCAAGCCGGATCTGGTGCTGCTGGACGTGATGATGCCGGTGATGGACGGCTGGTCCGTATGCAAGACCATCCGGGCGGAAGCCCAGACTCCCATTATCATGCTCACGGCAAAAGGAGAAACCGAGGACAAGGTCACGGGGCTGAAGTCCGGTGCGGACGACTATATCACCAAGCCCTTCGAGATGAAGGAGGTGCTGGCCCGGATTGAGGCCGTGCTCCGGCGGAGCACCGGGGTCACCGCCGAAAAGAAGGCCCGCCGCCTGGTGTTCGATAAGCTCATCATTGATATGGACGCCTTCGAGCTGACGGTGGACGGGAAGAAAATTGACACGCCCCCCAAGGAGATGGAACTGCTGTTCTATCTGGCTTCCTCTCCCAATCGGGTCTACACCCGCAACCAGCTGCTGGACGAGGTATGGGGCTTCGACTACTTCGGCGACAGCCGCACCGTGGACGTCCATGTGAAGCGGCTGCGGGAAAAGCTGGAGGGCGTCAGTGAAAACTGGAGCCTGAAAACCGTCTGGGGCGTGGGCTACAAGTTTGAGGTCACCGGAGGATGAAAAGCTCCTTTGGCCGCAGCTTCACCACCGCCGCCGCCATTCTGCTGCTGGCCCTGACCATTCTGGGGGCCTCCTTTCAGTTCCAGGTGAAGGAATTTCTGGAGGACGCCACGGTCTCCCATCTGCAGCAGGATGCCGGGGTGATTTCTGATCTGGCGGCGGCTTATTACGCCAACGACGGGCTGACCAGCCGGGAGTTCCTGCTGAATCTGGACGTGGTATCCCAGGTGACCAGCGCCGATGCCGTGGTCTGCGACAGTGACGGCTACATCGTCCTGTGCTCCGACGCCCTGGCGGAATGCCCCCATCAGGGGCTTCAGCTGAACCGGGAATACCTGGAGAAGGTCTACGCCAACGGTTCCGATGCCTCCCGGGGAGTCATTGACGGCCTGTACACCGAGGAACGGTATATCGTGTCCTACCCCATTGTCAGTCAAGGGGAGAACCAGGGCGTGGTGATCGTCTCCTCGCCCACCAACGTCACCACCCAGACCCTGAGCCGGATTTCCAACATCTTCCTCACCGCAGCGGTGTTCGTGGTGCTGATTTCCGTGCTGGCGGTGACCGCCTTCGCCCGGCGGGAGAGCAAGCCCCTGCGGGACATGGCCAAGGCCGCCAACGCCTTCGCCCACGGCAACCTGACCGCCCGGGTCCGGGTGGAGGAGGATTACTCCGAGGAAGTGTCGGAGCTGGCTCTGGCCTTCAACAACATGGCTTCCTCCCTCCAGAAAAGCGAGTACCGGCGGCAGGAGTTCGTGGCCAATGTGTCCCATGAGCTGAAAACCCCCATGACCACCATTTCCGGCTATGTGGACGGCATTCTGGACGGCACCATCCCCCCGGAGCGCCGGGACCACTACCTGCACATCGTCTCCGACGAGACCAAGCGGCTCAGCCGCCTGGTGCGCAGCATGCTGGACATCAGCCAGCTGCAGAAGGAGCAGGGCATCCCCGAGGACAAGAAAATGCACTTCGACCTGGAAGAATGCGCCGGGCAGGTGCTCATCACCTTTGAAAAGAAAATCAACGACAAACACCTGAATGTGGATGTGAATTTCCCGGAGCACCCGGTCTACACCATGGCCAACCAGGATTACATCACCCAGGTGATCTACAACCTGATCGACAATGCGGTGAAGTTCTGCCCCGAGGGGGGCACCCTGGGCCTGAAAATCCGGGAGGGCAATACCAAGGCCTATGTCTCCATCTCCAACGACGGCGAAACCATCCCGGCGGAGGAGCTGCCCCTGGTGTTCGACCGGTTCCACAAGCTGGACAAGTCCCGCTCCCAGAACCGGGACGGCTGGGGCCTGGGACTGTACATCGTCAAAACCATCGTATGCAGCCATGGGGAAAATATCTCCGTCAGTTCCAAGGACGGCAAGACGGAGTTCACCTTCACCATGCCTCTGATTACCTGATCCCCTTTTCCCGAGGTATTCTCTATGGACGGACACAGACACAACAAATATGCAGACTGGGATGACAGCATCTACGGCACCGGACGGACCGAGCCGCCCAAGCGGCGGGGCGGTCTGCTTGCCATGCTGCTGATTCTGGTTATCTTCCTGTGCGGGGTGATTACCGTTCTAGGAATTCTCAACGTCCGGCTGTTTCAGCAGCTGAATGTGCCCCGGGAGAGCGACCTGCTGATCTCCTTCAGCAACTGCCCCACCGTGCCGGCGGAAACCCAGGCGGTGTTGGAGACCGTCTCCGTCCCGGAGACGGAGCAGCAGAACCGCACCGCCACCCTGAATCTGCAGAGCGCCCCGGAGGGGGTGGACAGCATCCCGGCCGAGGGCGGCATCCCCCTCCAGGACATTTATGAGCAGAACATTCCCTCGGTGGCCTCCATCAGCGTGACCACCGCCGGCGGCGGCGCCACCGGCACCGGGGTGGTGCTCACCGCCGACGGTTATCTGGTGACCAACGCCCACGTCATCGAGGGGGCCCAGTCCATTCTGGTGCTGCTGACCGACGGACGGGAGTTTTCCGCCCAGGTGGTGGGCCGGGACGAGGTATCCGACCTGGCCGTGCTCCACATCGACGCCCAGGACCTGACCCCGGCCCAGTTCGGGGATTCCGCCACATTGCGGGTGGGGGACACGGTGGTGGCCATCGGCGACCCCCTGGGGGTGGAATTCCGGGGCACCTACACCGGCGGCATCATCTCCGGCATTGACCGGGACGTGGATGTGGACGGCCGGAGCATGACTCTGATTCAGACCAATGCCGCCCTGAACGCCGGCAACTCCGGCGGGCCCCTGATCAACTGCTATGGTCAGGTCATCGGCATCAACACCATGAAAATCAGCACCTTCACCGACGAATCCGGGGTGGAGGGCATCGGCTTCGCCATTCCCAGCGCCACGGTGAAAACCGTGGTGGACCAGCTCATCGCCCAGGGCTATGTGTCCGGGCGTCCCACCCTGGGGATTCTGGGAGAGAGCCTGTCCGTCTTTTATCAGCATTATTATCAAATGCCCGCAGGTCTGTATATCACCCAGATCACCCCGGACAGCGACGCTGCCCTGCAGGGGGTGGAGGAGGGAGATCTGCTGCTGAGCGTCAACAATACCGGCATCACCACCATGGAGGAGCTGAAGTCCCTGATCCGCTCCTGTGAGGTGGGGCAGCAGGTACAGGCGGTCTTTTACCGGGGCGGACGGCGGTATCAGCTGTCTCTGACCCTCACGGAGGACCGGGGATAAATTCTGAGAGCTCGAGGTTAGGAATATGGAACCCATTTATCAGGAGAATTTTGAAATCACCAGCGTTTATGTGGACCGGAACGGGCGGCTGAAGCCCTCCATGATCCTGTACTTTGCCCAGGAGGTGGCCGGGAAGCACTCCACGGAGATGACCCTGGGCTACGAGGCCCTGCGCCAGCGGCACCTGTTCTGGGCCGTCACCCGGCACCGGGTCCAGATTACCCGGATGCCCACCCTGGGGGAGACCATCCGCATCGAAACCTGGCCCATGCCCACCACCCGGGTGGCATACCCCCGGAGCATGGTGGCCTACGACAGCCAGGGCCGGGAGTGCTTCCGCTCCATCAGCCTGTGGGTGCTGATGAACCTGGACACCCGGAACATGATTCTGCCGGGGAAGAGCGGCATCAGCGTGGTGGGAACCGTCCGCGGAAACGAGCTGGAAAGCCCCACCGGCCTGATTGCCCGGCCCCTGGGCAGCCGCCGGGAGCGGACGGTGTGCTTCACCGACCTGGACCGGAACGGACATATGAACAACACCCGGTACTTAGACTGGATTGACGACCTGCTGCCCAGCCTGTTCCACACCCAGCACACCGCCAAGGAATTCACCATCTGCTACCTCAGCGAGGCCCGGGAAGGCCAGCAGCTGCGGATGCAGTGGGAGCTGATGGAGGACGGCAGCCTGCTGGTGGACGGTTACCGCGGCGGCGAGGAGGAGAAGGACCATCGGGTGTTCTCCTGCAAAATTCTCTTCGGATAATCCCATGGTTTCCAAAAGAAAACCGGAGCGGGAATCACCTGCTCCGGTTCAATTTTTGCAGACAAACAATATCCCGGCAGTCCGTTGGGACTGCCGGGATTGATTTTCAGTTCCGGAATGGCTTAGTACATTCCGCCGCCCTGGGCCGCAGCAGCCGCCATGGCGGCGTCAGCCTGGGGATCGGGCTTGTCCACCACCAGGGACTCGGTGGTCAGCACGCAGCCGGCGATGGAGGCGGCATTCTCCAGGCTGGAACGGGTCACCTTGGTGGGATCCACGATACCGGCGGGGATCATGTCCACATACTCCTCGGTGTAGGCGTTGTAGCCGAAGCCCACCTTGCCGGAGTTGCGGATCTTCTCGTACACCACGGAGCCGTCCACACCGGCGTTCTCGGCGATCTGACGGATGGGCGCCTGCAGCGCAGCGGCGATGATCTTGGCGCCGGTCTTTTCGTCGCCGTGGAGGGTGGCAATCAGCTCTTCCACAGCGGGGATGGCATTGACCTGGGCGGTGCCGCCGCCGGCCACGATGCCCTCTTCCACGGCAGCCCGGGCGGCGTTCAGGGCGTCCTCAACCCGCAGCTTCCGCTCCTTCATGGCAACCTCGGTCTGGGCACCCACCTTGATGACAGCCACGCCGCCGGACAGCTTGGCCAGACGCTCCTGGAGCTTCTCCCGGTCATAGTCGGAGGTGGTGGTGGCAATGGAGGCCCGGATCATCTGGGCACGGGCCTTGATGGCCTCGGCCTCGCCGTCGCCGTCCACAATGGTGGTGGTGTCCTTGGTGACCACAATCTGACGGCAGTGGCCCAGGTCGGTCATCTGGGCATCCGCCAGCTCCATGTTCAGCTGGCTGGAGATCACGGTGCCGCCGGTGAGGATGGCGATATCCTGCAGCATCTCCTTGCGGCGGTCGCCGAAGCCGGGGGCCTTCACGCAGACGATGTTGAACCGGCCCTGCAGGCGGTTCAGCAGCAGGGTAGCCAGAGCGTCGCCCTCCACGTCCTCGGCGATGATCATCAGCTTCCGGCCGGCCTTGACGATGGGCTCCAGAATGGGCAGGATCTCCTGGATGGAGGAAATCTTCTTATCGGTGATCAGGATGTAGGCGTCGTCCAGGACGGCTTCCATCTTGTCAGTGTCGGTGACCATGTAGGGGGAGATGTAGCCCCGGTCAAACTGCATGCCTTCCACGACCTCCAGGCCGGTCTCGGCGGTCTTGCTCTCCTCGATGGTGATGACGCCTTCGGTGCCCACCTTCTCCATGGCCTCGGCAATCAGCTTGCCGATGGACTCATCGCCGGAGGACACAGCGCCTACCCGGGCGATGGCGGCGGAGTCGGACACGGGAGCGGAGTTGGCCTTGATGGAAGCCACGGCGGCAGCCACGGCCTTGTCGATGCCCTTGCGCATGACCATGGGGTTGGCGCCGGCGGACAGGTTCTTCAGACCCTCCCGGGTGATGGCCTGAGCCAGCACGGTAGCGGTGGTGGTGCCGTCGCCGGCCACGTCGTTGGTCTTGGTGGCCACTTCCCGGATCAGCTGGGCGCCCATGTTCTCAAAGGCATCCTCCAGCTCCACTTCCTTGGCGATGGTCACGCCGTCGTTGGTGATCAGGGGAGCGCCGTACTTCTTGCCCAGCACCACGTTGCGGCCCTTGGGTCCCAGGGTAACTTTCACGGTATTGGCCAGCTGGTCAATGCCGGACTGCAGCTTCTTACGGGCGTCCTCGCCGTAAACAATCATCTTTGCCATATGAATCTTCCTCCTTAGTCGGTAACCACAGCCAGGATGTCATCCTGCTTGACGAACTTGTAATCCTTCTTGTCCAGGGTGATGTCGGTGCCGACAAACTTGCCGACCACGACCCGGTCCCCCACGCTGACGGACATGGTCACGTCCTTGGTGCCGGGGCCAACGGAAACAACCTCAAAAATTGCGGGCTTTTCCTTGTTGGTGGTGGCCAGGACGATGCCGGACGCAGTGGTCTCCTGGGCTTCGGTGGCTTTGAGCAACACATTGTCTGCCATAGGCTTCAGTTTCATTTGTGATTCCTCCATACCAGAATGTATTTAGACCGCGGCTCTCGCCGCACTCATCTACGAGTTTAGCACTCTTAATCCCTGAGTGCTAATACATCATACTCCAAACCCCGAAAAAAAGCAAGAGGAAAAATGCAAGAAACCGTAAATAAATTATGAACCCGAATTTTCCCAAAAAACGGCCGTCCGGGGATTTCCAATCCCCGGACAGCCCCGCTTTATCCCTTTGCCATGGCGGCTTTGGCCAGAACCCGGACAAACAGCGCCCCCCAGGTCAGCCGCTCCACCCCCTGAGCCGCCACCAGAGGCACCTCCTGGAGCACCTGGTCCCCGGCCTGCACCGTCAGGGTGCCCAGCCGCTGGCCCTGGCGTACCGGGGCGGAGACGGCGTCCTCCAAGGTCACCCGGGTGGTGACGGAGGCCTTCTGTCCCTTGTCAATCAGCAGCCCCTCCTGGACCCCCAGCTGCACCGGCACCGTCTCCTGGGTGCCCAGCCGCACCGGCACATCCGGGGTTTCCGTCAACTCCGGATGAATCACCCCGAAGTTGGCAAAACCATAGTCCAGCAGCTGCTTGCAGGCGGCGTTCCGGTTCTGGGCGGTATCCGCCCCCATGACCACGGCAATCAGCTCCATATCATCCCGGAGGGCGGTGGCGGACAGGCAGTAGCCGGCGGCACTGGTATAGCCGGTTTTCAGCCCCGTGGCCCCCTGGTAGAAGCGGATGAGCTTGTTGGTGTTGGACAGGCCGAAGGTGCCGTTGCGCACCGTATCCATCCAGATGGTGGTGTAGTTCTTGATCTGGGGGTGATTCTTCAGCAGCTCCCGGGACATCAGGGCAATGTCGTAGGCGCTGGTCTTGTGGTCGGCGGCGGCGGGACTGTCATCCAGGCCGGTGCAGTTGACGAAGTGGGTGTTCTCCATCCCCAGTTCCTTGGCCCGCTGATTCATCAGGGACACAAAAGCCTCCTCCGACCCGGCGATGTGCTCCGCCATGGCGCAGGCACAGTCGTTGGCGGAGGATACGGCGATGGATTTGAGCATATCCGACACCGACATGGTCTCTCCGGCCTTCAGATAGATCTGGCTGCCGCCCTTGGCCGCCGCCGCTTCCGAGGCGGTAACCATATCCGTCAGGGCGATTTTTCCGCTGTCCACCGCCTCCATAATCAGCAGCATGGTCATGATCTTGGTCACGCTGGCAGGAGCCAGCGCCTGGTGGGCGTTGGACTCATAGAGCACCGTGCCGGTGGAAACGTCCATGAGCACCGCGCTTTTTCCCGCCACGGACAGCTCCGCCGCCGCCCCCTCCACCGGCACCAGGGCCGTCAGCAGCGCCAGCACCACGATTGTGCAGATCCCCTTCATATTGATCCCTCCAAACCATTCTTGCTAAAACTTATATGTCCCATAAGAAAAAAGTATGATCAAACCGGAAAAAATCCTTGTCCCAATCTGGAAAACCCCGGGAGATTGTGATAAAATAATCAGGCATCAGCCGTTTTTCTGTTAATGCCCCCCTTCGGAATGAAGCATTCCGGCATTCTTATATTCTACGGAGGTTGAACTGAAACATGAGAGGTATTCCGTCCCTGATAACCGACATCCGCAAGAAGGTCTTTACCGAAGTAGCCCGGATGGCCTATGCCGGCGGAGACTACACCAACGCCGAGGATCTGCCCTTTGTCATTGTTCCCGGCGACCAGCCCCTGCACCGGGAGTCCGTGTTCCTGGAGCGGGCCATCGCCGGTGAGCGGGTGCGCCTGGCCATGGGCTTGAGCATCCGCCCCATCCAGACCCGCACCCTGATGACCGAGGGCATGGATGCCGCCGCCGTGGCGGAGCAGTATTATGAGCCCCCCCTCATCAACATCATCCCCTACGCCTGCCACGCCTGCCCCACCAACCAGTACAAGGTCACCGAAAGCTGCCAGAACTGCCTGGCCGCCTCCTGCCAGCAGGTGTGCCCCAAGGGCGCCATCTCCTTCATCAACGGCCGCAGCCACATTGACCAGAGCAAGTGCATCAAATGCGGCAAGTGCGCCAAGGCCTGCCCCTACCACGCCATTCTCCACCTGGAGCGGCCATGCCAGGTCTCCTGCGGCATGGATGCCATCGGGGTGGACGAGCACGGCAAGGCCGTCATCAACCAGGACAAGTGCGTGGCCTGCGGCCAGTGCCTGGTGAACTGCCCCTTCGGCGCCATCGTGGACAAGGGTCAGATCTTCCAGGTGATTCAGTCCATCCTGAAGGGGGACAAGGTCATCGCCATTGTGGCCCCCGCCTTTATCGGCCAGTTCAGCGGCAAGGTGTCCCCGGGCAAGCTGGTCAGCGCCATGAAGGCCCTGGGCTTTGACAGCGTGGTGGAGGTGGCCATCGGCGCAGATATGTGCACCATTGAGGAGGCCAAGGACTTCCTGGAGAAGGTGCCCAACCAGCAGGACTATATGGCGACCTCCTGCTGCCCCGCCTGGCACTCCATGATCTACAAGCTCTTTCCCACGGAGACCAAGAAAATCTCCATGACCCTGACTCCCATGGTGTTCACTGCCCGGCTGATGAAGAAGCAGCATCCCGGCTGCAAGGTGGTCTTTGTGGGACCCTGCGCCGCCAAGAAGCTGGAAGCCATCCGGGCGGACATCCGCTCCGACGTGGACTTCGTGCTGACCTTCGAGGAGCTGATGGGCATGTTCGAAGCCAAGGAGATCGACTTCGACGCCCTGCCCGATGCGGAGGGCCTGAACGAGGGCACCAGCGCCGGCCGGGGCTTCGCCGTGTCCGGCGGCGTAGCCAAGGCGGTGATGGACCTGGCCATGGAGCAGAATCCCGGTCTGGAAATCAACACCGCCCGGGCCGAGGGCCTGCGGGACTGCCGCAAGCTGATGATGGCCGCCAAGGCGGGCAAGTACAAGGGCTATCTGCTGGAGGGCATGGCCTGTCCCGGCGGCTGTGTGGCCGGCGCAGGCACCATCCTGTCCGTGGAGCAGGCCACCAAGTGCGTGGAAAAGTACACCAAGGAAGCAGCCACCGCCTCCCCCCTGAACAGTCCCTACCGGGATGTGGGCGAGGGCCTGGACTGACAGAACGTGAAGAAAGCCGCCCCCATAGGGGCGGCTTTCCTCATTTTCCTCCTGGATACGCAGCAGCGCCGCCCCGGTAAAAGCCGGGGCGGCGCTGTATCCGTTTTTAAACACCCAGCAGGGTCTTGGCGAACAGGAAATACACCAAAAGACTCAGGGCGTCCACAATGGTGGTGATGAAGGGGCTGGCCATCACCGCCGGGTCAAAGCCCAGGCGCTTGGCCAGCAAGGGCAGGGTGCAGCCCACAAATTTGGCGATGACCACCGTGACGCACAGGGTCAGGCTCACCGCCCCGTTCACCAGCAGGCTGATGCTGGTGTTGCCCATCAGCAGCCGGTCCACCAGCAGAATCTTCATGAAGCACACGGCGGACAGGGCCACGCCGCACATGATGGCGGTGCGGAACTCCTTCCACATGACCTTGAAGATGTCTCCCAGCTTCAGCTCGTCCAGGCTCAGGGCACGGATGACGGTGACGGAGGACTGGGAGCCGCAGTTGCCGCCGGTGTCCATCAGCATGGGGATGAAGGCGGTCAGGGCGGGCAGCAGACTCAGGGCATCCTCAAAAGAGGTAATAATCATCCCCGTGAAGGTAGCCGATACCATCAGCAGCATCAGCCAGGGAATCCGGTGCTTGAACAGGTCTATGGGAGTGCTCTTCAGATAGCTCTTTTCCGAAGGGGTCATAGCGGCCATGATTTCCATGTCCTCGGTGGCCTCTTCTTCCATAACGTCCATGGCGTCGTCGAAGGTGACGATGCCCACCATCCGGTTCTCCCCGTCCACCACCGGCAGGGCCAGGAAGCTGTACTTGTTGAACATGATGGCGACTTCTTCCTGGTCGGTCTGGGTGGTAACGTAGATCAGGTTGGTCTGCATGATGTCCTGAATGGGGGTTTCGTCGTCCTCCGCCAGGAGCAGGTCCTTCACCGTCACCAGTCCGATCAGGGTCCGGTCCTTTTCCGTGACGTAGCAGGTGTAAATGGTCTCCTTGTCCACACCCTGGCGGCGAATCCGCAGGATGGCCTCCCCCACGGTCATGTGGGGACGCAGGGAGACATACTCCGTGGTCATGATGGAGCCTGCGGAATTCTCCGGGTAGCGCAGAATCTGGTTGATGGAACTGCGCATCTCCGGGTCGGCGTGCTTGAGAATCCGCTTGACCACGTTGGCGGGCATCTCCTCCACCAGGTCGGCGGCGTCGTCCACATACAGCTCGTCCAGCACTTCCTTCAGCTCGTTGTCCGAGAA
>CASFNR010000039.1 GCA_949296115.1 uncultured Eubacteriales bacterium | reverse complement strand
GAAATCAAAGCCTTCGTGATGGTGACAGATTTCCGCATGATCACTGCCGCTGACACCGGCCACAATATTGTTCATGGCGTTTCCCAGTGTCAGCGGCAAGTCATTCGGCTTTCGCAGACCCAGCATTTTTGTCAGATCCCCCTGCGGATCAACATCCAGCAGAAGGACCTTCTTGCCCTGCATCGCCAGCCCAGCGCCCAGATTATACACCGTAGTGCTTTTCCCCACGCCGCCCTTCTGGTTTGCAACGGCAACGACCTTTGTTTTTGCCATTTGGGTTTTCCTCCTGAAATAGATTTAGCCGCCTGCGGTGAAGCAGGCGGCTATGTATGGGTACAAAGAAGCCGCCTACTCTTGGCAGTAAGCGGCTGTGGTATGTATTAGAATTTTTTCTTGGGTGCGTCAAAAACTTTTAATAATAGGTCATCCACGCAGTCAGTAAAACGTCCTTGGCGGGTCAGTTTATTTTTCATCAGTACAAGGCTCTTAACCAAAATCCTATACTCTAATTCACTCAAATACAAATAATATTTTCTCATCAACATGGGATGTACCTCCTGTCCTTTTCCCAGTATACACAGAAATATTTAGTAGAACAATGGTACAAAAATAGGCGTATCATCGTTACCAATGATACGCCTATCCCATTTTGAGTTTCAATCAAGATCGATATACACTGTTACAGTGGTATCCCTCCATTGATTCTTTCTCAAATATTGTCTATTAGCCTTGCGATAGGCTTCCGCCTCTTTGAAACCCAGTGGCAATTCAAAGGAGAGGGAACCCCCCTCAACCTTTGATAGCAGCCTGCGCAGCCGCAAGCCGCGCGATCGGCACCCGGAAGGGAGAGCAGCTGACGTAGTCCAGTCCGATGTTGTGGCAGAACTCCACGCTCACCGGGTCGCCGCCGTGCTCGCCGCAGATGCCGGCATGCAGGTCGGGACGGACCTTCCGGCCTTTCTCCACAGCCATCTCCATCAGCATGCCCACGCCGGTCTGGTCCAGCTTGGCAAAGGGATCGTTCTCGAAAATCTTGGTGTTGTAGTAGGCCTCCAGGAACTTGCCCGCATCGTCCCGGCTGAAGCCGAAGGTCATCTGGGTCAGGTCGTTGGTGCCGAAGCAGAAGAACTCCGCTTCCTTGGCCATCTGGTCGGCGGTCAGGCAGGCACGGGGAATCTCCATCATGGTGCCAACCTCATACTTCAGCTCCACACCGGCAGCGGCGATTTCCGCATCGGCGGCCTTCACCACCACGTCCTTGACGAACTTCAGTTCCTTCACGTCGCCGGTCAGGGGGATCATGATTTCCGGAACCAGGTTCCAGTCGGGATGACGGCCCTTCACAGCCAGCGCAGCCCGGATGACCGCCTTGGTCTGCATGGCGGCGATTTCGGGGTAGGTGACCGCCAGACGGCAGCCACGGTGGCCCATCATGGGGTTGAACTCGTGCAGGGAGGCGATGATGTCCTTGATCTGCTGGACGGTCTTGCCCTGGGTCTTGGCCAGCTCTTCAATCTCTTCCTCGGTGTTGGGCACGAACTCATGCAGCGGGGGATCCAGGAACCGGATGGTTACAGGATAGCTCTCCATGGTCTCATACAGGGCCTCGAAGTCCGCCTGCTGCATGGGCAGGATCTTAGCCAGGGCGGCTTCCCGCTCCTCCACGGTGTCGGAGCAGATCATCTCCCGGAAGGAAGCGATTCTGCCTTCCTCGAAGAACATATGCTCCGTACGGCACAGGCCGATGCCTTCTGCGCCCAGCTCCTTGGCTCTGGCGGCATCCCGGGGGGTGTCGGCATTGGTGCGGACTCTCAGACGGCGATACTTGTCAGCCCAGGCCATAATCCGGCCGAACTCACCGGCGATTTCCGCATCGGCAGTGGGAATCTGACCGTCATAAATGCAGCCGGTGGAGCCGTCCAGGCTCAGCCAGTCGCCCTCGTGGTAGGTCTTGCCCGCCAGGGTGAACTTCTTGTTCTCCTCGTCCATGGCGATCTCCGTGCAGCCGGAGACACAGCATCTGCCCATGCCACGGGCCACCACAGCGGCGTGGGAGGTCATGCCGCCCCGGACAGTCAGGATGCCCTGGGCCGCCATCATGCCCTCGATGTCCTCAGGAGAGGTTTCCAGGCGGACCAGAACCACTTTCTCGCCCCGGTCAGCCCAGGACTTGGCATCCTCTGCGGAGAAAACGATTCTGCCGCAGCCGGCGCCGGGGGAGGCGGCCAGTGCCCGTCCCACAGGCTGGGCGTTCTTCAGTGCCTTGGCATCAAACTGGGGATGGAGCAGGGTATCCAGGGTTCTGGGGTCGATCATGGCAACAGCCTGCTTCTCGTCGATCATGCCCTCGTCCACCAGGTCGCAGGCGATCTTCAGGGCGGCGGGAGCGGTACGCTTGCCGTTGCGGGTCTGGAGCATGTAGAGCTTGCCCGCTTCCACGGTGAACTCCATGTCCTGCATGTCATGGTAGTGGTTCTCCAGGATCTTGCAGACCTGGGTAAACTGGGAGAATGCCTCGGGGAACTTGTCCGCCATCTCGCTGATGGGCATGGGCGTCCGGACACCGGCCACCACATCTTCGCCCTGGGCATTGGTCAGGAATTCACCGAACAGCTTCTTCTCACCGGTGGCAGGGTTGCGGGTGAAGGCCACGCCGGTGCCGCAGTCGTCGCCCATGTTGCCGAAGGCCATGGACTGGACGTTGACGGCGGTGCCCCAGGAGTAAGGAATATCGTTTTCACGACGGTAGACATTGGCACGGGGGTTATCCCAGGAGCGGAACACCGCCTTGATGGCGCCCATGAGCTGCTCCTTGGGGTCGGTGGGGAAGTCCACACCCAGCTTGGCCTTATACTCCGCCTTGAACTGGCCGGCCAGCTCCTTCAGATCCTCGGCGGTCAGCTCCACGTCCTGGGTGACGCCCTTGCGCTCCTTCATCTGGTCGATGAGGGCCTCGAAATACTTCTTGCCCACTTCCATAACCACGTCGGAGTACATCTGGATAAACCGGCGGTAGCAGTCCCAGGCCCAGCGGGGATTGCCGGACTTGGCAGCCATCACTTCCACCACCTGCTCGTTCAGGCCCAGGTTCAGGATGGTATCCATCATACCGGGCATGGAGGCACGGGCGCCGGAACGGACGGAGACCAGCAGCGGGTTCTCCAGGTCACCGAACTTCTTGCCGGTGATCAGCTCCATCTTTTCCACGTACTCCATGATTTGGGCCTTGATTTCATCGTTGATGGTCCGGCCGTCCTCGTAGTACTTGGTGCAGGCTTCCGTGGAAATAGTAAAGCCCTGGGGGACAGGCAGACCAATCCGGGTCATTTCCGCCAGATTGGCACCCTTACCACCCAGAAGCTCCCGCATCTTGCCGTTGCCCTCGGTGAACAGATAGACATACTTGTGAGACATTCTCATACCCCTTCCTTTTTTTGGAAATTTTTTAAAAGTGGTATCCATAAATTTGCAGTTTTTCTTGCAGTGCCAAACTAGTATACCATGTGCATAGAGAAATTGCAATTCTTTTTCCAAAATTTATTGTATTTTTTCCAAAATGGCTTATTTCCAGACAAGCCTGCCGGAGAAAAAAATACCGCCGCCCATTTGGGCGGCGGCAAACGGAATTCACTTGCTTACAGCAGGGTAGCGAAGTGCTTGATGGTACGGACCATCTGAGAAACATAGGAGTTCTCGTTGTCGTACCAAGCAACAACCTGAACCTGGGTCTTGCCGTCGGGCAGGGCGCAGACCATGGTCTGGGTGGCATCGAACAGGGAGCCGTAACGCATGCCGATGATGTCGGAGGAAACGATCTCATCCTCGTTGTAGCCGTAGGACTCAGTGGCAGCAGCCTTCATGGCGGCGTTGATCTCGTCCTTGGTCACGCTCTTGGCGCACACAGCGTTCAGGATGGTGGTGGAGCCGGTGGGGGTGGGAACACGCTGAGCAGCGCCGATCAGCTTGCCGTTCAGCTCGGGGATGACCAGGCCGATGGCCTTGGCAGCGCCGGTGGAGTTGGGAACGATGTTCACAGCGCCGGCACGGGAACGACGCAGGTCGCCCTTACGCTGGGGGCCGTCCAGGATCATCTGGTCGCCGGTGTAAGCGTGGATGGTGCACATAATGCCGGTCTCGATGGTGGCCAGGTCATTCAGAGCCTTTGCCATGGGAGCCAGGCAGTTGGTGGTGCAGGAAGCGGCGGAGATGATGTGGTCATCCTTGGTCAGGGTCTCGTGGTTGACGTTGTAAACGATGGTGGGCAGGTCATTGCCGGCAGGAGCGGAAATGACAACCTTCTTGGCGCCGGCATCGATGTGAGCCTGGGCCTTGGCCTTGGAGGTGTAGAAGCCGGTGCACTCCAGGACAACGTCCACACCCAGCTCGCCCCAGGGCAGCTCAGCGGCGTTGGCCTTGGCATAAATGGTGATCTTCTTGCCGTCGACAACGATGTGGTCCTCGCCGGCCTCGACAACATGGCCCTGAGCGGCGTAGTTGCCCTGAGTGGAGTCGTACTTCAGCAGGTGAGCCAGCATCTTCGGAGAGGTCAGGTCATTGATGGCCACGACTTCGAAGCCCTCAGCGCCGAACATCTGCCGGAAAGCCAGACGGCCGATACGACCAAAACCGTTAATTGCGACTTTAACAGACATGTGAATTCCTCCATTTTATTGCTGCGAAGCAGCATATTCTAACATAGGATGTACGTCTTTCGATAACTCCGTACGGATTTATTATACTATAGCCTTAACCGGATGTAAAGTATAAAATTCGCAAAAACCGCTTTTCTTTTTTGTAAAATTCTACACAAATTGTACATATTCCCGTTGAAATACAGACCGGGGCACCTCAATTTGGGGTGTCCCGGTCTGGGTTATTTTATTCTTCCGCAGCAGTCTCAGCTGCCCCGTAGGTCACAGGGGAGCCGGTGGGGGCGATGGCGATATAGCTGTTGCCCACGCCGATTTCCAGGGGTGTTCCATCCTCATGGAAGAAGCGGAAGGGCTCGCTGTCTCCGTCACAGGTCCAGGTAATGGGGATAATCTTTCCGCCGTTGGCGTAGTAGCCGGTGCCGCCGGCGTTGAAGTCGGCAATGTGGTAGATGCCGGCGGTGCTGATGGCGGTATCCATGATGATCACATTGGTGAACATCTCGGTTTCCTCGGTGATCTGGTCCTTCATCACCTGGCCGTACTGGTTATAAACATACTTGCCCGCCTCGGCATCGTAGGTCATAATGGTCTCTTTTTTGGCGCCCTCAAAGGTGAATACCACAGACACCGTATCCGCAGTCTCGCCGTCAGCAGGCCTGCCATCCTCCGTGAACTCCAGACCATAGTCCCGCTCCAGGCTCATCTCCATGCCCTGAGCCTCGGCATAGGCCTTAATACCCGCGCCAATGCCGAAGAGGGTATTCTCATAGGTGCGGTTGTACTCCTTGTCCCGGTAGGAGGTCCCCTGGGAGGAAACCTCCCAGGCATCGATATTGAAGTTGTCGATGCCCCGATTGGCAGCGTCCTCCAGAGCCTGGCTGGAACCGCCGGCGTGGGACAGGATCAGGTCATAGTGCTGGGCCAGCTGGTTGAAGATGGGCCGGGTGGACCGGGTGGAACCGATGGCCTCCACATCTTCAATGTCGGTGAACAGCGCCAGGCAGCGGATGATATTATTCTTGTTGACAAAGGTCTCAACAAGAATATCCGCCTGGGTCACGCCCACATGGGGCAGATTTTCCGCCATATTGCTGACGGTGTTGGCAAAAACCCGGTCCGTAAAGGGGGCGTCCAGGATTTCGCCGTTCAGGGGATTGCGGTACACCACCGGCTCGGTGGTGGGAACGGTGGTGGGCTCGGTGGCGGGCGCCTGGGTTGCCTCCGCCGCTGCCGTAGTGGCTGGCGCAGCCGTGGTTTCCGGCGCCGCAGCGTTGGCGCCGCCGCAGCCGCACAGCAGCAGGGCACAGACCAGGGTCAGCGCAAAGATCTTCTTCATGATAGTCATCCTTTCCATTTTGTAAACCAAACGGGCACCTTGTCCGTTTTTTCCTGGTATCGCCGGATTACTCTGCGGTGTCCTCCGCCTGAATGTCCATCCGGACGCCGTCCATGGTCTTGCCGATGGAGTAATAGAACACGTTGTCCCGGGAGGGGTTCAGGTCCGGCAGCAGGCCACGCTGGGCGTACACATTATAGTACCCGAACATCAGCGGGATAATCCGGCCGTCCTCCGCCAGCTTCTGGTAGAGGTTATAGTAGTTGCCCGTGTTTTCCAGGGCATTGCTGCACATATTGTACAGCGTCTCATTGGTCAGTCCGCCCCAGTGCATCTCTCCCCAGTTCCGGAAAAATTCCGTCAGATCCATGGTGGGAGACAGCCGGGTCATCCCCAGATAGATATCGAAGTTATCCGCATGGAGGGCGTTCTTGTAGAGGGTGCTGCTCAGTTCATTCGTTTTGGTAGGCAGGCCCAGGTCCGTCAGTCCCTCGGCGATGTCCCGGGCAATGTTGACCCGGGCGGAATCATCCGCATTGACCAGGATGGTCATCTCCCGCAGTTCTCCGTCCTTTCTGGGAATGGTGTATCCCCCCAGGAACGAGACAAACCGCATGGGGTCATATTCGAACTTTGCCGCCAGGGAGGTGCTGTAGTAGGACTCCGTGGGGGCGCAGGGCAGGGTAACCGGCTCCACCAGTCCCTTGTAGGCATCCTGGGCCAGGGTTTCCCGGTCGAAGGCGTAAGTCAGATTGGCTCGCAGAGTTCCGTCCTCAAAGAAGTCACTCCATTGGATGTTGCACCCAACGTACAGCAGATAGCCGCTCTCGATTTCCCACAGCTCATAGTCGCAGCGGTATTCCGCAAAGGAATCGCTCATGGGGTTGGTGCAGACCACACTCACATCCCCGAACTGGAACTCGTCCCGGACCTGTGCAACGGAGGAAACCGACACCAGATTGATTACATTGTCCGTGGCAGGGATTTTGATTTCGCCGCACCACCAATTCACGTTCCGCTGGAGGGTGGAGCCGCTGGACGCTTCGCTGAGCACATACGGGCCGGTGCCCAGGGGCCGCTCTGCCTGAACCTCCGAAGCTTTCAGAATGGGCACATCCAGCAGGATGGGGAAATTCTCGATTGCGGTATCCAACTGGAACAGGATGCCGCCGCTCTCTGTGGCGGACACCTCCAGCAGGTGCTTGCAGAACCGGTTGGCGTAGTAGTCGTTTTCACTGGCGCAGTTGTAGGTGGCCACCACATCCTGGGCCGTCACCGGCGTTCCGTCGGAGAACGTGGCATTGGAGTCCAGGTAAATGGTCCAGTTCTTCAGGTTGTCGGAAACCTGGTAGCTGCCGCAGAGAATGGGGGTGGGATTTTTCTGGCTGTCCACCGCAAACAGCCCCTGGTAGATCAGGGACATCAGCACACGGTTGGTGTAATCGCTGCCCAGCAGCGGGTTCATCTTCCGGTCCGGATACCAGGCCAGGGTCAGCTCCTGGGTATCCTCTTCCTCGGGCATAATGTCCTCCGGCTCCTGTCCCTCCATCAGGATGGCGTCGCCGGTGGCCACATAGCCGGAATTGTCAATGCTTCGGCCGCAGCCGAACAGGGGCAGCGCCAGGGCCAGGATCAGCAGCAGGGCTGTGCATTTTTTCATCGGCATACCTCCTTGCACACGATCAGCGCGCCCTGAGACCCCCGGTCCCCTTTGGTAAACCGGTGGGACCAGAACCGACTGGGGTCACAGTAGGTGCATTCGCCGCTGATTTCAATGGTTTCCACACCCCGTCGGCGGAGAATTTCGGCGTTGATGGCCTTCAAGTCAGGGAAATATTTTTCGCACCGCTGCTCAATCCACTGCCGGACCCAGGATCCCAGGGCCGCTTCCAGGGCATCCGGCACATCCCGGTTGGTTTCAAAATGGCACTGCCCGATATTGGGGCCGATGGCCGCCCGGATGTCCTCCGGTTTGCAGCCGTAGCAGCGCACCATTTTGTCCACCGCCTTTCCGGCAATGGCCCCCACCGTTCCCCGCCAGCCGGCGTGAACCGCTCCCACGGACCCGGTCACCGGGTCGTGGAGCAGCACAGGGGTGCAGTCGGCGGTGAATACCAGCAGCGCAACCCCGGGGGTATTGGTCACCAGGCCGTCGCAGTCCGGATAGTCCCGGTGACAGGGCCCCTTGGCATCCGCCTCTGTCACCGCCCGGACCAGGTCCGAGTGGGTCTGGTGGGTCATCACCAGCCTGCGGGAATCAAATCCCAGTGCATCCGCCAGAATATTCAGATTTTCCTTCACATTTTCCAGAGTATCTCCCCGGCCCACCGCCAGATTCAGACTGGCCTGGCTGCCGGTGCTCACGCCTCCCAGCCGGGTGGTAAAGCAGTGAGGAACGGAAATTCCCTCTGCCTGCAAGTAAGCCAGGTTTCCCTCGCAAACGGTTCGTATCGCCATAAGTGTCACCTAATCAGGGAGTGGTCAGCTGTCCAGTCCCGCCGCCTTGTCCTTGTGCATACAGCACTTTTTGTATTTCTTTCCGCTGCCGCAGGGGCAGGGGTCATTGGGTCCAACCTTCTTCTCCTTGCGGATGGGGGCTTTCTTCACCGTGGCTTTGTCTGCGCCGGTGGCGCCGGTCTCTTTGGCCACCTTCTCCCGCTTGACCTCCTGGTTGGTCCGCAGCTGGACCAGGAACATCCGGCGGATGGTCTCCTCCCGGATGGCCTGAATCATGGCCTCAAACATCTGGAAGCCCTCTTCCTTGTAGGCCACCACCGGGTCGTGCTGGCCATAGGCCCGCAGGCCGATGCCCTGCTTCAGGTCGTCCATGGCGTCGATGTTGTCCATCCAGTATTCGTCCACCACCCGGAGCGTCACCACCCGCTCCAGTTCCCGCATGATCTGAGGGGTATAGGCAGTTTCCTTTGCCTCGTAGGTCCGCTGGGCAATTTCGTAAATGACATCCGCCACTTCCTGGGTGGACTTTCCCTCCAGCTGGGAGGCCCGGGATGCCAGGGTGCCCCGGACAAAGTAGATTCCCTCCATCATGGCCGCCAGACGATGCAGCCCTGCCTCGTTGGCGACGCCGCCGTTGTCGCTGAGGGCGGTGGTGACGTTGCTCTCCACCAGGGCTTTGAGCATGGTCATCATGTTCTCCCGCAGGTCCTCTCCATCCAGCACCTTCTGCCGCTGGGCGTAGATCACTTCCCGCTGGGTATTCATCACATCGTCATACTCCAGCACGTTCTTTCTGGCCCGGAAGTTCCGGGATTCCACGTTCTTCTGGGCATTCTCCACAGCATTGCTGAGAATCTTGGCGTCAATGGGGGTATCCTCGTCCAGGCCCAGGGTATCCATCATTCCCATCACCCGGTCGGTGGCGAACAACCGCATCAGGTCGTCCGTCAGGCTCAGGTAGAACCGGCTCTCGCCGGGATCTCCCTGACGGCCGGACCGGCCCCGGAGCTGATTGTCAATCCGGCGGGACTCATGGCGCTCGGTGCCGATGATGAACAGGCCGCCGGCGGCACGGACCTTCTCCGCCTCGTCGGCAATCTCCGCCTTGTGCTTCTTCAGAAGTTCATTGTACTGCGCCCGCACCGCCAGAATCTCCGGGTTGTCGGTTTCGGCGAAGGAATCCGCCTCCCGGAGCAGTTCCTCCGGCAGGTCGGTTCTGGCCAGCTCCGCCTTGGCCAGGAAGTCCGCATTGCCGCCCAGCATGATGTCGGTGCCACGACCGGCCATGTTGGTGGCGATGGTCACGGCGCCGAATTTACCGGCCTGGGCCACAATCTGGGCCTCCTGCTCGTGGTGCTTGGCGTTCAGCACATGGTGGGCGATGCCCTCCCGCTTCAGCAGTTTGCTGAGCAGCTCGCTCTTCTCAATGGAAATGGTACCCACCAGCACCGGCTGGCCCTTCTCATGGCACTGCTTCACCTGCTCCACAATGGCCCGGTACTTGCCCGCCTCGTTCTTGTAAACCACGTCGGGATGGTCCACCCGGATCACCGGCTTGTTGGTGGGAATCTCCACCACGTCCAGATTGTAAATGGCGGCAAATTCCTCTTCCTCGGTCAGAGCCGTGCCGGTCATGCCGGAGAGCTTATGGTACAGCCGGAAGAAATTCTGGAAGGTGATGGTGGCCAGGGTCTTGCTCTCTCCCGCCACGGTGACCCCTTCCTTGGCCTCAATGGCCTGGTGCAGGCCCTCGTTGTACCGCCGGCCATACATCAGACGGCCGGTGAACTCGTCCACAATGATGATTTCCCCGTCCTTGACCACATAGTCGATGTCCCGCTTCATCAGGCCCCGGGCCTTCATGGCCTGGTTGATGTGGTGGCTCAATGTGGTGTTCTCTGCGTCAGCAAGGTTCTCCACGCCGAAGAACTTCTCCGCCTTCTCAATGCCCTTGGCGGTGAGGGAGACGGTACGGGACTTCTCATCCACGAAATAGTCGCAGTCGTAATCGTCCTGGACTTCCTTCTCGTCGGTTTTGGCAAACACCTGCCGGCGCAGGGTGGAGACGAACTGATCCGCCATCTGGTACAGCTGGGAGGAATCCTCTCCCTTGCCGGAGATAATCAGGGGTGTCCGGGCCTCGTCAATGAGGATGGAGTCCACCTCGTCCACAATGGCAAAGGCGTGGCCCCGCTGGACCAGCTCCTGCTTGTAGATGGCCATGTTGTCCCGCAGGTAGTCGAAGCCCAGTTCGTTGTTGGTGCAGTATGTAATATCCGCAGCGTAAGCCGCCCGGCGCTCCGGGGGCGTCATGCCGGGAATTACCAGGCCGATGGTCAGGCCCAGGTAACGATAGACCTTGCCCATCCATTCCGACTGGTATTTGGCCAGGTAGTCGTTGACGGTGACCACATGGACGCCCTCTCCCGTCAGGGCGTTCAGGTAGCTGGGCAGAATGGCCACCAGGGTCTTGCCTTCACCGGTTTTCATCTCGGCAATCCGCCCCTGATGGAGTACAATGCCGCCGATGAGCTGCACCGGGTAAGGCCGCAGGCCCAGCACCCGGTCCGCCGCCTCCCGGACGGTGGCGAATGCCTCGGACAGCAGGTCGTCCAGGGTCTCCCCCTGAGCCAGCCGCTGCTTGAACTGGGCGGTTTTGCCCCGGAGTTCTTCCTCGCTCAGGGCCTTATAGCTGTCCTCCAGGGCCAGAATCTGGTCCACCAGAGGCTGAATCTTCTTGATCTCCCGCTGGGAGCGGGTGCCGAACAATTTATCAAACAGTCCCATTCCGTTCTCCTTCAATCATAAAGCCAAATGGCCGCTATGGGCCGATTTTTCGTATTATAGCACAACCCAGTCGGGAATAAAAGTCGAATTTATGAACAAATTCAAAGGTTATCCCAGAATTTTCCCGTCAGATTCCCCAATCCGGAGCCAGTCCGGCAAAAAACGCCCGGATTTCCCCTTCCTCGGCGGCCACACTTCCCTGCTGGAAGCCCGGCTTTCCGCCGCCCCGGCCCTTCAACGCCTGGGTCAGCTGTCTGCCCAGCGGACGCAGGTCCCCTGCCCGGCTGACCAGGCAGAAGGCGCAGCCTCCCTCCTGCCGGGGAGTGAACACCGCCGCCCCGCCGCAGACTTCCCCAATGGCATCCGCCAGTTCCCGCAGTGCGGTATTGTCCAGGTCCGGTTCAAAGCGCACCACATTTCCCTGTCCGGCGCATTCCGCTGCGATGGCGGCAAAGATCCGCCGCCGCAGGCCCACCGACCGGAACTTCTCCTCCGCCAGCAGCTGGTTCATCCGCTGGGCCGCCGCCCCGGTCTCCTCCATTTTGGCGGAGAACGCCTGGGATACCAGCCGGTTCTGCTCATAAGCCCCGTTCAGAACCTCCAGCGCCCGGCCTCCGCAGGCCATCTCCATCCGGGTGCCGCCCCGGAACCGGACGGCGCTGAACAGCTTCACCAGTCCGATCTCCCCGGTGGCCTGGACGTGGGTGCCGCAGCAGGCGCAGACATCCGCTCCGGGAATCTCCACAATCCGCACCGGCCAGGGCAGGGCCCGTTTGCTCCGGTAGGGAATGGTTTCCAATTCCTCCGGCTGGGGCACCCAGCAGCGCACCGGGAGATTCCGCCACACAAAGCCGTTGACCTCGGCCTCAATGTCCGGCAGGTCCTCTGGGGGAATTACCCCGTCAAAATCAATGGTGATGCATTCGGCTCCCATGTGGAATCCCGTATTATGGAACCCATAGCGCCGGTGAATGACGCCGGAGACCATGTGCTCCCCGCTGTGCTGCTGCATCCGCAGAAACCGGGGGGCGTAGTCCAGCACCCCTTCCACCTGGGTTCCCGGCTCCAGAGCCTGTTCACACAGATGCACCACTTGCCCGGCTTCCTCCCGGGTATCCAGCACCGGGACGCCGTTCAGGGTACCGGTGTCTCCCGCCTGGCCGCCGCCCTCGGGATAAAAGGCTGTGGCATCCAGAATCACGCCAAAGCCCTGCTCTTTTTTTTCGCAGGACACCACCGCCGCCTGGAACCTGGCCAGGTGGGAATCCTCATAATAAAGCTTCCGTGTCTCCATGGAGGTATGCGCTCCTTCTTGAAAATGACCGGTTTTCCGGTCTTTTTTGCCTGTGCATTATATCACAGTGCCCCCGGGAATGCAATGTTCTTTCCTTTTCTTCGATTTTCGAAAAACTTTTCGGAATTGGTCTAGCTTTTTTCGTCACTGTGATGTAAAATGGACAAAAAGATCAAGAGGTGATGTTATGCCTGCCAGCTATGCCCATTATCGGTTCGGCAAACTGCTTCTGCCCACTTTGCCACCGGACGTGCGCCAATGTATTCAGCGCTTTCGCCGGATGTACGACGTAGGGCTGCAGGGGCCGGACTTTTTCTTTTATTACAACCCACTGATGAAAACCGCCATCGGCTCCCTGGGTGAGCGCTACCACAGCCAAAGCGGGCGGGACTTTTTCTACCGGGCCTGTGCCGCCGCCACCACCGAAGCCGGGCGTGCCTACCTGTATGGTCTGCTGGGCCACTACTGCCTGGATTCCGGCTGCCACCCCTATGTGCAGAGCGTGGTTGCCACCGGCCGTGCCCGGCATGTTGCACTGGAATCGGAATTTGACCGGTATCTGCTTGCCCTGGATGGGGAGTCCTCTCCCGCCACCTTCAACATGGGCCGCTATCTGAAGCTGACCCGTGGGGAGTGCATGACCGTGGCGGAATTCTTCCCCCCCGCCACCGGCGCCAATGTGAGCCGCAGCGTACATCTGATGGCCGCCTGTCTGAAATTCCTGTCCGGCCGGAACCGGAAGCTTCGGGTTTCCCTGTTCCGGCGGCTGAAGCCGGAGCTTCAGGACAGCCTGATGCCCGGATGGACAGCGAACTGCTGGCCCGGTTCAACCGCTGTCAAAAGCAGTACCTGAACATGCTGGCCCAGCTGGAAGCCTACCGCCGGGATGAAACCCCTCTGGGAGAGGAATTTGAACCCACCTTCGGTTGATTCAGAAATTTTGGAAAGAAGAAGATCTATGAAACAAAATATGAAACTCACGGCTCTGGAACGCAGCTGGATTCTCTACGACATCGGCAACTCCGCCTTTATCCTGATGGTATCCACCCTGATTCCCCTGTACTTCAATTCCCTTGCCTCCAGCGCCGGTCTGGATGAAGACTTGTACCTGAGCTATTGGGGATACGCCGGTTCCATCGCCACCATTCTGGTGGCCATCATCGGCCCCGTCTGCGGCGCCCTCTCCGACCGGAATCTGAAAAAGCCCCTGTTTTCCCTGTGTCTTGCCCTGGGCGTCATCGGCTGCGCCCTGCTGGGGTTCTGCCCCGGCTGGCTGGCCTTCCTGGGGGTTTTTGTGGCTGCCCGGGTGGGCTACTCCTCCAGTCTGGTGTTCTATGACTCCATGCTGCCGGAGATCGCCGACGAAAAGCGGATGGACCGGGTATCCTCCATTGGCTATGCCTTCGGCTACATCGGGTCCGTCATTCCCTTTATTGTCTGCCTGGTGCTGGTGCTGGCCCACGATACATTCGGCTTGAGCCAGAGCAGCGCCATGTCCGCTGCCTTTCTGATTACCGCCCTGTGGTGGATTGGGTGTACCGTCCCGCTGCTCCGGCGTTACCGGCAGACCGCTTTCGTCTCCGCCGGAGACCGCAGCCCCATCGGCGACGCCTTCCGTCAGCTGGGCCGAACCATCCGGGACGCCCGGAAAGAGCCCCATATTTTCCTGTACCTGGTGGCGTTCTTCTTTTTCATTGACGGCGTGTACACCATCATCGACATGGCCACTGCCTACGGCGCCGCTCTGGGACTGGACACCACTGGCCTGCTGCTGGCCCTGCTGGTAACGCAGTTTGTGGCCTTCCCCTTCTCCATTCTCTTCGGGCGGCTGTCCGCCCGGTACGATACCGGCCTTCTGATTAAGGTGTGCATCTGCGCCTACACCGGCATCACCCTGTTCGCCGTATTTCTGGTGTCCCAGTGGCAGTTCTGGGTGCTGGCCATTCTGGTTGGCATGTTCCAGGGCGGTATTCAGGCCCTGAGCCGGAGCTACCTGGGCAAGATCATCCCCCCGGAGCGCAGCGGCGAATACTACGGCCTGATGGACATCTTCGGAAAAGGCGCCTCCTTCGTGGGCATGACCCTGGTATCCGTACTCAGCCAGGCGGGGGCAGGCATCACCCTCAATGTGTTCGGCATCACCCTGCAGAACGAAAACCTGGCTGTTTCCGCCCTGATTGTGCTGTTCGCCATCGGTTTCGCCACCTTCTGCAAGGCCGACGCCCTGAACCGAGCCCGCCAGTCCGGTACCAACGTCTGAAATTGCCAAATTTCCAGTTTTTTCAAAAAATCAGGTGACAAGTACAGGCAGATGTGTTATAGTGTCCTCAATATTCAGGAGGTACTGCCATGAATTTCTTAGAAGAGAGAATCGCCAGGGACGGCATTGTCAAGCCGGGTAATGTTCTGAAAGTGGACAGCTTTCTCAACCATCAGATGGATATTTCCCTGATGGAGGAAATCGGCCGGGAGTTTCACCGCCGGTTCGCTGGAAAGCAGGTAACCAAAGTTCTGACCATCGAGGCCTCCGGCATCGGCATTGCCTGCTTCGTTGCCAGGGAGTTCGGCGTTCCCATGGTCTTTGCCAAGAAATCCAAGTCCATCAATATCGAGGGCGATGTGTACCTGGCGGAGGTGGAGTCCTTCACCCACAAGAACCGCAATCAGGTGGTGGTTTCCAAGAAATTCCTGGGATCGGAAGATCATGTGCTGATTATCGACGATTTTCTGGCCAACGGCTGCGCCCTGCTGGGCCTGATTTCCATTGTGGAATCTGCCGGGGCCACTGTGGAGGGTCTGGGCATTGTCATTGAGAAGGGCTTCCAGATCGGCGGTCAGGTGATCCGGAATTTGGGGTACCCGCTGGAATCTCTGGCCATAGTGGACGGCATGGACCCAGAGAACGGGACCATCACCTTCCGGGAACAGATCAAAGCTTGATTTCCCCAAAGCGGCTGCTCAGGCGGCCGCTTTGTTTTTAACACACCGTCAGGGCATCCCCAAATATTACGCTGCAAGGAGGCAACAGGCCATGGCCTATGAAATTTACCGCAAGGAATGGTGCGCCGGGCGCCCGGTTCTGGGGGTGCTGTGCGACATGGATGGGCTGCTGCTGGATACGGAAGCCCTGTACACCCGCTTCTGGCAGGAGGCCGCCCAGGCCTTGGGCTTCCCCATGACCCGGGCGCAGGCCCTGGGCCTGCGCAGCCTGAATCTGGGGCCGGGGCAGGCCTATCTGACCCAATGCCTGGGGCCCGAAGCGGACTACACCGCCATCCGGGCAGAGCGAATCCGGCGGATGGACGCCTGGATTGCCGCCCATGGCGTGAACCCCAAACCTGGCATCCAGGAGATGCTGGATGCCCTGGACGCCCGGAACATCCCCGCCGCCGTCACCAGTTCCTCTCCCCCGGATCGCATCCGGGAATACCTGGAGCCTCTGGGGCTGTATCGCCGGTTCCGGGCAATTTGCAGCGGCTATGACATGGCCCGGGGCAAGCCGGAGCCGGACATCTACCTCCACGGCGCCGCCCGGCTGGGGCTGGCTCCGGGAAACTGTCTGGCCCTGGAGGACTCCCCCGCCGGGATTCTATCCGCCTATCGGGCCGGATGCCTGCCGGTGATGATTCCCGATCTGGATGAACCGGATCCAGAAACCCGGGGGCTCCTTTTCGCCCGGGCGGACTCCCTGGCGGACATCCCCGATTTGCTGGATGCCATGAAAATGCCGGGATAACGGGCGGAAACGCCGTTTTTCCCTGGTAGACAAATCCACCCGGATCGGGTATTCTGGATGCATCACAGAACAGGAGGAACCGACCATGGGCTTTGGAGAAAATTTGATGCGCTCCCGGAAGAAATCCGGGCTGTCTCAGGAAGAGGTCGCCGCCAAGCTGGGCATCAGCCGGCAGACCGTATCCAAGTGGGAGCTGGAGGAAACCCTGCCGGACATCCAGCAGGCCAAGAAACTGTCCACCCTCTATCACATCACCCTGGACGAACTGGTGGAGCTGGATTTGCAGGTCCAGGAAATTCAACAGGTCATCGAGAAAACCAGTGAGGAAACCCAGAAGAAAATCGACTGGACCGCCATGTGGGCAAAAAAATATCCGGTGCTGGCCAGCTACCCCCAGGAGGTCAACCTGGAGGACCATGTCCCCGGCCTGAAGGCCATGCTCGCCCGGCTGGAACAGGACTATCACTACATCCGTCAGGACGCCTTTCTGGTGCTCAAGGACATTCTGGCCCAGATCTGGAACGGGAAAGCAGAATAAGAAAAATCCCGGAAAACTTTTCGTTTTCCGGGATTTTTTTATAAGTGTACGTCCATTTTCGATTCAATCTTCAAAATTTTTCCGGTCATGGGGTGCTCCAGGGTCAGGCTTTTGGCGCAGAGCATCTGATGGGCCAGTCCCAGCCAGTGGGAATACTCCTGTGAGTCCTCGCTGCCGTACTGGGGATCCCCCAGTATGGGAAAGCCCATCCAGGCGCAGTGTACCCGGAGCTGGTGGGTCCGTCCCGTCACCGGCTCCAGGGCCAGGCGGCATACCGTTTCCCCCCGCTCCAGTACCTGAAACCGGGTCAGCGAAGGCTTGCCGTCGGGCCGGACCTCCCGCAGCAGGCTGGGCAAGGGCCGCCGGGCGATGGGTGCGTTGATTTCTCCGCTGTCCTCTTCCGGCCCGCCCCAGGTCAGGGCATGGTAGGTCTTTTGCAGGGGAACAGATTGGAGCAGGGCATGAACGTGGGCGTTCTTTGCCAGCAGCACCACCCCGAAGGTGTCCCGGTCCAGCCGGGTCATGGGATGAAAGGCCCCGGGGTGACCGGTTCTCTGATAATAGCCGTACACCCGGTTGGCCAGGGTGCCGGTGTTCTGGGCCCGGGAAGGGTGAATGAGCATTCCCGCCGGTTTGTCCACCGCCAGAAGGGCATCGTCCTCATACAGCACCGTCAGGGGGCCATCCTCCGCCGGGTAGTCCGGTGCTTCTTCCTCCCAGGAAACCGTAATCATGTCCCCCACCCGGACGGGATAATCGGTATGCTGGGGTTCCCCGTTGACCCGGATGCTGCCGCCCCACTTGTACTTGTTCATCATGCCTGCGGACATCCGCAGTTCCCCCCGGAGGAAGGAAGAGAGTCTTCCCTCCCGCCGGGCAATCCAGTTCAGTTCCATAGCGTCCCCCAACAGAAAAACCCTGCTGGTTTGTCAGCAGGGTTTCTTTGTGCGTTGCTTAGTTCAGAGCAGCCTTGGCCTTTTCCACCACAGCGGCGAACGCAGCGGTGTCCTGAATGGCCATCTCAGACAGGCTCTTGCGGTTCATCTCAATGCCGGCCTTCTTGATGCCGTTCATGAAGGTGGAGTAGTTCATCCCGTAGGGAGCGACAGAAGCGCTGATCCGGGTGATCCACAGGCGGCGGTAGTCACGCTTCTTCAGCTTACGGCCCTTGAAAGCGTAATTGCCGGACTTCATCACCTGCTGCTTGGCCATCTTGAAGTGCTTGGACTTGGAGCCCCAGTAGCCCTTCGCCAGCTTCAGGGTAGCATTTCTTCTCTTGCGCGTCATCATCGCGCCTTTCACTCTAGCCATTGTTCGTATCCTCCTTGTGCCTTACTTGTAGGGAATCATCTTCTTGATGGCGTCGATATTGGTCATATCGGCGTAAGCGGTAGCACGCAGATGGCGGGTACGCTTGGTGGTCTTCTTGGTCAGGATGTGGCTCTTGTAAGCGTGAGCTCTCTTCACCTTACCGGTCTTGGTC
>CASFNR010000038.1 GCA_949296115.1 uncultured Eubacteriales bacterium | reverse complement strand
GTTGTACCAATCTCCCAGCTGAGCCCGGATCAGATGCTCTGCCTGGGAGATTGTTTCTTCTGCCTTTTCTGTATTTTTCAGCCGCCGCTCCCGGAGCCACTGGATGTACTTTTTCTGTGCAGCTGCTTGTCCATCACCTGCACCCAAGATGGCGGCGTCCTGGGCTGATACGGTTTTTCCCCCGCCCATTATGCGGTATAGCTCCTCCGGTGCAACGTCAAGCGTCCGCAGCCGGAGGGCCTTCTTTGCTCCGGGCGAGAAGAGGCTGATTGTTTTTCCCCTGAGAACAAGCCGAATGCCATGCTCCTGATACAGCTTGGTTTTCAGTTCCTCCAGGGAATGGCAATGGGAAGCGGCGAGAAGCAGTGTTTCTTTGAGCTGGCGATTTCTGCCGGAATAGTGTTCTTCCCGCCGCTGACGGGCAATGGCGTTGTTGTCTTTTTCCGTGAGACCATGCTGGCGGGTGTAGGTCAGAAGCCAGTCATTACAGTGATCCCGAAATTCCGGACTGTTCTGATGCTTTCCCCCGGCGTTGATTTCACAAGGAAGGGTGATGCCCGCTTCGTTTTTCATCATCCAAGGCTGTTCCCCCCGGCTGCATGCCCGGACGCTGTTGATGCTGATGTGGATGTGGTCGTTGTCCGTATCCCGGTGAACCGCAATCAGGGCATCGTATCCTTGCAGGTTCTCCCGGACAAAGGCTTTCCCTTCGTTGAGCAGATCTTCCATGGTCATCCGGGGACGATCTTCCTCGGGGTGGGAAATGATGTACTCATGGCTTTTCCGGTCTTTGCGGCTCTGGTTCTTGTGAAATGCCTGATTGGTGCGGACACAGGCAAGGGCCCACAGCTGCGGGTCATCCTCATTGCCCTGGGCGGAAATGTAGGCAACCGCATAGTTCTCCCGCTCTTGGAGCAGCCCGAATTCATTCAGAATGGGTTCGTAGTGGCCGGTTCGGGAATCCTCCTGATGCTTGTAGCTGTAGTATTCCAGCACATCCGTATACCGGGCGTTTTTACTGGTTCGATGCTTGATGATCGCCATTGAGTTTGGCCTCCAACGTTTTCAGCCGCTTGGAAGAACGCTCCAGGTAGCGGATGGCTTTGACGACTTCCAGAAATTCCTGGGGGTATAGTTCCCGCAAGCCTTCGTTGGGCTTTATAATCATTTTCAGCATGCCGCCGATCCGGCCCATCTCTGCATACAGTGCATGAAGTGACTCACTGTCCGAAGTGTTTTTTGGATTGCCTTCTTCTTTGACAATCTTGCCGGTAAGAGCTGCTTCACGGATAAAGGTGCTTTGGTTTTTTCCGGACTGCCGGACCCGCTTGCGAAGCTGTACCAGTTCACTGTCCGTAAAACGCACCAGAACCCCATTCCCTCGTGTGCGGTGGGGCGTTTTGGGTTGAGGGATTTCCTGAAAAGATTGTTCCGCAGAAGGATGCCGCTCCTCATCCCAGACTTGGGTGGCCTGGGCTACAATCTCTTCCAGACTGGCCCCTTTCGGCTGTGGGGCTTCCTCGGGAACGGGCTTGCCAAGCCATTCTTCCAGCTCCTTGGGATTGCTTTCCTGACAGCTGCGTTCCAGCCCGGTCCGGGCTTCGTTGGGCCGCAGTCCATACCAGATGTATTCGTCTTTGTAAATGTACCAGCCCAAAGGCAGAGCCGGATTCTGTGCTTCTGCCTTAGTGATTTTCTTTGCCATGTCCCAGTCCGGCAGCTGAGACCTGGGTTTGTTATTCCAGAAAGACATGGTATCTTACCTCCTTACGGTTGACATAATATTTGCTACCGTTCCCGTTCCGAAGAACGGCGCTTACGGGGTTCCTTCCGGGGCTGGCTGGCCTGCTCCACAGCTTCTGCAACAATCTCATCTAAAGATTTGGCAGGTTCGTTTTCTCCGGGCTGCGGAGTCTCAGCTGACTGCCCCCGCTCCTGGACTTTGGGAATCTCAAACTCGCCTTTTTCAATCAGGTAATCGCTGATCTTTTCTGCATCCTTGATTGCCCGGAACAGTTCTTCCGGTGCATTTTCCAGATCTTCCGACCAGGACTGGATGTATGCCTTGTGCAAGTCCATGTGGGTTTGCAGCTGATGATCCGTCAGTTGGAGGCCGATGGCCTGGGCTGTAAAGGCGCTGGCAATCTCTGCCCGCAGTTCTTCCTTGGCGTAGCTGTCCGTTCCAAATTCTCCGGACAGGTCTCGGTTGAGCCGGGTGGGATGCCCGGTGGCATGGCCGCATTCGTGGAGGAAGGTGCAGGTGTAGCTGTACACATCAAAGAAGCTGCTCTCCGGAGGCAGGGTAACCATGTCCTTGGAAGGGGAGTAGTAGGCCCGACTGCCTTCTTCCCGGTACTTTAAGTCCATGTTCTTCAGAAGGGTGTCCCGCTGTTTCCGGATGGTGTCGATGTTGGTGGAAGGAGCAATGGGAAGCTCCGGAATTCCTTCAATCTGGTGGGCGTTGAATACGGTATAGGTCCGGCTGCGCAGCTGAAGGTATCGCTCGGCATAGAGGGAATCTTCCAGCAGGGATTTGGCTTCGGACCAGGGCAGCAGCTTTTTCTGAAAGCTGTCATAGTAGGCCCAGTATTCCACGGGGACTCCTTTTGCCCCTTTCTGAATGTGCCAGCCTTTCTCGCTGGCCTGCCGAAAGGTACACCACCGGGAATCCGAATACCCTTCCAGATCCCCAATGAGAGACAGGAGGAAAGCGTTGGCTCCACGGTAGGATTTTCCCGTGATTCCATTTTGGGGAAGATTTTTCTGCCAGCATGCTTTCCAGGGCAGCTGCCCTTCTTTCAGGGAAGCGATAAACTGCTGGGCCAGCCGCTCCCGGAGCTTATTTGGAAGCGCCATCGTCCGTCACCTCCCCAACGGCGGAATAAATCCGCAGTTCACAGTCCGGTTCCTGTTCAGCGCTGAGGAAACCTTCCTCGTCCGGTGTGACCTGGTTTATCAGGTCATATAAATTGGTATTGTTCATAGACAGTCTCCTTTCAAAAAAGGTGCGTGTCAGAGCTGACACGCACCTTTGTCTTATTGTTACTGTTAGTTGATCTAATCTGTATTCTAAAACTTAGCACTCAGGAAGATAAAGAGAACTGCTTACAGCAGAGGCGCCAATATTAAGCTCTTTCCCGACGTATCGCCCGGGGCGTTCTGGTCCTTATATCCTAAATTAAATCTATATTTTTGCAGTTATTTTCTATAGTTTTGATCGATGTATTGAACAAAAAGTTGAGAGATGATATTCTAAATAACACAGAATGATTTACCATTTATGAATCTGCCTGATCAGCAGTTCAAAAGGCTCAGAACTCCGCGTTTTGGCGCGCATACGTGGATTCGCCATGTGCTTGCCGTAGTCTATCAGCGGTAATGGGTATCGGTTGATAGAAGCGTGAATAATACAAAGGGGGAGTGTAAAGGAAATGATACAACGAATAAAATATGAAGGTAAATTGAGCATAGATCCTGCTCGAATATTCAGTTGTAGTCTTGCGCTGACTGAATTCTCTAACCGTACATTATTTTCGTTGTAGTGTAAAAGCGTTTCTGCACGAAGAAAGTTGATTATGGTTCAATTTGTACATGTATAATCAGAAAGGATGGTAAAAATGAAAAAAATTATTAGTTTCGCTCTTGCCATTATTATGGTTTTCTCTTTGAACATCTCCGCATTTGCTGCAGAAAGTTCTGCCGAGTTTAGCGAGGATATGTCTCAGAATTACCATGTTTCGACAGTCAACCCCTTGGATCAAATCATGACATACGGAACATCTCATCCTACAACAGCCTGGAATGTTGTTACACAGGGACCGTACTTTTTTTCCGGACAGGCAGCTTACTCAACGTTGTATCTAAGTAACCTGCTGCATGGCACTGTCTACTTCCAAGCATACGTAACAAATAAATCCTCAAGCAACACTTTGACCGTAAATCCTCACGATAGTACGGATTTGAGACCTTTCACTGTTGCGCCTAATAGCAGCACAAATCCCCTGAAGCGCTATGTGTTGCAGTCGGGTAAGCAGTATTTTCTTCTAAGTTTTAATGCACCGTCATATTTTTCTGGGAGTGTTGGTGAATGGATTTATCAGTGATTAACCGCATGAACTTGTGGAAGCAACTTCTTTTCTACCTGTTTGTTTCCCTAGGAGCACTGTTTCTCACTGCATGCAGTCCTGCTGATATACCCGATTCAGTTAAGTCAGAGTCAACGATTGCCGCAGTAGTGGAACCAATTGGAGAGGAGTCCCACAATCCTTTAGATATATTGGAGCTAACCTTACCAGATGGATTATCTATGCGCAGGGATTCTGATGGGTGCGAAACGTTTTTGAGAAAGGAAACCCAAGTGGGTGGAATATTTCTCTTTGACTGTGACAGCGACATCTTTGACGATGTTCTGAATTATCAGGAGATTTTATCACCTCTAGTTCTAGCTGCTATGGAAGAAATAGGACAACCTAAATCGGAATGGTATGTCAGCAATAGCTCCTCCTATGGAATAATGGAGACAAATATGGGAGTCGGGCAGAATGAGTATATAGCTTACGTAGTGAGAGGACACTCCGCCTGCTACATTGTCTGGTTTGACCGCAACCAAGTTTCTAACGATGAGGAAATCTCTATCATGCAGAGCCTTAGCTCTGACGATATAACCGAGGAACTTAACACAATTTCTTCTCAGGCATATGCTGATGCGGTGGCGGAATCTATGGAGCACGGAGAGTATCAATTTAACATTACACTTCCGTCGAACATAAAAAGACAAAGTCAAAACGAGAATGGTGCATTGTTTTACGAAAATGGTCAGCTTGTAGGTGGCTATAAGATTATCCATTTCGAAAAAGGGATCCTTCCTGAGGCCCAAAAGAATCAGGACATAATCCTCTCGCAACTGAAAGAATATCTTGCGGATCAAATCGATCTGACTGAGTTTTCTGGTGAGATATTCGATGATGGACTGATCACTGTGGAATTCCGAAATGATGACATAGTGTATACCCATTATCTTCTGTCTTATGGTCAGGTAGGAACCCAGTATGATATTTGGGTAGACAAGAATAAGCTGAATCAGGACACAATCAATAGCATAATTGCAGGTGCAGAACTTGTGCAAATTGGTTCCTGAGCACCAAATTGTAGCCTCGATAGATCAACCGTTTGCCACAGAAAATCTGTATGCAGGGAATCTGCTGCGGTTCCAAACGGAAACAGCCATCGCTTGATAACGTTCAGGCGGTGGCTGTTTGTTTGAACTACATTTTATTTGGATCAGTGAAGATTTTTCGGTGCTTGAACCAACATAAGAAGATATGAAAACCGGCTGATCTCCGCAGGTTTCTTATCATTGTCCTATCGCTCCATTTCTCTTCCTTCTTGGGGATTCTGGCGGCGCTGGGCATTTTCCTGGGCTGCTGCTGCCGTGGCCTGGGCAATGATTTCGTCCAGGGTTTTGGGCTTCTCCTGCTCCTGGGAAACGGTACCGGAATCTGCCATATTCAGCTGGGCATCCAGTTCTGCCAGGCGGGAACTCTTTTGAGTCAATTCCTCCGCTTGAGGGAAGGGCTTTCCCAGCTCTGCCTTGGCCGCTTCCATCTGGTATTCCACATTGGAAAGCTGCTCTTTGGTGTGGGTCAGCCGGTCGGGAATGGCTGCCAGAGTGTTGTCCATTCGGATCAGGTTACCCCTGGCATCGGTGCCCAGTGTCACTCGGTGGCTAATGGCTCCTTTCAGAGACATTTCAAAAGCGTTCTGAATGGAGCTAAAGGACAGTTCCATTTCAAAACCACGGTATGTTCCGACGTGAACAGCTTCCATAGTCTTGCAGGCTTTGCAGGCTGCCAGAATGGCAGTACCGGCAAGCTGCTTGTCATCAAACGTGCGGCTGCCTACCTGGATGCCCACAAAGCCCTCCTTGGGCAGCGGGTGGGCCTGGACGGTCTGAATATCGGTCTCCAGGCGCTGGATCACGCTCTTGCACTGCTCAATCTGGGCCGGGAATACCTTCAGAATCTGATCTTCCAGCCGGTACTGCTTGCTCTGATGGTCGGCTTTCAATACCTTCAGCCGGGACACTTCGATGTCCAGGTCCATCTTCTCTTTGATTAGGGGATTACCGGCGCACAGGGCTTTGACTTCTGCATAGGTCAGTGCCTGCTCGTCCACATCCTCACAGACCCGTACCGGGGACTTGGAGGTCATGATCTGAGATATGAACTTCTGCTTGTTTTCCAGGGTCTGCCAGAGGTAGGCATCGAAGGTACCTTCTGTTACATATTGGTAGATCTGCACCTCTTTGTTTCGGTTGCCCTGCCGGATAATCCGGCCATTGCGCTGGGTCATATCCGACGGACGCCAGCCAACATCCAGGTGATGGAGGGCAATAAGCCGGTCCTGGCAGTTGGTTCCGGCTCCCATTTTCTGGGTGCTGCCCATAAGAATCCGCACCTGACCGGAGCGAACCTTGGCAAACAGTTCCTTCTTCTTGGCGTCGGTATTGGCAGTGTGGATAAAGGCGATTTCCTTTTCCGGCACCCCCTGTGCAATGAGCTTGCAGCGGATATCGTCGTAGACATTGAAGCTGCCGTCTCCCTTCGGAGTGGACATATCACAGAAGATCATCTGGGTGAGCCTGTCTGCCTGCCCGTCTTTCCAGATTTTCAGGACATTTCCCACACAGGCATTGACCTTGCTGCCCGGATCATCCGGCAGCAAGGGATTCATCAGCCGCTGATCCAGACCGATTTTTCGACCATCCGAGGTGATGCGCAGCATATTGTCCTCAGAGGGGTCAACCATGCCGCTGTGTACCTTGGCGGCTCGGTCAGACAGGGCAGAAACCATTTCCTGCTGTACCGGGGACGGCTGGACTACCACGGTTTCAAACTTGGCGTCGGGAACCGGCAGATGGAGCTGGTCAGAGGTCTTGATATCGGCAACTTCCTTAAACATGGACATCAGTTCCGGAAGGTTGAAGAACTTGGCAAACCGGGTTCTTGCCCGGTAGCCGGTGCCCTCGGGAGCCAGCTCAATGGCCGTGACGGTTTCACCAAAGGTGGATGCCCAGGCGTCGAAGTGAGACAAGCCCTTCTGCTGCAAGGTGCTGTACTGAAGATAGCGCATCAGGGTGTACAGCTCGGTCATGGAATTGCTGACCGGAGTACCGCTGGCAAAGACCACACCCCGACCGCTGGTAATCTCATCCAGATACCGACACTTCATGAACATATCCGAACTTCTCTGCGCCTCAGAAGTGGATAAACCGGCGATATTCCGCATTTTTGTGTATAAAAAGAGGTTTTTGTAGGCTTGCGATTCGTCCACAAACAGCCGGTCTACACCCAGCTGCTCAAAGGTAATCACATCGTCTTTCCGCTCGGTGTTGTTCAGTTTTTCCAGCCGGGCCTGGAGGGATTTCCTTGTTTTTTCCATCTGCTTGATGGAAAAGGATTCCCCACGATTCCGCTTCAGCTCATCCAGAGCGTTGGTCACATCGTCGATTTCCCGCTGGAGCAGCCGCTCCTGCCGCTCTGCGGAAATGGGAATCTTCTCAAACTGGGAGTGGCCGATGATCACCGCATCATAGTCACCGGTGGCAATCCGGGCGCAAAACTTTTTCCGCCGGGCAGGCTCAAAGTCCTTTTCCGTGGTGACCAGCAGATTGGCGTTGGGATACAGCCGGAGAAACTCGTTGGACCACTGGAGGATCAGGTGATTGGGCACCACAAACATGGACTTCTGGCACAGTCCCAGCCGCTTGCTCTCCATGGCGGAGGCCGCCATCTCGAAGCTTTTTCCCGCTCCTACCTCGTGGGCCAGCAGGGTGTTGCCGCCATAGAGCACATGGGCAATGGCGTTTCGCTGATGTTCCCGGAGTGTGATCTCCGGATTCATGCCCACAAAGTGGATGTGACTGCCGTCAAATTCCCGGGGACGCTGGGAGTTGAACAGTTCATTGTACTGGGTTACCAGGGTTTCCCGGCGGCTGGCATCTTTCCAGATCCAGTCCCGGAACGCATCCTTGATTGCCTGCTGCTTCTGCTGGGCCAGGGTGGTTGCGGGTTTGTTCAGAACCCGTTTTTCTTTCCCGTCCGCATCCTGCACCGTGTCATAAATCCGGACATCCCGGAGATTCAGGGTGTCCTCCAGAATCCGGTAGGCGCTGGCCCGCTCAGTGCCGTAGGTCACGGTAGCAGCCACGTCGTTCCTGCCAATGGAGGTTTTGCCGGAGATATTCCACTCTGCTGTTTGGGCAGCGAAATGAACCTGGATAGACCGGCGGAGATAATAGGGCGTGTCAAAGGTCTCCACCATAAACTGCTGGATGTAGGACTTGTCCAGCCAGGTGGCTCCCAGACGGACATCGATTTCCGACGCCTCCAGGTCTTTGGGCTGGGCTTTTTCCAGAGCGGATACATTCATGCTGTAGCTGGAATCTGTCTGCGCTGCCATCCGGGCCACTTTCAGCTTGGCACGGACATTGCCGGACAGATAATCGTCGGCGGTGTGCCAGCCCTGGGTAATGTCCTCGGCGGATGCTTCCAGCGGGTCACGGAAAATGACGCCCTGGAGGGAGGAAATCAGATCGTCATACTGATCCGGCGTACCCAGAAGCTGTGCCATGTAGGGAAGGTCTACCTTGCCGTGTTCTCCGATGGATACAGCCAGGGCTTCCGCAGGGGTGTCCACGCTGGTGATCTGGCGCTCGGGACGAATGGTACGCTTGGTAAAAATGTCCGCCTTGGCTTTCAGATTCTTTTCTTCATCCAGGATTTCCAGAGAGCAGAGCAGGTAATAGGAAGAATCCTGGGAGAAAGCCAGGGCATTTGCCCGGGCGTTGATCAGTCCGAATTTTGCGGTGAACTGATCGTAGGCGGCATTCAGTTCCTGCTGTTTGCCAGAGATTGCGGTATCCGGGAAATCTTCCAGCTGGTAAGTAATCAGGTCGGACAGAATCCGGCGCAGATTCACCATGCCTTTCACCCGCTCTTTGGCAGTGGCATTCAGATCCGGCTGAACCATGATGCTGTTTTCCCGGTAGTAGACCTCACCCTCCACAACGGTGTAGGAATAGTTCTTGACCTCCGGGTCGGCGGGAATGGTGTTCTGGAGCGGAGCGCTTTCATCCAGGTCCGGCAGCTCCGCTTCCCGGTAGGTACCCTGGATGTGCCGCACCGCTTCCTGAAGAAGATCCCCAAGGGAGCGATCTTCCAGGGGCTGCACCGTATAGTCCATGCCATGGGCGGTGCTGACGGAGCTGTTTCTACCCAGAACCATGTCCGGGTGTTCCAGGAAATAGCTGTTGATCGAGTAGCCATCCTCAGTCTGACCCAGATGCACCCAGTCCGGTTCCAGATCCATGGGCCGATCCCGCTTTTGCAGGAAGAGAATATCCGAGACCACTTCCGCACCGGCATTGGCCTTGAAGGCGGTGTTGGGCAGACGGATGGCTCCCAGCAGCTCGGCTCGCTGACCCAGGTAGCGCCGGACTTCCGGATTCTTGGCGTCCATGGTGTACCGGCTGGTGACAAAGGCTGCGACGCCGCCGGGGCGGAGCTGGTCAAGGGACTTGGCCAGGAAGTAATTGTGGATGGAAAAACCCAGCCGGTTATAGCCCCGGTCGTTGACTTTATAATCTCCAAAGGGGACGTTGCCGATGGCCAGATCAAAGAAGTCCCGGCGGTCGGTGGTTTCAAATCCGGCAATGGTAATGTTGGCGTTGGGATAAAGCTGCCGGGCAATCCGTCCGGAGATGGAGTCCAGCTCCACGCCATACAGGCGGCTATTGCGCATTTCTTCCGGCAGAACTCCGAAGAAGTTGCCAATACCCATTGCCGGTTCCAGAATGTTTCCGGTCTGGAATCCCATTTGTCCTACGGCATCGTAGACTGCCCGGATGATGGTGGGGCTGGTATAGTGGGCGTTCAGGGTGGAACTTCTGGCAGCGGCGTATTCCTCCGGGGTCAACAGTTCCTTCAGCTCCGAATATTCCGCAGCCCATGCGGATTTGCTCTGGTCGAAAGCCTCCGCCAGACCGCCCCAGCCCACATACTGCGACAGCAGATGTTGTTCCTCCAGGGTAGCGTGGCGTTCCTCTTGCTCAATCTGTTTTAGTGTGGCAATAGCCTTTATGTTGCGCCAAAACTTTTCCTTTTGACCGCCCTTACCCAGGTCGTCATTGGTAATAACATAGTTTTCAGCCGGTGTGGCGTTCACACGGTTTTCCCGAAGCGCTGCATCAATTTTATCGACCAGTTCCAGAATCTCCGGGTTTTGCCACCCATCCACTCGTTCGTAATCCCGAATCAGGATATCGTGACCATCTTTGCATTGAATGAGATCCAGGCTCCCAGGCAGAGGGGTTCTGGTGTTCTGCACACCCAGAGCCTTGACCCGATCCGTCGGGAGGGAGCGGTACGCTGCCATTGCTTCCTCAAAGGTGCTGTACTCCTTCAGCTGCAATGCCCCACGCACCTGCAAATCCTCTACCACATAGTAGTGATCGATGAAGGCATTGGGCAGCTGGGGCTGAATTTCCTGCCGGGGTTCCAGATATTGACGGATTGCGGAAATTGGCTCAACCCGGAAGATGGGGAAGCCCACCGCCTGGACGAATGTAATATCCTGCAAATTGACAGTGCCAGAGTATTCATTGACCCGGTCAACCATGAAGGTTCGGCCATTCATCTCAAAGGTTGTCTCTCCAGGAACCAGGTAGTCCCGGGCAAATTCCTCATCTGAGAGAACCGCATCCTTTGCAGCAGGATGGAGAATCTGCTGCACCTGTTCACGAAGTCCAGGGGTGTCACGCAGTTCCGCCGCATCGATCCATGCATACGCCTGCTCCCAGTTTTGAAAGGTGACAGGGTAACCCGATTCCCCGGCGGTAAAGACCAGATTTTCATTCAGGCCAGGGTTTGCCCCCTGGGGATAAAAGAGAAAACCGGCAGTTTCCATGGCACGGACGATGGTTTGCTCTTTCTCAGAGAGAGCATCCACTGCAGCCTGCTTTTCGCTGGCTTGCTGGGCTTGCCATGCTTCCATTTCAATTTGCAGGTCATTGGATTGTGTCAGCTCGTTGACCTGCGCATGGGCCTTTTCATCCGGGTAATCGCCGTAGATACGCAGGTACTTCTTGTTCTCCAGATCGTATACGGCAGCACCGTCATAGGCAAAGCCATCCGGTTCCATGGAACCGTCCACATACTTCAGTGCGGCTTCTTCTGCTTCGCTCAGAGTATGGTAGTCGCCTCGCTCGTCAAAGCCGTTCTCAAAATGGTGGTAGACAACAACCTCATACCGGGGAGCCATGCGCTGTGCATCTTCCATCTCTTGCCAAGTTATGAATTTTCCTTCCTGAACAAGTTGGGCAATGCGGTTACGCACCGCTTCCCAGGGAAACTGCACGTCAATATCGCTTCCGGACCGGGTGAAATGCAGCGGTTTAGCAGGATTTGCGCCGTATTCTCTGGCCAACCATTCGGCGGCACCGTCCTCCTGCCCGTGTTCCTCCATGAAACGGACTACGGCTTGCTTGCTCTGAGGATCTCCATTCCATGCACGGATTGCATCATCGATGTCATCCTGAGAGAGAGGACGAAGCAGCTCGTGGAGCCGGGGATAGGTTCCGTCGATAATCTCCCGATGCAGGCGCTGACGGAACTCTGGCATGTCGGAATAAAGGCGGAGCAATTCCATGTTGCCGGACCCCAGAACGGCACGTCGGATAGCGGCGTTGCCTTCAATTACTGCGTTCTCATAGTCACTGTGACCGCAGGCATTGCGGTAGGCGGTGTCCTGGAGAACGGCTTCCAGCACAATGGGCTTGTATTGCTCATGCAGCTCCCGAATGGTGGGGGCTGCATGGGTTTCCCCATCCCGGAACACTCTGGTTCCGTCTGCGCCAAACTCCGCTTCCTGGGCATCGATGGATTGTTCCGCTTCGTGATCGATGGAAGGAAGCGAATACTCCCGGCGCTGGGTACTGCCCTCCATGGCAGCGGAGACAGTCACATCGTGCTTATCCCGCAGCTGCTCCACAACCTGCTCCAGACGGCTTGCCGGGAACCCGCACATTTCCACACGGCCACCGGTGGGAATGGTGCGGGATACAAGCTGGAGTCCCAGCTCCGGCGCAGCCACCTTGGCATCCTCACCGTAAATTTCAAAGAAGTCCCCCATCTGATACAGAACGATATCATCCGGGTGGCGTTCCTTGACACCGTTGTATGCCCAGACAGACGCATCCGTCTGTCTATCTTCCAGGGTATTCCCTTCTTCCGGAGCGATTGCATCCAGATCATTTGCCAATACCGGCGCGTCCTCTACCCGGAATCCCTTTGGGGGCGAGTCCAGTTGCTTCAAAAAATCTTGCGGAATGGTTTGTCCATGCTCATCCCGATACAAAACCACCGTGATGGGGGCACCGTAGTATGTCTCTTCCTGGATGTCCTGGATGAACTGCTCCGCATCCGTATACTCCACAACTTCGCCCGGCTCCCCATTGGTGCCCAAATATTCAATCCGGCCTACGGTTTCCAGTTCCGGTTCTGACTCAGCCAGGGCTTTTTCTTCCTGAATTTTGTCGTATTCAGCTTGCTCCTGTGCCGTCAGATACCGCCCCTTGCGGATCAGGTCCGTAATCCGCCGGGATACCTTGTCCCAGGAGAGGGAGACGTCCGGGCAGTCCTGCTTTTTGAAGCGCATGCCCTTGCTGTCATGGCTTTCCTCACTGTATGTGGCACTGGACAGGGCGTGGGAGCGTCCGCCAATGCCATGCTCGTGTTTCAGGAAATCTGCCTTTTCCTTGTCAGTGTGGCCCTCCTGGAAGAAGGCAAAAATACGGCCTTTGCCCCCGGAGACGCCGCTGCCCGAAGCAAGGGTGGCGTCAATTTCATCCTGGGTGATGTGCTGAGAACTGGAAGGAATTTCCATATTCTCCGTGGAAAAAGTTCGGCGGGGAAGTTCCAGATCCCGTAAGGATTGCATTATCTCGTCCAGTTTATGGTAGTGGAACCGCAGCAGGTGCCGTTCCTCCTGATAGTCCTGGAGGAACTGCTGGAACTCTGCCGCCAGCATCGTCTGGAACTCCGAACTTTTCAGCTGTTCTGCGATCCAGGCAGTCTGCTCCGGGAAGCCCCGTTCCGGATTCTCCGACAGGCTTTCCAAATACCCGGAGACTCTGGCTTCCTCGCTGAAATCGTGGTACAGATTCCAAAGCTGCTCTGCCAAGAGACGCCGTTCATACCCTTCTGCTTCCGCCAGCTCAATGTTGGTAGCAAACTGACCAGTCTCCAGAAGCTGTCCAATCCGCTCTGCGGCGGCGGTCCAGGAAATCACCTGGGCAGACCGGTCATAGCGGGCAGATTCTCCGTGGGACAGCCGGATGCCTTCCTGGTCGTACCAGACATTCATACTGCCAATGCCATTGCCCCCGTGGTAGAGCTGCTGCAGATAGACTGCAATTTCTTCGGTGGGTTTCTGCTTTTCAAATGCAGCCACAATCCGCTCCCGCTGCCGGACGGTATTGCCGCCCAGACGCAGGACGTGATCAATCTCTTCCTGGGTAAAGGAAAAAGCGGAGGGTGCCGGTTCCGCACGCTCCGCTTCTGCAATGGATTCAATTTGTTCCGCCTCTGTGGGGAAGAAGGAAAACTGCGTTTCCACCAAAGGCGGCGTTTCTTCTGTCAGGCGTAGATCAGTTCCGTCAGGATCACTTCTTCCGCCTGGGCCTTCAGGCTGTTCATCAAGCCCACCCATTTCATCGGGTCGCTGGCCTTCAGTTCCTCCGTCACGCCCGCCGTCTGGGCCATCTGGGGCATCATCTGCTCCAATCGCCGGTTCGCCGTCTCCTCGATCTCCGCCAGATGGGGATACAGCTGCTCCGACAGGATCAGGCTGTTCCACAGCACCGGACGATGCTCCTTCAGGTACTGCTTGCGCATCCTCCCGTACTTGCCCAGGGGCTGGGTCTCCTGCTGAGACAGTTCCAGGTCGGGAACCCAATAGTCCCCGCTGCGTGTGTAGGTCAGATTGTTCTCCATGTGTAACGCTCCTTTCGTCTTTGTGCTCTCGATCATATCGTTTGATGGTGACTTCCATGGTCCGCAGGATGGCTTCGCTGATCTGGCTGACGGCGCTGCCCAGGGCGGATACCGCCTGGGGGGTGTTGAAATCCAGCACCGGGGCAAAGTCCTCCGGGGCAAAGCGGCTGGCCTCTGCCAGACCGCACCGGGCAAACAGGGTATAGTTTACGCTGACTGCCGCTGCGTTGATGAATGCCACGCCTTTGTCATATTCATGATACCCTTCCAGGCCGGAACCGTCAACGATGCCGAGGATGTCCTGCTGGTGGGCCAGAAAATAGTTGGTCACCTGGACATAAACAATCTGTTCCAGCTGCTCTGCAAAGTCCCCGGTGCCGGGGATGGAGAACTGCTGTTCCAAGTCAGCAGAGACCGCCTGCTCATGCTCCGGGCGGTAG
>CASFNR010000037.1 GCA_949296115.1 uncultured Eubacteriales bacterium | reverse complement strand
ACAATACATTTCTCTATTTAAGTGAATAAACCTGAGGTGTCCCAGAATACAAGACTCCGGGACGCCTCTTACTATATACTGCTAGATTTGACGCTTACGTTCAAAGCAGAACTCATGCAGCTTCCGCCGGGGAAGATTCTCAAGCAGGCATACGAATATGTCTGCCGTGAGGATATTCTACTGTCGCTGGAATACAACGACCTTTCTCCCCGGCAGGCGAAAGCCCTTCTGAAATCTCCCACACCGCTGGCGGATGTGTTCAAAAAGTGGGATAGCTGGGAAGACAATCACCACATGGAAAATATCTGGAATGCCGTGGAAGCCCGTGCCAATGAAGTGGTACGGGCTGATTTTATTGCCCAAAAAGATGCGAGGTGATGTACTGTGGCGTTTATTCCACCGGAAACCATTGAGAAGGCAAGGCAGGTGGACTTGCTGACCTATCTGAAAACCTGCGAACCCAATGAGTTGGTACACATAAGCGGTAACCATTATTGCACCCGTGAGCATGATTCTCTGAAAATCTCCAACGGAAAATGGTACTGGTTCTCCCGTGGCTTTGGCGGCTACAATGCGCTTGACTATCTCATCAAGGTGAAAGAAGTGCCCTTCATGGAAGCCGTGGAGCGGATCACCGGGCAGGTAGCATACCAGCCCCGGCAGTCCCAAGCAAAGCCAGAGAAGCCCAAGGTGCTGTTGCTGCCCCAAGCAAGCCCTAACACAAACCGTGTCCATGCCTATCTTCGCAGCCGTGGCATTGATTCTGACCTCATTGATTTCTGCATCCAGACGGGGCGGATGTATGAAAGTAGCCCTCACCACAATGCGGTATTCGTAGGGCTGGACAAGTACAACAAGCCCCGGTACGCCAACCTGAGAGGTCTTGGGACGGATTTTGTGGGCGATGCCAGCGGGAGCGACAAGCGGTTCTCCTTCAGCATCCCGGCACCCAGCAGCGATACTGTCCACCTCTTTGAAAGTGCCATTGATCTTCTGTCCTACGCCACGCTGGTGAAGATGAACGGCGGCAACTGGAACCAGGAGCATCTGGTCTCGCTGGCGGGCGTCTACAAGCCAAAGGAGGTGTTGCAGGAAAGCTCCATGCCGATGGCGCTGAAACGCTATCTGTCCGAACATCCCAACATCCGCTTCATTACCCTTCGCCTGGATAACGATGCCACCGGAGGACGGGCGGCAAAGGCGCTGGTTTCCATGCTGTCTGACAGGTATGAGGTGTCTGTCCAGCCGCCGCCCTACGGCAAGGACTACAATGACTATCTGTGTATGCGACTGGGGCTTCCCATTACTCACCGAAAGGGAAAGACGCAGGAACGCTGACCATTTATTTTCAGGCAGTCCCACCGTTCGACCCAGAGGGAGAACGAATCTGCAATATACCAGCAAGCATCGTCTTTGGTCACCCAAAGACTGCTTGACAGGGAAGATCCCTGTAACCCTCTACTCAAGAAAGGAGCATGTTATGCGCAATCAAGAAGTCAGAAAGAGAAACAACCGTGTTCAGGTTCGGCTGGACAACAAGGAACACCAAGCCTTCTTGAAGGCAGTGAAGCGTTCCCGACTGTCTCAGGAAGTATACCTGCGCCATCTGATTTGTGGCGTGGTTCCCCAGGACGCACCGTCTCCGGATTACTACGCCATGATGCAGCAGCTCTACCGCATCGGCAACAACCTGAACCAGATCGCCCAGAAGGCCCATACCCTGAATGTGATTGATGTGCAGCGGTATGATGCAGCTTACCGTGCATTTGAAACTGCGGTAGAAGAAATTACCAAGGCTGTCGTGCAGCCTCGACCAATCCAACGGTAAGCCATGGCAGTTACATCCATTTGGAGAGTCAATGGCTGGTTGGGCAAGGTGGTGGTGTATGTGGAGAATCCAGACAAGACAACCAACCCGGAGTTTTATGGAAAGTCGTCGGAGCAGGGAAGTGCAGACCTGGAAGATGTGATTGCCTATGCCATCAACAGCAAAAAAACGGAACTACCCAGTGAGGAAGCCGATACATTGGAGCGTTTCGTTTCCGGTGTGAATTGCCACCCGGCAACGGCCCGAACAGAAATGATGGCGGTGAAAAAACACTTTGGCAAGGAGGATGGAACCATTGCTTACCACGGCTACCAGTCTTTTGCCCCGGGAGAAGCTTCTCCGGAAATTGCGCACCAGATCGGCGTGGAGCTGGCCCGCAGGCTCTGGGGGGAACGCTACCAGGTGGTGGTTGCCACCCATCTGGACAAGGCAAACCATTTGCATAACCATTTTGTGCTGAACACTGTTTCTTTTGTGGATGGGAAAAAGTATTACCGTTCTGCCCAAGACTACCGGAGAATGCAAAGCATCTCTGACGCTCTGTGCCGGGAATATGGTCTGTCCGTCATTCAGAATCCCCGCCCCGGGAAAGGAAAGCACTATGGAGAGTGGCGAGCTGAGCAGGAACAGCGCCCCACATGGCGGGGCATTGTCCGCTCCGATATTGATGAAGTAATCCGCCAGTCTATGACCGAGCGCCAGTTTTTTGAGAACCTCCACCGGAAGGGCTATGAGGTAAAGGTAGGCAAAGATATTTCTGTACGTCCACCTGGGAAGGAGCGGTTTGTCCGTCTGGCCCGAAATTATGGAGAGGGCTACACTCTTGAGAGTATCCGAAAACGGATTCTGGAGCAGACACGAACGCCAAAAGCATTACCTGAGCCTGTCCCCAAAATCAAACATTACCGATTGTCCGGAAACTGGCAGTCCCGCAAAAAGGTGACTGGGTTCCGGGCATTGTATTTTCACTACTGCTATTTGCTGGGGGTATTTCCCCGGCAGAGAAAGCAGAATCACAAACGGCTCCACTTTCTTCTCCGGGAGGACCTGATCAAATTAGATGCCATCACACAGGAAGCAAGGCTGCTGGCGGTTCATCGCATTGACACCGCTGAGCAGCTTTCTTGTTATCAAAGGGACTTGGAAAAGCAGGTAAATGCAGTGATCCTCCAGCGCAGGCAGCTATACCGAAAACAGAGAACTGTTGCCGTAAAATCGGATGAAGCTGCTAAGCAGGAGATCTGTGCTTCCATTGCATCCCTATCCCAGGAATTGAGCAAACTGCGGCGGGAGGTGAGATTGTGTAGCGACATTGCTCAGCGCTCCGGTATGCTGCCGGAACGAATCCAGAAAGTCCGGGAGGACGAAATCAAACAGCGAAAGGAGAAAACCGAACATGACCAATTCAGGCGATGCGGCAGAGCAGATCGTTAGAATGAGTTTGGAAGGCACAGAAGTGGCCTTGAAACTGACCGGCTCTGCGGCAAAAAACATTGCAGCGGCGCTATACACCATTGCCAAGAATGCGGATCAGAACAAGACCAAAGGACACCAGCGGCTAAGCAGTATGCTCAAAAGCGGAAAGGAACTGAAGGTGTTCACCATCAGCGAGGAACATTTGAAGCGTTTCGCCCAGGAGGCAAAACGGTACGGTGTTGTCTACTGCGCCCTCCGGGGCAAGGAAAAATCTTCGGACGGCATGGTGGATGTGATGGTCCGGGCAGAGGATGCATCCAAGATCAACCGGATTGTGGAACGCTTCAAGCTGGCTACCGTGGATACCGCTGCCATCAAACAGGAGATTGCCCGCAGCCGGGAGGAATCTGCACCCGCCGTACCGGAACAGGCAGCGCATCAGAAGGACCCGGAGGATTTGCTCCTGGATGAACTGCTGGAAGCCCCCGCACAGAAGGAAAAACAGGCTCCGGAAAACCCTACGGCGGCAAAGACGGAAAAAAGCCCTCTGTCCGAGCCTATCTCCGAGCCGCCCAAGAAAACCGCCGAGGGTACTGCTAGAGACAGCCGCCCTTCCGTCCGGGAGGAATTGCGGCAGATCCAGACAGCACGGCAGGAAAAGACGGAAATATCCAAACAGAAGGATGTGAAAGGTCCCGTAAGAAAGCCAATTCTGCCAACGCAGATGCACCAGAATCCCGGTAAGAAAAAGCCGAATCTGAAAGTGAGGTAACCTATGAGCAGTTTTGATGATATTTTTGCCGGTCAGACCGGCAGGCAAAGATGGGGTGACCAGCCTTTTGACAAGGATGCCTGGGCCGCAAAGAAACAGGAAGAACGCAAAGAACTTTATGCGCTTGCCGACGCTACGGCAGTGGAAATCAGCAGCAATGGTGAAAAGTTCCAGGCCTATCTGGATGTGCAGGCACGATTCAGCCGATATACGCCCACCAATGCGCTGCTCATTCTGGCTCAGATGCCAGAAGCAACACAGCTAAGGGATTTTGATGCTTGGAAGGATCTCGGTGTATCCGTCCAGCGCAAGCCCAGGAGTGTGAAGATTTTGGAACCGGGCAGGGAGTATGACCGAGAAGATGGAACCCGGGGCACGTCCTTTGAGGTAAAGCGGGTTTACGATGTCTCTCAGACCCGGGGACGGCTGCGCACAAGTCCGGCGGTGCAGCCAGACTCCCGGGCCCTTCTAAAGGCGCTGATTCACCGGTCTCCTGTCCCGATTCAGACAGTGGAGAGCATCCCGAATAACCTGGGGGCGCTGTACGACCACCAGCAGCAGGCAATCTTTGTGTGCAGGGGAATGGGGGCAGATGACATTTTCCGCAGTGTCTCCAAGGAGCTGTGTCATGCAGAACTGGCTGGAATGCGGGAAAATTACAACCGTAATGAAGCCGCCTTTACAGCATACAGTGCATCCTATCTGCTTTGCAGAAAGTATGGTGTCGATACATCCGATTATCATTTCAGCCGCCTGCCTGCATCCTTCCGGGAACAGGATGCCAAAACAATCCGGGAGTCCCTGGTAGAGATCAAAGATACCGCCAATCAAATTTCTGCCCGAATGTACCGGTCGCTAGAGCAGAGCCGGACTCCCAAAGGGAAAGAACAGGAGCGATGAAGCATGGCAAAGGAAGAAAAGCGGATTCTGACCCTGGATAAGTATGAACATGGGGTGGTAATCAATGCCCTGAATGAAATGCGCAATGACCTGATCGGGGAGGAACGGGCCACAGATCTTGTAGACGAGGTGTTGCTGAAGGCCATTGATGCTCCTACTCGAAAGGTCAGAGGAAAAAGCCGTGAAGAACGATGAGCGAAATACCATCCGGATTCTGTGCATGTTGGGCGTCATTCCGGTGATATGGCTGGCGCTGCTGATAGCCCCATTTGTATCCGGCGGGCTGGCAGAGATTGTGGCTCAGTTTCCGGCGGCAATGGAGCGCCCTTTTCATATTGTGCTATGTCAGGACAGTCAAAAAACTGTCCTTATTTTTCTGCTCATTTACGGTCTGGGAATCGGTGTGGCACTTTCCTCACGACGCAACTACCGCCGGGGAGAGGAACACGGTTCCGCAAAATGGGGCAGCGCCAGTGTTGTTAATCGGAAGTATCGGGCCAAAGACCCGGAGGCCAATAAGGTCTTTACCAAACATGTCCGCATGGGGCTGGATGGTCGAAAGCATCGCCGAAACCTGAACACGGTGGTGGTCGGCGGCAGCGGTTCCGGCAAGAGCCGGTTCTACGCCCTGATTAACTTGCTCCAAGGCTGCACATCCTATTTCGTTCTGGACTGCAAAGGGGAGCTGCTGCGAATGACCGGCACCTTTCTGAAACTGCGGGGGTATGAAATCAAAGTCCTGGACTTGCTATCCATGGAGAAAAGCCACTGCTTTAACCCCTTTGCCTATCTGCAAACAGATAACGATGTACAGAAGTTGGTGACCAATCTCTTCAAGGCCACCACCCCCAAAGGCAGCCAGTCCAACGATCCTTTCTGGGATACAGCGGCCTCCATGCTGCTGTCGTCCATCATCTTCTATCTGCTCTATGAAGCCCCGGAGGAGGAACAGAATTTCCCCATGGTCATGGAAATGCTGCGGGCCGGAGAAGTCCGGGAGGATGATGACAGCTACCTGTCTCCGCTGGACGAGCTGTTTGAACGGCTGGAGATGCGAGATCCCAACCACATTGCCGTGAAGTATTACAAGGATTACCACTCCGGTTCTGCCAAGACCCTGAAATCCATTCAGATCACCCTGGCAGCCCGTCTGGAAAAGTTCAACCTTTCCAGTGTGGCGGCGCTGACGGCAGTGGACGAGTTGGAACTGGCATCCCTTGGAGAAAAAAAGATGGCGCTGTTTGCCCTGATCCCGGACCATGATGTGAGCTTTAATTTCCTGGTGAGCATGGTCTACAGCTGCACTTTTGAGCAGCTGTTCCGTCTGGCAGATGGCAAGTACCATGGGGCGCTGCCGGTTCCGGTCCATTTCTTGATGGACGAGTTTGCCAACGTCAGCTTGCCTGATGACTTTGACAAATTGCTGGCAACTATGCGCTCCCGGAATGTGTTTGTGTCCATCATCATCCAGAATATTGCCCAGCTGAAGAACCTGTTTGAAAAGCAGTGGGAATCCATTCTGGGCAACTGTGATGAATTCCTGTACCTGGGCGGCAATGAAACCGGCACTCACAAGATGATTGCAGAGTCCTACCTGGGTAAGCAGACCATCGATCTGAACACCTATGGCAAAAGTTCCGGACGGAGCGGTAACTACTCCACCAACTGGCAGATTACCGGACGGGAGCTTCTGGATGCGGCGGAGGTACGAATGCTGGATAACCGGTATGCTTTGTTGTTCATTCGGGGGGAGTTGCCGGTGATGGATGAAAAATACGACCTGCTGAATCATCCCAATGTGAAATATACCCCGGAGAAAGGAGGTGCGCCATATATCCATGGAGGAACCGAACTGGCCGTGGGAAGTTTGTCCATGTCCACGGTTTCCGGTGAGGAAACCAAGTACATTAACCTGACCGAAATTGAACTTGAGCTTCTTTCTGAAGAAGAAATCGAAGCCGAATTATTATCAGGAGGAGATTCCAATGAAACTGTTTAAGAAGTCCGAAAAGAAAACCGTAAAGCTGCCCATGCCCGATACTGTCAAGCAGGGTTTTCGTCGCTATTGCGCTGTGGTAGGAGCTATGAGCCTGTGTGCAGTTTTGCTGCCGATGGGAGCCTCTGCCACCGGCGGGGATCCACTGACGGTGGTGAACAACCTGTCCGATTTCATCTTTGGCATGATTCGGGCGGTGGGGATGATCCTGCTGGGCTGGGGCATTGTCCAGGTGGGTCTTTCCCTGCAGTCCCATGACCCGTCCCAGCGTTCCAATGGTTTCCTGACTTTGGCGGGCGGCATTATCATCACCTTCGCCAAAGAGATTCTGAACCTGATTACTGGCTAAGAAAATAACAATACCCCTTCGAACCGCACCGGTTCGGAGGGGGAAAGGAGGAATCCAAATTGTCAGATAATTGGGTGGTCCAGAATCTTCAAAATGCCCTGGAAACCTGGAATGAAAAGCTGGCAGAAATCTGGACACTGGTGACACAATCGCCCCAGGCATTCAAAGGCGGCAGCATCTGGAGTGTAATGGTGAGCATCCACGGCGCTGTCCAGGCTGTGGGCCTTGCAATGGTGGTGCTGTTCTTTGTGGTAGGGGTGATGAAAACCTGCGGAAGCTTTGCCGATCTGAAGCGTCCAGAGGCAGCCATTAAAGTCTTTATCCGGTTCGTCCTGGCAAAGACTGCTGTCACCTATGGCCTGGAGCTGATGAATGCCTTGTTTTCCATTGCCCAGGGGTTGGTCACCACCATCATGTCCGCCGCCGGATTTGGCGCAGCCCAGAAGATCATTCTCCCAACGGAAATTATCACAGCCGTAGAGGACTGCGGGTTTCTGGAATCCATTCCGCTATGGGCAGTGACTTTGATCGGCGGGTTGCTGATTACCGTGCTGTCGTTTGTGATGATCATGACGGTGTATGGTCGATTTTTTAAGCTGTACCTGTACACCGCCATTGCACCGGTGCCCTTATCTGCCTTTGCCGGAGAACCTACCCAGAGTATTGGGCTTGCCTTCATCAAGTCTTACGCAGCGGTGTGCCTAGAGGGGGCAATCATCGTGCTGGGATGTGTGATATTTTCTCTGTTTGCCGCATCGCCGCCGGTAATCGATCCCGACGCCGCAGCCGTTTCCATGGTCTGGAGTTATATCGGGGAACTGGTGTTCAATATGCTGATTTTGGTCGGCACCGTGAAAATGGCAGACCGGGTAGTGCGGGAAATGATGGGACTGTAAGGAGACGCTTATGGAAATTAAGATCAACCGGGAAATTCGTGACTATCACGAATCCATGTTTTTCGGACTGTCCCTGCGGCAGTCTGTTTTTTCGCTGCTGGCCATTTTGGCGGCAGTGGGTCTGTACTTCTGGCTGCAGTCGGTACTTGGTACAGAAATCGTGTCTTGGATCTGCGTGTGCGGTGCAGCGCCCTTTGCAGTTCTGGGCTTTGTCACTTACCACGGAATGCCTGCAGAGCGATTTGTTTGGGTCTGGTTCCGGTCGGAGGTTTTAGAACCCAGGCAGCTGTGCTTCAGGCCCAACAATCTGTACCTGGAACTGATGGAAGACACCATTGCCAAACACCAAAAGGAGGAATACACCCATGAAAGCCATCAAGCAAGTGCTGCGGCAGGATAAAGAACCCTACCGTGTTCCCCGCCGGGTGCAGGATGTCATCCCGATCAAACGGATTTGGAGTGACGGCATCTTTCTGGTGGGGAACCGTTATGCCAAGACCTTCAAGTTTACGGACATCAACTATATGGTAGCTTCCCAATCCGCCAAAAAGAAGATGTTTCTGAACTATGCTGCTCTGATAAACAGCCTGGACTGCGGTGCCACCACCAAAATCACCGTCAACAACCGGCATCTGAATCGCAAAAACTTCGAAAGCGATGTGCTGTTCAAAATGGAAGGGGACAGCCTGGATTGTTATCGGGGAGAATACAACGGTGTGATCCTGGACAAGGCAACCGGTGGAAACGGCATCATTCAGGAAAAGTATGTCACCGTGTCGGTGGGAAAGAAAAACATCTCTGAGGCCAGAGCCTACTTTACCCGGGTGGGTGCGGAGCTGAGTGCAAAATTTGCCGCTCTGGGCGCAAAGACTACGGAGTTGGATGCCACAGAAAAGCTGCGCATTCTCCATGACTTTTATCGCAGCGGCGAGGAAGTGTATTTCCGATTTGACATGGAGGAGATGATGAAAAAGGGCCATGACTTCCGGGATTACATCTGCCCGGATTCCCTGGAGAAGCGCAGTGACTATCTGATGCTGGGCGGCAAGTATGCCAGAGTCATCTACCTGAAGGAGTACGCTTCCTTTATTTCGGATAAGTTTGTGACCAAGCTGACTGATCAGACCAGAAGCATGATGCTTTCCATAGACATCATTCCCGTTGCCACAGATGAAGCGGTGCGGGAAGTAGAGCGGAAGATGCTGGGGGTGGAAACCAACATCACCAACTGGCAGCGCCGCCAGAATGCCAACAACAACTTCTCTGCCATGATTCCCTATGACATGGAGCTGCAGCGAAAGGAAGCGAAGGAGTACATGGATGATCTGACATGCCGGGACCAGCGGATGATGCTGGCAGTATTGACCATTGTCCATCTGGCTGATACCAAAGAACAGTTGGATGCAGATACAGAAGCCCTGCTGAAAGTGGGTGCGGATCATGTGTGCCAGATGGCGGTGCTGCGGTATCAGCAGTTGGATGGATTGAACACGGCTCTGCCCATCGGCACCCGGAAAATCAATACTTTCCGCACATTGACCACAGAGAGCCTGGCTGCATTCATGCCCTTCAAGGTGCAGGAAATCCAGGAGCCGGGAGGTATCTACATCGGAGAAAATGCCGTCTCCCACAATCTGATTCTCTGCAATATGAATAACCTGCTGAACCAGTCCATGATGCTGCTGGGCATTCCCGGCTCCGGTAAGTCTTTCTTCGCAAAGCTGCTGATTATCTCCATTGCGCTGTCCAGCAAGGACGATATCATCATTCTGGACCCGGAAGGTGAATACACGCCCTTGGTCAAAGCCCTGGGCGGTTCGGTGATCCGGTTTGCGGTGGGGGGAACAGACTGGCTCAATGCGATGGACATGGAAAACGGGTATGGAGAGGGCAGCCCTGTGGCGTTCAAGTCCCAGTTTATTATGTCTCTTTTGAAGCAGGTTGACCCGGAGGGCATCGGCCCCCACCAGAAATCCATTATTGACCGGTGTGTTGCGGAGGTGTGCAAAGAAAAGAAACAGGGGAAAGGGACAGCGACCCTCTGTACCATTCGGGAAAAGCTTTTGGAGCAGCCGGAGCCGGAGGCACGGGACATTGCGCTGACTATGGAGCTGTACACATCCGGCTCACTGGACATTTTTGCCCACGAAACCAATGTGGACACCCGGAACCGGATTATCTCCTATGACATTCACGATCTGAGCGAAGATCTGAAGCAGCCTGGCTTTGTGACCATCACCGATGCCATGCTGAACCGGGTGAACTACAACTGGGCGCAGGGGAAGAAAACCCATGTAATCGTGGATGAATTCCATATTGCCTATGAAAATGAGTATAGCGGCAATTTCTTCACTTCCGCCTGGCGGCAGTTCCGCAAGCGCAACGCCAGCCCGCTGGCGATCACACAGAATGTGGACTATCTGCTGAGTTCGACCCAGGCCAGCACCATGCTCAGTAACTCCGAGTTTATTGTCATGCTGAACCAGGCGGAGAACGACCAGGAGCGGCTGTCCAAACTGCTGAACATTTCTCCGGAGCAGATGCGCTATGTCAATGGCTCCGAAGCGGGCTGCGGTCTGCTCCGATACGGGGATTCCCTGGTGCCCTTTGTCAACAAATTCCCGACCAATACGGAGCTGTACAAGCTGATTACCACCAGGCCAGGAGAGGGCGTATTTGCCAAAGGACAGGTGATTCCGGATGCCTGAGATCAAATCCAGGGATGTGGTTCAGGGAACGATCAAAACCATTGACCGTGGTGTCATTGCCGGTCAGCGCATGAAGGATGCCTATGTCCAAACCAAGAATGCGGCAGAAGAAAGTGTATCTTCTTCAGAGCATAACAGCAATGAATATGCCCAGAACCAGATTAGTAAAGGCGCAGAACATCTGGGTAATGTGGCTTCTCACCGGCTAAAATCGATTGCCTCAAAAGAGGCAACCAAGCATCCGGAATATACGGTAAGCGCACAGCAGCCCCACCAGGAATCTGGTGGGGCTAATTTTGTAGGTGCAGACCAACCAAGTAGAACGCAGAAAGTCTCTTCACGGCAACGAAAAGCTTGCTCATATAAAAGGCTAAACTTAAATTCCCGTGTAGAAATGCCGTCTGCCTCAAAACAGCCAGTTTCGGAGCAGTCGATCAAAACTGCTTCTTCCACGGCTGGCCGAACTGCGAAAGCCGTGGAGAAAGGCGAGCGGACGATCAAAACCGTTCTACATGGCGTTCAGACTGCAGACCATTCCGGCAGTGCTGCCATTAAGACAGCGGATATGGTGTTTCGTATGGGACAACGCAGAGCAGTAGAATCTGCCAAGGCAGCGCAGAAAATCCGGGCAGCTGCAAAAGCATCCGCCGCATTAGTAAGGAAAGCCGCTGCCTGCACGGCCAAAGCAGCCAAGGCAATTGCACAGGCCATGCAGCAGCTGATTTCCATTGCGGCTGCCGGTGGTGGAACGGTGTTGGTTCTGGTGGTTGTGCTGTTGGTGATGTGTTTTGCCGGAATGATGCTGGGCAGTGATGAAGAAGATTTAGAAGTAATCCCGGTCAGTGAGGAAGTAAAGGCCTATGAGCCGCTCATCCGGCAATACGCCAAAGAACACGGCGTAGAAGATTATGTGCTTCTGATCGAAGCAGTGATGATGCAGGAGTCCGGCGGTAGAGGAACAGATCCCATGCAGTGTTCCGAATGTGGATTCAATACCCGTTATCCCAATACACCCGGCGGAATTCCAGACCCGGAATATTCCATTGACGTGGGCGTCCAGAATCTGGCTGACTGTTTGCAAATTGCGCAATGCGAAAGTCCGGTGGACATGGATGCCATCAAGCTTGCGCTGCAAGGCTACAACTATGGTCAGGGCTACATCACCTGGGCCATGAGCAAGTACGGCGAATACACCAAAGCCAATGCCGTGGAGTTCTCTCTGAAAACTGCAGAGTCCTATGGCTGGAGTAGCTACGGAGACATGGACTATGTACCCCATGTGCTGCGCTATTATCCCTTGGGCCAGCTGTTTTATGATCCGGACACTTCTCAACTGATTGTTGAGGTTGCAGCTTCTCAGATTGGCAATGTAGGAGGAGAACCCTACTGGAGTTGGTACGGCTTTCCTGAGCGTGTAGAATGGTGCGCCTGCTTTGTCAGTTGGTGTGCCAACCAGTGCGGCTACATCGATGCAGGTATTTTTCCAAAGTTCTCTGGGTGCATCAATGGCATGAACTGGTTCAAAGAGCGTGACCAATGGGCATCCAATAGCATCATCCCAACTCCGGGCATGATTATCTTCTTTGACTGGGAGGATGAAGAAGATGGTGGACTTGATGGCCTGCCGGATCACGTGGGTATCGTGGAGAAGGTGGAAAATGGCAGAGTCTACACAATTGAAGGCAATACCGCCGACAGCGTCCGAGAGCGGAGTTATCCGGTAGGGTACTTTGAAATTCTGGGATATGGGATACAGTCTTATTGAAAGATGGAGGTCATTAAAAGGTTCTATCCATTTCACATAATCCACAAGACATTTGGGAAGTGAATGTGAATATCCCATTGGCATAAGAAGTAATCATTTCGCCGTGGTATTTTTCAATACATTTGTTGACATTTTGCAAACCATAACCGTGACTTTTGTTACGTTTACGGATGGTATGACTTTTGGTACAACTATTCTCTAACTTATAAAACAATGTGCCTTGATGTTGGCGAAGTTGTAAATGAATTTTCCGGTCTACCTCTGCTGTGGACAAAGCACCTTCAATTGCATTGTCCAGGGTGTTTCCCAGAATGATATAACAATCAACTGCGGACAGATTCAACTGAGGGGGGACACTTACAGAAAAGGTAAAGGAAATGCTCTCCTTGGCGGCTTTATCTTTGTACTCATTGAGAATAGCACTGATAATGGGGTTTCCAACATCTACAACGGTGCCAAGGTTTTCGTAAAGACACTGGGTTTCTTCCAGAAGCAAATTTGCCTCCTTTGTGCTGTTTTCTCGAACCAATGCCTTCATAGCTTTCATCCGCTTGCTCATATCGTGAAACAGTGCCCGGGCATCATCTTGTTCACTTTGTAATTGAGCGTAGTAAAGCTCCTGCATTTGGTAATGATGCTCTGCCAGTTCTGTTTCCCGCTGTTTGTCGGCAGAAATTTATGCCTGCTGAGCATAGAAAACAATAACTATGTTCATATATAACAATGCGAGAGAGGCGAATAAAAAGGGAAGAGGTAGATCTTCGCCAGAGTTTTGCAGATAACGGCAGAAAGACAGTCCGAGCGTAATGCTAATCACATATCCCGGAGACAGAATGAAAACAAAGGGGAATGTAACAGCATTAGATTTATTCCGGACAAAACATAGGATAATCAAAACAGCGACAAGGAGAAGAATGTGAGTAGTTATAATGTATATGCTCCGGGAAACGCTGTGAGACATGATGACACCGCTGTCAATGGAAAAGAGGGAGGCCAACAGCATGACAAAAACATCAATCATCATATAGACTGCACAGAAAACAATACCCATAAAGACGGCTTGTACCAAGTTAGAATGATAGAGGAAAAGTACCAAAAGGACAATTCCGACTCCACAGAAAAGAATTCGTAGTATTGCAGCTGATATAATGAAGGATAGTGACAATAGTCCTGCACTGTAAAAGAAATAAGAGAAAATAAAAGCCAAAGGAGAAAGTGTTTTTTTCGAAAAAACTCCTTGAATAAATAGAAATATAATAATTACTTCCGATATAACTCCAATAATTTCTGATAAAATATACATCGAATCACCTTCCAAGGAATCGGAAGAAAGCGTCACGAAAATCTCTGTGCCGATATCTGCTGATTGGAATGACGGTACCATCATCCATTTTGACTTCGTTTTTTGATGCTACTTGAACGTGCTCAAAATTTACAAGAATACCTTTGTGGGGAAGGGCAAAACAACCCTGCGGCAGTTTGCCTTGGATTTCTTTTAAGGTACTACGAAAGCGGTATTCAGAATTGTTTGTGTGAATAACCGCATAGTGTCCCAGCATTTCAATGTACAGTATCTCTCGCAGAGGAAGGGCTACATCCCTATCTTCAGAAGTAAAATAGAGGCGATGGACAGTTGCCTCCTGGATGGCAGCATCCAGTGCTTCCTCCAAAGCGGCTTGATCCAAAGGCTTCTGCAGATAACGTAGAGCGATTCCGTATCCCTTTATTGTATATGCACTGCTTTTTGTAACAAAGATGATGACGGGAGGTTCTTTGGTTTTGACGAGTTGTTTCCCTATGACGTAGCCATTTGGCTGTTCCATTTCAATATCAAGCAGAACGATATCGAAATGATTCGTAGAAGGTGGTAGAAGCAGATCGCTGGCTTTTGGAGACCGCAGAAAATTCTGTGTAAACGACGGGATATGACAGTATAAGGAATCCTGGCAAAGTCAAGAATATCACCAAGATATTTACGACAAAGGAGTC
>CASFNR010000036.1 GCA_949296115.1 uncultured Eubacteriales bacterium | reverse complement strand
TCAATCGGGTCCCCCAGACCATACAGGCAGCTGACAGAACTGACCACAATCACATCCCGGCGCTCGAACAAAGCCGAGGTTGCGGAGTGGCGCAGACGGTCAATCTCCTCGTTAACCGAGGCATCTTTCTCAATGTAGGTGTCCGTATGGGCAATATAAGCCTCAGGCTGATAGTAATCATAATAGGAAATAAAATATTCCACCGCATTTTCCGGGAAGAATTCCCGGAACTCGCTGCACAGCTGAGCCGCGAGGGTTTTATTATGGGCCAGAACCAGGGTCGGACGGTTTAGCTGGGCAATGACCGACGCCATGGTAAACGTCTTACCGGAACCGGTAACGCCCAGCAGGGTCTGCTCCCGCAGGCCCCAGTTCACCCCATTGACCAGCCCGGCAATGGCCTGGGGCTGGTCCCCCGAGGGTTTGAATTCAGAAACCAGTTTAAATTGATCCATCTGATCCTCCTTAAGGCAGCAAGTCCAAGTCAAACCGGCAGCCGGACTGGACCATGGAAACATAGTCCCCCTCCGCTACCACGATATGATCCGCCAAATGTACCTCTACCGCCCGCAGCGCAGCGGCAACCCGTCTGGTGGTCTGCACATCCTCCGCCGAGGGAACGGCCACACCGCTGGGGTGATTGTGCGCCAATACCACAGTCGTTGCCCTGGCGTTCAGAGCAGTCTCCACAATGGACCGCACTGAAACGCTGGCAGAGTTGACACTTCCCTCTCCCACCTCCCGGCAGCACAGAACCTTGCATTTGGCATCCATGCAGAGCAGGAACACCGTTTCCCGGGTTCTTCCGAAGAAGTAAGGCACCAGGTAGGCGCCGCAGGCATCCAGGGTGGTGAGGGTTTGCGTCCGCTGGGTACAATCCACCTGGTAGTACCGACTCAGGGCCGTCACCATACTCAAAAGAATGGCCGAGTGATCGCTGATTCCCGGTACGTTCTTCAATTCCTCCACCGGTGCGTCCAACACCCGGGACAAACTGCCAAAATAGTCCAGCAAGGCGTGGGCAATCGGGTTAGTGTCTCGCTGGGGGATGGCATAGAAGAGCAGCAGTTCCAGTGCCTGGACATCAGTAAAGTTATCCAGTCCCTCCTTGAGAAACCGGGTTTTCAGCCGCTCCCGGTGGCCTTTGTGGGTCGCTGCGTTGGACATGGTATCACCTCTGGGAAATTATCCTTGCTTTTTTTGTCGAATCCCGGTACAATGAGGGCATGAGTCGAATCCCGCCGGGAAAGATTTCTGTCATTTTGCATATGCTAGGGACACACGAAGGAGGTTAACATGGAAGAGAAACAAGAAATTTTCGGGATGCTGGATTTAATGCTCCGCCCCGGATTCTGTGTTAGAGAAAATCAAATCCTCCACGTCAATGCGGCCGCGCAGGGTCTCCCTTTTTCCCTCGGCGGGGACGTCCGTCCTCTGCTGATGACCGGCGTGGAAGAATATGAAAATTTTACCGATGGATGTCTGTACCTCAAGCTGGCAATTTCTTCCAACGGCTGGGGCGCCATTGTCACCCGAATGGATCAATGGGACATCTTTCTCCTGGATCCGATGCAGAACGACAGTGCCTTGCAGGCAATGGCATTGGCCGCAAGGGACCTGCGGCGCTCCTTAAGCTGCATCATGATTGCGGCACAGCGGATGTCTCCGCTGGCGGACGCTCATGCCCAAGAGCAGGTGGCCCGTCTGAACCGTGGCGTTTATCAAATGCTTCGTACCATCAGCAACATGTCTGACGCCGGGCGCTATGCGGTAAACAGTTGTCAGGAACTCTGCGAAATTGGAGCTCTGTTTTCGGAAATTCTGGAAAAAGGCCGAGCCGTTCTGGAATCCATCGGAATCGGTCTTGACTACCAGGGACTGGCTGCCCCGGTATACACCCTTGCGGATAGGGAACAGCTGGAGCGTGCGATTCTGAATTTGCTGTCAAACGCCGCAAAGGCTTCCGCCCCCGGGGGGCGAATTTCGGTTTCGCTGTCCAGAACCGGGCGGCTTCTTCGTCTGTGTGTCCTGGATGACGGCTGCGGAATCGATCCGTCACTCCGGTCTGGCGCATTCCAGCGTTATCTGCGGCAGCCGTCCATTGAGGACAGCCAGCAGGGCATCGGTCTTGGCATGGTTCTGATCCGAAGTGCCGCTGCCAACCATGGTGGAACGGTGCTGATTGACCAACCCGGCGAAACCGGCACCCGCGTCACCATGACCATGGTAATCCGGGATTCCGATTCCAACGCCCTGCGCTCCCCCATTCTTCGGCCGGATTATGCCGGCGGGTGGGATCATGCACTGGTGGAGTTTTCTGACATTCTGCCTCTTGAGGCCTTCTGGCCCGAACCTTAAGAACGCTCTCCCCGGCTGGAATTCCCAGCCGGGTTTTTTCGTCACTTGAGATAAGACTTTAGATATTGTCCGGTATAGCTTCTCTCCACTTGAGACACTTCCTCCGGCGTACCGGCGGCAACAACGCAGCCGCCGCCGCTGCCGCCCTCCGGTCCCAGGTCAATGATATAATCCGCCGTCTTAATCACATCCAGATTGTGCTCAATGACCAGAACCGTATTTCCCGCCTCCACCAAGCGCTGAAGCACCTCAATCAGCTTGTGAACATCCGCCGCATGGAGGCCGGTCGTCGGCTCGTCCAGAATATAGATGGTCTTTCCGGTGGAAACCCGGGCCAGTTCCGTTGCCAGCTTCACCCGCTGGGCTTCGCCGCCGGACAGGGTGGTGCTGGACTGTCCCAGCTTCACATATCCCAGTCCCACCTCCACCAGGGTCTGGGCTTTCCTGCGGATTTTGGGAAGATTTTCAAAGAAATCCACAGCCTCTTCCGCCGTCATATCCAGTACCTGGGCAATGTTTTTCCCTTTATAGTGAACCTCCAGGGTTTCCCGGTTGTAGCGGGCCCCATGGCATACCTCACAGGGGACAAACACATCCGCCAGGAAGTGCATCTCGATTTTCACCAGGCCGTCACCATTACAGGCTTCACAGCGGCCGCCCTTTACATTGAAGGAAAACCGTCCAGGGCCGTAGCCCCGAATCTTTGCGTCGTTGGTGGAGGCAAACAGGTCCCGAATGTCATTGAACAGTCCGGTGTAGGTAGCCGGGTTGGAGCGGGGCGTCCGTCCAATGGGACTCTGGTCAATATCAATGACCTTGTCCAGATGCTCAATGCCCTCAATGCAGCGGCAGGCGCCGGGCCTTGTCCGGGCGTGGTTCAGCTTGCCCAGCAGGGTTTTGTTCAAAACTTCATTGACCAGGCTGGACTTTCCGGAACCGGACACACCGGTTACACAGGTCAGGGTTCCCAAGGGAATCCGGACGTCCACCTGCTTCAAATTATTTTCCTCTGCTCCCCGGATGGTCAGGAAATTTCCGTTTCCGGGCCGCCGCTGAGACGGGACCGGAATCTTTTTTGCGCCGGACAAATACTGCCCTGTCACAGATTCCTGGCAGCCGATGATTTCCTCCAGGGTACCTGCCGCCACAATTTCTCCGCCGTGACTGCCCGCTCCCGGGCCCACGTCCACAATAAAATCTGCAGAACGCATGGTGTCCTCGTCATGCTCCACCACAATCAGAGTATTGCCAAGGTCCCGAAGCTTCTTCAATGTCCCAAGGAGCTTATCATTGTCCCGCTGGTGCAGACCAATGGACGGCTCATCCAGGATATACAGCACCCCCATCAGGGAGGAGCCGATCTGGGTAGCCAGGCGAATCCGCTGGCTCTCTCCGCCGGAGAGCGTTCCGGAGGCACGGGACAGGGTCAGATAGCTCAAACCAACGTCACACAGGAACTGAAGGCGGGAGCGGATTTCCTTGACAATCTGTTCCGCAACCAGCGCCAGATTTCCCTCCAGTTTCAGCTCCTGCATGAACTGAAGTTCTTCCTGAACGCTCATCCGGCAGAAATCCATGATGCCAATGCCGCCCACCGTCACCGCACGGGCAATCTCTGAAAGGCGGTCGCCGTGGCACTGGGGGCAAGGGGCTGTGGCCATGCACTCCTCCAGTTCCTTCCGGGCGGCGTCGGACTGGGTTTCCCGGTAGCGGCGGCTGATGTTGTTCAGGATGCCCTCAAAGGGCTGCTCCAGCACCCCGGCGCCGTTGCCCCGGTTATACGTCATACGAAGCTTCTCCCCCTTGGTGCCGTAGAGGATGACATCCATGGCCTCCCGGGGTAATTCCCGTATCGGGGCTGTGAGAGAAAAGTGGTACTTCTGTGCCAACGCCTCGAAATACATCCGGAAAACAGAGTCTGTTCTGGCGCTGTTCCATCCAGGAGCCTGAATTGCTCCATCAAAAATGGACTTTTCTCTGTCCGGAATGACCAGGTCCTCGTCCGCAATCAGCCGGAATCCCAATCCGGTACAGCTAGGGCAGGCGCCGCTTGGATTGTTGAAGGAAAACATTCTCGGTTCCAGCTCCGTCAGGCTGATGCCGCAGTCATCACAGGCATAATTCTGGGAGAAGCCAAGTTCTTCTCCCGTATCCGGCCTGGATATTGTTACCAGTCCCCCAGCGTGGTTGCAGGCGGTTTCAATGGAGTCCGTCAGCCGGCGGCGAAGGCCCTCCTTCAGCACCAGACGGTCCACCACCAGTTCAATGGTGTGTTTCTTATTCTTCTCGCAGGTGATGTCCTCCGTCAGGTCATAAAGGATTCCATCCACCCGGACCCGGGAAAATCCGGATTTTCTGGCATCTTCGAACACCTTTTTGTGCTCTCCTTTTTTACCACGGATCACCGGAGACAGGACCAGAAATCTTGCCCCTTCTCCCAAAGCTTCCACACGGTCCACAATCTGATCAATGGTCTGCCGCCGAATTTCCTTGCCGCACTTCGGGCAGTGCGGAATACCTACCCGCGCCCAGAGCAGACGCAGGTAGTCATAAATTTCCGTGACCGTGCCCACCGTGGAGCGGGGATTCTTGGACGTTGTCTTTTGGTCAATGGAGATTGCGGGAGATAGCCCATCAATGGAGTCCACATCCGGTTTGTCCATCTGCCCCAAAAATTGGCGGGCGTAGGAGCTCAGGCTCTCTACATACCGCCGCTGTCCTTCCGCATAAATCGTATCAAATGCAAGGCTGGATTTTCCGGAACCGCTCAATCCCGTAAATACTACCAGCTTATCCCGAGGAATGGTCAGATTCACATTCTTTAAATTGTTCTCCCTGGCTCCCCGAATGATGATCTTATCGTTCATGGTTCACTCCTGATTCTGTGAAAATCTTTATGGAATAGTATATCACAGAATTACTAAACTCACAAGATGTTCTTCAAACAAAATTTCGTTTACTCTTTTCATCTGCTCTTTTGCTTTTGCCAGAACACACTAAAAAAACGAAACTTTTTCTATGTTATTTTGTCCTTCTTTCTATTGCTTTTATCAGCGCTTTAATGCTATAATGAGCCTGTACGACGCGTTCAGGACCTGTAGTGCGGGGTTGTGGGCGCAAACAGGAACCAAATATAGAATTTAAAGCGAGGTATTCATTCGATGATTGCATACGGTGAAAACATTCAGGTTTTCTGCGGCAACTCCAATCCCAAGTTCGCTGAGACCATCTGCAAACAGTTGGGCATCGAAATGGGAAATGCTACGGTCAAGCATTTTGCCGACGGTGAGGCCTCTGTCTCCCTCGAAGAAACGGTCCGTGGCTCCGACGTATTCCTGGTTCAGTCCACCTGTAAGCCCGTCAATGACCATCTGATGGAACTGTTGGTGATGATCGATGCCTGCCGCCGTGCTTCCGCAGGCCGGATCACCGCTGTCATCCCCTACTTCGGCTATGCCCGTCAGGATCGGAAAGCCAAGTCCCGGGACCCCATCTCCGCAAAACTGGTTGCCAATATGCTCACCGCCGCCGGCGCAGACCGTATTCTGACCATGGATTTGCACGCTTCCCAGATTCAGGGCTTCTTTGATATTCCCCTGGATCACCTGCTGGGCAATGTCAGCTTCGTGGAGTACTACATGAATAAGTTCCCCGAAGAGCAGTTCAACCATGAAGACTTCGTTGTTGTTTCCCCCGACGTCGGTTCCGTGGGCCGCGCCAGAGCCTTTGCCGCCAAGGTTCACATGGGCCTGGCCATCGTGGACAAGCGCCGTCCCAAGGCCAATGTCTCCGAGGTCATGAACATCATCGGTGATGTGAAGGATAAGACCTGCATCCTGTACGACGATATGGTGGACACCGCGGGCTCTCTGTGCAACGCCGCCAAAGCTCTGGTTGAAATCGGCGGTGCCAAAGAGGTCTACGCCTGTGCCACCCACGGCGTTCTGTCCGGCCCCGCTTACGAACGTCTGGAAGCCAGCCCCATCAAGGAGATGGTCTTCCTGAACACCATTCCGGAAAGAGAGAATACCCCCAGCTGCAAGTGCAAGTTCCTGGATGTCGCCCCTGTGTTTGCCCGGGCCATTCAGCACATCCATGGCGCCACCTCCATTGCCGACCTGTTCTGAGCCGTGCTGAGAGCATCCAATTCAGAGAGCTGGCTGATCGTGGGACTGGGCAATCCCGGTCCGGAGTATGCCAAAACCCGCCACAACTGCGGGTTCCGGGCGCTGGATCTGCTGGCCGGGCACCTTGGCTGCAAGGTTGACAAGCTGAAGTTTCAGGGGCTGTATGATCAGGTTAACTACGAGGGTAAGAAGCTGTTTCTGCTGAAGCCCCAGACCTATATGAATCTGTCCGGACGCTCCGTATTGCAATTATCCGCCTACTTCCAGATTCCGCCCCAGCGAATTATTGTTATGTTCGACGACATTTCTCTGGAGGCGGGGCGTCTCCGGGTTCGGGCCGAGGGTTCCGCCGGCGGACATAACGGAATCAAGTCCATTATCCAGGAACTTGGCAGCCAGTCCTTCCCCCGTGTGAAAATTGGAGTAGGCAGCAAGCCGACACCGGAATTCGACCTGGCCGCATGGGTGCTGTCCACGTTTTCCGCCAGTGAGGAAAAGGCTTTGTCCGTTTCCCTGGAAAATGCCGGAAAGGCGGCCCTGACCATTGTTGCGCAAGGGGTTCCCGAGGCGGCCAACCGTTTCAATGGTTCTCACCCCTGATCGCAGATAAATATTGTCGAAGCACCACGGAAAGGGGGAATTGCCCCCCTTTCCGCGTTGTTGCGTGGAGAAAACATTTTCTTGTACCGAGGTATTTCCATGGAGCAATTGCTGCAACTTCTCAAAACCATTCCTGAATACAAGGCGATTCTTTCCTCGCTGTCTGAAGGAGAAAGCGTAGCTGTCACCGGCATCGGACAGATCAACCGGAGCCACATGATCGCCGGGTTATGCCGTGATACCACCCGTCCGGTGGTTGTGATCTGCCAGGACGATATGGCCGCACGGCGGCTTCAGGAAGAACTGAAAGCCTTCCTGGGCGATTGTGCCCCCATTCTTCCCAGCCGGGAGCTGACCCTTTACGATGCCGCCGTGGTGTCCCGCTCCTGGGAACAAAAGCGGCTGCGCCAGCTGTACGATCTGGCCTGCGGGAAAACGCCCCTTCTGCTCATGGGCTGGGATGCCCTCAGTCTGCGAACCATGCCGGAATCCGTCCTGCAGCAGACTGCGTTCACCCTGGAAGTCGGCAAAGAATACCAGCTTCCAGAGTTGGTCAATCGCCTCACCGCCGCCGGCTACAGCCGGTGCGGCATGGTGGAGGGCAGCGGTCAATTTACCGTCCGGGGCGGCATTGTGGACATCTTTACACCGGCAGCGGATCAGCCTGTCCGGATGGAGTTCTTCGGGGATGAACTGGATACCATGGGTTACTTTGACCCGGTTACCCAGCGCCGCAGTGAAAATACCGACTCTGTGGTGATTCTGCCCGTCGCCGAAACACTCCCATGCCTTCATCCCAATGGAATCCCCGGTCTGTGCAAAGACCTGAGCAGCCTGATCGCCCGGCAAAACCGGAGAAAAAACCGGAACGACACTTTGATCGCAACGCTCACCAAAGACTTGGAAAAGTTCGAAAATGGAATCAGCAATCCCGCATCGGACCGGTATATGTCCCTGATTTATCCAGAATCTGCCACTGCCGCAAGCTATATCCCCCGGGACGCCCTGGTGATCGTCTGCGACCACGGGAGCTTGCAGCGCACTGCCCGCACCCGGTGCGACGAAATGGGAATGCAGCTGGACAGCCTGCTTCAAGGGGGGCTTGTGGTGGGAGAGCTGTGCGACTTTGTCCAGCAGTGGGAGGATTTCTGCCACACGTTGCAGGGGAAAACAACCGTCTATTTTGATGCCTTCGGCGGAACATCCTACCCCGAGGACTGCCCGCCAAAACAGCTGTTCCCCCTGACAGCCAAACAGCTTCCGGGGTACGGCGGCAATCTGGATACCGCCGCTTCCGATCTGACCCACTATCAAAAAATGGAGTTTGGCTCCCTAGTGCTCTGCGGCTCCCGCCGCCGGGCGGAATTGATGCAGGAGATGCTCCGTCAGCGGAACCTGTCCGCATTTTTGTGCATTCCCCTGACCAGCCTGCCAAACCCCGGGCAGATTCTCCTCAGCGACGGGACGCTTCCCTTCGGCATGGAGTATCCCCTGTCCAAACTTGCCGTACTGACAGAAGGCCAGCTTCTCTCCCGGTCGGAACCGAAAAAGAAGGTGCCGAAAAAAACCGGTTCCACCAATCGGCAAAAGCTGAACTCCTTTACGGACCTGGTTCCCGGCGATCTGGTGGTCCATGAAAACTACGGCATCGGCCGTTTCGTTGCCATGGAACAGATCAAGGTGGACAATGCAGTCAAGGATTACATCAAAATCGCCTATCAGGGCAGCGACACCCTGTTCGTTCCGGCCACCCAGCTGGATCTGGTAAGCAAATACATCGGGGGCGGCAGCGAAAATTCCACCGTCAAGCTGAACAAAATCGGGTCCGATGCCTGGCAGAAAACCAAGGCCAAAGCCCGAAAGGCTGCCAAGGACATGGCCGGAGAACTGATTCAGCTCTATGCCGCCCGAAAGCGTCAGCCCGGCTATGCTTTTTCCGCCGACGCTCCCTGGCAGAGGGAATTTGAGGATAACTTTCCCTACCCGGAAACGGACGATCAGCTGCGGTGCATCGCCGACATCAAGCGGGACATGGAGTCCCCTACCCCCATGGATCGTCTGCTCTGCGGGGATGTGGGATTCGGAAAAACGGAAGTCGCCCTCCGGGCAGTGATGAAGGCCGTTATGGACGGAAAGCAGGTTGCCATTCTGGTGCCCACCACCGTTTTGGCCCAGCAGCACTATCAAACCGCCGTGGCACGGTTCCGGGGGTTTCCTGTGAATATCGACGTGCTCAGCCGGTTCCGCACCCCGAAACTACAGCAGCAGACCATGCAGAAGCTCCGGGCCGGCGCCGTGGATGTGATCATCGGCACCCACAAGCTGCTGCAGAAGAGCGTCCAGTTCAAGGACCTGGGGCTTCTGATTATCGATGAGGAGCAGCGGTTCGGCGTCAGCCACAAGGAGCGGCTGAAGGAGATGTCCAAAGGCGTGGATGTGCTGACGCTGTCCGCCACCCCCATTCCCCGGACACTGAACATGGCCCTGTCCGGCATTCGGGATATGTCCACCATTGAGGAACCCCCGGCAGACCGGTATCCGGTACAGACGTTCGTGATGGAGCACAACACCGCCGTGCTGGATGACGCCATTCGCCGGGAAGTGGAACGGGGTGGTCAGGTTTACTACCTGCACAACCGCACGGAAACCATCGACCAATGCGCCAGCGCACTCCAGCGCCGGATTCCCGGTCTGCGGGTGGGCGTTGCCCACGGTCAGATGGGCGAAGAGGCCCTGGGAGAGGTGATGCAGGCCATGACAGAAGGTGAAATCCAGGTTCTGGTCTGCACCACCATCATCGAAACCGGGTTGGATATTCCCAACGCCAACACACTGATTATCGAAAACGCAGACCGCTTCGGCCTGTCCCAGCTCCATCAGCTTCGTGGACGGGTCGGTCGTTCCACCCGTCATGCTTACGCCTACTTTACCTACCGGCCCGACAAAAACCTGACGGAAATTGCCGAAAAGCGGCTGTCCGCCATCCGGGATTTTGCGGAATTCGGCTCCGGTTTCAAAATCGCCATGCGGGACCTGGAAATTCGGGGTGCGGGGAATCTGTTGGGCGCAGAGCAATCGGGCCACATGATGAGCGTGGGATACGATATGTATCTGAAGCTGCTGGATGAGGCTGTTCTGGAGGAACGGGGCGAAGCGCCCAAGGCACCGGACTGCACCGCAGACCTGAATGTAACCGCAAATGTGGACAAAAACTATGTTTCCAGAGGCGAGGAGCGGATGGATCTGTATCGCCGGATGGCTGCCATCCGAACCCAGGAGGATGCCGACGATCTGCTGGACGAAATTGTGGACCGTTACGGAGAGCCGCCGAAGGGCGTCCTGAACCTGATTGACATCGCCCTGCTCCGGGCAAAAGCCCGGGATGTGGGCATCAAGGACATTCGGCAGAAGGCGGGAGACGTGCTCTTTACCTTCAGCAATCTGCGTTTTGAAAGCGTTTCCGCCATTTGTGCCGATGCCGATTATAAGCTGCGGCTCACCTTCCTGGCCAACGCCAAGGAGCCGACTTTGCGTCTGAAGCTGGCCTCCGGCGTGGACAGTCTGAAGCAAAGCAAAACATTCATTGACCGTTACCGCAGTCTATGCAATTCTTAAGATCCTCTTAGGATTCTTGCTTTTCCTCTGAATTATGCTATAATACCTTAAATTTTGAACAAGAAAACAGGAGGATGTGCTATGGCACAAGGTAAATTCTCAAATCCAAGGCCCCACCGGGATGAGGAGCGGCAGATCGAAAAGACCTTCCGCCAGCTCACCGGGCAGGAGCCCCCCTCTCAGGAGGACCCCTCCGTCGATCTGATAGATTCTGTTTTGGCAGGAGCCAGTGATGCGCATGACGCCGCTCAGGGCAAGACGGAGTCCGCAGAGGAAACAGCCCTGCCCTTCGACCAGCCCTTGCCGGAGCCTCCAGCACCGGAACAGCCGGGGCCTTCAAATTCAGAGCCACCTGTTCCCCCATCGGAGGAGGATGACTTTGTTCCGGAAGAGGACTCCGAGGATTCAGATAGTCCCCTGTTGGAGCGGCTGAATCAGGTCATCGACTTCTGCAGCCGCTACAAGAAATATGTGCTGGCAGGTTTATGCGGCGTTGCGCTGCTTCTGATCGTCGGTGTTATCGGAATCTTCCTGGCCAGTGCGTCGGACCCCTACGACGGCAAAATTCTGGACAATGTCTATCTGGCGGACATCCCCGTGGGGGGAATGACCAAGGATGAAGCGATTTCCACCGTCACCACCATCACCAGCCAGACCTATCCCGTGGATCCCATGGTAATCGACCTTTCCGGTGTCAAACTGGAGCTTTCCCCTTCCGACACGGACGCCTCGCTGAATGTCAAATCCGCAGTGGAGGCCGCTTATTCCTACGGCAGAACCGGCACACAGGCTCAGCGGGATCAGGACTATGCCTCCTCCAAACTGCAGCCCTATGTGATCGACCTGCTGGATTACCTGAAACTGGATAAGGACTATGTCCTCGATACGCTGAAGTCCTACGCAGAAGATTCCGGAAGCACCCTGACGCAGACCACCTACGGTCTGGAAGGGGATGAGCCAAAACTATCCGCTGATGAATCTGATGAAACAGCGGAACCCCAAACACTGGTCATTCATATGGGTACCCCCGGCATCGGGTTTGATGCCAACGCCGTATACAATCAGGTCCTGGAAGCCTACGGCTCTCATCAGTTCCTGGTGACGGTGGATGCCGTTGAGGAAGTCAAAGACCCCGACCCTGTCAATCTGGAGTCCATCTATAAAGAGTTCTACATTGCGCCGGTAAACGCCTCTCTGGACCCGAAAACCCAGGAGACAATTCCCGGTTCCTACGGATATGAATTCGACCTGGAGGCAGCCCAGAAGCTGGTGGATGCGGCCGAATACGGGGAAGAAATTCGGATTCCCATGCAGTATATCGAACCGGATATTCTGGACGAGAGCGCCTTTTTCCAGGATGTGCTGGGTTCCGGGAAAACCAAGCACACCAGCAACGAAAACCGAACGACCAATCTGCGCCTGGCCTGCCAGGCCATCAATGGGCTGATTCTGAATCCCGGAGAAACCTTCTCCTTCAACGATACCCTGGGTCAGCGCACCACCGCAAAGGGATATAAGCCCGCTCCCGCTTACTCCGGAAATGAACTGGTGGATGAAGTGGGCGGCGGCATCTGCCAGGTTTCCTCTACCCTTTACTACAGCGCTTTGCTGGCGGACATGGACATTGTAGCCCGGACCAACCATGGTTTTGTCTCCACCTATATTGACTATGGCATGGACGCAACCGTCAGCTGGGGTTCCCCGGATTTCAAGTTCCGCAACAGCACCAACTATCCCATCAAAATTCTGGCGGAAGTGTCCGGCGGATATGTCAGCGTGCAGATCTTAGGCACCGATGAACGGGACTATTATGTCAAAATGACCTACAAAATCACCGCCACCCAGGAGCCGGAGATTGAATACAAGGACTATGCCTATGAAAATGAGCTGGGATACAAAGACGGAGACGTCATCGAAGAAGGTGTCACCGGTTATACGGTCAAAACCTATAAGCAAAAATATGACAACCAGACCAATCAGCTCTTGTCCGAGGAATACGAAGCAACCTCTCAGTACAAAACCGTGAACAAGGTTGTGGCCCGGGTGGAGCAGCCGCCGGAGACAACGGTCCCAGAGACCACAGCGCCGCCGGAAACCACTGTGCCCCCGGTTACCACTGCTCCCCCTGAGACAACAGCGCCGCCGGCTACCACAGCTCCCCCGGTGACAACCGCACCGCCGGAGACCACAGCGCCGCCGGCTACCACAGCTCCCCCGGTGACAACCGCACCGCCGGAGACCACAGCGCCGCCCGCAACAACAGCACCGCCTGTTACAACAACGCCGCCGGCGGAGACAGCTGCACCTCCAGCTGCTACAGTGTCTCCCACCGTGCCGGATGAAACCCCTGCGTCACGGCAAGCATCTGCCGAAGCAGCATAAGAAAATAGGGTGCGCCTTTATGCGCATCCTATTTTTTGATCTGTTCTCTATTGCCGGCCGCTTTCGCCCATGCGGCGCTGGACTTCTTCCTCCGTGACAAATCCATTGGAGGCGCCGCTCACGGCGATTTTACAAGCCGCAAACATCTGGGCACGGTTCAGTGCATCGACTGCGCCCCATCCGTTCCCGTAAAAATGCAGGAAGGCGCTGAACAGGGCATCCCCTGCCCCCACGGTATTGACCACCTTACCCGCAAAGGCAGGAGGCAGATCGATGATGGCATCCGTCTTTCGCTGGTAGAGGGACGCCCCCCGGCTTCCCCGGCCCATCACCAGAATTTCACAGCCGTAGGTGTGGGCAAGCTGCCACAGGAAGGCCTGGTAGTCCTCCCCCACCCCTTCATCGCTCAGGAACAGAATATCCGCACACTCCATAAACTCCCGGTTGTAATCGTCGTAAATGTTGGAGAGCACATGGACGTCCGTGGCAACGGGTTTTCCCAGTTCTTTCGCCAGGCGGAGCAAGGGGCGGTTAAAGTTGATGTTGCAGGCAGCCACCAAATCCACCCCCTCCAGCAAATGAGGCGTGAAGGGATACGCTGTCTCCTGGATATCCTTCAGGTCGCAGTAAATCTGCCGCCTGCCTTGGGGGTCATAGAGTACCACAGAACAGGGGGTCTGCCTCAAAGAAGGACGGATCCAATCCGTACCAATGGACAGTGCTTCCAGCGCATTCCGAATATAGGCCGCCTGAAAATCCTCTCCTACCATGGAAGTCAGCCGCACCCTGTCCCCCAGGGTTACCAACGCCTTGGATAGATTGTATGCCACTCCGGACACAGTCGTTTCAACCCCAAAGAAGGGGTAGTCAATGGGGTAATACGCCACTGGGAACCCCCGCACTGCTGCGCTGGTTTCCGTGTTCACCAATCCACTTACAAGAATATTCATATTTGTCAAGCCTCCGGCAGTTTCTTTACAGTTCTTTTTCCAGGACAATAACCGTATATCCTGGATTTTCACACACCACGCCAGTTTCCCGGAACCCATTCTTCAGCCAGAAAGCTCTGCTCTGGGGATTCCCCTTGGCATATCCCAATCGCACAAAGGAGAACCCCTCCTCTTTCAGTCTTTGGCAAATATACGACACAATTCCAGTACCAATTCCTCTTTTTTGCTCCCTCTGCTCCACCATGAAAAAACCAATGAAAGCGGTCTCCCGGTTGGGATAGCTTAAAATCAAATCCATCACCGCGATCAAATCGGACTCCCGCCAGAAGCCAAAATAGAACTTATCCTGGGCTGTTTTTCCAGGCGGCAACGCCCGCATGTCTTCCGCAATGCTTTCTCTTGTGACAGCAGGCGGGCAATACCGGTAGAACAGCGGGTTTCCATTGCAAAGCAGAAAAATGCGGTCAATATCCCCCTGCTCCAGCTTTCTCACCGTATATTCCTCTGAAAGCGACGATAGATTCATTTCACATTCTTCCCTTCCGCCAAAATGATTTCCGTTTTCATTTTACCATAAGCCGTCCCGCTGTCAACCTCCCCCGCTCCGTCAAAACAGTTCCCTCTTTCTCGTTGACCGCTTCACGCTTTACAAAAAAGGAATCGCCGAATGTGCAGAGCACATTCGGCGATTGGCATTCATGGTAAGAGATCAGTCGGCAACAGCCATGCACTCAATTTCCACCAGGCCGTTGAGCGGCAGCTTGGCAACCTGAATGCAGGAGCGGGCGGGATAATTTCCATCAAAATAAGACTTGTAAATCTCATTGACCACAGAAAAATCATTCATGTCGGTCAGGAAGATGGTCGTCTTGATGATGTTGCTGTAGTCGCAGCCGGATTCCTTCAGAATGGCACCCATGTTCTTCATGGAGCAATGGGCCTGCTCTGCAACGGTTTCAGGCATTTTGCCGGTGGCAGGGTCAATGCCCAGCTGGCCGGAGCAAACCACCAGATTGTTCGCCTGGATTCCCTGCACATAAGGACCCACCGCACCGGGGGCATTCTTGGTATTCAATACGTTTCTGGCCATTATTTGACAACCTCCTTGTTTTTCTGTCTCAGGACGCAGCCGCTTCTCTTGCCGGTGTGTTCTGCG
>CASFNR010000035.1 GCA_949296115.1 uncultured Eubacteriales bacterium | reverse complement strand
GCTCGTCGCTGAATGCGGAAATCGTCATTTGTTTATCCATGACTTTATTATATCACACTCGGCGGTATTTGGCACTTTTTTCTGTGCGGTGTTGCCTTAACTTTATGAAAGAACTGAACATGATCCAGGCCACGAATCTGACTTCACCCAATCCGCTCATGTTGATCTGCTCTGAAAACCAGGATGGAACCACCAATCTGGCCCCCATCTGCTTTGCCTGCTACCTGTCTTTTAACCCACCCATGATTGGATTCGCTACCGGAAAGCAATCCCATACCGGTAAGCGTGTGCGGGAAACGGGCAAAGCAATTGTGACGGTCCCGGGAGAAAGTTTGGCCCAAGTCGTCATGGCCTGCGGCGGCTCAACGGGAGCAACAACAAATAAAGTTGCGGAAAACCACATTGAAATGGTCCCGGTAGAAGGCAGTCCCATTCAGATCCCGGCGGATACTCGGTTGGCGATGGTGGCAACCTTGAAGCAATCTGTAGAAGCAGGGGATCACATTCTGCACATTTGCCAGGTGGACAAGTTCCTGGGAGACGAGAGAAAGAAGGGATTGTATGCCTGGAACGGCTTTGGCAAGGTGGCTCCTGCTGTAGAAGGATAATCAAAATATAGGGGGAAGATTCCAATGGCGGTCTGTATCAAATCGCTGATTCAAAATATCAACCTGGTAATTGGCTGCACTATCGGGTGCAGCTACTGTTACGCACGGAACAATGTCACGCGATTTCACATGATTCCTGATTTTGAGACACCGGAGTACTTCCCACAAAAACTGCGGCTCATGGAAAAAGATCGACCTCAAAATTTCTTTCTCACAGGAATGAGTGATTTTTCCGGTTGGAAGCCGGAGTGGCGGGATGAAGTATTCGAAAAGATAGCGCAAAATCCCCAACATCAGTACTTGTTCCTGACAAAACGACCGGAGCAGATACACTTCTCTACGGCACTTGACAACACCTGGTTTGGTGTTACCGTTACCTCCAGTAAGGAAAGGGGCCGAATTCAAGCTCTGCGGGACAATATCCATGGCGGGCATTACCATGTGACTTTTGAACCAATGTTTGACGATGTGGGAGAAGTGAATTTATCCGGGATAGAATGGATTGTTATTGGAACTGAGACTGGGCGCAGGAAAGGAAGGGCGATTTCAAAGCAGGAATGGGTCTGGAGCCTGACGGAACAGGCTCACGCCTTGGGCATCCCTGTGTTTATGAAAGAGGATCTGCTGCCCATTCTTGGCGAAGAAAACATGGTGCAGGAGCTGCCCCAGGCTTTCTGCCAAGTATTGGAGGAACAAAAAGCATGGCGGAAATGATAGAAAATAATATTCTGATTCGGGATATTGAAACCAAAAACATCATGACCAAATCCACCTTACCGGTGGGCGGATATTCCGTCAATCCCTATGTGGGCTGCACCCATGGCTGTAAATACTGCTACGCCTCGTTTATGAAGCGGTTTACCGGACATACCGAGCCCTGGGGTACTTTTCTGGATGTGAAACACTGGCCTGTTATCAAAAATCCTCAAAAATATAAAGGGCAGCGAGTGGTCATTGGATCTGTAACCGACGGGTATCTGCCCCAGGAAGCGCAGTTTCGCAATACCCGAAAATTGCTGGAGCAGCTCAAAAACAGCGGTGCGGAACTCTTAATCTGCACAAAGTCGGATCTGATACTGCGGGATCTGGACCTACTCAAGGAAATGGGAAAAGTTACCGTCTCCTGGTCTATCAATACTCTGGAGGAAGCGTTCCAGTCGGACATGGACAATGCGGTTAGTGTGGAACGCCGCCTGGATGCCATGAAGCAGGTCTACGACGCAGGAATCCGTACAGTCTGTTTCATTTCTCCGGTGTTTCCAGGTATCACAGACTTCGAAGCGATTTTCCATCGGGTTAAGGAGCAATGCGATCTGGTGTGGTTGGAAAACTTGAATCTGCGGGGTGCCTTTAAGCAGGAGATTTTGGATTATATTAAAAGTAAGTACCCACAGTTAGCAACTCTGTATCACGTTATTTATACCGAGGGAGACAGAAGTTATTTCCGGGAGCTAGAGGAGCGGGCCAGGCGGCTGGCGGAAGAAAATGACTGCCCCTTTGTAGACAATGAACTGCCATACGGTCGGGCGAAACCCGGACATCCGGTGATTGTAGATTACTTTTATCATGAGGAGATTCGCGGTTCGGAAAATACCGGGCGCAGAAAGCCAAAAGAGTAAAATGATTCTCCCTGAAACAAAAAGAGACTGTCCAGGAACTGTTCTAAAGTTCTTGACAGTCTCATTTTTTAATGCAGTTCTGGCTGGGAAAGCGCTTTGATTTGATCCAGCAGCACTTCTCCCACGGTCACGGCATCCTCAATGGTAATATAGTGGTCGGCACTTTGTGGTAAAAGCAGTTTCCCGGAGACGGGAAACTCTTCATCAGCAAACCAAACCTGAAGGGTCAAAGGAAGCCTTGGGAAGAAGGGAAGGACGGCAGCAAAATCTGCGTTGCTGGAAATTTCTTCTCCACCCATTGCAGCGCAGATTTCCCGGATTTGATGCGGGGATATTCCATCCAGCAACTGGGAAAGCATGCGAGCGCTGGCGCGATCAAATTCTGTTCCTCGGATCAGGCCGCTTTTTAATGCGCCGAAGGTACACAACTGGGAAGAAATGGGGGTTCCATCTGCCAAATCCATATAATGAAGCAGCACCAGATAGTGCCAAGGGGCAAGTTCTGGGGTGCAGGAATACTCTGGAAGTGACAGTCGATAGGTTTTTCCCAGGCTTGTAATTTTCATTTCATTGCGGTCTGGACAGTACATGCCCCCAGATAGCTGGGCAATTTCCCTAGGATTGCGGTGAGAAAGCCGCTTCAGCGCAGCTTTTCTCATTTCCAAAAACATTTCACTCATGGAATATCACTCCAAAGCTTTTCATAATCCATCATATGCTGCAGGACTACTTCTCCAATATGGAGCCAATCGCTTCCGTAAAAAGCAGTCAGAAAGTTGTCAGAAAACAGAATCTCTGCTTTTGGCTGATCCTGATCTTTCCATAATATCAGTCGCAGGAACAAGTCGTTGATAAGTTCAATATCGTAGCTGATATCCCCGTAGGCTTGTCGGATCCCCAAGAGACTCTCCATAACGGCCTGGAATATATCTGGACGATTCCCATAGGAATGAGCCAGACGGTCCGTACACCTTCGCTGAAATGTTGCAACACTGGTGCTGTCCCAAGGAAGGGCCTGAACGGGTAAAAAGGCTCCAACTGTCTCTTGATGATCCCCGTCTATAAAATAGTGCAGCAGCAGGTGTTGGGCATCGGAACTGGAACACAGACTTTGCACACCATTTCCTCCGCTCAAGTATTGAATTCTAAAATCTGGATGGGTCACCCAATAGGTACTTCCTAGAAATCGAATCTGAAATGTCTGGGAGACGGGAGAAAATGGAATAGAAAGACGGTTGCTAATATCCTGGGGCAAAGTGTTTCGGTATTGTGCGAAATAAGCAATAGAAGATCGCTGCTTCTGATTGCAGTGAAAGGACTGCTTTCTCATTTCACTTTTTGGGAAATGAGAAAGTCAGCCAGAGTAGCTGTTCCTAGATCCACTCCGTTCAGTGACTGGCCCATTAATCCGGCTTGCAGAACCTCTGTTGAATGTGGAAGGATGGCAGCAACCTTTCCGGGGTCGGCTACAGCGTTCATCATTGCGTCCCGATTGTCTGCTGTTACTTTGTTCAGGACATAGTAAATGGGCTTTCCAATGCTTTCCGCCAGATCCGCAATTTTTCGGGACAGACGAAGGGACTCATAGGAAGGATCGACGATCATCAACACCAAATCCACACCGTTATCAATTCCTCGTCCAAAGTGTTCAATTCCTGCCTCCATATCCAACAAAGCAAACTGATTTTCTTCGAGCTGAAGATGTGTGATAAACTGTTCGAGAACGGTACCCATGGCGCAAGCGCAACCCTCATTGGCAACATGAATTTTACCGCTGGCCATTAGCTTGATACCGTCTTTTTCAGTGTAGTAATCCTCTGGGATATCCGACAGCTTCCAGGTTTCGTTAAAAAACTGTTTGCTGAACTGAGAAAGCATTAAATCACCCAAAACCTTCTGCTTGCCCCCAAAGTAACCCGTAAAATCTCCAGGCAGGTCCATTCCGAGCTGGCAGTGCAGACCATAGTTGGATTCATCAGAGTCCACGATCAGCACTTCTTTTCCGCGCTGTGCCAGCGCCATGGCAACCAAAGTGGTGACAGTGCTTTTTCCACAACCGCCTTTCCCTGTAACTGCAATTTTCATAAAACATCCTCCCATGATTGCAGAATGGCCAATATGGCATCCTCGTAGTTTTCACCGAAGTCTTCCGGCCGGCCTGCACAACGTACATTGCTTTGGGCCCCAGGCTCTGAGGCGGGGTACTCCCAGATGTAGTAGTTCAGTCCCCGGTGTAAAAATTCAATACTGCCGCAGCCATTTTCCTCTAAGTACCGGAAGGAAACACCGTGTCTGCGGAGAAAGTTTTGTATATTAGCCAGCCGCATGTTCGACCTCCTCTGCAGGCGTTCCGGTAGCAATGATATTTCCGCAGAAGTCACAGCGCCCTTCCACGGCAAGCATTCCCTCCCGGATAAAAAGTTCCATGTTTTGTCCGCATTTTGGGCAAGGAAGTTCTTCAATGCGAATCATGTTTCTGGCGGAGTGGCAGCCAAGTGGATTAAACATTTTGCGCCTCCTCTTGGATCAGAACAAACCCTTCTACCAAGTTTGCCTCTTGGAGCGTCCCTTCCACGGCCATTTCATTGCCCAACAGGTCTGTAAGTAGGATTACGCCATCTTTTATTTGGATTTCCATGACATTTTTCATGAAGATTGCCTCCGGCGTCTTTGTGTTCCGGTAGGCGGTTGAAAGACACATGGTTTTTCCTCCTTACAGTCCAAGCTTCTGGACAATTTCCTCTAGGGCGACCCGAACGGGAGATTCCTCAGGCAATGCCACAATAGGCTTACCATTGCAGTCAAACTGATACACGCTATCATCCTGGGGTACGACACCCAGCAGGTCCAGGCCTTGGTTGTGGATCTCCTCCAGAGTTCCCTCGTCCAGCTTTCCACCGGGTGCACGGTTCACGATCAAGCCGCTTTGCTTGGGAGTGAAATTCAGTTCCGTCATTAGTCGGGCAATTCTGCCTGCGGCCTGGATTCCCCGGCGGGAGCAGTCGCTGACCAAGATGGCGGTGTCCATAGCCGGCAGCAGCCCTCGGCTGATATGTTCCATGCCAGCCTCATTGTCCACAACAATAAAGGGGTAGTTGCTTTGTAACTTTTGAATCTGGGTTTGTACCAGTCCGTTGACAAAGCAGTAGCAGCCCTGACCTTGAGAGCGGCCCATCACCATCAAGTCAAAGTTGTCCTCCTCCGTAATTGCGTCAGAAATACGCATTTCCAGATAATTCGCTTTTGTCATTCCGGCAGGAACCACGTGATTGGTTCCGTCCCGTTCGATCTCCTCTCGGATTTCTCCCAGAGTTGGCGGTGCTTCTACACCCAGAACCTCGTTCAGGTTGGAGTTGGCATCTGCATCTACAGCCAGTACCGGTGTTCTGCCAGTTCGGCACAGATGCTGAATCAGCAGACCGCACAGTGTTGTCTTACCAACGCCGCCTTTTCCAGCGACTGCAATGATTTTACCCATAGGAAACCTCCTATTTAAACAGTATTTTACTCAACGATGTGTTGACTTTCTATGCAAGCACCATTATAGTAGTTTTTGAGATGAATACAATAAACAATATTGGAAAACTGCATGGTTTCTGAACAAATATTGTAAAGTGTTGATTTTATAGGAGAAAATATGGAACCAAGAAAAGCTGTCAACCCTTCCGACCGCAGAACCCAGTATACCCGCAGAACCATCAAGGAGTCTCTTCTGGGGCTGATGGGAGAGAAACCTTTTTCGAAAATCACTGTGACGGAAATCTGCAAACGCTCTCAGATCAACCGTGGGACGTTTTATCTGCACTACTACGATACAGACGATGTGTTAGATGACATCCTGAATGAGGCATTTTCTGATACCACCGGGGTGTTGGATCATGTCCTTTGCCCGAACCGCAGCAGCTGCACCTATCCGCTGTGTGAAAAGATACAGAGCAGTCCGGCATACCGAACGCTTTTCATGGATGATGTGGTTGCCACCAAAATTATTGAGAAAGTATCCAACAGTTGTAAGGAGGGATTTATTACCTACCTGATGCACAACAGCCAACTTACCTTCGAGCAAGCCGAGGCAATTTTTTACTTTCAAATCAACGGATGCTTGACCATTAACCGAATGATGCTGAAAAACCACTGTACGGACTGGAGGAAAATACAGTGCACAGTGGATCGTTTTTTGAAAGCCGGATTGGAGGAATTCCTGGAATCCCGGCAGTGAGTTTCCTATAGGTTATAGCGGAATCAGTTTTACACCACCACATGTTAGATGTGGTGGTGTATCATTTTGAATGTTAGAATCAAGTATTCCCATGGCCGCTAAAGTTCCATGTGCTGTCTGCGATATTCTTTGGGCAGCGCATGGAAATAATTTTTAAATGCAGCAGAGAATCGGCTTTGACTGTCATATCCAACTTTTGAAGCAACCTCTGCAATACTTAAGTCGGTGGAAATCAGCAGTTTGGCGGCAGCCTCCATACGATGCTCTCGGATATGCGCAGCGATGGAAGTCCCGTAAATGGACTTGAACATATTTTTTAAGGTGGTGGGGTTTATCAAATATTGCTTGGCCAAATATTCAATGGAGGATCGCTTTGACAAATCCTGGGTAAGCTGGTCGTGAATTTTGCGGATCAGTGCTACCTGTTCTGATCTGTATTGGGTCAGATGTTTCTCTCTGCTCACTTCTATGGTACTCAAAATCAGCAGTAATTCCAGAATTTTAACTCTTTGATAAGCCAAACGAATACCTTCCGGGGCCTGATATAAGGCCGAGAAGATTTGCTGGACCGATTCACTTCCCGCCAGGGCCGTACAGCTGTTGCCTTTGCAGAATTTTTCATACAGAAATTCGCCGGTGACGTTGGAACCCAGAAGGGCCTCCGGCGGATGTTTTGACAATATTTCCAGATCTACACAAATCAGAATTCCTTGATACGCACCGCCGGGCATGGCAATGGATGATTGGGCGCAGACATCCATAGTATGCAGAGAAAAATCACCGGGGCCAAGGTAAATCTGGTTTCCGCTGTCCATGTGCCAGCCGATCCTTCCGGACAGGCAATAATTGATCTCCAGGATATGTGCCAGCGGCTCGTGAGAGAAAGCAAGAGGCTCGCCTCCCGTTAGGGATAGAAAGGTTATCGAAATACCAGGATAAAGCTTCACTGTTTCTATCTGCTTTTCACCAGAATAATTCTGTATCGTGGCCGCATTTTTCTGATATTCCTGTTTCATAGAAACTTGCCTCCTTTAGTCTGGGCAGGCAATGTCCATGACCTGTTCCACCATTTTATGCAGAAGCTGCGCTTGAACATCATCAGATGCGCGGTAATAGACTTCTTTTCCTTCTCTGCGGCTGACAATCAGCCCACAACTGCGCAGGGCACGTAAGTGGTGGGAAACGGCTGGGCTGGACATATTCATTAAAGCGGAGATGTTGATGACGCACTGTTCCGTGTGGCACAAAAGCCAAAAAATACGGATTCGTGTGGTGTCGCTGAGCAGTTTGAAAAGACCGGCTACAATTTCAAAATGGTCAGTTTGAAGTAAAGTGCATTCTATGCTGCCAAGATTATCTGCGTTATTGTGTTGATGGGGAAGAGCCATGTTTTTCACAGTTTCGCCTCCGTGTTCGCCTGTTTGGCAATCCTTTTCGCCTTTTTGGAAGAGAGTTTCGGTCTCTGGTTGACTTTCTTATTCCTCGGTATTATACTACAGCCACAACAATTAAACAAGTACTTAATTGTTAAAGCGTGTGCATATTTTGAAAGGAGAATGTATTTATGAAGAAGACCTATAAAATTGAGGTTGATTGCGCCAACTGTGCAAACCTGATGGAACAAGCTGCCCGCAAGACTGCCGGTGTTGCATCTGCTACCGTGAACTTCATGACTCAGAAGATGATCGTGGAATTCGAGGAGGGGAAAGAAGCAGCACAAGTTATGGAGAGCGTACTGAAGGCTTGTAAGAAAGTAGAGCCTGACTGTGAGATTTTCCTGTAAGCAGGGAAATGGAAGAAGCGCCCTGAGAGCGCCAGCTCAAAGGGTGCTTCTCTTAGCAAAAACAATTTAACAGTTGAGCAAGTGTAGAAAGGAGTGCTACGATGCAAGAACGAATTGAAAGCGGCCTTCTGGTCGTTGTTATAATTTTGTCAGTTGTTCTTCTGATTATCGGACAGAAAAAAAGCAGCGGCATGACAAAGAAACAGAAGGTTATGCTGTGGCGTATTTTTATTGCAACCGTATTGCTGTTAGGTTTGCAAACTTTGGGTGTTGAAGCCTTTAACCAACTGGGGGAGGCCGGGCGATGGATTCGGTTGGCACTCTATTTGATAGATTATCTGATTATTGGCTACGATATTCTGAAAAAGGCGTTTAAAGGTATCTGCAATCGGCAAGTATTTGATGAAAACTTTTTGATGGCCGTTGCCACTTTGGGCGCGCTGGCTTTGGCGGTCTATGAAAATGGCGAGTATCTGGAAGTCATCGCTGTCATGTTGTTCTACCAGGTAGGTGAATGGTTCCAGAGCTATGCAGTTGGCAGAAGCCGCCGCAATATCAGTGACCTGATGGACATTCGCCCCGATTACGCCAATGTGGAACGGAATGGGAAACTGGAGAAGGTAGATCCCGACGAAGTTAGCGTGGGGAGTTTGATTATCGTCCAACCTGGCGAGAAAGTACCCATTGACGGCATCATTGTGGAGGGAACTTCCACGCTGAACACGGCGGCACTGACCGGCGAATCTTTACCGAGAGATGCCAAGGCAGGCGACGAGGTTATCAGTGGCTGCATCAACATGACGGGCGTTCTCAAAATCCAGACCAACAAAGAATTTGGGGAATCTACGGTATCCAAAATTCTGGATCTGGTAGAGAGCGCATCTTCCCGCAAATCCAAGTCTGAGGATTTCATCTCCCGGTTTGCCCGTATTTACACTCCGGCTGTGTGCTATGCGGCACTGGCGCTGGCCATTCTGCCCCCGTTGGTGCAGATGTTGGGAATGGGGCTGGCCCCGGATTGGGAGACCTGGATTTATCGCGCCCTGACCTTCCTGGTGGCCAGCTGCCCGTGCGCTCTGGTGATCAGCATCCCCCTCAGCTTTTTCGCAGGCATTGGCGGAGCCAGCCGGGCCGGTGTGCTGGTCAAAGGCTCCAACTATCTGGAAACATTATCCCAGACCAAAGTTGTGGTGTTTGACAAAACCGGAACGTTGACGCAGGGGGTATTCGAGGTCAATGGAATCCATCATAGCCAGATTCGTGACGAACAGTTGGTAGAATATGCGGCACTGGCAGAAAGTGCTTCCTCCCATCCCATCAGTAAGAGCCTTCAGCGGGCGTACGGCAAAGAAATCGACCGTTCCCGTGTCAGTGATATCCAGGAAATCAGCGGCAATGGCGTTATTGCCAAAGTGGACGGAATTGAGATTGCGGCAGGCAATGATAAATTGATGGACCGTTTGGGTATCGAATATATTTCCTGCCATAGTGTGGGAACCATCATCCATATGGCCATCAACGGCAAGTATGCCGGACATATTGTGATTGCGGATATTGTCAAGCCCCACAGCAAAGAGGCTATCCGAGAACTGAAAGCTGCCGGTGTTCGCAAGACGGTTATGCTCACCGGCGATGCTAAAAAGGTGGCCGATCAGGTGGCTGCTACATTGGGAGTGGATGCTGTTTACAGTGAACTGCTTCCTGCAGACAAGGTGGAAAAGGTTGAGGAAATTCTGAAAACAAAGTCCGAGCGAGAGAAACTGGCTTTTGTGGGCGATGGAATCAATGACGCACCTGTCCTGCGGCGGGCGGATATCGGTATCGCTATGGGGGCAATGGGTTCTGATGCTGCGATTGAAGCTGCTGATGTAGTCCTGATGGATGACGATCCTCTGCAAATTTCCAAGGCAATCAAGATTTCACGTAAATGTCTGGGAATTGTCTATCAGAATATTGTGCTATCCATTGCGATAAAACTGGCCTGCCTGATTCTGGTTGCATTTGGCGCCGCCAATATGTGGCTTGCAGTTTTTGCAGATGTAGGGGTTATGATCCTGGCTGTTTTAAATGCAGTTCGCGCGCTGCGGGTGCAAAATCTGTAATGGAACAGGCGCAGGCATGAAAATGCCTGCGCCTGTTTATAAAAGGCTGAGTATGGATGATTTCTCTTTCATGAGTGAAGTAGAATTAGACAGATTAACCCAGTTTTTTAAACTATTGGCTGATCCAACAAGAGTCAGACTTATTCTTCTTCTATCAAAGGGGGAGTGGTACGTGAGGGAGTTGTCAGATAAGCTTGGCACCACACAATCTGCAGTATCACACCAACTGAGTATGTTGAAGTCAAACCATTTGGTATGCAAACGTAGACAGGGGAAGCAAATTTATTATACTTTAGCCGATCGGAAAATTGGAGCAACTATTGAAACAGTAAGAGAAAATTTAGACCAACGAAAACAGGGTGGTCGCATATAAAATTGCTCCATACTTCTGTGTCGAAATAAATGTTGGGGTGATCCCAAAGAGTAACTATATGGTTATTTTGAGTTGTCCTACATAGCCCTGGATAACGTGATGCGATTCTAAAAAAGTTGAAATGAAGCTCGAGAGTGTAGCAATATTAATATAGGAATTCGGTAGGATATGAAAGAATAAGAAGATGCTTAAAAGAAAGAATACCGGCCAGTCAAAGTTTAGAACAGGTAAATTACAAAAATGCATACTATTTTATAGATTACCAGACAATAGGAAGGGTGCGTTAAATAACGCACCCTTAAACTTTTCGACACCGTTGTGTAAAGTTCGCTATCAGAAAACTGCGGGTTTTACACAACGGTGTCTTTTCTTGAAACGGCTATCGTCATGCTTCGGCAATAAAAAGCGTATTTTTAGAAAAATCTGCGTTTTTCATAAAATACCAACGGCTTTTTTGTGGAACGGCAGGAACGAGGACAGGAAGAAAAGAAGCAGCGAAATGCTGTGGTATCCTACGATGCATTGGACAGTGATGAGACTGTGGGATTGGAGACAATCAACACCTTAGACTTGGACAGCGAAATGCTGATCACCATGCTGGGCGCTTTCGCCCAGGCGGAAAGTGAATCCATGTCCCGGAATATTGCCTGGGGCAAACGGCAGGCCATCCGGGAGGGAAAGATATACATTGCAGCGCATAAAATTCTCCCGGTCTCAAGCGAGCGGGTGGACCGGGAGAAGTAAAATAAAAAACGCTGCAAACCGGCGAAAAACGGCTTGCAGCGGTGTTTTTGGCGTCCCAGACACGACTCGAACGTGGGAGGCGGTCGCTCTATACAACTGAGCTACAGGGGCATATGCAAAAATATTCAATTGTGCAGTTCCGGTGGACGAGAGATCGCCGGATGTTAGGAGGCGACCGCTCTACCCAACTGAGCTGCTAGGGCGTATGGGGGTATTTTACCGCATTTTTGCGTCTGTGTCAAGAAAGAGACTCCAGGAAAAGAATTTCCGGCTCCGGAGTGTGACCGGGGCCGGAAAGAAATCAAAGCGCGTAGAACAGTACCGCAAAGAATTGGAGCAGCGCGCCTAAATTTACGAAGATGTGGAACACGGAGTGCATCCATTTCCGCTTTTTTCCCAGACCATAGAGAATAGAGCCGATGGTGTAGGCAATTCCACCGGCCAGTAGAAGAATAAATCCGGGGAGCGTCAGGACTTCCAACGTTTGCTTGGCAAAGGGAATGACCGCCCAGCCCATTCCAATGTAGCAGATCATGGAGAACACATTGTATTTTTTCAGGTCAATGGCGGTGAGCACCGTGGCCAGCACGGCAGCCGCCCATTCAAAGCCAAACAGACTCCAGCCCAGGGCAGGATAGACCGGCCGAACGGCGGAAAGTACGATGGCAGTATATGTTCCGGCAATCAGGAAGTAGATGGTGCAGTGGTCGATGACTTGCATGACCTTTTTTCCCATGTTTGGCTTGAGTCCATGGTATACACTGGAAATGGTAAAGGTGACAATCATGGTTGTCCCGTAGATAGCGGATGCCACCACACCGTAAACATTCCCATTGAGGGCGGCTTGAATCACGCAAAGGGTCAGCGCCACGATGCCCTGCACACCGCCCACAATGTGGGTGACCATATTCATGATCTCCTCGCCCCGGGTGTAGTCGGGCAGCTGGCGGTCGGATAATCTGGTTCGTTTCATAGGGGTCTCCTTTTCGTTTTGGTGTCACCATCACTATAGCACAAATTTGGGAAAAATACTCCCACAAAATGAAAAAATCCTCTCCCGGCGTGAGAAAGTAAAATTCTACCCAGGGTAGAGAGGGAAAAGGGTTGACAAACGGCTGCACATGGCATAAAATTACCCTGTATCACGGCTGAGGTTGCGGAAACGATCAGTACCCATGGGAATCGGCAATTGCCCAGAAGGGAAAGGCGCTTCCGCCGAAGGTTTTGTCCGGTGCCGGACGGGCAGTTCCTGGGGCTGTGCAGAAGATGCACAGAACTGTCATCAGTAGATGGAGTGCTGCCGGGACAAACCAGCGTGTTTTCCCTGTGCTGTCGGCACGGGGATTTTTTATATTCGAGGAAAAGAGGATGCGGCATGAAAAAGACACCGTTTATCACCCTGGAAAAGGCAAGGGAAATTAAGGAACAGATTCCTACCCCGTTCCACCTGTATGACGAGGCTGGAATTCGGGCAAACGCACGGGCGCTGAAGGCCGCCTTCTCCTGGAACAAGGGGTTCCGGGAATACTTCGCCGTCAAAGCGACTCCCAATCCCTATATCATCCGGATTCTGAAAGAGGAAGGCTGTGGCTGTGACTGTGCCAGCTACACGGAGCTGCTTCTGGCAGAGGCGGTTGGAGTCACCGGCCACGATGTAATGTTCTCCTCCAATGTCACCCCGGAAAAGGATATGCGCAAAGCCTATGAGATGGGGGCGTATATCAATCTGGATGATTCCACTCATGTGGAATTCCTGGCCCGAATTTGCGATGGGAAGGTGCCGGAGACGGTCTGCCTGCGCTACAATCCCGGCGGCTCCTTCTCCCTGGGCAATACCATTATGGATATGCCCCGGGACGCCAAATACGGCATGACTGAGGACCAGATGGCGGGGGCAATCAATCGTCTCCAAAAGCTGGGAACGAAGCATTTCGGCATCCATGCGTTCCTGGCATCCAATACCACCACCAATGAGTATTACCCGGAACTGGCCAGCCGGCTGTTCCGTCTGGCAGTGCGGCTGCACAATGCCACTGGGGCGCACATTGCTTTTATCAACCTCTCCGGCGGCATCGGGGTGGACTATCGTCCGGAGCAGCCTGCCAGCGATATTGGGGTGATCGGGGCCGGTGTGCGGGCACGGTACGAGGAAATTCTGAAACCCCAGGGGATGGACGACATTGCCATCTATACCGAACTGGGCCGGTTTATGCTGGCGCCTTACGGGCATCTGGTTGCTACCGTGCTGCACCAGAAGCATATTTACCGGGAATATGTGGGACTGGATGCCTGTGCGGCAGACCTGATGCGCCCGGCCATGTATGGGGCTTACCATCACATTACAGTGCTGGGCAAGGAAGATGCCATTCTGGACCATGTGTACGATGTAACCGGGGGTTTGTGCGAGAATAATGACAAGTTCGCCATCGAGCGCAGCTTGCCGGAGATTGAGGTGGGGGACATCGTGGTGATCCACGATACCGGCGCCCACGGCTATTCCATGGGATATAATTACAATGGAAAGCTTCGTTCGGCGGAGGTTTTGCTGAAATCAGACGGAAGTTTTCAACTGATCCGCCGGGCGGAGACTCCCCGGGATTACTTTGCCACCTTCGATTGCACGGAATTTACCTTTTCAGAATGACTGTAAATTTTGCACAAATTAGATGCACCACATTTGGCATATGAAGAACAGAATACCAAAAAAATTTCATACTTTTCCCAGACCCTTGTGCTATAATATCAGTAGAGGCCGGTGACGGCACCGGTGCGGTAAGGAAAAGGAGTAACCAATGAACAGTATTTTGTTTTTTCTGACACCAAAGGCAATGTGTGCGTACCTGTATGATGACTATACCATCCGCCAGGCGCTGGAGAAGATGGAGTCGGCCGGCTATACGGCGATTCCTATTCTCAATCGGCGGGGAGAATACCGGGGAACTCTGACAGAGGGCGACTTGCTGTGGGCCATGAAGAATATGTGCTACATGGATATGCGCCAGGCGGAGGCACGCCGGATTATGGAGATTTCCCGGCGGAAGGATAACCTGCCGGTGCGGATTACGGCATCCATGCACGATTTGATTCAGCGGGCGTCCCAGCAGAATTTTATCCCGGTGGTTGATGATTACGGCGCCTTTATTGGCATCATTACCCGGAAGGCCATTATCAACTATTGCTACGATCAGCTGTTCCCGGAGGACTGAACTACATAAGAAAATCCCGCCTGGTTCCAGGCGGGATTCAGCTTGTCAAAAATGTCTCACAGAGTTTGCCGCCTGGGGCGGCAAATAAGACAAAATCTATTTTCGACCAGGGCGTGTACCTGGGCGAAAATACTTCTCAGGCTGCGAGTGTGGAATTTGTCCCCCGTAAGGGGGACAAATTATGCGCGCAGCAGACTGCACAAACCTGTCGGAAAGCCCCGGAGGGGTTTTCGACAGTCTCAATCCCGCCTGATTCCAGGCGGGATTTTGACGTTATGAGAGGGGCTCCAGGAGGTACTGCTCCCACAGGTAAGTGCCATCCGGAAGTTCGTAAGCTTCCCGGATGCCTTGACAGATTGCGGACAGTTTTGCCTGCATGGTATCCGTCTGGAATAGCTCCGCTTTATCCGGAAGCATGGCATTTTCCATAATCCTGGCTCGATCTTCAATAGGGAAGCGCATGGAATAGCTGTCCACGAAGGCCCGGGTTTCCGGAGCAAGGTATACGCTGGAATCCAGGGAAGAGTCAGACTGATTGCTGTAGGAGTAGGCAAAATCCTCCGGATTCAGACTTTCCCACTGATCCAGCGCAATGCTGTTGGTGAGAATGTGGGTCTCCATGATGTGATACATCTCGTGATACAGGGAAGAGAGGGAATATTGCCCCGCTGCAATGGCGATGTAGGCGTTCCCGTCCTCCAGGAACTGCAGACCGTTGGCTTTGTCCAGGCTGCCGGATTCCGCAGTGCCGGTGATTCCACGGACCAGGCAAATGGTCAGGCTGTCAAAATGGGAGATGGTAGTTTCCAGCATATCCACGGGATAGACTTCCAGCCGCTGATCCAGCAGCTCCAGTTCCCGATTGATAACCGGAATCAGGAATTCGGCGGTCAGATCATAATCCCAGGGCTGGATGGCCACGGCAGATTCTCCAACCAGAATGCGGATGCCGTGTTTTCTCCCAACTTCGTCCGCTTTCTGCTGACACTTGGCCAGGGCGGCGGCATCCGGCGCCAGGTCATAGGCTCCGGTGTATACCGTGTCGGAAAGGGGCGCCAGACTTGGCTGCCAGCGCTGAATGGTGTAATAGCCGGATTGTGTGTCGTAGATCAGGACAAACAGGTTTTCACCATTGCTGACAACGCCGGCAGGGGGGACGGTGGATTCCAGGGTCAGGGTATCCGTCAGCTTGCCGGAGGCAAGGTCATAATACTGGACAAAGGCCTGCTCTTCAGACGCCATTCCCCAAACCACCGCACCCTCACAGGCGGGAAGAAATGTCACTTGCGCCAGATAATCCTCCGGCAGGAGCATCTGCGCATTCCCATCCATGGTCCCAAAGACATGGGCGCTGGTAGAGGCCACGGAGAAATTGGCATAATATCGGTCATCGACGGTTGTCAGGGAGACGGCGCCCTCCGCCTGGGAAAGGATGGTTCCGTCCTCCGTGGAAACAAACAGCGTCTGGACGTCAATGCCGTTGTCAACGGTGCATTGAAGAACTTGATCGTTGTGGTGAAGCCCGGTCAGGCGCTGCTCCTGGTAGGAAAGCTCCTTCAGCATCCGACGGATGTTGGTTTCCAGATTCCAGGCCCGAATGGCGTTGGATGTACAGTAGTAGAGGGTATTCCGATCAGCGGAGAGAATGGGTGTTCCCACCAGATCTTCCGGTGCGGCGATGTGGCTGACAACGGTCAGCTTGCTGTCCAGCACCACCAGCTGACGGTTGACCGGGTCAAAATAGGTCAGTTCTCCGTCACAGACCCGAACGGAGGGGTCGGAGGCATCCAGGAAGAACTCCAGGGCCCTGGATGCGGCCACGGAAAGATCCTCGCCCTTCAGCAGGGTCATCACCGTTCCTTCCGTTCCGGAAAAGACCACCAGATCCTCTCCCAGCGGCAGAATGTGATATGCATCCTTCACCGGAAGGGCAACGGCGGTATCGGATTGGGTCGTGGGTGCGGTGGTTGGGGAGGTGGTGGCAGCCGGAGTCGGCTCGGTTGAGACAGTCGATTGGACGGTGGGCTGGGTGGTTGGCAGCTGCTGGGCGCTGGCATTGGCCATGCAGCCGCACAGCAGCAGACAGGCGAGAAACAGGGGAATCAGGCGCTTCATGGTTATTGCCTCCTTGCTAGGGTGTAGTCGTCGCCCTGCCGGTAGAAGGGACAGTGCAGGTGGGGGGAGCTGAGGATGCGGCAGACTTCGTCCTCGTCCAGATCCATGGAACAGTATTCCATGTCCTCATCTTCATCATAATCATAATACCAGCAGGTGTCGCATTCTGTAGAATACATGCTCATTCCTCCAAGGTGCGGAAAGAAAAGTTCCCGTTTTCCAGAATCAGGCAGCTGTGGGAGCCATCCTTGGGAATGGAGACGCTGCCTGGGTTGAGACAGCGGATTCCGCCCTGCATCCGGTCCATCTTCACATGGGTGTGCCCGAAGAGAAAGACACTTCCCTGGGGAAGCGGGGGGAGCTGTTCAGGATTGTAATGATGACCATGGGTGAGATACAGGGAAAGCCCGTCCGCAAACACTTGGGCGCTGTCCGCCAGACAGGGGAAGGGGAGGACCATCTGGTCCACCTCCGCTTCACAGTTGCCCCGCACCGCAAGGATGATGTCCTTGTAGCGGGAGAGCATGGGAATGACTTTCTTGGGGGAATAATCCCGGGGCAGATCGTTCCGGGGGCCGTGGTACAGCAGATCGCCCAGCAGAATCAACCGGTCGGGCTGCTCCTGCTCAATCAACTGGCACAGCTTTTCGCACCAGAAGGCACTGCCGTGAATGTCGGATGCAATTACAAACTTCATGGAGGATTCTCCTAACATCCAAGATGGTTCAGATATGCGTCCACGTCAAAGGGGCGCAGAGTCTCGTCTTTTTTCAGATACAGGGGATGGTGGGGGTGCCCTTTCTTGCTGATGGGACCGGCGCAGAACCATCGGGCTTCCCGGACGCTGCCCGCCTGTACCAGATCCCGGACACAGCCGGGAAGGTAGGGCCGCTTTTCGATGATGGCGCCCCAGGCCGCCCAGACAGCCGGCGTATCAGACAGGGAAAGCAGATACCGGAAGGCTTCCAGGTTTTCCTGATGCAGGCGGGGATTACAAACCCGCTCCATATCATCCGGGTTGGTGGCCCGCTGGGCGTAAACATTGAACATCAGAAAACTGTCATAGCCGTTTCCCAAGGCGATCCGCTGGACGGACTTCAGGGTATTGTCCAAAGCGTCCGGCCGGGCGGTGGAGGGATTGATGCCCACGCAGATCAGGGGATGCGTCCCTCGGGTACCCAGCAGATACCGGTACTCGGAATAGAAATTGGGGGCGTACAGCCATTTGCGGATGTCGTATTCCGCACTGGGGGTGTTGGCGGAATCCAGCGCATCCCGGAAGGTAAGGATGTCCACCTGTGTGGTGCTGCCGCTTGGAACGTGAGCCATTATTCTTCCTCCACCGTGGGGAACCACAGACTCTGGGAAGGATCATGGAACGGGCACTGCTCCGGGTCCCGCCCGGTCTGGGCGCACCATCCGGCAAAAGCGGCATCCAGGAAGGGATAGACCCCTTCCATCACGGACTGGACACTGACGGAGGAACCATCTTTCATGTACAGCTCCACCATGACGGCACCGCCCTGAATTAGATAGAGCTTCTGCCCCTGAATCTCCCCGAACCGATACACCCGGTCCTTCTTCCCGAAACGGGAGAGGAGAAAACTGTCTTTGTCATAAAAAATGCCGTAGCTGAGGTAGTGAATCGCCAGGCCGGCGCCCATCAGCATCACGATGATGCCGCCGACCCAGAGCACGGCGCCCTCTGAAACCCCGGTGCAGATTCCCAGAATGCCCAGAACAATCAGAATCACACCAAACAGGCCATAGCGCTTGCTGGCTCGGACAGCCAGACCGGAACGGTGCTGGGCTTTGCTGCGGAAGGCCTTGGTAAAGGTCTTGTCAACGATGAAGCACAGACCGAATATACAGGCTGCTGCCAGCAAAATGAACAGAAATTCCATATCTTTCTCCTAACCGCAAATTGACTCAGGCCCAAAGCACCAGATCCACCGGAATGTCATGGGTCTGCGTGTCCAGGTGGTCAAATACCTGAAAATCATAGCAAAGGGCAACGGTGGGGTGGTTCGGCTCATCGGCCAGAAATTTGTCGTAAAACCCGCCGCCGTAGCCAATCCGGTGCCCCTGGGGATCAAAAGCCAGACCGGGCATCAGAACCAGCGCAGTTTTATCCCCGGCGACCGGCGCATCCGCAATCGGCTCCGGGATCCCGGCGTATCCCTTGGCCACCTGGGTCAGATCGCTGAGGAGGATGAAGCGCATCCGGTCTGCGTAAACTTTGGGTACTGCGACCTGCTTCCCGTCCCGCAGTGCCTGCTCCAGAATGGGAACGGTGCGAACCTCCTGGTTATAGGGCAGGTAACCGTAGAGGGTGCGGGCTTTCTGATATTGTTCACTTGCCAGAAACAGTTCAGCCAGCTTTTCGCTTCGCCGGGAAATCTCCTCCGGCGTCATGGCCCGCTTCCGGGTGCGGACGATAGTTCGCAGTTCCAGCTTATCCATTGCTCTTTTCTCCTTCCAGCTCTTTCCCAGGCCGGAACATCCGAAACCACAGAAAAATGGCAATCTGACCGGGCAGGCCCAGCAGGAAAACCTTCCACAGGCGGAAGTCGGCGATTACATGAAGGGTAACAAACAGACTGAGAAGCCCGCCCCACATGAGAATGGAGATCAGGGCCTGATTCCAGCGAAAATCATGCCAGGCAGAGCGCAGGCTCAGCAGCACGATGGCGTTGGCTGGGACTGCATAGAAAAACAACAGGCAGCTGTACGGCTCCAACACATCGAAGGAAGAAAGCACCACAAAGGCCAGCAGCGCCACGAACCAGACCAGGGTGGAGGACAGCGCCAGAATGATATTCTTGTTGGGTTTCCGTCTGAGGGCCTTTTCCGAAACCTGTGTCATGGCTTTTTCCAGGGTACCCGGGTTCCCGGGGAGGGCATCAGGGTCCACCAGCAGGTCGTTGACGGTAATGTCAAACTGCTCAGCCAGCGCCATCAGGGTAAGCACATCCGGAATGGATTCTCCCCGCTCCCATTTGGAGACCGCTTTGTCGGAATAATTCAGTTTCTCTGCCAGACCCGCCTGTGTCAGTCCCGCCTGCTTCCGGTAAGCTGCGATATTGGAACCGATTTGATACTTCACCTTCTCGTCGTCCATGGTGTCCCTCCTGCGTTGCGTTGCCGTTATTCTAGCATAAAAACGGGGTGAATGCAAGACAGCGGGAACAGAATCCGGGGATTCCGCAACAAAAAGAAAATTCCGGATGCCCCAGGGGGACATCCGGAATACAGTGGGAAATTATACCGCATGGCCCTTGCTGCGGATGACGTCCACCACATGGGCCACATATTTTTCGCAGATTTCTTTCTCCGGGGCCTCGACCATGACCCGGATCACCGGTTCGGTGCCGGATTCCCGTACCAGGATCCGTCCGGTATCGCCCAGCTGTGCGGCAACCTCAGCCACGGCCTTCTGAACATCAGGGTCAGCCTGGGCGGCGGGCTTATCCTGCACCCGGACGTTCTGGAGCACCTGGGGGTAGAAGGTGAAACCCTCGCACAGCTGGCTCAGCTTCTTTTTCTTCGCCAACATGACCTCCATGATCTTCAGGGAGGTGAGAATGCCGTCGCCGGTGGAGGCGTACTTGGAGAAAATGATATGACCGCTCTGCTCGCCGCCCAGACGGCAGCCGTTGGTCATCATGTATTCGTAGACATACTTGTCGCCCACAGCGGTCTTGGCATACTCAATGCCCAGCTCATCAAAGGCCTTGTAAAGACCGAAGTTGGACATCACCGTGGTGACCACGGTATTCATCACCAGCTTGCCCCGTTCTTTCATGTACTTGCCGTAAATGTACAGAATATGGTCGCCGGTGACCACGTTGCCCAGCTCATCCACGCACAGGCACCGGTCTGCATCGCCGTCAAAGGCAAAGCCCGCATCCAGCTGGTTTTCCACCACGAACTTCTGAAGCACCTCAATGTGAGTGGAGCCGGCATTGGCGTTGATGTTGTAGCCGTCGGGTTCGGCGTTGATGACATAGGTTTTGGCGCCCAGAGCGTCAAAGACGGACTTGGCAATGTTCCAGGAGGAACCGTTGGCACAGTCCAGACCGATCCGCATTCCTTTGAAGGAGTATAGTCCCAGGGAGATCAGGTATCCGATGTAACGGTTACGGCCCGCCACATGGTCCACGGTCCGTCCGATCTGATCCCGCTTCGCCAGGGGAAGCTCCTCCCAGGTGCGGCCGAAGGCTTCCAGATGACCGTCCAGATAGGCCTCCACCAGAGAAATAACGCCCTCGTCCATCTTTTCGCCGAAGCTGTTGATCAGCTTGATACCATTGTCGTAATAGGGGTTGTGACTGGCAGAGATCATGATACCACATTCAAATCCCTCCGTCCGGGCCACATATGCCACGGAGGGCGTCGTGGTAACGTGGAGCAGGTAAGCGTCGGCGCCGGAGGCCACCAGACCGCCCACCAGGCTGTATTCAAACATATAGCTGCTGCGGCGGGTGTCCTTGCCAATGACGACCCGGGCGGGGCCGTCCTGACCGCTGCGCCGGCGCAGCTGGGTATAGTACCAGCCAAGGAAACGGCCCACCTTGTAGGCGTGGTCGGAGGTCAGATTGCAGTTGGCTTCTCCCCGGAAGCCGTCAGTTCCAAAATATTTTCCCATCGGAAGAGACTCCTTTCAAAATGAGGGATTGGGCGGCAGAGTCGATTCAGCCATGCTGTTTGGGAACTACCACACCGCCGGTTTTCCAGATGCTGTCAGCGGGAACCACACCCCGGACGCAGGAGGTGGGATAGATGTTGGAGTGGGGGCCGATCACGGTGCCGGGATTCAGAACGCTGTTGCACCCGACTTCCACGCAGTCACCCAGCATGGCGCCGAATTTTTTCAGCCCGGTGGGAATCTGCTCTTCCCCGTCCTTCACAACCACAAGGGTTTTGTCGGATTTCACGTTGGAAGTCAGGCTGCCGGCACCCATGTGGGATTTGTATCCCAGAATGCTGTCGCCCACATAATTGTAGTGGGGAACCTGCACGTTGTCAAAGAGAATCACATTTTTCAGTTCCACGGAATTGCCCACCACACAGTTTTCGCCCACCAGTGCGGAGCCGCGGATAAAGGCGCAATGCCGGACCTCCGTATGGGCGCCGATGATACAGGGAGCTCCTAAGAAGGCAGTGGGGGCAACGACTGCAGTTTTATGAACCCAAACTTCAGGAGATACCTGGATATAATCCTCCCCCAGCGTCGGCCCAAGAGCCAGAATCAGATCTTTAATTCCTTTCAAAGCCTGCCAGGGAAATTCAAATTCAGACAGGTAAGAGCCTGCCACGGTATGGGACAGATCATACAGGTCCTTGGTTTTATACATGATATTTCCTCCCTTTGGCACAAACTTACCAAGCATTGGCCTTCCCTACTATACACGCTCAAAGCGGGATTGTCAACCAGTCAATGGGAAAATGTATAAATTTAAACTTTATTTTTTTCTTTTTCGACATAAATTTGCAAAGCAAACGGGCTGCCTGGGGCAGCCCGCCTGAAAAATCAATGCTTGGTCCGTTGACTGATCATCGCAGATATTTGCTCTAAATCTTCCTGCGTAATGTCGTCTCTGCGTAAAAGCGCATCAAACAGTCCCACAATATTAGGCTTGTGGGGATGACTAAAGATGGTGTTGGCAAAGTACTCTTCTCGCGTCAGAGCAGGGAGAAATACTCTGCCGTAAGTCTTGCTTCGTTTGACCAGGCCGGCCTCTTGAATAGCCCCTTTCTGAAGAAGCCCATTCAACAGAATGTGGACGGAACTATCCTTCCATGTCTTTTCTTCCGACCGGCTCAACAGGTCGGCACGGGATAAGGGTTTCTCTGCGTCCCATAGCACATCCATAATTTCCATTTCACTTTTTGTCAGCTGCACCCGCACACCTCCTCAGTCTGCAATCTAGGCACATTATAAACCAGCTTACAGTTTTTGTCAATTCCCATATCAATAAAAAACAAGAAAATTTAAAATAAATCTTATATTATTTTAGATTAAGACAAATTCTGGAACATTTTTAAATACTAAAAAAGGAAATATTTTCCTTTTAAAAGAGGGGTTCAAAAGGGGACTGTAACCGGCAAGCGAGAAATCAACCGGCCAGGAGGGTCTGCTCCAGCATCTGCCGGATTGCGGCCGTATCCGGAACCAGGACAGACATCCCGTCGATCATTTGACCGGAGTACATTCCTTGGGCGGGAATATACTGGCTGACGATTTCAGTGCCGGACAAAGAGGGGAAAACCTCTGCGGCGAGCATTATCAGCTCCAGATTCCCCAAGTCGGTAGTAACCATCGGCAGGATATTTTTCATGGTGGAGAGCATGGTGGTCAGCCCGGAACTGCGGTACGCATTCAGCAGGGCGAGCATCACCTTTCGCTGTCGTGCGGTGCGGCTGAAGTCGCTGTCGGGGTCCAGTTTCCGGATTCGGGAGTAGGACAGGGCCTGCTCTCCGGAAAGCAGCTGGACACCGGCGCTGAGACTGCCGCCGGTTTCGGAGTTAATCAGGTCTGCTTCGTCTTGCCGCAATTCAATTTCCACGCCCCCCAGCAAATCAATGATTTGCGGGAACTGCTCAAAATCCACCTCCACCGTACCATTGATGTACAGACCGAAATTCTCCTCCAGGGTCTGCTTCAGCAGATCGGCTCCACCCCAGGCATAGGCGGCGTTGATTCGATTGGAACCATAGCCGGGAATTGCCACATACAGGTCCCGTAAAATGGATGTCATGGTCAGCTGCTTTGTTTTCTTGTTGAAGGTACACAGAATCATGGAGTCGGAACGGGCCCGATCCTCATTTTCCCGTGCATCCTGACCGATGAGCAGAATATTGACGATGTTGCTTCCGCTTCCGCCAACCAGCCCTTCCGTGTCGCTGTCCAGCAGGGGCCCTGTATCCGGCAGAGAAAGACTCAGAAGCCCCTTGAAGCTGTCCAGGGAGAACAGCTCGGTCAGTCCCAGATTTTCCTGGGGGAGAATTCCAACCTGATATTGAAAAAATAATGTTGCACCAAGCATGACGGCCAGAATCAGCCCCAACAGCACGCACAGCAGCTTCATGGCGGCGCGGGCGGGGGAAGACGGCCGTTTTTTCTTCGACATAAGGTAACCTCCAGTGTGGGGAAAAGTACTCGCCGCTGTTCACAGTTTGTGTACGACTTGGAAAACTATGCCTGCAACTGGGCTGCAGCGGCAAAAAATAGGAATATCAAGGGGCCGGATGGGCCCATGCGGATAAAGCGGGCGCACTGCGCAGGGCAGTGCGCCGTGGGATTGCGTGCGTTGACAACCAGATCAGCCGCCAAAATACCAGCTGAACCAATCGTCAAAGGGATACTCTTCCGAATCATCATAATCCGGAACGGGGGTAGTTTCCTCGGGAAGCTCCTGCGGCTTTTCGTCCAAAGTAATATCCAGCGTGATTTCCTTACCGCTGCGAATCACAGTCACGGTCGTGGCGTCACCGGCCTTGAACTTACGAAGCGCTCTGGTCAGATCGGTGACGTTGGTGACGGTATTTCCGCCTATATCAATAATAATGTCCTTGACCTGGATTCCGGCCCGGTGGGCGCTGCCGCCCTCCACCACTTCCAGCACATAGGCGCCGGTGGGCAGACCGAACATGGCGGCGGAATCGGCGTCGGTATTCTGAACCGTGACGCCCATATAGGCGCCGGTGACATAGCCGTAAGAAATCAGGTCGGAGATAATGGGAACCACATCGTCCATGGGAATGGCAAAACCAATGCCCTCAATGGAGGCGCCGGAGCCGGTGGTCCCGGAATATTTTGCGGAGGTGATGCCCACCACCTGCCCATACATATTGAAGAGGGGACCGCCGGAGTTGCCGGGGTTGATGGCGGCGTCGGTCTGAATCATGTTAATGATGGTGCTGTCCGTGGTTACCTCCCGGTTGATGCCGCTGACATAACCTACGGTCTGGGTGGCGGCCAGCTGCCCCAGGGGATTGCCGATGGCAACAACCATATCCCCGATGGAGAGGGCGCCGCTCTGCCCCAGCGCAACGGCGGAAAGACCGGTTGCCTCTACCTTGAGCACCGCAATGTCATTGGCTGCGTCATATCCCACCACCTGAGCAGGGTATGCGGTCCCGTCGTACATGGCTACCTCCACGGAACTGGCGCCCTCCACCACATGATAATTGGTGACGATGTAGCCATCCTGAGAGTAAACAAAACCCGAGCCTGTGGATGTGGCGTCAGAAGAACCATAGTAGCCGGAGGTATGAACCGCGCTGGAAATGGCCACCACCCCGTCCACGCAGGATGCGTAAAGCTGGCTGGGGGTCATGGCAGAACCGTCTGCAGGTACTGGGGACAGACTGGGGCTGGGAACCTGGGCCTGATTGACCTGCTCCTGCAGGGTGGCAATCTGACGCCGGACGGCATCAAACTGGGTGCTGCTGCGGCTTTCCCAACTCTGATTCACGGCGTAGGCCGTAATCAGGCAGCTTGCGGCCACCAGGAGCACGATGGAGAGGACGGACCATACCCGCCGGGAACGGTGGGAGTGCGGCTTCTTGGGCGGCTTTTCGGGACGGGGCTGCGGCTGATAGGTGAACTCCGGCGCAGACGACGAAAAGTTGGTCTCGTAAGGGGAGTTGGCATAGGGAGAGGTTTTTCTGGGAGGCGCCGGGGGTGTGGAAACAGGGGAATCGGGGAACGCCGCCGAAGCAGGGGCGTCAGGGGACTCCACTGGTTCAGGTGCGTCGGGTGTTTCGGGCTGTTCAGGGGAGGGAGTAACCGCCTCCTCAAACGGAGAATTGGGATCATAGGCATCCATGGGGATTCCTCCTTCTGTATGGATAGATTGTAGCAGGAAGTTGTGAAGAAACTATGTATTTCGGAAAAATGGAAAAAAATACTCTCTCTATCCTACCCTGTTTCTGCCTGTTCGTCAAGAAAAATTGCGGCAGCCGAGGCTGCCGCAGGAAACTTTCTCACTTTTTACGGAAGGACATGCAGTCGGTGCACTGATCCATGGTGGGATTTACTTCGTGGGTGCCCACCAAAATCCGGTCCAGGGAGCAGTAATTCTCATTTTCGCAGTGGTAAGCGCACTGCTGAACGGTGCATTCAATGCATTTGTTGGCATGACAATTCATGGTCATATCCTCCTTTGAATTTGGATTCGGGAGTAGTATGGCGCAAAGCGGAAAACTTATGCTGGAATATGTTTCCATTCTTGCTTTTCCCTGGCTGATGTGATAATCTTAACGGGAAAAATAGACAGCCGGGAGCACCGGCGGTGTGAAACAGAAGGAGAGCATTATGGCAAAAATCGCGCCTTCCATATTATCTGCAGATTTTGCGAATCTGGAGCGGGACATCCGGGACATCGGGGAAAACGGCGCCGACTGGGTGCACGTGGATGTGATGGACGGAATTTTCGTCCCCAATATATCCATCGGTATCCCGGTGGTTCAGGCTATCCGGCCGGTGACCAGACTCCCGCTGGATGTGCATTTGATGATTGACCGCCCGATCCGCTATGTGGAGCAATTCGTGAAAGCAGGAGCGGACTGGCTGACGGTGCATATTGAGGCAGACCAGCCTGCCAATACCCTGGCCTGCCTGGACAAGATCCGTCAACTGGGCTGCAAGCCGGCCATCTCCCTGAAGCCGGGCACCCCGGCGGAGGCAGCGTCCGTCTACCTGCCCAAATGCGACATGGTGCTGGTGATGACGGGGGAGCCGGGTTTCGGCGGGCAGAAGTTCATGGCGGACATGATGCCCAAGCTGCGTACCCTCCGGCAGATGCTGGACGAAGTGAACCCGGCGTGTATTCTGGAGGTGGACGGCGGTGTGGACGCCAACACCTGCGCCCTGTGCAAGGAAAACGGGGCGGAAGTCCTGGTGGCGGGCTCGGCCTATTTCAAGGCGGCGGACCGGCGGGCTTTTGTCCGCAGGGTGCAGGAATAAGGTGCAAATGATATTTTGGTATCGATTTTCCACTGCGGGGAATTGACAATTGACCGGGCAGAATGTATAATATATCCGGAAAATCTCGGTTTTCCACTGTGTAATCCAAAGGCGGACAACGCCTTTTGAAAGAAAGGAAAATTGCCATGATTTATAGTGCAGAAGTACAGCAAATGTGCTCCGTGGCCAAGGGCGCTTATCACGGCCCCGCTCCCATTCCCGAAGAGGGCAAGTGGGTTCAGGCCAAGGAAATTAAGGACATCAGCGGCTTTACCCACGGCATCGGCTGGTGCGC
>CASFNR010000034.1 GCA_949296115.1 uncultured Eubacteriales bacterium | reverse complement strand
TTATAGCCCTCCAGGAATTTCAGGCTGCTGCCCAGAAAGGCGGCGATGGAGGCCACATACCCCAGCGTCAGGGCGATTGTCTTGAGCGTTTCCACGTTTGTCTCTCCTTACTCGATGTCCATGTGGACACTGGTGCCGTCAATGTCATAGCAGTATCCCAGCCCCGGCAGGGTGGCGAGATAGGCCAGCACCTGAGCCGCTGTCTTGCCCGGGACATGAAAGTCCACCGCCTTGCCGTACAGATGCCGGGAGTTGGAAACCCCGCCCACGTTGGCGTTGTGGGTGGGACAGCGGACGCCGCTGTTTGGGGTGAACGCCTTGCCGAAGTGCTCCCGGACATTGTCAACGGCCCGGACCATGCCTTCCTGGGGCTCCGCCGGGAAGCCATTGCAATACTTCCCGCCGCACTTGCACCGGAATTCCTCCCGAGTGAAGTATTTGATGTCCTTCCACCATAGGGCTTCCGTGCCGGTGTCGCCGCTGTCTGGCTGGGTGGTATCCGTGGCCTTGAACCGGCCCTTGGCCACCGCATCCAGCAGGGCCGCCTGGGACAGCTTCCCGGGAATGCCGTCCACTTCCAGTCCCTCGGCTTTCTGGAAGTCCGTGGTTGCCTGCTCCGATCCCTGGCCCCAGATGCCATCCACGGTAATGGTGTAGTAGCCCAGGTATTGCAGCAGACACTGGATCTGCAAAATCGTCATACCATGTCATCTCCTTTGGGTTGGGGGAGGGTTGCCCCTCCCCTGATGTACTCACTCGGTGACCAGTTCACCGAGGCCGCTGTCCTCCAGCAGTTCCTTCACCTGGGGTTTCAAAACGGCGGGGACATCCGCATATGCGGTCTTACCCAGAATCACACGCTGGGCAAAAAACATTGCCATCACAAGCGCTCCTCCTTTCCCTGAAATGAAGCTTCGCAGTCAATCCCTCTTCCCAATATTATTCTTCTCATTCGGGGATGGTGTTGCCAAGTCATTCCCCGCCCCCCAAAGCAGGGGATGTTTTGCCGATCCTCCCGCTCAGAATGTCTCCCCAGATATGCTCAAATTCCGGAAAAGTTGCACATTATCGGGAACCCGGTCCCGATTCGTTTTCCAGGTATTCTGTTTCCCCATCTTCCTAAAAGAAAAACCGGGTACCAATCGGTACCCGGCACATATGGCATTGCTAACACCGCCGTCCAGCCGGCGGCGGGCCGATGTCCCCCGGACATCGGCATCCTTTGGTTCGAGTCCCTTCAAGAAACGAAAAAAAGCCAGACACCCGCATGGGCATCTGGCTTCCTGGTACGCCGAAAGGGACTCGCTACACTTTGGTGCCGCCGCCGTCCAGCCAGCGGCGGGCCGATGTCCCCCGGACATCGGCATCCTTTGGTTCGAGTCCCTTCAAGAAATGCAAAAAAGCCAGACACCCGCATGGGCATCTGGCTTCCTGGTACGCCGAAAGGGACTCGAACCCCCGACCTACTGATTCGTAGTCAGTCACTCTATCCAACTGAGCTATCGGCGCATGTGCGCTGCATCTAAGCACCTAGATATAATAGCATAACTCCCAGAAAAATGCAAGTACTTTTTTTCATTCTCCAATTTTATTTTTCCCATGGACTCCCGCCTTGACACCAGATTGCCCGGTATTGTACAATAGCCATGTCAAAGGAGGGGACTTTTTGGAACCCATTTCTGTTTTATCTTCTCTTCCCGATGCCCTGCTGCCCTGGTACGAAGCCCATCACCGGGTGCTTCCCTGGCGGGAAACCCGGGAACCTTACCGGATCTGGCTGTCGGAAATCATGCTCCAGCAGACCCGGGTCGAAGCCGTAAAAGGGTATTACACCCGTTTCCTTCAGGCAGTTCCCACCGTCGCGGCGCTGGCGGAATGCCCGGATGATACCCTCCACAAGCTCTGGGAGGGGCTGGGCTACTATAGCCGGGTGCGGAATCTGAAAAAGGCCGCAGGAATCATCATGTCGGAATACGGCGGTATTTTTCCGCAGGAATACACCCAGGTGCTCGCCCTCCCGGGAATCGGAGAATACACGGCGGGGGCCATCTGCTCCATCGCCTTCAATCTCCCGACCCCTGCCGTGGACGGAAATGTGCTGCGGGTGGTATCCCGTCTGACGGACGACCCCTCCCCCATCGATTTGCCCGCCACCAAAGCGAAGGTCCGCCAGGCTTTGGAGCAGGTCTATCCGCCGGACGCCGGAACCTTCACCCAGGCGCTCATGGAACTGGGGGCCACCCTTTGCGGTCCCAATTGGAAACCCCAGTGTGTGGATTGCCCCTGTCAGTCCTTCTGTCTGGGGAATCTTTCCGGCAGTGCGGAGCGGCTGCCCGTAAAATCCCCCAAAAAAGCCAAGCGTCAGGAGGAGCGCACGGTCTTTATCCTATGCTGTGAAGGGCGCTATGCCCTGCGCCGCCGCCCGGAGCAAGGGCTGCTGGCAGGTTTGTGGGAGTTTCCCAATGTCTCCGGCTGTCTGGATACCCGTCAGGCGCTGTCCGCCGTGGAGCAGCTGGGGCTGAAGCCCACCCAGCTGCTCCGGGAAGTGTCCCGGACTCACATTTTTACCCACATTCAGTGGAACATGCGGGGGATTTATCTGGAAGTGGCCCAGCCCGCAGAAGCCTTTCACTGGTTTACCCCGGAACAGATCCGCACACAGACGGCGCTGCCCACAGCATTCCGTCAATTTTGGGAGGAGATTCAAGATGTTTGACTACCATATGCATTCCTGGGTATCCTTCGATGGTCACGATACCGGCCTTGCGTTGGCCCAGGCCGCCCAGGCCGCCGGTCTGAAAGAAATCTGCTTTACCGACCATGTGGACTACGACCCCCTGGGGCAGATGCCGAACATGGCCTTCGACACGGCCCAATATTGCGCTGAATATGATGCGCTTTCCCTGCCGGGGCTGAAAATCCGCCGGGGCATGGAGTTCGGCCTGCTGCCAGGCAATCAGGCCCAGTTCCGCCGGGATCTGGCACGGCGGCCCTTCGACTTTGTTCTTGGCTCCGTTCATTTTGTGGACGGACTGGACGTGTATTTTCAGGAGTATTGGGACGGGAAGTCCGTCTTTGAGGCGGAGCGGCGCTACCTGGAGCAAACCCTGGAATGCGTCCAGGTGCATGACCAATTCGACGTGCTGGCCCATCTGACCTATATCGGAAAAACTGCCGCTCACCCCGCTCCCCGGCCGGTTCCTTATTCCCAGCATCGGGAACTGGTAGACGAAATTCTCCGGATTCTGGTTCAGAAAGGCAAGGGGCTGGAGATGAACACCAGCGGCGTGGACCGCTGCGGCGGATTTCTTCCCACTGCCGACTATTTTCGCCGGTTCCGGGAACTGGGCGGCGAAATTGTCACCGTCGGCTCCGATGCCCACCGCTGTGACCGTGTGGGACAATACGCCCGGGATGCCTGCGAGATTCTGAAAGACATTTTCGGATATGTATGTACCTTCGAAAATCGCCAGCCTATTTTTCATAAGTAGATCAACGGCCGCCGGATTTTCCGGCGGCCGTACCATTTTATTTGGCTTTGGGAAGGGCTTTGCTTTCCCGGCTTTGGCAGGTAAAGCAGAGAATCTGCCGCTGTTTGCCCAACTCTGCCAGCAGTCCGATGGCCGCCTTCAGCCGCTCATCATCAAATCGGATCAAGGCATCGTCCAAAATCAGCGGAGCCTGCGGCGTCAGCTCCTCCGCCACCGCCAACCGCAGGGCAAAGTACAACTGGTCAATGGTACCGTCGCTTCTCCACAGACTGTCGGAGAGGATATCCTCCCCCTCCGCCCGGGTCTGCAAAGAGAAATCGTCGCACATCACCATGCTGCGGTACCGTCCGCCGGTCATCCGGGCAAGGAATGCCTGGGCACGCTTGGTAATCCGGGGCGCAAACCGACGCTGCATCTCCGCCTGGGCCCGGGCCAGCGTTTCGATTGCGATCACCAGTGCCGTGTAAACATCCTCCAGCCGGCTGACTCGCTTTTGGACCTGTTCCAGTTTATTGGACAACGCTTCCCGGTCTCCCAGGGCATCCATCCGGCCCTGATACTGTCCCAGACGATTCTGAAGCCGCTGCTGCTCCATGGCACACTCCGTCAGCAGCCGGGTGGTATCTGCCTCGGACTGGGTCAGATGATCCGGCATGGTGGGCTTCTCCACCGGTTTGACCAGCGCCCGCAGATCCTCATAATGGGTCTTGGCCTGGGACGCCTCCCGTCTGGCTGTATAGCAGTCCTCCCAGTTGGACACCATCTCCTGCCAATAGTCCAGCAGATCATCGGGATTTTTTTCGCCGCAGAGGGCATCCCGGCGATTGCGCATCACCATCAGCCGGACCTCCACATCCGAGCTCAGCTCCTTATACTCCCGGAGCACCTCGTCGTATTGGGCAACCTCCGTCTCGTAGACGTCCATCGGGTCCGCCCAATGGGCATAGTCAGCGGTTTCATACCGCTCCAGCAGGGTCTTTTTCTGCTTGTTCAAAGACACCCACTCCACAATGCCCCAAATCATAGCGCCAAATCCGGCAACACCGGCAACAGCCGCAAACAGATATGCTGTCAGATACCCAAGCAGCGCAGCGGCCAGCAGGCCGAACACTCCCACGCCGATCAGAACCCGGGGCAGTTTGCTGTTCAGCAGGGCAGCGTAGGCTTCTCCATCCTTCGCCGCCATCCTCCGGGCCTCCTCCGGGGTCATATTGGTAAAGGGGTAGGGCAGCTTGGGCTTCTGCGGCTCCGGGGGAAGCCCCTGGTATTCCGCCTGAATGGCGTTCCACTCATCCCGGAAGATTTTCATCTCCCGCAGCTTCTGCTCCGCCTCTTCCTTCGGCGGCTGAGACTGACAGGTTTCCTCCCAGCGCTGGAGCTGTTTCTCCGCCTCCTCCAGGGTCTCCCCCGCCTTGGCCAGGCGGCGGGCATTCTCCTGAGCGGCGTCGTAGGCCAACGCCTGCTGATGATTATACAGCTGGGACAGCCAGGATTTCACCTCGTCGATCCGCATTTTGGTTTTCTGGCACTTGGTGTTGAGGGCCTCCCACTCCGCCAGCGTCTGCTCCAGCTGCTCCCGTTCCGCCTCCGCCTGGGGCAGCAGTCCGGTGCGGTTGTAACGGCACTGGTTTTTCAATTCCTTCAGCTGCGATGCCAGCCGGTCCGCCGCGTTGTTCTCATCCCCGGTGGTCACCAGGGCCGTCAGCCGGCGCCGCAGGGACTCGTCCTGGGTCACCGCAAGGGCCGACTGCCGGATAAATCCCGCCCGGCGGAACACGGATTGCTCCACACCCAGCAGCATTTGTCCGCAGTTATTCTCGCTCAGTTCTTTGACCGGCACACCTGAAGCAGTTTCGTAAGCCCGGAATTCTCCCAGGGGAACCCGCTTCACCGTTTTCCGCTCGATGGTAATGTCCCGCCCGTTCCATTCCAGATCAATCCGTCCCGCCATGGGGCTGCCGGACCAGGGAGCGAACCGCTCCTTATCCGCAATGGTGGTCCTGGTGGATTTTGCCCGGGTGTCAATGCCGTAGAGCATAGCCATCAGGAAGGCACACCAGGTGCTCTTGCCCCACTCATTGGGGGCCGTAATCACGTTCAGTCCCGGCTCCAGGGTCAGCGTCTCGTGCTCCAGCTTGCCGAAGGTCGCCGTCATTTTGTATATTCTCATAGGGTGACCTCCCGTCCCTCCAGCAGTCTGCGGGAAATTTCCGCCGCCAGCTGAATTCTCTCTGCCTGCTCCGGGTTCAGTTCCTTGGCCTTATGCAGCATCTGGAAATAGACGCCCTCCAGGGTATCCTCCCCCGCATCCCCCCAGACATCCAGGGGCGGCTCGGTGTGATCCACCAGTTCGGCATTGGGGTAGGAACCCAGCGACTTTCTCAGCCGGGGCAGGCTGACTTCTCCGCAGCCGGTGAGGGTAATCCGGAAAAAGTCCCGGCTCCCGCCGGCGGGCAGCGCCGCCTCCAGGGCCGCCTGGGGATCTGCCTGAATGTCCACGGTTAGTTCCCGGAACGCAGGAGTATCCAGGGTCACCGCCTGGATGTCCACCGTATCCTCAATCGTTACGATGCACACGCCCTTTTCTCCCGTCTCGTCCCAGCCTCTGCCCATGGGGCAGCCCGGCCAGGCGCAGATTACGTCCCCGGATCGGAAGGCGCCCGCTTTATGCAGGTGCCCAAGGGCCAGATAGTTCAGCCCGGACTTACGCACCTGGGAAGCGGTAATGGGATTATAGGGGGACTGGCTCTGGGTGGGGTCCCCGTGAACCAGGCCAATGTGATACTTTTCCTTTCCCTCTGCCCGGAATCCTTCCAGCAGAGACGGACAGTCCATGCTCCGGAATCCTGCGCCGTAGACGCAGCAGTCCAGGCTGCCGATTTTTACTGTTTCCATGCCGCCGGTGAAAACCGCCACATTCTCCGGCCAGCCTTCCTCCACCCAGGGGCTCCCCGGGGCGCAGAAATCGTGGTTGCCCGGGGCTACCAGTACCGGCACGCCGCAGGCCTTCAGCGCCCGCTTCACCAGGGAAACGGTCTCCCGGCTGGCTTCTCCATCAAAAATATCTCCCGCCAGCAGAACCAGATCGCAGCTCTCCCGACGGCACAGGTCCGCAATTTTTCCGGGAATCTGCCGCTGCTCCTGCTTTAAAAATGCCCGCTGCTGCTCCGAAAAACCGGCAAAGGGAGAATCCAGGTGCCAGTCTGCAGTGTGTAAAATTTTCAGTCCCATTCGTCCACTCTTTCCGCCTTGCGGCATTTTCCTGTTTCGGTGTCCAAGGTAAAGAGCACCGCTTCCATTTTCGTGGGTCCGTCCGCCCAGCGGTACCGCTCCGGGATGTCCCCCCGGAAGCGATTGACGGACAGTTCCGGCCGGATTCCCAGCACGCTGTCCCGGGGTCCGGTCATCCCCAGGTCCGTCACATACCCGGTTCCCTTCGGAAGAACTCTTACATCCGCCGTGGGAACGTGGGTGTGGGTCCCCCAGACTGCGCTGACCCGGCCATCCAGCATGTAGCCCATGGCCAGCTTCTCAGACGTAGCCTCCGCATGGATTTCCACCAGTATCAGCCTGGTTTCCAGCTGCTTCAGAATTTTCTCCACACCAAGGAACGGATTGTCCGGGCCGTAGTCCAGATTACACCGGCCAATCAGGTCAATCACCGCCACCGGTCCGGCAGCGGTCTCATACACGCCCCATCCCCGGCCGGGAACCTGGGGCGCATAGTTGGCAGGACGAAGAATCCGGCTGCTATCCTCCAGATAGGGCACGATCTCCCGTTTGTTCCAGGTATGATTGCCCAGGGTAATCACATCTGCGCCGGCATCCAGAATGTCCTCCGCCTGATCCGGCGTGATTCCCACCACGGCGGCGTTTTCTCCGTTTACCACCACAAAGTCCGCCCGAACCCGCCGTCTGAGCTGCCGCAGGTTCCGGCGCACCCGTTCCAATCCAGGGGTGCCCACCACGTCCCCCACCGCCAGCACACGAAATTCCATATTCTGTCCTCCGTCCGGTTATTTCTCCGATTATATAACAGAATTCCCTGTTTCGCAAGAGTTAGACAGCCCTCCACCCGAGAAACAGGATTTTTATCAAATTGCTCCCCCATCCGAAGATGCGGGAGCATGGGTTATCTGACAGACTTCGCATATTCCGATGGGGTGATGCCGAATTTCTCCTTGAATTGCCGGGAGAAATGGTGCACCGTGGAATATTGCAGCGCTGCGGCAATTTCCGTGAAGTTCAGATGATTCTCCCGGATCATCTGCTTGCTCTCCTGCAGCTTGATCCGCCGGATGTACTCGCCGGGAGAAATCTGAAGATTCTTGTGGAACAAGGCTGTCAGATAGCTGGGGCTGACATCCACCTGCCGGGCCACCAACGGCACCGAGAGTTTCTCCCGGATGTGAGTGCTGATATACTGCTGCGCCCGGCGGATAATTTCATTTTCCGAATGAATCGCATTGGAGGTCTGAAGCTTCCCTCCCTTGGGAGAAACCGTCTCCCGCAGCAGCGAAAGCAGAATCAGGTTCAGTTCCGACAGGAGAATGTCATTGGTAAAGAGATCCTGGTTCTCCTGCTCCCGGAGCATAAATTTCAAAATTCCCACCACATTTTGGGGCGCAGTGAATTTCCGATTCAGCAGCGGGGTCAAATCTCCGCCGCTTACATCAAAGGACAGCGTGACATACCGGGGCGCAACGCCGATCTGCGCATACTGCATATGCCACTGATCCGGCCCGTATATTACCAGATCCCCCTGCTTCAGCAGAAGGTCCTGTCCATCCGCCACCGAATGGAGTTCCCCCTGGTCCACATAGGTCAGTTCCGCCATGGGGTGGGATTCCCCGGGAAATACGAATCCCTGTTCCTTTTCCTGGTAGAAGAAGGTATAGATGCACTCCACCTGCAGTCCCCGGTCCACCCGTATGCTGTCCAGGCTCCGTTTTCCCACCAGCTGCGGCGCCTGGGAGAAGGAAAGCTTCACCGATGCCTCACTCAAAAACGCACGGAGGCCGAATACAATTCCCTGTCGCACCCACACCGGCTTATCCAGATAGAAGTGCTGGAAGGTATCCCCATCCCGGCTCACCGAGAGCACGCTGGTTCCACTGTCGCAGGAGATCCAGGTATCATCAAGGGCCTGATACAGCTCTCCCTCATCTTTGGCAAGCTTCCACACGTCATACGGTGTCTCACTGTTCTTATCCTGCTGATTGCGCTCAGGGGGGACAACGCCAAACCCCTGAAAGGAAACTTGATTCAGATTACGGATCACGGCCCTTCCCCTCCAGACAAAAAAATAACATACGCCACACCAGGTGACGTATGTTATTATACCGGAAAAAATATAAAATGGCAAATACTTTCCTGAAAAAAGGCAAAATTTTCTTTCAGCGTTGATATTCAAATTCAAAATCGTAGATATCCACCGTGTCCCCGTCCCGAATACCCATCTCCTCCAGCCGGGCAAACAGTCCCACCTTGCGCAGCTGCTGGTCAAAGTGGTTCCGGGATTCATAGTCCTCGAAGTTGATATTCTGCACCAGACGCTCCAGCCAGGCGCCCGTTACCAGCCAGGTGCTGCCGTAGTGCTCCACCTCGAAAGCGGAAGGATCCACAGGGGCCTGAACAACCTCTACATACTCCGGCTCGTAGATGGTCACCGGCGGCAGAGTCCGCAGCTTCTGGGCCACTACCCGCATAAGGTTCTTGGTCCCCTGGGTGGTTCCTGCGCTGATTTCGTACAGTTCGCAGCCCACTTCCGCCACGGTCCGGCGCAGACGCTCCAGGTTGTCCGAGTCCGGGGGCAGCAGGTCAATTTTATTGGCCGCCACGATCATGGGCCGGTTGCTCAGATCCACGCTGTAATTCTTCAGTTCGGCACAGATGGCGTGAAAATCCTCCACCGGATCCCGGCCCTCGCTGCCGGAAACGTCCACCACATGAACCAGCAGCCGGCAGCGGTCAATGTGCCGCAGGAAGTCATGGCCCAGGCCGGCCCCTTCCGCAGCACCCTCGATAATGCCGGGAATATCCGCCATGACGAAGGAAACACCCTCCTCCACATAGATCACCCCCAGATTGGGGAACAAGGTGGTGAAGTGATAGTTGGAGATTTTAGGCCGGGCATTGGAAGTGACGCTGAGCAACGTGGATTTTCCCACGTTGGGGAAGCCCACCAGGCCCACATCCGCCAGCAGCTTCAGTTCCAGGACGATGTCCCGTTCCTGGCCCTTCAGTCCTGCCTTGGCAAACCGGGGAACCTGCCGGGTGGGGGTGGCGTAGTGGGCATTGCCCCAGCCCCCCCGGCCGCCCTTGGCGATTACATAATCCTCCCCGGTGGACATATCCACAATAATCTGGTTGGACTCGGCATCCCGAACCACGGTACCCCGGGGCACCTCAATAATCAGATTCTCGCCCCGCTTGCCGGCCATGTTCCGGCCCTGACCGTTGGCGCCGGCCTGGGCTGCATATTTTCGCTTATAGCGGAAGTCCAGCAGGGTGGACAGGTTGTCATTGACCCGCAGGATGACGCTGCCGCCGTGGCCGCCGTCCCCGCCGTCAGGGCCGCCGGATGCCACATATTTCTCCCGGTGGAAGGCAACCGCACCATCGCCGCCCCGGCCGCCGATCACGGTAATCCGAACTTTATCTACAAACATAATCGTACCTCCTTCGGTAGCAGAGCATCCTACAGACCGCACAACGCTGCCCGCAGGCAGTGCTTTGCGCTCCATAGGATTTCAGAAAATACAATCTTTTATTAAAAAAGCTGCCGCAGATTCTGTGCGGCAGCTTTTCGGCTTTATACGCAATTACTGCTCAGCGTAGACGGAGCACTGACGGCGATCCTTGCCCATGCGCTCGAACTTGACGGTACCGTCAACCAGAGCAAACAGGGTGTCATCCTTGCCGATACCAACATTGACACCGGGATGGATGTGGGTGCCTCTCTGGCGGACCAGGATGTTGCCGGCCAGAACGAACTGACCGTCGGCACGCTTGACACCCAGACGCTTGGACTCGGAGTCACGGCCGTTCTTGGTGGAACCGCCGCCCTTGTGGTGAGCGAAGAACTGAATACCAATCTTCAGCATGATGTTACACCTCCAAAACTTCGATATAATCAGGATATTGATCCCGCAGGCTGCACAGATACAGCATCATTCCGGCCAGAACCGCCTGGACGCTGTCCTCTTCATCGCAGGAAACGGGGAGGGTCAGGGTGATACGAGCCTGCTCGTCCTTGACCCGAACCTTGGCCTTGGCGCCGCACACATCATTGATGGTGGCCTCAGCCATGGCAACCGCGGCGCTGACGGCGGCGCAGACGATGTCGCTACCCTGTTCCGCATAGCCGCTGTGACCCGAGACAGAAAATCCGGTAATCCGGTCATTCTCGGTAAAAAACTCGCATCTGGTCATGGCTTACAGCGCGATCTTGGTGATCTCCACCTTGGTGTAGGGCTGGCGATGACCGATGTGCTTCTTCTCGTTCTTCTTGGCCTTGTAACGGATGATGTCGATCTTCTTGCCCTTGCCGTTCTTGACGACCTTGGCCTCCACGGCAGCGCCGGCCACCACGGGAGCGCCGATCTTGGTGTTCTCACCGTCCAGGACGGCCAGAACCTGGTCAAACTTCACGGTGGACTCCGCCTCCGCGTTCAGCTTCTCCACGAAGAGCACGTCGCCCTCGGCTACAGTGTACTGCTTGCCACCGGTTACGATAACTGCTTTCATTTGTTTTCACCTACTTCATATTGTGTAGTCTCGCTCTTGGGGCGGGGCGATTTCAGCGCACCAACTTAAGCCCCTTCAATGCGGCCTGTCTATTTTAGCATCTGCATCAGAAAAAGTCAAGGAGTTTTTCTAACTTTTTCTTGCGTTTTTCCGGTATTTCTGGTATACTGGCTGAACAACCACCGGACGGGATTTTTCGCCCCGGGGCTGACTGAGATGGAGCTGATCTTTGTTTGAAAACCAAATTCTGGATCCTGCTTCTGGCAGCGGTTCTTGCTATATGCGCCGGGCTGAGCGTTCTGCTTCTTCTCCCCGACTCGCCTGCTGCCTATGCCCGGATTACCTCCCGGGGCACGGTTGTGGAGATTGTGGACCTGAGCCGGGACCAGGAATTTCTTGTTGAGGACTCCGCCGGATGCAATACCATTACCGTCCGGGACGGAAAGATTGCCGTCACCCAGGCGGACTGTCCCGACCAATACTGCGTCCATCGAGGCTTCTGCAACAGCGGCACTCCCATTGTCTGCCTGCCCCACCAGCTGGTCATTGAATTTCTGGCCGACCAGGGTGTGGATGGCGTAGTGGGATAATGTATCGAATTTTCAAAATTTGTGCTTGACAAATCCTGATCTATTCGATATAATGAGCCATGTGCTTAAGCAAAGCACGATTTTGGACGATTAGCTCAGCTGGTAGAGCATGCGCTTGACGTGCGCAGGGTCAGCGGTTCGAGTCCGTTATCGTCCACCATACAAAATCCGAGCGGTGCTTTGTCCGTTCGGATTTTTCTTTTGTGATGAGGGGATTGCATGTCTTTCAATCAGGGACTGCTCATTATTATGGGGATTGGAGCGCTGCTGGGCGGCGGGGACCATCTGCTGGGCAGTCGATTCGGCCTGGGTCAGCGGTTCGAGGAAGCGTTCCAGCTGCTCGGCCTCATTGCCCTGTCCATGTCCGGCATCATCTGTCTGGCCCCCCTGCTTTCTGCGGGGCTTTCGGGCTGGATGGTCCCCCTGTTCCGGGGATTGGGGCTGGACCCCGGGATGTTCGGCGGTATTTTGCCCATTGACATGGGCGGCTACCAATTGGCCGTGGAACTGGCCGACCGGGAATTGGTTGGAAAATTCTCCGGCATTCTGGTTGCCGCCACCTTCGGCTGCACCCTGATTTTCACAATTCCCGTGGGGCTGGGCACCATACCGGAAGAAGATCGGCCTCTGTTCACTCGGGGGATACTGCTGGGGCTGCTCTCCCTTCCTGCGGGGCTGCTTCTGGGGGGGCTGGTCTGCGGGCTCTCTCCTCGGGTGCTGGCAGTCAATCTTCTGCCCATTCTGCTCAGCTGCTGCGGCCTTTTTGCAGGAATGCGGCTCCGCCCGGATCGCATTGCGGCGTTTTTTCAGTGGCTGTCCCGATGGATTCAGCGGATCTCCATTGCCGGGCTTGCGCTGGCAGCCTTCTCCCATCTCAGCGGCTGGCAGATTCTTCCCGGGATGACTCCCCTGGCCGATGCCATGGAAGTTGCCTGTTCCATCGCCATTGTCATGCTGGGCAGCATGCCGCTGGCAGAACTTTTCCAGATTGTGATGCACGCACCCCTTTCCTTGGTTCGCCGTCATACCGGTCTGAACGCCTCCAGTACCACCGGATTGCTGGTGGGTGCAGTCAGCGTGGTTCCCGGTCTGGCAATGTTTTCCCGGATGGACCCCCGGGGGAAGGTGGTCAGCGCCGCCTTTCTGGTCTGCGGCGCCTCTGCCTTTGCCGCCCACCTTGGCTTCACGATGGCAGTGGCGCCGGACATGTCGGCATCTCTCCTGCTGGGAAAATTGGCGGGGGGCTTGGTTGGCCTCTGCATCGCCCTGACTGCCACACGGGATATGGACAAAATCCCCGGATCCGTATAAAAAACGGATCCGGGGATTTCGCATAAAGAAAACTCCGACGCTATTGCGTCGGAGCTTATGGGAATAGACTCTGATATGGAAGAATCCGCACCCCGGGGTGCATTTTGAATCTGGGTGGGGTGCATCTAGTTAAAATGCACCTCATCCATTAGAACGAATGAAGGAATTGACTTTTGCTCCACAAACAAGTAGCATTACAGTAGATAATCTTATTCGGGTGGTGATTGGCTGTGAAGAATATCCAAAGTATCGAACTGAATGACAGCAGCAAGGAAGAACTGCTTCCCGGTTTCTCGCCGGACTTCCCTTACATTGCCACCTGTGCGGAGCTGGACAAATACCTGGAACCCATTGTCCCCTGGCATTGGCACCGGACGGTAGAGTTGTTCTACATGAAAAGTGGAACACTGGAATACACCACCCCGAAAGGCAAATGGACATTTCCGGCCGGTTCCGGTGGTTTTGTCAATTCCAATGTTCTGCACAGCACCAGTTTCCAGACATCTACTGACAGCAATATTCAGCTTCTGCACCTGTTTGATCCAGCATTTCTTTCGGGTGAGCATGGGAGTCGTATGGAAGCAAAGTATATTCTGCCGCTGACTACCGCTCCCGGAGTGGAAATCATTCCGCTATACCCGGACGATCCCGCACAGGCAGTTATTTTGGAGGAAATCAAGCAGGCGTTTGATTTGACCGAACAGGAGTGGGGGTATGAATTTACGCTCCGGGCAGCCTTGTCAAAAATCTGGCTGAAGCTTTTTGAATTGGCCCGTCCTAGCATGGAACAAGGTATGTCAAGCAAGGATTCTGACGATAAGATCAAGATGCTGATGGTTTACATCCATGAGCATTATGGGGAACCAATTTCCGTGGAGCAGTTGGCACAAACTGCACATATCAGCAAACGAGCCTGCTTCCGTCTGTTCCAGGATACTTTACACATGACCCCGGTAGAATATATCCGAAGCTACCGTCTGCAAAAGGCTTGTCAGATGCTGGCGAAATCCAAAGAGTCTGTTACCCAAATCGCGTATTGCTGCGGGCTTGGTTCCAGCAGTTATTTTGGTAAGACCTTTCGGGAGGAATTTGGCTGTTCTCCCATGGAATATCGTAGGCATTGGCACGATTCTGATAAAAATGGGCATCAATAGTATATCTATCGTGCCAAATGATCGTTATACTGTCAGTAAGGAAATGTGAAAGGTCCGCTTTCACTTGGCCTCCTTAATTCTCTGACGGGGCTGGTGAAAGCCAGCCCCATTTTTCATTGGAGGTATTGTTATGCTGCTTACACGCATGATTGCAGAAAAAGCATTGGAAGAAGCGCACGCAGCCAATCCCGGACCCTGGGCAGACCACTCCCGGTATGTTGCGAAAGCCTGTGAAAGCATTGCCAGCCGCTGCCCACATCTGGATGCGGATGATGCCTATATCTATGGTCTGCTCCATGACATTGGCAGACACGCAGGCGTTACATCTGAACGGCATCTGATCGACGGCTACCGCTATTGTATGACTCGGGGATGGGAAAAGGCTGCACAGATCTGCATTTCCCATGCCTTTATGGTCAAGGATATTGCTTCCACCATTGGAGTCTTTGATATGCCCACCGAAGATAAAGCATTTATGGCAGAGTTTGTAAAAACAGCAGTGTATGACGACTATGACTATCTGGTGCAGCTTTGTGATGCACTGGCTTTGCCCACCGGATTCTGCCTGCTGGAAAAGCGGTTCGTAGATGTGGCAATCCGGTATGGAACCCATCCATATACAGTAGAACGATGGAAAACCGTTTTGAATATCAAGGCACATTTCGAGGAAATCATTGGCTGCTCCATCTATGATTTTCTGCCCGGTGTGGTAGAGAACAGTTTCCGTTGACAAGGAGGGGCCTATGTATCTTCTTGGACAAATTTGCGGCATCATCGGTACAATTATCACCATCATCCAACCCCAGTTTCGGAGCAAGGTGCAAATATTGGTTTGCGGTATTCTCGTCAATGCTATGAGTTCTCTGAACTTTGCATTGATCGGTCAGACGGGATCTGCCGTATTTTTGTGTCTGATCGCAATCGTTCAATCCATCATTTCGATTTGGCACGAAAAACATAACACAAAGGTTTCCACCTTTGAAACCATCCTGTTTTTCTTCCTCTATGTTGGATTCGGATTGTTTGGTATGATCTCCACAGAGGGATTTGTGTGGGAAATCAGCCGAAAGAACGCTCTGGAACTGCTGCCCATCATCGGCGCATTGATGCTTATGCTTTCTGTTTTTGCCAAAGGCGAACAGAGAACACGGCTGTTTCTGTTGCTTAACGGTGCTTCATGGGTAGTGTATACAGCCATCATCGGTGCAACCACTTTTTTCTCCTGTACAGCATCCATGATTTCTTCTATGGCAACACCGCACAGAAAAAAGTGCCAAATACCGCCGAGTGTGATATAATAAAGTCATGGATAAACAAATGACGATTTCCGCATTCAGCGACGAGCTGG
>CASFNR010000033.1 GCA_949296115.1 uncultured Eubacteriales bacterium | reverse complement strand
GCTGCCTCGATCTTCGCTGTGATCCCGCTTCTGCTGTACTGGGCGAACTGCTCAGGGACGTCTTTGGTTCAGCGCGTGTATCTCTCGGAAAACCGGCTGTACTATACCGGCTACAGCGGCAGCATGGACGAGCGGGTGGAATTTGCCTTTGTGCTGCTCCGGCTGGAAAACTATTCTGTTGGAAAGCGCTCTATCCGTATCCAAGGAACATTTACCCGAAAGACAAAGGACGTCTACGGTGCGCATCAGAAAAACGCCTTTTCCAAGACGCTCTGGATTCCCCGTACTTTTCCGGTGAAGCAGGAACGGATTTTACTGGATTTTTTAAGAAAAGCGGCAGCGGATCACGCTTCTTTTGACCAGCATGTGGAATAGGCGCCAATCGGTGCAAAATAGAATCGCGGCAGTCGGGTTAACGATTGCCGCGATTTCAGATGAAAGCTGTAAAATAACAGGCAGGGATTGCCCTCCGGAGGCGCGTTGGAATTTTACCGGTTTGGCGCATAAGTTTTTTTCATATGGTACAGACGGGAGAGGTTTTCTATGGAGGTCTCTCCCATCTGTTCGGATACCGCCACTACCAGTGCGTCTACCAACGCCGCAGGCGCCGTCATCGAGTGATACTCTTTTGCCTCTCCCCGATAGGCGAACAGCTGGATATCTGCCCGTTCTTCTTCCGGGACAAATGCACGGGAGATAAACGCAAGCGTCCGGTAACCGGCTTCTTTCCGGTATCCCAGAATCATTTTTCCCTCCTGCGAGAGCTTGGAAAAGCTGAACATAACCACCAGATCGCCGGTCTCTGCCTGTGAAAGCCCTTCCAGCACCTCCGAGCCCCCTGATGGCAGCAGAACGGACTGAATCCCAAGCCGCCGCAGGCGAAACATCAGAAGCTGCCCCAATGAGGACGACGCGCTTTTCGCATGGATAAATACCCGATGTGCAGAGCAAAGCGCCGAAACTGCCTTCTGAAATTCCTCCTGTTCCAATCCCTCCAGCGTTTTCTGCAGGTACATCTGCTGACGCAGGAACCAATTGTCCACGGTGAATGCTTCTTCAGCGTGCAATGTCTGCATCAGTTTGACAGCCGGGCCTTCCGAAATGTTCTGATCTGCCACCAGCCGCCTGAGCTCCTTATAATCCCCACAGCCCAGACGGCGCACAAAGCGGGAAATTGTCGTACCCGAAACATCAAGCTTTTCTCCCACTTCCCCGATGGAGGAAAGCAAAAATTCTTCCGGGTTATTGGAAATATAGTCCAGGATCCGGGATTCAGCTTTGGTGATCTGCTCCGGCATCCGGGGAAACTGTAAAGTCATCAGCTGCGACTCCTCCTGTGGCCTTTCTTTGCTCAAACCAGCTCTGTGCGGGGCGGTTATTCCCGCAGATCCGCATTCCAGTCAAAAATAATCCTGGTCTTTGGATCAATCTCAAACTCATATTTGATGCCGTCGTGGAACAACTCCCCCTCAAAGCGGCCCCGACCGTCGCCGCTTTCTTCCCACATCCGGATGTTTTCCGTGCTGGAGGCAGGAACCTTGCTCTGGACTGCCTGTTTGGCTTCCTCCAGCGTGACGGGGCTTCCGCCCAGCGTCAAGCCACTCTTCATCTACCTCGTAATCGGCGCCGATGATCTTTCCGCCTGTTATGGCGATTTCAAAGTCATAATTCCCGTACTCTGTTTCAAACTCCACCTGGAAAATCGGGATGTCGTTTTCCCGGTCCCGTTCCACTTTCACGTTATATGCGTCTTTTTCCGGAACGCCGGCGTTTTCCATCGCCAGGGCAAGCGCGGCATCCTGATCGATTTCAGCATCTGTCGGCTGGCTGCCGCCGGATGGCTTTGAACTGTCCGGAATCTCATCATCCGGAAGGATTTCGGGCTGCTCGGTACTGGAAGCTGTCTCCTGCGGAGCCTGATCTGCCACAGAAGATCCTTGCGGAGAATCGGATGGCATTTGGCCGGTTGTTCTGCCGCAACCGGCCAGCAACAGGCACAAAACAGAAAATAACAATACAATTCGTCTCATAAAGCGCTCACCTCTACGCTATACAGTATATCAGAAAGCCAGGCTCTGTTCAAGAAAAAGGCCCGTTACATACCTTTTTCCCGGAAAACCAAGATACCCTTCGCTGAGCCGGTGGTTGTTGCGGATACCAGTTCAAAACCCTTCCGGGACATTTCATTGGCAGCCAGCCGGATCCTGTCCGCCATTTCTCCGGCTTTTGGCGAATAATCGATCACCACCGTTTGGTAGGCCACGGCAAGCCTGTCTTGAAAAGAATAGGAATCCCGTTCTTTTCCACCGCCCAGCAGAACGCTGACATAGTCCCCGCCTAAAGCATAAATCTCCTTCAGCACCCGTTTCAGGATACAGGCGGTTTTTACCTGAAACGCGGCCTGCTCCGAAACTATAATTTGATAGGCTCCTGACGACATTTGACGGCGCAATTCGTCCAGTGTGACGGAGTTCTCTGCAAATTCTGTCCAGATACAACCGTATTGCACCGCCTGATGGGTATCGCTCCCGCTGACTACCGGTTTGTGGAGACGTTCTCCCAGAGAACGGGTGAGCCGTTCGGCGCGTTCCCGGTCCTCCGCCACATCCTTGCCGTTTAAGTCCAGGAAATCCAGCCGTTCCAGCTGTTCCCGGGGCAGCTCCGGAATATGTCCGCCTGCCCGGTAAGGGTGGGCGGCGCCTACCAGAACGTCGTATTTCCGGAACAAGTCCAGCAGCTTTTCAAATGGAAGAAAATGCCCCGGCTGCTTATGTGAGGCCAGCCGCTGATTGAGTTCCAAAATCGTTTCTACAGTTCCCAGCGACAGAATATGCCCACCCTCGGCAATATCCGTCTCCATGCCCGGGAATATCCGCAGCCCGTTTTCCAGCAGAAGGGCATCTCCTTCCCGTTTGCTTTGATGCAAAAGATAGCCGTACAGCTCATCGAATTGCAGCGTATTGAAGTGCTCGGTCAGGCACAGGGCATCCAGCCCAGCCGCCTTTGCTTCGCCGAACAGCCAGTCGGTATATTGGGTGGAAAACGGAAGCCGTTTGGCCAGTTTCCCGTGAGTATGAAAATCCAGTTTCAAGTTACAGCCTCTTTTCTAAAATAATGTGGATAACAGGATGGAAACCGCGATCCAGAGGAAAGAGATCGCCAGGAACAGCAGGTCGTTATAGGTGACCTTCAAAGTAGCAAGCTTCATCTTTTTCACCGCCTTGTTGACCGCCGCATAACGGTAGCCTTTGATTTCCAGCGCCTCCACCGTTGTCCGGGAGCGCTTGGCGGTATTGAGCATCAGCGGGTAAAAGGCGTGCATGACCACTTTGATCTGATAGAACAGGTACTTGACCTTCCCCCAGAACCTTTCGTGCACTGGCGGATTCCCCCGCATCCGGAAGGAGAGCAGGATGTTCTGGAACTCCTCCATCAGCATGGGCAGGATCCGATAGGCGTAGGAGATGGAAAAGGAAAGCCGTTCCGGGCAACCGTACCACATCAGCCCGTTGGACAGACGGTCCGGATCCAATCCGGAGAACACGGTGACGGAGGCCAGAGAGCAGGTGGCGACCTTCAGGGTGAGGATCAGCAGCGGGACGATGGTGGAAGCGTCCCCACCGAAAAGGAAGGACACCACCAGCAGATATCCCGTCTGAGTAAAGACGCCGACCGCGAACAGCAGCAGCACCAGGCCCGCCACACGGGCCAGTACGGTAGTGACGAGCACCAGTAAAAAGCAGGCCATCAAAAACCATAGGTTATTCACAAACCAGGGCACCAATCCGAAAAACAAATACCACACCAGCAGAATCCGCGGGTCCAGCCTGGCGATCACTGTGTCATCGTTGCCGTAGGCGTTTTTGAGCACCTGATTGCGCAGAAAGTCAATGGAGAATTTATCCAGGATATTTTCGGAGAGCTTCTTTTTCATCTTCGTTGCCATCCTCACTCCTCCTCAAAGCTGTGCAGGAATTCCTCCACCGTATAGCAGAGGGCTCCGCTGTCCAGCGCCTGCGCCATGGAAAAAATCTCCGGCGGCCGGATTCCTACGGTGTCCAGGATTTCCTGATTTCCAAAGATCTCGTCCCGTGTTCCGTCCGCCACCACCCGGCCCCGGCAGAGCACTACGATCCGCTGCGCCCACTCACAGACCAGCTGCATATCATGGGTGGCGATCATCACCGTTTCGGTGATATCCTTTATGTCCGTCAGCGTCCGCATGATTTCCTTGCGGGTGGCGATATCCAGGTTGGCAGTCGGCTCGTCCAACAGCAAAATGCCGGGGTTCAGGGCAACGCCGATGGCGAGACTTGCCCGGCGCATCTGGCCGCCGGAGAGAAGCCGGCCGTCCCGGTCCTGCAATTCCGTCAGCCGGAAGCGGGCCAGCAGTTCGTCGGTGCGCGCCTGCCAGTTTTCAACATCCCGTACCTGCATGGCATAGGAGATATCGGCACGGATGGAATCCTTGATAAACATCTCCTCCGGGTTCTGATAAACAAGGGAAATGCTTTTCGACAGCTGTTCCGTCTTTTTCTTTCGGGTGCTTTCACCATTCAGGAGAATGTCGCCCGTCCCCGGCTTGAGAAGGCCTACCATTAGTTTCATTAAGGTGGATTTCCCTGCGCCGTTGGAACCGATCAGGGCGATCTTCTCTCCGCGGCGAATCTCCAGATTCAGGCCGTCAAACACCAACCGGTCGTCTCCTTTGACGCTGCGATAAGCGATGGATACGTCCCGAAACTGCACATTAGGCTCACCGGTCTCTGCCTCTTCCTGTTTCGTAAAGGCACAGGGATGATACTGTAAATGCCGAAAAGCGTTTTCCCCTTCCGCTACGGTGGTGGGCAAGAGCTGTCCCTCCGGCAGCTTCCCTTCCCGTTTCATCCGGTGAGCGGCAATGGTCACCTGGGGCGGGAAGATATTGCATGCCTGCAGCTCCTCCACCCGGCGCAGCGCCTCGCCCGTGGGAAGCTTCCACGCAATGCCGCCGTCCCGCATCAGCATCACATGCTTGCAGTAATCGGCGATATATTCCGTATGGTGCTCGATGACGATAATCGTCTTGCCATGCTTTTCGTTCAGCTCCTTCAGTACGCCGTAGATTTTATCCGCATGGCTGGGATCCAGCTGGGCGATCGGCTCGTCCAGAATCAGGATATCCGGCCGCAGGGAAACAGCGCCCGCCAGCGCCAGCAGATGGGTCTGCCCCCCGGAAAGCTGCCAGATATAGTCGTCCTCCCGTCCCTCCAGCCCGCAAAGGGAGAGAGCCTGCCGTCCTCTTTCGATATAATCCGGCATGGCGTAGTTCAAGCAGGCATAGGAGGCGTCATCCAGCACGGTAGGGCGGACGATCTGATTTTCAAAATCCTGATAGACATATCCCGCCTTGCAGGCCAGCGTCCCCACATCCGATTCCAGGGTGTTGATCCCTCCCACCTTGACGGTCCCTTCAAAATCTCCGTCGATAAAGTGAGGGATCAGCCCGTTTAGGGTTTTGCAAAAAGTGGACTTCCCGCAACCGTTGTTCCCAACGACCGCCAGGAAGTCTCCTTCTTCAACCGTAAGCGATATGTTCTTCAGAATCGGACTTTTTGCGGCGGGATAGGAATAGGTCAAATTCTCTATCTCGATGATGTTCATTGTTCCTCCGCCTGTTTCCTGCCGGCCTTGACTTTTAGCGCAACGATCGCAGCAACAGCGATTACGGCAGCAACCACAAGACCGATGGCCAGCGCTGTCCCGCTTTCCGCCCACTCGGCTTCCCATTCGATCAGCGGGGTGCCGCTGGTAGCCAAAAGTTCGGCGCCGGCCGCTGCGGCAAAGGCAACGATACAGCCGATGACAACTTTGGCGTTGATCCCGCCCAGCCAGGTCTTTTCATCCCGCGGGCGCATCCCCAGAAGCGGCTCGATCTTGCCGTACAGCTTCGGCACCAAGAACAGGGTAGGCAGCAGGCAGAACAGGATACCGGAGAACAGCAGGTCGTTGAGGAACGCAAAGCCTTCGGTGGCAAACACGCTTTCCGGCAGGCCGGCGACAGCTTCAAAATCCTCTACGGCAAACTGTACCTTCAAAATATCTACGACGGTTCCCATCAGCAGCTGAAGCCCCGTCCCGGTAATGGCCGCAATGCCGACCATTTTATAGTTCTTCGGGTTTTTCACCATCCGTCCGGCAACATACACACCAATGGTTACCGTCAGGAATTTTTCCAGCTCGCCCAAGCCGCCGAACTGGCCCAGCATGATCTCGCTGAATACCAGCTCGCCGGTAGCCGCGCCCAGCGCCGCTGAAAGCGGGTCAAACAGCATGGCCAGCGTCAGCGGGATAAACAGGAAGTATTCCACCGAAAATTCCACAATACCGGCCTGAAAGCTGGGAATCAGTTCGGTAAACAGGGTTGCCAATCCGTACAGTGCCATGGTCAATACGAAGACCATGAGTTTTTGCGACTGCGTCGCCGTCTGCTTTTTCGAGAGCTCCATGTCCTTTCATCCTCCAAATTACAAATAATTTCTTGCGTTTCTCTGCATTTACAATATACCATACGTTCTGTTAGCTCTCTATCATAGCAGCGCAAAAAGTAAATTAAATTTGCGTAACTTTATTTTATGAAAATTTCTTACCGTTTCACAGTCATAGTTACTTTCTCCGGATGAAGGACAGCAGGATGGCGAGGATCCCGACGAGAAGGATGCCGGCCGAGAGGCCCATGAGGATACCGGTGGCAAAATCCTGGAACGGGGAACCGCCCGCCGCCCTGGAAACAATCCCCAAAACGATACCGAGCAGGATCAGCAGCACGCCGAAATACCGCTTCTGGCTGCTCCTGAGCTTTTGCCCTATCCATGCGATGGTCTCCTGAAAGGAACCGTTTTGTTTCATATCGCTATCAACCTTTCCTGTGCATATATAAAATCCAATCCAATTACATCCGTTTAACTGCATCCATAGCCAGTGCGGAACGCTCGCACTCTTCGGCGGACATGGTGACCTGCCAGCACAGCGGGCTGCCCTTCATTTTTTCCGCTGCGTAGCTCAAACCGTTGGTGCGTTCGTCCAGAAGAGGATGGTCGATCTGCTGCGGGTCGCCCAGCAGGATGATTTTCGTACCCATCCCGGCGCGGGTGATGATCCCCTTGGCCTGCTTGGGTGTCAGGTTCTGCGCCTCGTCAATGACCAGATAGGTTTTGGAAATTGACCGGCCGCGGATGAAATTGAGGGCCTGGGCGTCCACAATACCCCGGTCGAACAGCTCTTCCACTTTTCCGGAAAGGCTGCGTTCGTCGGAAAACCGTTCCTTTTCGTTCTGATCCACCAAAAGCTCCAGATTGTCGACGACCGGCCGGAGCAGCGGCGCGATCTTTTCCGACTCGTCCCCCGGGAGGAACCCGATATCATCGTCAAACTGGGCGTTGGGACGGCTGATCAAAATGCGTCGGTAAGCCGGTTCCTCCTGCTCCAGCATGGCGTGCAGGCCGACAGCCAAGGTGTAGAAGGTTTTTGCTGTGCCGGCCATACCCTTTACGATCACCAGCGGCGCTTCTTCCGCATCGGCCATCAAGGCCTCCTGTAAAAATTTTTGACCCACATTTCTTGGGGAAACGCCGTAGGGCTTTTTCTTCTGAAAAGCGAGCGGTACGATTTTCTTCCCGTCAAAACGGCCAAGCTGGGTTTTCCTGGCGGATTGGTCCGCTTTGAGGATGACAAACTGGTTGGGCACGAGCGTCACCGGAAGCTTTTCACCGGATTCGTCCGCCTGATATACATCTTCCGGCGCAATATGCTTCTTTTTAAAGTCCTCGAATTTCTTTTCCGCTACAAAGACCTCGCATCGTCCGGTATACTGTTCCTCACTGACAGGCGCCTGCTCAGTGGTGAAATCCTCCGCGGGAATCCCCAGCATCTGCGCCTTGACGCGCACCACAATGTCCTTTGTCACCAGGATAACCGGCGTTTTCCCGTTTTGCAGGCCAAGGCAGACCTTTAAAATCCGGTTGTCGTTTTTGTGCTCCGGGAAGCCCTCCGGCAGCTTCACGTCCACGCAGTTAACCTCCAGGCGCAGCGTGCCGCCGCCCGGCAGGGAGACGCCTTCCAGCAGGTTTCCCGCCGTGCGCACCGATTCCAGATACCGGATGGCCTGCCGCGCATTAGCGCCTTTTTCTGCTTCGGAATTTTTTAATCCATCCAGCTCTTCCAGAACGGCCAGCGGGAGAACGAGGTGATTATCCTCAAAGGATTCGAGGGCATAGGGAGCCTGGATCAAGACGTTGGTATCCAGAATGTATGTCTTTTGCATGGCATTTTCTCCTTTTCATAAAAATTTACAGGAATTGAACTCTCTGCATGGTAGTGTCAAGTATTTTTCGCAAAATGGTTTGCAGGGCCTGGCATGAGTGAAGTCATCCAGCAATAGAGGCATCCTCAAGGGCCGCCTCCAGGTGCTTCATGTTCATGTGCTTTTTGTTGCCCCACTGGGTGCCGGCCACATGGCGCAGCCGGGCGCAGACCAGCATGAGGGCGGAGTTGACGTCCGGGAAACTGCCCACTACACGAGTGCGGCGGCGGATCTCTCGGTTCAGCCGTTCAATGATATTGTTGGTGCGGATACGAGTCCAGTGTTCGCTGGGAAAATCGCTGTAAGTCAGCGTCTCCTCAATGCCGTCCTCCACCTTCTTGGCGGCCTCTTTCAGCTTCATAGAGCGCAGTTGCTCCACCACGGTTTTTGCTTTTTCCCGGGCAGCTTTTTTGCTTTCCTGGGCGTGGATCGCCTTGAGCATCTTGGCCACCAGTTTCACCTTGGAGCGATGCGTGACTGAGAACACATTGCGGTAAAAGTGGACTGTACACCGTTGGTACTTGGCTTCGGGGAATACTTCTCCCACAGCCTCCAGCATACCAAGGCACTTGTCTCCAACCACCAGTTTAACCCCATCCAGACCACGGCCGCGGAGCCACTGAAAGAAATTGACCCAACTGGCCTTGTCCTCTTTCATGCCCTCAGCTGCACCAAGAATCTCGCGGTATCCATCCTCATTGACTGCAATGGCTACCAGAATGGCTACATTTTCAAACTCTCCGCCCCAGTTGCGGCGCAGGTAGATCCCATCCACGTAAACATATGGATAACGTCCACCTTGCAGGGGACGATTCCGCCAATCCTCAATGTGGACATATGCTTTCTTGTTTAGCTCACTAATGGTGGATGGCGACACTTTGCTGCCCCACAGGGCCTCGGTAATATCTTCCACGCGTCGGACGGATACGCCTGCCAGGTACATCTCGATGAGGGCTTCTTCTACACTGCTCTCCCGGCGGCGATACCGCTCAATGATGGCGGTCTCAAAGGAAATCACCTTGAGCTTGGGTACCTTCAGGGTAACGTCCCCGGAAGTGGTGGTGAGGTTGCGGCTGTAGTGGCCGCTCCGGTACCCCTGCCGCTGCTCATTCCGCTCGTACCGGGCCGCCTGGGTCAGTTTTTGAGCCTCGGCCTCCAGCAGTTCGTTGAGGGTTTCCTCTACGCTGCCTCGTACCAGCTCTTTGATCTGCCCCTTGATTACTTCCTCATTAAGCTGTACAATCTTTTCAGGCATGGTTTGCTGTCTCCTTTCAGAATGGTGTGTCGCGACTTCATTCTACCAGACTTCTGCAAACTATGTCTCTCTTTATCCACTTTTCTTTTTGCGAAACTTATTCTACCTTATCCTCTGCATAACAAAAACAGCCGGTTTTTCGGAAAAAGCGGCGCAAAGCAACACGCTTTCTCCAGAAAACCGGCTGATGCTATACAGGCAATATGCCACAAAATCATGCAGGGCAAAAAGCATAGGCAATCCACTCCATGTTTTTATTATACATTTGATGTATTTGGTTTTCCATATAACTGGAGTTAATTATCTGTAAAATACCAGTAAAATCAATCTATGGTTATCTCCGGCTTTCTTGAAGAGTACATGGGAACTTTTTGAATGATAGTTCCGTCTTTGAATTTTAATTTTTTTGCAAAGTGAAAGGCAAAATTTAAATGGGTAAGCCTGTCCTTTTTCAGCCAAACCGGTACATATTCGCTCACCGCCTTGGTTTATCATGACGAGAAGTCTGCAAGGCATTAAAAAATTGTACACTTATTATTGTTCTTCCTTGAAGGTATTGAAGAATCGCTCCATGAAGCCATTTTGCCATGGCTGACCTGGCCCTGACGCACTGGCGGGTACGCCATAAACCTTGCAAAGGTTAAGGTGTTTCTCGGAGAGATATTCCGCACCCCGGTCACTATGGATGATGTTGGGAGCCTTACGATGCTTCAAGGCGTCTGCGAAGGCATTACAGACCAAATCGGCATCATGTCGCTCGCCAAACGCCCAGCCGATAACTTCTCTGGTGTTAAGGTTAAGTACTGCCGCTAGGTAGTAGAATTTTCCCCTAAACGGAACATAGGTGAAGTCTTCCACCCAGATCTTGAGCTTGTCTCTCGTAAGCCCAGAGAAAGAATAACCCGCACGAGGTAAGTCAGCCTTGCGGTAGATATAATAGCGCCGCAAGCGATTCTCCGGGGCTTCAATTTCTGGCCTAAGCTTAGTCCTACCTCTGTTCCGCCGCTGGGGTGTATAAGCCTGTATGCCAGCCAGGGTGCGGATGCGCCGGGTATTGTTGTGGCTCCAGCGGAGCATCAGGGCTAATCGGCGCACTCCACAGCGCGGTTCTTGCTCATGGCAAGCCTTGAGCTTAGCAATGTTGTCTTTGTCTCTTGCTGCCAGCTGGGTTGGCTGGACGTAGAGGGAGCAACGGGTAAGCCCTAGAGACCGAGCAAACTTGCTTCTACATCCTGGCTCGGTCTCGGAAAGCAGGATGTTTATCCTTTTGGGCGCTGTACTTCTGCTGTGAGCCTACCGATAATCCGGTAAGCTGTATCAAGCTCTTTCTTCAGGCGGTTGTTCTTCAGAATGAGGTTGCGGTCTTTGCCATCAACCTGTTTCTTAATCCACCCATAGATAGTGCGATAATTGACATTGTAGATTTGTGCAGTTTTATAGACCGACAATCCTTCTTCCCGCACTTTTTGTAAGATTTCTGATTTGATGGCAGGGTCGATTGGTGTTCCAGTCGCCATGGTAGTTCTCCTATAATCTTAGGTAATATGATAATATGAGCCATCACCAAAGGCAAATGCTTACAAGCTAGATGTGACTAGCTACTTGTTCGCAGATACGCTGACCTTTACCGTCAACACGATTAATGAAGACCATATCGTAATCACAAGCGGGCAAACGGTGACGGAACTGGAGAGAGTAGAATAATAAAGTAAGCAGAGGCTGTGGCGGGAGGCTACAGTCTCTGCTTTTAGGTTTAGGGTATTCTACCGAGCGAGGCAGCGGACCGACTGACCGAAGTAGCGGTTGAGGTCGTAGGACGGATCGACGTAGCCCGAGTCGAAGCTGAGGCGGTAGGCGCGGCTAGTACTAGAGTACGCAGTAGACGACCAATAGCCCCCGCTGTTGCCTGCGTACCTCAGCGACCCCGAGTCGACGTTCCCGCTGCGTACAAAGTATAAAGGAGCGGAGACTAGCGCGGTACTGCCGTCAGTATTGCTGCTAATGCTGTAAGCATTGGTCAGGGCTTGGAAGGAGCCGGAGTTAGAGTTGTTGGAGGTAGGGAGCTGCCAGCCTTTGGGACAGATGCTGTCCGTGGCATTGGTACTGGTGATAGTGCCACCTGTACCAGCTGTGGCCGCATTCCAAGTGTAGTGGTTACCGACATGATAGTGGGCGTTGTAGGTATTGTCAGAGATGACGTCGGTGGCATTACCATCAGTCATCGGGGCCATGCCAGCAATACTTTGGAAGCCGACACCGGTACAGTCGCCGAAGTCAGAGATGCCGCTCGTGCCACAGGAGGTGCCAGCATTGGGAGTGGTCAGAACATAATCGCCGAGGTTCCAGGACCAAACTGCGGCGTAATCAGTTGTCGTTTGAGTACCGTCAGCGAGTGTACTATTGGTCGGCGTCCAGTTAGAGGACACATCGCTATCGTCTGGTGTCAGAGCCTTGCTGGTAGAAAGATCTAGGTCTAGGTTCTGCGTCATCCAGCAGTTACCATCTGCGAGTTTGGTGACCCAGTACTTCTTGCCGTCACGGGTGTCGGTAAGCTGAGCGGTATCGTTCTCAGCGGCGTCGGCGCAGATGGTGCTGGTCATTTCCTGCATAGTTTGGATGCCGTCAAAGACTGGTACGAAGGCGGGGTTTGCCACTACCGACACTACCACATTATTACTATAAGTCCCCGACGGAAGTGAAGTATCAACCTTAGTTCCAAAGGTGAGGTTGTAATTATCAGCTTCCGCAGGGGACGAAGTAGAAATGATGGCGGTATCGCCAGTTGCGGTGGGGACAGCTTTGTAGGCGGTAGCATCAGACACGGTTTCTTGGCTGAGGTTGTAGCCCCAAGTGTTGTTGCCAAAGTCAGCGGAGGTGACGCCATTATCGCCGCCATTGACAGCGGAGATGACGTTAGATATGCTAGGATTCTGGCTGGTGAGGGTATTCTCGCTATTACTAGTAGCCATGTAGAGTGAATAGCCGGTCTCGTTGTTGGTGGAGATAGAAAGCGCAGCGGTGTTAGAGCTGAAGGTGCCGTCTTGGGTGGGGGTTACCTCAACGGCTACGGTGTCTTGCAGAGAAAGACTGATCACCGGAGCAACGCTGAGACTGACTTTGCTCTCAGCTTCTTCAGCTTGAGCGGTCTGCGGTAAAGTGGGAAATACCATTGCTCCCAGAATCAGGAGCGTGAAGAGGCTAACGCCTCCAACTAGTAAATGTGTACCCCCCACTTTATTTTGATGTAACCGCATTGTGCTTATATTTCCTCTTTCTTAACTTAGGCATGACCTTTTTCTATTTCTACTTTACATTAGCACTTTAGTTTGGTCAAGTGGGTTTATCGTGTAGTTGCATAGAAAAAGCCGTATCACCTCAAAATCGTGTATGCACCAGCAAATATGATGTAATCGTGTATATAGTGTGGAGAGCAATGCACCACGGTGATTTTTTATCATCGCTGACGTCTTGACACATAAAACCGCCGTTTTCAAAGGAAAAACGGCGGTTTTTATATGCAGATTGAGAAAACCTCCGGTTCTCCCAAAGATGGGGAACCGGAGATCGTTTTGTTAGCAATAGATCAATTCAGATAACACAATTTCTTCTGCTGCGTTACGGATGTTATTCATGGCTCCTACCCAGGCTATTTGATCTTTTGCTTTGAGTGCTTCGGTGATGTCTTGGGTTTTTGCCATCTGCTTGGTGATCAGTTCCATTTGAGTATTGGCAGTATCGTCGATCTCATTCAGATGGGCTACCAGTTTGCCATCAAACAGCAGCGTGGTGTAATATGCTTTCTTGTGCTCCCGGAGGTAAGTATGGCGCATTCTGCCGTACTTGCCATACCGGGGCGTTTCTTCTTCTGGGAGTTCCAGGTTGGGGTAGTACATTCCGTCTGCACCAAGGGTGTAGGTGCCGCCCATTTCTTCAAACAAACTTGCCATAATTGTCATCCTCCTGTTTACATATTGACTACGCTGTGATATAATAGCATAAATAACATCACATATCAAGAGGGAGGAACAAGATATGCGTAGAAATGAAGAACAGATTGCCATATACTCCCGTAAATCCAAATTCACTGGTAAGGGCGAAAGTATTGGCAATCAGGTGGAACTGTGCAAAGAGTATGTCCGCAATATGTTTGGCGAAGAATATGTGGATCGCTGTGTTGTCTTTGAGGACGAGGGCTTCTCAGGTGGCAATCTGCAAAGACCGGATTTCAAACGGATGATGGAGGAAGTGCGTAAGCGCAAGTTCAAGGCAATTGTAGTCTATCGCTTGGACAGAATCAGCCGTAATATCAGCGACTTTACGGGGCTGATCGATGAACTGACCAAGTTGGATGTATCGTTTGTGTCCATCAAGGAGCAGTTCGATACCAGTACTCCCATGGGCAGAGCCATGATGTTCATTATCTCTGTGTTCTCCCAGCTGGAGCGTGAAACTATCGCTGAGCGTATCCGGGATAATATGCACGAACTGGCAAAGACTGGCCGCTGGCTGGGTGGCAATACACCCACCGGCTTCAAGTCCGGTTCCGTCAGTAAGATCACGATTGACGGCAAAGAGAGAAAGTCCTACAAGCTGATCCCGATTCCCGAGGAAATCGAGATTCCCAAGATGATTTTTGACCTCTATATGGAAACCGATTCTTTGACTGCTGTGGAAGCAGAACTGCTGCGGCAGCGAATCAAAACCAAGCAGGGAAAGGACTTCACCCGGTTTGCGATCAAGGCGATCTTGCAGAATCCTGTCTATATGGTTGCAGACGAAGATGCCTACAACTATTTCATGGAGAAGGAAGCGGAGATTTTCTTCCCCAAGGAAGCATTTGATGGCAGCTGCGGCATCATGACCTACAACCGGACGAACCAGGGAAAGGGAAGAACTACACAGCTTCTTCCGGTCAGCGAGTGGATTATTGCCATTGGTAAGCATCCTGGTTTCGTTCCCTCTAAGCAGTGGATCAAGGTGCAGGAGTCTCTGGATAGAAACAAATCCAAAGCATACCGCAAGCCTCGAAATAATGAAGCTTTGCTGACCGGCTTGGTGTATTGCTCTTGTGGCGAAAGAATGTACCCCAAACTGTCTCAGCGCAAAACTGCTTCCGGCGAGATCATTTACACCTATGTATGCAAGATGAAAGAGCGGAGCAAGCGGGAACGCTGCAACCGCCGAAATGCCAACGGCAATATTCTGGATGCTGCCATCATTGAGCAGATCAAATCTCTGACTGACCATGACAGCAGCTTCATTTCTCAGCTTGCAAAAAGCCGGGAGTTCTACACCGGCAAGCGGGAACAATATGAGCGTCAGCTGGAGGAACTTCGGGTAGAACATGAGATGAACGAAAAAACCATCAATGGCTTGATCGATTCTCTGGGCATGGTTGGTGACTCCATCGCCAAGCCTCGTGTTTTGAAGCGAATTGAAGAACTGACTGATATAAACCGGGATGTGGAGAACCGTATCCATGAGCTGGAAGGCTTGGTCAATGTCAATTCACTTACCGACGCTGAGTTTGATCTGCTTCGGCAGATGCTGTCCATGTTCCGTACCAGTATCGATGATATGTCCGTCGAGGAAAAAAGAGCAGCGATCAGAACCGTTGTCCGCAAGGTGATTTGGGATGGTGTGAATGCCCATGTGGTTCTGTTTGGTGCAGATGAAAGTGATATTGAGTTCCCCGATATGGATGACAGGTTAGCTCACATGGACGACGAAAGTGGCGAAGAAGAACCCCTTGAAGCCTTTGCAGATGTCGATTATGGCGATTTTGAGGAGGAAAATAGCGGCCTGGGAAAAACTGAACCCTCCAACACTTCTAAAAGTCGTTGGGGGGAGGATAGCAAACGAAATTCTGATGTATTTCCGCTCTCAGCGGAAAAGCGCCCAGGATGTTTCCCTGTCGGATTACATTGAAACCGGCACCGACGGAGCCCCCCTGCAGCTGATGGATGTGGTCAGCGAGGACTGTGATCTGCTGGAGCAGGTGTCCGCAAAGGAGATGGTGACCAGCCTGCGCAAAGCCATGGACCGGTGCCTGACCGACCAGGAGCGGCTGGTGATTCAGCTGCGCTACGGCCTGGACGGGCAGACGCCAAAGCGCCAGCGGGAGGTGGCGGACATCACCGGCATCAGCCGCAGCTATGTTTCCCGCATTGAAAAGAAGGCCCTGCAAAAGCTCCGGCGGGAACTGGAAAAATAGCCCCCGCAGCGCAACAGCCCCCTGCCGAAATTCATCGGCAGGGGGCTGCTGTTGGAAAGAAGAGAGGAGAGAATCTATCGGTAAAAGCCGGCGGGTTTTCTGTTCCGCTTGCTTGATGGTTGTATTTTATCGGCTGATTATGTCCGCAACGGAAACATCCGGAAAACAAACCATAGCGAAATTGTGAAAAAATTGTATCAATCCCACCTTTTGGGACAAGGGTCTTGACTTCCCTCCGACCGTTGGATACCATGATAAAAAAGAAAGGAGCAATGCCTCATGTCTGTGAAAATCCGTCCGTACCGCAAGGAAGATTGTCCTGCGCTGGCAGCGCTGTTTTATGAGACGGTTCACGCCGTCACCGAATACACCCCCCGGCAGCGCCAGGCCTGGGCCACAGGCACCGTGGACCTGGATGCCTGGAACCAGTCGTTCCTGGCCCACCGGACCGTGATCGCAGAGCTGGACGACCGGTTGGCAGGCTTCGGGGATATGGACGAAACGGGTTACCTGGACCGCCTCTATGTCCATCCGGACTGCCAGCACCGGGGGGTGGCCACGGCCATCTGTGATGCTCTGGAGCATGGCTGCCCGGCGGAACGGTTCACCACCCATGCTTCCCTCACCGCAAGGCCTTTCTTTGCAGCCCGGGGCTATCGGGTGGTGAAGGAGCAGCAAGTGGAGCGTCAGGGCATCCTTTTAACCAACTTTGTCATGGAAAAGGCAGAAAAGGAGTAAGCTGAACCGCCGTGTCACACATTAAAACTCACTGTAAGTGCGGATCTTTCTGCAATTCTGGTGGTCATCAAAGGAAAATTCCACAATCCAGGGCATCATCCCCCGTATCTTGGTGAATTCATCATATCCAAAGCTGTGGTCATAGTATTGTATGATCGTGCTCAGCGCCGTCCCGTGGGTTCCGATAACCACGTTCTTTCCCTGGTATCGGACAAGGGCTGTTTGCAAAGCCCTAATGTTTCTGTCCTGTACCTCCTGAAGGCATTCTCCATTTGTCAGTTTATATGAAAAATCTTCCCACTGTTTTTTTGAAAATGCGGTGAAATTTTCTATCCATTCATCATCCACTTTTCGCTCCCGGAAGTCATCAACGATCTGAACCTCAAAGCCATATTGGTCTGCAAAATCCTGAATTGTATCAACCGCTCTTCTATAGGGGCTTGAAAGGACAATGTCAATCTGCTTTTCTGCCAAAAATTCAGTCACTCGTTTTCTATCCTGCAGCCCCTTGGGGGATAGTTCTCGAAGCAGATCGTCATGATTATCATAATTTGGTTCGGCATGCCGCACAAAATATACTGTTGTCATCGTGTTCTCCTTAAAAGGCACCTTTCCCAGTTCATAAAAGCCCCGGCAGGAAACGGTTCCGCAGATTGCGCTTTTCCCGCCCGGGGCAGGCCGTTCCCCGGCGGTCAGCCCACCAGGTCCCGGGTTCTCTTCAGATACTGCAGATAGAAAATCTGGAGGACCCCACCGGCAAACGCCACCACTGCCACCGACACCGTGGTCAGGGTGAGCGCGTCTATCTCCGCCATCACACCCACAACCACAATAAAGGCTGTCACCACGCCGCTCAGCAACGAGACCACCAGTTCCCAGATGAACAGCGCCCGCCAGTGTCCGCTGAGCCTGGCGTCCCGCTCCGCCACCAGTTCACCGTGGCCGTAATATTCCTCAAACAGGGCCACAATGCTGCAGATTCCTGCCCCAATTCTCACAAGGTTCAGCACCAGCATGCCGGGTGCAAAATACGCCAGTGCGCCCCCGATCACACTCACCGCCTGGCAGACGGCTGCAACCCGGTACCGGGGATTAACCGGCCCCAGCTGGAACAGAATTACTGCCGTTCCCAGGCCGGTGAGCCGGAGCAGCCAGCCTGTTAGGTCAATCAGGGCAGGCGCCATTCCCAGCAGGGTTCCCGCCAGGCTCACCGCCTGAACGGCAAACAAGGATCCCAGAAGCTGAGATAAATTCACCGACTGATTTCCGGAGGAAGATGCCGGATTATTTGTTTGCTTCATGGCTGTACTCCTTTCTCTCTACTGCCCCAAGGGTCTTATTTACTGTTTCCCGTGGGGATGTAAGGGCGGATTGCCCCTGCCACGCTGGAAATGGGCATGGTCTGCAGCCACACCCGGCCCGGGCCGGTGAGGACGGTATTGAAAATCCCCTCACCCCCCAGCAGCATGTTCTTCATACCGGGCATCTGCTGGATGTCCATCTCCACACCGGTGGTAAATCCGGCCACATTGCCGGTATCCACCACAATTTTCTGTCCGGGTTTCAGCTCGTATTCCACCAGCTCCCCGTCAATCTCCGCAAAGGCCACGCCGCTGCCGGAAAGCCGCTGCATGATAAAGCCTTCCCCGCCGAACAGCCCCGCACCCAGCTTCCGGCTGAAGTGGATGGACAGCTCCACCCCCGCTTCCGAAGCCAGGAAGGCATTTTTCTGAAGAATCATTTCCCGTCCCGGGGCGATGGTCACAGGCTGAATCCGTCCGGGAAAGCTGGAGCCGAAGGCGATCATTCCCGGGCCGCCCTGGGCAGTATAAACATTCTGGAACAGACTTTCTCCGGAGAAGGCCCGGGAAAACATCTTTCCCAGTCCGCCCCCCTGGGTCTGCATCTGCATATTGGGACTCATCCATACCATGGAGCCCCGCTCGGTAATCATTCGCTCCCCGGCCTCCAGGTGGCAGACCACTACCGGAAAACTTCCTCCCTGAATTTCATAGCGCATTGCTGTGTTTCCCCCTTTCTCATCGGCCCTGCCGCCGTTGGGCCCTGCCGCTTGTGTCCATTCTATCACAGGCCGGCAGAATATACAAACACAGCTGCCAAATCTTAACGGAATTTTAATGTAATGACGGTTTTCTTTCCGGCGCTTTATCCCCAGGCAAGATATAAAAATTCGTAGGGGTCCAGGCTGGCCCCCTCCAGCGCAGCCACCCGCTCGTCCGGGTCCATATTCCGCAGGGCCTTCTCCTTCAGTCCGGCCCGGGCCAGTTTCCGGCGCAGCGGGCCCAGTTCCCGCTCCAGCATCCGCTCCTCCCGGGACTGCTTTCTTACAAACATCATGATGGCAGAACCTTTCATGCTCTATCTCCCCTTCCATGGATTGTGATCACATGGTAGCAGAGAAATGGTACAAAAAACCGGGTATGATTCCCATTGGAACCATACCCGGCAAAAACCCTCCCATCCGCAGATGGGAGGGTTTGTTTCTATTACAGCAGGATGCCTGCAAAGCACTGGCCCGCCAGAATCAGGCAGATGCCCGTAGCCGCCATGGCCACTTTGCCGCCCCGGCCGGAGCCGACCCGCTCCCCCAGGGAGGCAAAGATCCGCTCTGCGGCGGCGAAGGTCACGCCGCCCCACAGGCCCGTCAGCCAGACTTCCCGGCCGGCGGCCTCCCCGGCGACCCAGGGAAGCAGAGCAAAGGTCAGCGCCGCCAGAACCGCCGCCAGAATCCAGCAGTACTCTGTTTCCGGTGCGATGCAGGCCTTCAGAATCAGCGCCAGGGTGGACAGGGTCAGCAGCATGGGGATGTTCAGCACCGGCAGCACCACAGCGGGCTGGATGGTTCTGCACACCATGTACACCACCATCACTACCGCCACCACAGCCACCAGCAGCAAATTCAGAATTCCGGACTGTTTTTTCATACCATCAACCTCCCCAGGATGTAGCGCCGGAGGACGTATCCGCCCCGGTGACAAAGCCCACCGCGGCATTCACGCTCCGGGCAATGGCCTTGGAGGTGACTGTTGCGCCGGTGAGGGCGTCCACGGTCTCCCCCACCTCTGCGTCACCCTGGGTGAACAGGAACTGGACCAGAAAATCCGTGTCCGTCAGGGCCTGGGCGCCCAGGCCCCAGGTCTCCTCCATGGAGCGCACCGTCAGGCCCCGCACCGTGCCGTCGTTGTCCACACCCACCAGCATCCGGATTTCTCCGGCGTAGCCGTTGGTGACGGTCTCCACCACATAGCCGGTCTCGCCCTTGTAAACCGCAGCGATGGTCTCATCCTCCCCGGTGTAAGGCTCCTGGGTGAAGGTGGTGCTCTCCGGGAGCATGAAGCGGATCATCTCCTGCTGCTCAAACTGGGTAATTTCCTGCCGGGTTCCGGCCAGAGCGAACCGGACGCCGGTCAGCACTGCCGCTGCCACCACAATGGACAGCAGGCCGGTGAGAATCTGTTTTGTTTTCATGCGGCGCCTCCTTTGCTGCCGAACAGCACCGGGGGCGTCCACTTGTCCACCGCCCAGGACAAACCGTTCATAATCAGGATGGCGTAGGTCACGCCTTCGGGATACAGGCCCACATAGCGGAATACCACCGTCAGCACGCCGCAGCCAATACCGTAAATAATCTGGCCCAGAGGCGTCACCGGAGAGGTGGCATAGTCCGTGGCCATGAAGATGGCGCCCAGCATCACACCGCCGCCCAGCAGGCTGTAGAGCATCCAGGCGATGGCGTTGTCGGTCTTGTGGAACACCAGGGTCAGCACCGCCACGGTACCCAGGTAGGCCAGGGGAATCCGCAGGGAGATCACCCGGCGATACACCAGATAAGCACCGCCGATCAGCAGCGCCAGGGTGGAAACTTCCCCGATGCAG
>CASFNR010000032.1 GCA_949296115.1 uncultured Eubacteriales bacterium | reverse complement strand
GCATTCTTCCAGTCGTCTCCCCGCAGGCTCAGGGTATCTACCTGATAGCGCTCCGGCCATCTGGCAAGATATGCTTTCACCGCGCAGCCGATGTAGCTGCCTACGCCGGTAATCAGGATTCTCTTCATGGTTTCTCTTTCTCCTTCTCCAGCTGTCCCGTACCGCCTTCTACCACGCCATCATGGCGCAGCACCGAGGAAATGGTTCCAAAAAAGCACTTGCAGTCAAACCAAAAACTCAGGTTCTGGGCGTATTCCCCATCAAACCGGGCTTTCACATCAATCGGCAATTCATCCCGGCCATTGATCTGGGCCCAGCCGGTCAGGCCCGGGCGAATGTCGTTGGCGCCGTACTTGTCCCGCTCGGCAATCAGGTCAAACTGGTTCCACAGGGCGGGCCTCGGGCCGATCACCGACATTTTCCCGGTAAAAATCTGGAAGATCTGGGGCAGTTCATCCAAAGAGGTCTTGCGAAGAATCCCTCCCACCCGGGTGATATACTGCTGGGGATTGTCCAGCAGGTGGGTGGGTACATCCTTGGGGGTGCTGCTTTTCATGGTGCGGAATTTCAGTATTTCAAAACGGGTTTTGTGGATGCCAACCCGCTTCTGCCGGAACAGCACCGGGCCGGGATCGTCCAGCTTGATGGCAACTGCCACAATCAGGTAAACCGGCCACAGCACAACGATGCCGCAGCCCGACAGCAGAAGATCCAGAAGCCGTTTTCCGAATCTGCGATACATTCTCCTCAATCCTTCCCCTTATACCTTGGTCAGCCGCTTATAGGTTGGGCAAATTTCCGCCACGATATCCTTGATATCCGGCGACTCTTCCTTGCAGGCCCGCTCCAGCATGGCAAGCTGTTGACGGAACTTTTCATCGTCCATTTCAATGGGCTCGCCGATGTGAATCAGTTTGTTCGCCGTCTCCTGCATGCCTTCTTCCTTCATCAGGAGTTCCTCGTAGAGCTTTTCACCGGGGCGCAGGCCGGTGTACTCAATTTTGATGTCCACATCCGGCTCATAGCCGCTGAGACGGATCATATTCCGGGCCATGGTATCGATTTTCACCGGTTCTCCCATGTCCAGCACGAAAATTTCTCCGCCCTTGGCATAGAATCCCGCCTGAAGCACCAGGCTCACCGCCTCGGGGATGGTCATGAAATAGCGGATAATATCCGGGTGGGTCACCGTCACCGGGCCCCCATTGGCAATCTGCTTTTTAAACAGCGGGATCACGCTTCCGTTGCTGCCCAGCACATTGCCGAAGCGCACCGCCACGAACTCCGTGTCGGACTCCCGGTTCATCATCTGCACCACCATCTCGCACAGCCGCTTGGAAGCGCCCATAATGTTGGTGGGGTTCACCGCCTTGTCGGTGGAAATCAGTACGAACCGCTTTACGCCGTATGCAGCTGCGGCCTTTGCCATTTTATAAGTACCAAACACGTTATTCTTGATCGCCTCATTGGGGCTGTCCTCCATCAGGGGCACGTGCTTATGAGCCGCCGCATGGAACACCAGCTCCGGGTGGTACTCCTGGAGCACGCTGTTCACGCGATTGGTATTCCGGACGGAGCCGATCAGAACCTCCAGGTTGAGCTCCGGGAAATTCCGGCGCAGCTCCATCTGAATGTCGTAGGCGTTGTTCTCGTAGATGTCGAAGATAATCAGCTGTTTGGGATTCGCCGCAGCAATCTGACGGCAAAGCTCGCTGCCGATGCTTCCGCCGCCGCCGGTCACCAACACCACCTTGCCGGAAATGTAGCCCGTGATCTCCTCCAGATTGACCTGAATCGGGTCCCGGCCCAGCAGGTCCTGGGGGTCCACATTGCGCAGCTTGCTGACGCTGACTTCCCCGTTGACCATCTGGAAGATGCCGGGCAGCATCTGAACTTCACACCCGGTTGTGGCGCAGATGTCCAGAATCCGTTTCCGGAACTTGGCCGGGCAGCTGGGAATGGCAAAGATAATCTTGCTGATTTTGTACTGCCGCACCATCTCCGGAATCTGGTTCCGGTTGCCCACAATGGGTACCCCGCACAGCCGTTTGTTGAGTTTGGTGGGGTTGTCGTCAATGACACAGGCAAGACGATCCTTGACATAATCGCTGTTTACAAATTCCAGGGCCAAAGCACGTCCGGCATCTCCGGCGCCAATGAGCATCACGTTCTTCACGCCGGAGGCATGGGCCGCATGGCTGATTTTCCGCAGTGCCGTCCTCCACAGCCGGTAAGAGAACCGGATGGCAACACTGCTCACATAACTGAACAGGAAGCCCACCACCATGCTGGACCGGGGCATCACCGTTCCGTCAAAGCCAAACAGGACCACGCCGATCACGGCAAGAACGATGTATGCCCCCGTGATCCGGAAGACCTCTGAGGTGCTGACAAAGGCCCAGATGCTGCTGTACAACCGGAAACAGACGAAAACCAGAATGGTAATCACACACCAGGGTCCGATTGCCGACAAATATCCGGCGAGGTGTACATCCCGGATATTTTCAAAGGCAAAGTCCGCCCGGAACCAAAGTCCCAGGAAAAAGGAAATCATGGTTGCCAGAACATCCAGCATCGCAATACCAATGGCTCTGGTGGTGATTGAGAAACGCATGTTCCGGGGTAATTTAAAACTCATTTTTTCACATCCTACATTCTGCGCCCTGGGGTTCGATCCGCCCGGCGCAAATCTCTGCATCCAAAATGTCCGCATATTCCGATTTATTATAACACAATATGTTGGGAACAGCAAGGGAAAAAGTATGTTTTCCCAGAGGATTCCACCGGTATGCCGATCTTGACAAATATGCTATGCTAGAAGGTGAAAACCAGGAATAAGCAGGGTTAAATACTATGAAACGAAGCATGATTGTATTGGGGCTGATTGCCTCCCTTTTTTTGCCTGTGCTCTCAGGCTGCAGCAAAGATACCCCGCCGGCCCAGGTTGCCGCCACCACCCTTCCGGTGTACGACTTTACCAGCCGCATCTGTCAGGACACGCCAGTTACGGTGACCCGGCTGGTAACCGAGCAGGTTTCCTGCCTGCATGACTACTCCCTCAACGTGGGCCAGGTCCGGGCAGCAGAAGCTGCGGAATTGATTGTGATTTCCGGCGCCGGGCTGGAGGAATTTCTGGACGATGTTCTGGAGGGAAAGGACGCCGTGGACGCCTCCGTCGGAATCTCCCTGATCTGCCCGGAGGAAGAGCACGATCACGAAGAGGACGGGCACCACCACGAGGAGGACCCCCACATCTGGCTCTCTCCGGAAAACGGGAAAATCATGGCGCAGAACATCTGCGCCGGTCTGTCGGCACAATACCCGGCATACGCCGAAACCATGAATCGGAACCTGATGGAATTGCTGGCGGAGCTGGACAAGCTGGAAAAGTACGGGCAGGAGCAGCTGGGGAATCTTTCCTGCCGGGAGCTGATTACCTTCCACGACGGATTTTCCTATTTTGCCCAGGCCTTTGACCTGACCATTCTGGAGGCCATTGAAGAAGAGTCCGGCAGTGAAGCCTCAGCGAAGGAACTGATTCACCTGATTTCCCAGGTGGAATCCCATTCCCTGCCGGCGGTATTCACGGAAAAAACCGGCAGCGTTTCCGCCGCTGGTATTCTCTCCCGGGAAACCGGCTGCGCCGTCTACACCCTGGACATGGCCATGTCCGGCGACAGCTACTTCGACGCCATGTACCACAACATTGACACCATCAAGGAGGCTCTGCAATGAATCTGCATTATCACGACGGTTCCTGCGGCCACTCCTGCTGCCTGCGGGTGGAAAACCTGTCGGTGACGCTGGGAGCCGATGCCATTCTTACTGATATTAATCTTCATGTTCACTGCGGGCAGATGGTTGCCCTGATCGGCCCCAACGGTGCGGGCAAGTCCACCTTCCTGAAGGCGGTCCTTGGGCAGCGAGAGTACACCGGCGTCATCGCCTTCTCCGAAGCGGGGCAGCGGAGCAAAAAGCCCCGGATTGGGTATGTCCCCCAGAGTCCTGCTTTTGACCCCAGCGATCCGGTATCCGTCTCCGATCTGTTCGCCTGCTGCATGAGCAAGCGCCCTGCCTTCCTGGGGCTGGGAAGTGCTATGCGCAAGACGGTAACGGAATGCCTTTCCCGGGTTCATGGGGAGGATTTGATTGACAAGCGGGTGGGCACCCTCTCCGGCGGAGAATTGCAGCGGGTGCTGCTGGCCCTGGCTCTGGAGCCGCTGCCCAACATTCTGATTCTGGACGAACCCCTGTCCGGCGTGGATGTGGAGGGTATGGAAACCCTGATGGACATGCTGGACGAAATCCGCAGGACCTACGACCTGTCCATTTTGATGACCACCCACGATTTTTCCCTCCTGCCCCGGTACGCCGACCAGGTGGTGCTCATCGACCACACCGTCCGGATTCAAGGAAAGCCGGAGGATGTACTGAATTCCAAAGAATTTCACCAGGTTTTTCACATGAGAGGAGGCAGCGAAGCATGAGTATCTGGTACGCCCTTTGGGACGCCCTTCCCGTTGAGATGTTCCACTGGGACTTTATGAAAAATGCCCTGCTGGCGCTGCTTCTGATGGCCCCCCTGTTCGGCCTGCTGTCCACCATGGTGGTGACGGGCAAGATGAGCTTCTTCTCCGATGCGCTGGGCCATTCCGCCTTCACCGGCATTGCCATCGGCGCCATTTTCGGTCTGGCCGCCCCCACCTGGGCGGCGGTGCTGTTCAGCGTGGCTTTTGCCTTGCTGTTCTGCTATGTGAAAAGCCGGAGCAACCAGGCGGCGGAGACACTGATTGGCGTCTTTTCCAGCAGCGCCGTGGCTCTGGGCATCTTTGTGGCCACCCTGGGCGGCGGCAGCTTCACCAAGTACAATACTTACCTCATCGGCGACATTCTCTCCGTCACAACGGAGGAAATCGGCATGCTGGTGCTGGTACTGGCGGGGGTGCTGGTGTTCTGGGTCCTCTGCGCCAACCGGCTGACCCTCACCGCCATTCATCCCCAGCTGGCCTCCTCCCGGGGCATTCCCGTGGGGCTGTCCCAGACTTTGTTCCTGGTGGCCATCGCCGTGGTGGTGACGCTGTGCATTTCCAGCATTGGTCTGCTGATTCTCAACTCCCTGCTGGTGCTCCCCGGGGCTGCCGCCCGGAATGTGGCCCGGAACCTGAAGCAGTATCACGGTTTCTCCGTGCTGTTTGCCCTGTTGGCGGGAGTGGGCGGACTGATTGCATCCTACTATACCGAGTGCTCTGCAGGTGCGGCCATCAGCCTGCTGCTGGCCCTGATCTTCGCCCTGACCTTCTCCCTGCGCAAGAGGAGGATGTGAGATGGAAGCCTCAATCCGGGCCATCGCCCGCATTCACAGCGATTTTTCCACCAAGTTCGGCATCCCCCGGCAGAGCGGGCTGGTGCAGGAGCTTCGCTCCACCATCGTTTTTGAGCCGGAGTTCCGCAATCCCGACGCCCTGCGGGGGATCGAGGACTTCTCCCACCTGTGGCTGATCTGGCAGTTCTCCGAAGCGGTCCGTCAGGATTGGTCTCCCACGGTCCGGCCGCCCCGGCTGGGAGGAAATACCCGGATGGGGGTTTTCGCTACCCGTTCTCCCTTCCGCCCCAACAATCTGGGGCTGTCCTGTGTTCGGCTTCTGGGGTTAGAGCACACCCGGGAGTACGGCACGGTGCTCCATGTGGGGGGCGCCGACCTGATGGACGGCACCCCGATTTTCGACATCAAGCCCTACATTCCCTACGCCGACGCCCATCCCGACGCCCTGGGCGGATTCACCGATACCGCCCGAGATTTCCTGCTGGACGTGGACTTTCCGCCGGAACTGCTTTCCCGACTGCCGGAGGAAAAACGGCAGGCTGCCGTCGGTGTTCTGTCCCACGATCCCCGGCCCTCCTACCAGCGCAAGCCCGGGCGGGTATATGGGCTGAACTTCGCCGGGTTTGACATCCGGTTTACGGTGGAAGGAAATCGGCTCACGGTCCAGGATATGCTTTCACCGGAGAAATAATGGCACATTTATGCGCATTTTCCACAATCTTCCCCTTGTAATCCCCCCTCTTGTATAGTATATTAGTCTATATTCAGAAAGGAAGAGGGTGTTTCTGTGGGAAAATACACAACAACTTTGCTCTTACTTATCCTTGTCTTATCCCTTGCGCTGGCAGGCTGCAGCGGGAAGGAACCTGCCGCCAGTCAGATTACTCCCAACACCACCAGTGGCGCTGTGGAAACCGCCGCCCCGTTGGAGGAGACGCCCGCTTCTCTGGGCCGTCTGGAAGGCGGTACATACACCAACACCTATGCCGGATATGGCTGTGAGCTGGATTCCAACTGGGTCTACTACGGCGCAGAGGAATTGCAGGAACTTCCGGAAAACATTCAGGAGCAGCTTGCCGGCAGCGAGCTGGGAGATTCCTTGGAGGGTGTAAACCAGATTATAGATATGGAAGCAGAAAACGCTACCGACCTGACCTCCTTTAACGTGCTGTACACCAAGCTGGGGCTTGAGGAGCGGTTGGCCTATGCCGTCCTGGGTGACGAGGGCATCGCTGATTCTGTTTTGTCCCAGAAGAAGGCCCTGAACGAGGCCTATACCCAGGCAGGAATCGTTCTTCTCTCCATGGAAAAGCGAGAAGTCACCTTCCTGGGGCAGCCCCGGATTGCCGTGTGGACGGAAGCCTTCAACGCCGGTATTCCCCAATATGCTTTGCATCTGTATGATTTCACCCGTGGTCAGTATGGCGTCACCTTGACCTTAACAAGCTATGTAGAGGATAACACTGAAAGTCTGCTGGACCTGTTCTACGCCGTCAGCTGACCATCTGCCATCAAAAAACCTGCTTCCCGGGTTAGGGAGGCAGGTTTTTTTGACAGGCCGCCTGATTTCGACCTCTTTTTTGCCGCTTCCGGCATATACTGTCCGGTAGTCACTTTTGAAGGAGGAAGCAGATATGCAGAGCATCGATCCCAGGATGGATCTGGACGACCTGATCTTTGATGAAGAGTCCGGCGGACCCAGCGAACGGTAACGGGCAGCGGCTGTATGCCGCTGCCCGTTGTGTTGTTGTTCAGATGTTGGCCGTCAGCCATTGCAGCATCTCCTGTCTGCCTTCTTCCGTCATAGGAAAGGTTTTTTCCCCCTCCATCTGACTTTTCTCGTAGCAGTACAGGCCGTGCCAGTATTCCACCGAGATGCTGCTCTGGTCAAAGTCCACTTCCTTCGCCGTGGCCATCACCACATGGGGCTCTGCCCGGAAGCGGAACAGGCCCATGGAGCCGGTGAAAATGTTGTTCATGGCGAAGGTATGCAGGGTGGGCAAAAACAGCTCTTCCATGGCTCAGTCTCCGCAGAGCTGCTCCATCTCTTCCAGCAGCTCCCCGAACAGGGTCATGGCCTGGTCCACCGGCTCCGGGCTGGTCATGTCCACACCCGCTCCCTTCAGCAGGTCGATGGGGCTCTTGGAACAGCCGCCGGAGAGGAAGTTCAGGTAATCCTTCACCGCCGGAGCCCCCTCCTTCAGAATCCGCCGGGACAGGGCAATGGCAGCACAGTAGCCCGTGGCGTACTGGAACACATAGTAGTTGTAGTAGAAGTGGGGAATCCGGGCCCACTCCATGGCAATCTGGTCATCCACCACCATGTCCGGTCCGAAATATTCCTCGTTCAGCCGCTTATACTCCCCGCAGAGCACTTCAGCGGTCAAGGTCTTGCCCTGGGCGGTCATCCGGCCAATCTCCCGCTCAAATTCGGCGAACATGGTCTGGCGGTACAGGGTGCTCTTGAACTGCTCCAGGAAGTGGTTGATGAGGTACGCCCGCTCCTTCTTATCCTGGGTTTTTTTCAGCAGATACTCCATGAGCAGGGCTTCGTTGCAGGTGGAGGCCACCTCCGCCACAAAAATCACATAGCCCGCATCAATGGGGTTCTGGGTCTTGTTGGACAGGTAGGAATGGAGGGCGTGTCCCATCTCATGGGCCAGGGTGAACTGGCTGTCCAGGGTGCCGGTGTAGTTCAGCAGCACATAGGGATGAACTGCCGCTCCCGCAGAATAAGCGCCGCTGCGCTTGCCCTGGTTCTGGTAGACGTCAATCCAGCGGTTGTCAAAGCCCTCCTTCAGGATGCTCCGATACGCCTCACCCAGGGGCTCCAGGGCATCGTACACCGTCTGCCGGGCTTCCGCATAAGGAATCTTCCGGTCCACATCTCCCAGCAGGGGCGTGTACACATCGTAGAAGTGCAGCTCGTCCACGCCCAGCAGCTTCTTGCGCAGCCGGACATAGCGGTGCATCTTGTCCATATTCCGGTGAACCGCATCAATCAGGTTGTGGTACACATCCACCGGCACGTTGTTCTCATCCAGAGAGGCCTCCAGGGTGGAATTGTACTTTCTGGCGTCGGAGAAGAACTTCAGCTGCTTGTTCTGGGCATTGAGCAGAGCGGCGGCGGTATTTTCAAAGCCCTTCAGGGTGTTGTAGAGGTTTTCATAGGCGCTCTTGCGCAGCACCCGGTCGCCGCTCTCCTCCAGCATGACGAAGGTGCCCTGGCTCAGAGGATGGGCATTGCCCTGGGCATCCACCGCATCGGGGAACTTCATATCTGCGTCAGAGAAGGCGCTGAACACCGTATCCGGCGTCTGGGCCATCTCTCCGGCGGCAGCCAGCAGCTTTTCCTCCGCCGCAGACAGGGTGTGGGCCTTCCGACGGCGCAGGTCGGTCAGGTAGCGGCGGTACCGCTCCAGCTTGGGGCAGTCCCGGTAGAACTGCTCCAGGGTTTCCTCGGACAGTTCCATAATCTCGGGGGTGTCGAAGCTGCAGGCGGCGCTCAAAGCCACGGCGGTGGTCATGAACTTGCCGGTCATGGCGAGATAGAAGGCGTTGCGGGTGTCCTCGTCGCTGCGGCGCATACAATAGTTGCCCAGCCGGTCCGCTTTTACATTGGTAGACTCCGCCAGAGACAGATAGTCGTACAGGGTCTGACCGCTCTCTCCCAGCCGTCCGGCAAAGGCCGCCAGGGCCTGCTGATCCTGAGTCAGGGTCGCCAGCTCCGCCTCCCACGCCTCGTCGGTGGCATACAGGTCCTCAATGGCCCATTTGTCCGCCTGGGCAATTTCCGACCGTTCCGGAATTTTTGTCGTTTGTTCCATGGTTGTTTCCTCCTGTGCCATACCCCGGAGCCGAATGCCGTCCCGGCGGTATTTCATTTTTCTCCCCTATTATACCACAGGAAAGAGAAAAAGCAATGCATCTTGCATTTTCCCCGGAAATGTGCTACAGTATCCGGCGGTGATGTTATGGTGAAAAATCAACTGCGGGGCAGTCTCAGCCTGCTCCTGGCAACCGTCATCTGGGGGTTTGCCTTTATTGCCCAGAGCGTGGGCATGGACCTGATCGGGCCCTTTACCTTCCAGGCCGTGCGCTGCCTGCTGGCGGTGGTATTCCTGGTGATATGCAGCTTCCTGATGGACCGGGGACACTGTACCTTTGCCCAGTCCCTGGAAAAGTGGAAAAATCCGGCGTTGTGGAAAACCGGGCTGATCTGCGGCGCTGCCCTCTTCGTGGCGGCCAGTTTGCAGCAGGTGGGACTGGTGTACACCGACGCAGGAAAGGCGGGCTTTATTACCGCCATGTATATTGTTCTGGTGCCCATCCTCGGACTGTTCCTGGGCCGGAAGGTGCCGAAAATTGCCTTCTTCAGCGTGGCGCTGGCGGTAGTGGGACTGTATCTGCTCAGCTGCGCCGGGGTAGGCCGGATTAACCGGGGCGATCTGCTGCTGATGGGATGTGCGCTGGCCTTTGCGGTGCAGATTACCTGCATTGACCGCTTTGCGGTTGGACTGGATGGGCTGCGGCTGAACTGCGTCCAGAGTCTGGTGGTAGCGTTGCTGTCCGCCCCCTTTGTCGCCGCCACGGAAACCGTGAACCCCGAAGATCTGCTCCATTGCTGGGGGCCGCTGCTGTTTGCCGGCGTACTGTCCATGGGTGTTGCCTATTCCCTGCAGATTGTGGGGCAGAAAGATCTGGAACCCACCACTGCTTCTCTGATCATGAGCCTGGAGTCGGTATTCGCCGCTCTGGGCGGCTGGTGGCTGCTGAAAGAAACCATGACTGGTACGGAACTGCTGGGCTGCGGTCTGGTGTTCCTGGCCGTTTTGATTTCCCAGATGCCGATAGGCTTTCTGAGCAAATCCCGCCGCCCGGCAAAATCCAGCGCAAAAGCACAACCCTCCAAATAATCAGACGCTCCCGGCCGAACAAAATCGGCCGGGAGCATTTTCTCTGCCGGAGTCACAGGGAAAAGTACCCCTCCGCTATCAGAAGTTCCAGCACCCGGGCTTCCCGCTCCAGCATATTCTGATTCTTGGGGCCATGGTCCCGCTCCCGGTTGACCGCAATCGCTGTCTCCGGTTCCACCCAGGTCAGGGTAAAGCCCTCCTCTGCTTCGTAGTCGTCCAGTTCCTGCCGTCCGGGCTGGGGTTCCGTCCGGCACAGATAATAGAAATTATCCTGGACGAAATAAGCTTCCCCCGGCTGGTCGCTTTTCTCAACCCGGTGGACATAGCCGTAGGGCTGAACGGAGTCCGGGAGAATCCGCAGCCCCGCTTCCTCCGCCGTCTCCCGGACCAGGGCCTGCTCCCGGGTTTCCCCGGCCTCAATACCGCCCCCGGGGAACTTGTAATAGTTATACTTCCGGCTGTAAACCATGGCGACCCGTCCCTCCCGGGTGGTAATGCACCGGGCCGACGGGCGGACAAAGGCCTTGCCCTCCGGGTCATAATCCTTGGTATCCATGGTAAAAAGCAAACGCACGGACTTTCTCTCCTTTCCCTCAAAAGCAATGCCCCCGAACAATTCGGAGGCATTGGTATCTTCTTACATTTCCTGTCTGCCTTCCAGCGCCCTGGACAGTGTCACCTCGTCGGCATATTCCAGCTGACTGCCCACCGGCACGCCATAGGCCAGGCGGGTTACCTTCACTTCCATGGGCCGCAGCAGCCGGGAAATATACATGGCGGTGGCCTCCCCTTCCGTATCCGGATTGGTTGCCATGATGACCTCCCGGACGTTGCCCGCTCCCACGCGCTGGAGCAGCTCCTTGATTCGGATGTCGTCCTGGGTCACATGATTCAGAGGGGAAATCACCCCGTGGAGCACATGGTACACCCCCCGGAACTCCCGGGAGCGCTCCATGGCAATCACATCCTTGGGTTCCGCCACCACGCAGATGATGCTCTGGTCCCGGGTATCGTCGTCACAGATGGGGCACAGTTCCCGGTCCGTCAGATTCTGGCACCGGGGACAGGTATGCACCTCCTGCTTGGCCTGGACAATGGCCTGGGCGAACTCCTGGGCCTCCTCCATGGGCAGGCTCAGTACATAAAACGCCAGCCGCTGGGCGGTTTTTCCGCCGATTCCCGGCAGCCGTGCAAACTGGTCCGCCAGGTTCTGCAGCGCCGCAGGGAAAAACTGCATAGGTCCTCCTTAGAACAGGCCGCCCAGATTCAGGCCGCCGGTGAGCCGGGACATATTATTGGCCGCCTCGGCATCTGCCGCACGCATGGCCTCGTTGACAGCTGCAACCACCATGTCCTGGAGCATTTCCACGTCCTCCGGGTCTACGGCTTCGGGCTTGATCTCCAGATTCACCAGCTCATGCTTGCCGTTGACGGTGGCGGAAACCATGCCGCCGCCGGAAGCCGCCGTGAAGGTCTTGCTCTCCTGCTCTTCCTGCATCCGCAGCATCTCCTGCTGCATTTTCTGGGCCTGCTTGATCATTGCGGCCTGATTCATTCCTCCGGGCATCCCCCGGAATCCACCTTTCGCCATGGTACATTCTCCTATTCTCAGCAAAAATTTGTTATTCTCTGATTTTTACAATGTCGGGATGGTTTCTCCCAAAGTTCATCAGCTGTTCCAGCCGGGGATTGCCTGCGGGCCGGGCCGACAAATCCACCACCACCGCCCGGAAGTTCCGATTGAGCATCACGCTGGCCTTCCGGGAGACCACATTCAGGATTTCCGGCTTGTCCAGCATTTTCGCCGTAAAATCGTTGCCGCAGCGCAGCTCCAGAGTATCTCCCACCAAAGCCCCCTGCACTGGGGCATTGGGCGTGGCCGCAAAGAAACCGCTGATTGGCGGTCCCAGCTCCTTGCGCACGGCGGCGCACAGCTCTGACCAGAACCCCATGGGCATCTCTTCCAGGGGCGGCTGCTCCGGCGGCTCCTCCGGCTCCGGTACCGGGACAGTTTTCTCCGGCTCCGGTTTCGGCTGGGCCTGGGCAGGCGCCGGGGATGTCTGGGCGGGGACAAAGCTGCCGGTCTTGATCTGCTCCTCCAAACGGGTCAGCCGGGCGTTCAAGGCCTCGGCATCCAGATTCAGTTCCGGCCGGCACATCTGGACAATGCACAGTTCCCCGTCCATCCGGCGGCTGCTGCTTCTGGTGAAGCCCGCCATGGTGGTCTGCAGCAGGTTCAGCATCCGCACCAGTTCGGCGCTGGACAGCACCTTGGTCAGCGCCATGGCCTCCTGATCTGATGCCACCCCGGACAGCATAGGAATTCCCCCCTGGCCCGCCGTGTGGAGAATCAGCAGATCCCGGGTCATGCAGGCCAGCTCATCCAGCATGGCCCCCAGGTCTTTCCCCTCGGCGTAGAGCCGGTTGAACAGTTCCAGGGCGCTGCGGGTATCATGGGCCGCAATATAGCCCATCAGTTCGCCGCAGACCTGCTCTCCCGCAATGCCCAGGCAGGCATAGACCTGCTGGGCGGTCAGCTCCCCGGACACCGCAGAGGCGCACTGGTCCAGCAGACTCAGGCCGTCCCGCATTCCCCCGTCAGCCAGTCTGGCCAGCACCCGGGCGGCGCTGTCATCCAGGTCGATTCCCTCCTGGTAGGCCACATACTGCAGTCTTGCGGCGATATCCTCCTGGCTGATCCGCCGGAAGGAGAACCGCTGGCACCGGGACAGAATGGTGGCCGGAACCTTGTGCAGCTCCGTGGTGGCCAGGATGAAAAGCAGGTGCTCCGGCGGTTCTTCAATGATTTTCAGCAGAGCGTTGAAGGCCGACAGGGAGAGCATATGCACTTCGTCGATGATATACACCCGCATTTTCACCTGGGAAGGGGTGTAAATGGCATCATCCCGCAAATCCCGGACATTGTCCACGCCGTTGTTGGAGGCGGCATCGATTTCCAGCACGTCCATGCAGGAACCGGCGTCAATGGCCCGGCAGGCCTCGCAGCGGTTGCAGGGATTGCCCCCCTCCGGGTGCAGGCAGTTCACTGCCTTGGCCAGAATCTTGGCGCAGCTGGTCTTACCGGTGCCCCGGGAGCCGGTGAACAGATAGGCGTGACTCATTTTCCCGGTCATCAGCTGATTTTTCAGGGTCTGGGTCACCGCCTGCTGCCCGGACACATCGTCAAAAGTCTGAGGACGGTATTTCCGGTATAAGGCCTGATAAGTGGACAAAGCATCCTCATCCTTTCTTGCTCTGGATAAAAAGCCGCCGGCTCATAACAAGATCGCACACCCACATTTGAACAAGCTGCATATCCGTAACCAGCGCAGTTAACTCAAGAACGGCAACCCCGCGGCACACGGAAAGATCCGCTTAATGCTGCTTGGTTCCCCACCTGACATGGTTCACGGGATTCCGTTGCGCAAGACCGATCTCTCAACATCACTTACGCAGGTCAGACAATATACAAACTTGCCCGGGTGTGGGGATTCGCCCCTGCTATAGCGGATTGCAGGTACAGGGCACCGCTATCTCCCCGGCTAGTGCGACCTTGTTATAAGCCGGACGGACTGATAACAAGGCTGATATTTATTTAGGCCAGCTTGGACTCGATGAAGTCAGCCAGTTCCTGGAAGGTTTCGATCTTCTGATCTTCCATCTCCAGCTCCACGCCCAGCTCGGTCTCCAGATCCATAATCATCTCGACCACATCCAGAGAATCGATACCCAGGCTTTCAAAGGTGGAGTCCGGTGTAATCTCGGCAGCATCCAGTTCCAGCTGCTTGGCAGCGTAGGCCACGAGTTTCTCGTACATAGACAGTTCCCCCTTAAAAATGTATCTGTATCACTATCTGCAGGCTATTTTATTACACGATTGCCTGTTTGTCAATGCTTGTTTTTTACGGCTCCGGCACAGCGGTTCCGGCAGCATAGGCCGTGGCCCAGGCAATCTGCAGGTTAAAGCCGCCGGTGTAGGCGTCGCAGTCGATGATCTCCCCGGCGAAGTACAGTCCCGCCGCCAGCTTGGATTCCATGGTCTTGGGGTCGATTTCCGACACTTTCACGCCGCCGCTGGTGATAATGGCCTCCGCCACCGGACGCTTGCCGGTAATCTCCACGGAAAATCCCTTCAGCAGTTCCACCATGGCCCGCCGCTTCTGCCGGGTCAGGGAATTTGCCTGCAGATTGGGGTCAATTTCCAGCCGGCGGAGCACCACCGGAATCATGCTCCGGGGGAGCAGCTCCGTCAGGGCATTTTCCATGGAACGGTTCTGAAATTTCTCCAAATCCCGGAGAATCCGGTCGTCCAGCTTTCCCTCCTCCAGGGCAGGCTTCAGGTCAATAATCAGCCGGCAGCCCTCCCCCTTCAGGTGGCAGCTGGCAGAGAGCACCGTGGGCCCGGAAGCGCCGAAATGGGTGAATAGCAGCTCCCCGAAGTCCCGGTAGAGCACCTTCCCCTTTGCATTCACCAGTCTGACCCCTACATTGCGCAGAGACAACCCCTGCATATCCTGGCAATCCTGTCCGGCAGTTTCCAGGGGGACCAGGCTCCCTTCTCCGGGTACAATGGTGTGGCCCAGCTCCGCCGCCATGGCGTAGCCGTCGCCGGTGGAACCGGTGGCAGGATAAGAAAGCCCGCCGGTAGCCAGAATCACCCAGTCCGCTTGGAATTCCTCCTGGTGTGTCCGCACGCCGCAGACATGCCCCTGCTCCATCATAATTCCGCTGGCCCGGGCGGTCCGTACCGTAATGGGCAGCCGCTTCATCTCCCCCCGGAGGCAGTCCAGGATGGAGACAGCGCGGTCCGACGCCGGAAACACCCGGTTGCCCCGCTCGGTTTTCAGAGGACAGCCCCGTTCCTCAAAAAACGCCTTCACCCGTTCCGGCGGGAAGGCGGTCATGGCGCTGTACAGGAAACGGCCATTCCGGGGAATGTTTTGCAGGACCTCCTGAGCCGTGCAGTCGTTGGTGACGTTGCAGCGGCCCTTGCCGGTAATCAGCAGTTTCTTCCCCAGGCGGTCATTCCGCTCCAGCAGCAGCACCCGGCTGCCCCGCCGGGCGGCGGTAATGGCGGCAAACATCCCGGCGGGGCCGCCGCCAATCACGATTCCATCAAACTGCTTCATCGTTCCGCCTGCTTTTCGTATACGTCATATTCATCCCAGATCCGCTCCAGGTTGGCAAAGGTCTGGGACAGTTCCTTCTCCCGCTTGGCCGCCACCGCCACAATCAGGGCATTCACCAGACTCAGGGGCGCAACCAGGGAGTCAACCAGGGACACCATGTCGCTCTTGGCCACCAGCACATGGTCGCTGCACTGGCCCAGAGGGGACAGCTTGCTGTCGGTGATGCCGATTACCGTGGCGCCGGCGGACCGGCAATACCGGGCGCCCTTGGCGGTGGGAGCGGAATACCGGGGGAAGGAAAACGCAATAATCACATCCTCGGAATTCACGCTTACAATTTTCTCAAACATCTCTCCTGCGCTGAAGCCGGAGATTACATGGACGTTATTGAACATATAGTTCAGGTAATAACCCAGAAAGTTGGCCAGAGGCGCCACGCTCCGCACCCCCAGGATGTACAGCCGCTTGGCCTTCAGGATGGCGGCAACCGCCTCCCGGAATTCCCCCCGGTCCACCACTTCCTCGGTCTGGCGCAGCTTCTCCATGTCGGAATGGAGCACCATAGACACCACGTCCTGGTCGCCGATGCGGTCATTGGCCACCTCCAGCCGCTGCACCGAGGTCAGCCGGTTGAGAACCATTTCCTGCATGGCCTTCTGCATGCTGGGATACCCGTCAAATCCCAGGTCCACGGCAAAGCGGACCACGGTGGATTCCGACACCCCCACGGTCTTGCCCAGCCGGTTGGCGGTCATAAACGCCGCCTTGTCATAGGAATCCATGATATAGCTGGCAATCCGCTTCTGCCCCTTGGAAAATCCGGATTCTTTTTCCTGCAATATCGATAAAATGTCGTAGCTCATAGCTGCCTCCTGTACCCTGGCCACGTTCTGCCGAATGTACAACCATAGTAGCAAACAAACCTTTTTTTTGCAAGTAAAAATCCGCTTCCTTGCAAAATATCTTTCTGCCGGTTCTATTCCTGCCGCAGGCGGCGGACTTCTTCCTCCGTCAGATACCGCCATTTCCCCGCCGGGAGACTGCCCAGTGTCAGACTGCCTTCCTGAATCCGGCGCAGCCGGATAACCGTCATTCCTGCCGCCTGGCACATCCGGCGAATCTGTCGGTTCCGGCCCTCATGAATCACAATCCGGAACCGGGCCCGGCTCCCCTCCGCCTTCACCAGCTTCACCTGGGGTCTGCGAATGATGTATCCGTCCAGCTCGATGGGCCGGGACAGCCGGATTTCCGCCCCGGGAACATAGCCGCTCACCCACACGTCATATGTCTTTTTCACTTCCCGCCTGGGGTGCATCAGGGCATTGGCAAATTCCCCGTCGTTGGTAAACAGCAGCAGCCCCTCGGAGTCCATGTCCAGCCGCCCCACCGGATACACTCGGACGCCGCAGTCCTCCACCAGCTGAGCGGCGTTGGGACGCCCCTTCTCGTCGGACAAGGTGGTCACATATCCCCGGGGCTTGTGCAGCAGAATGTACACCCCCGCCCGTCCCTCCGGCAAGGGCTTCCCGTCCAGCAGGATGGTATCCTGCCGGGGGTCAGCGGTATCGCCCAGCCGGGCGGTCACCCCATTCACCGTGACCCGCCCTTCCTGAATCCAGGTTTCCGCCGTCCGCCGGGAGGCAAGGCCCCGGGCGGAGATCAATTTCTGTATCCGTTCTGCCATGGTGCACACTCCCTTTCTCTGTCCCGCTATCCAAACAGCCACTGCCACAGCGACTGCTTTTGCTCCGACTGCTTTTCAATGGTTTCCCCGAACACCGTGGGGACCTTTCCCACTGCGTTCCCGTTGATGGTTACATAGACCCATCCGGCCTCCGCCCCCTCCACCGCCGGGGCGTACACAAATCCCGGGCCGGGCAGAACCAGCTGGGGCCGTTCCTCCCGGGACAGGGAATAGGAAAAGTCCTCCGCCGCCAGAATCTCCACCCGCTGGTTTTCACCGCCCGCCACTTCCACCGTACCCACCAGGTCGCCGGCGGAGAGGATTTTTTCCGGCTGGTACTGTTCAAATCCCGTTTCCAGCAGGGCTTTGTGGTCCTTCCAGTCATCCGGGTCGTGGATGGTGACGCAAATCAGCCGCCGTCCATCCCGGGTGGCGCTGGACACCAGAATCCGCCCCGCCGCCTTGGTAAAACCGGTTTTCACGCCGTCCGCCCCCTCCACCTGCCACAGAAGCTTGTTGTGGTTGGTCAGGCAGCGCTCCCCGATCCGCACATTTTTGGCGGAAACGGTTTTGTAAAAAATGGGATTTTCCATGGCATAGGCCGCCAGCACCGCCAAATCCCGGGCAGTGGAACAATGTCCCGGAGCGTCCAGACCGTTGGGATTTTCAAAGTGGGTGTCCGTCAGGCCCAGGGCCCGGGCCTTGTCGTTCATCATCCCCACGAACCCCTCCACCGTGCCGCCGCAGTAGATGGCAAGAGCCACTGCCGCGTCGTTTCCGGAAGAGAGCATCAGACCGTAGAGCAGTTCCTGCAACGTCAGCACCTCTCCCTCCTTCAGGTACATGGAGGAGCCTTCAATGCCCACCGCTTCCTTGGGAATCCGCATCCGGTCCAGGACGTTGCATTGCTCGCAGACCACCAGAGCCGTCATAATCTTGGTGGTACTGGCAATCAGGCTTTCCTCTCCCGCTTCCTTTTCATACAGAACCCGGCCGCTGACCGCATCCAGCACATAGGCGCTCCGGGCGGAGACGCCCCGGCACCGCATCGGCAAAAACAGAACGGCGGCCAGCAACGCAGCCGCCGTTCCGGCGAAAATTCGTTTCATCTTTCTCACCCGAAGCTAGTTTGCCCCGGGGAAGGATGATTATTCCGTTTTCTCCCCATTTTGGGCACGGCTGTATTGAATCATGGTCACGATTCCCTTTCCGGTGCCATATGCCAGGCCCGCAAGGGCGACGTATGCCGCCAACACCGCCAGTACCGAGTCAAACCGGCCGCCGCTGAGCAGCCATCCCGCTGCAAGCAGGCCGCAGGACACCGCAATCCAGGAAATCGCCGTCAGCAAGCGCCAAAGGCACTTCACGATTCCTTCTCCTTCCGGGCATCCAGGAAGGCGGTGAGCTTTTCCAGGGTATCGGGAATCATCTCCACAATCCGGTCTGCCGTGGAGTTGGCAGGCTCCGGGACAGGCAGCATCCGGACGCTTCCGTCCTTGATAATCAAAAAGCACAGGGGCGTTACTTTGACTCCGCCGCCGGCGCCGCCGCCAATGGGGTCCTGGGCGCCGGAGCCCTTCTTGGACAAGTCCGAACCGGCTCCCGCAAAACCCACGCTCACCCTGGACACGGGAATGATGGTTACCCCGTCCGGCGTGGTAATGGGGCTGCCAATCACGGAATTCACATCCACCATCTCACGGATTTTCTGAATGGCTGTCTCCAGCATGTTGGGTAGTTTCTGACTCATGTTCCGCACCGCCTTTGGGTTTCTTTTTCCAGTTCCAATATTCCTTCAGCCCCTGTACGCCGTAAACCAGCGCCAATGCCAGCGCCCGGCCCAGGGTAATGGTAATTTCTGCCAGGGCTGTGACCCGGGTCTGGGACGCTTCAAAGTCCCAGGAAATGTCAATTTTCCGTTTCCGGATGGTGATATACCGCTCCAGCAGGGGCATCAGGCTTTCTTTTACCGCCATGGCTCTGCCATAGTTCACCGCCAGATCACAGGGGTCATCTCCCCCTAATATCAGGTTCAGTTCCAGTCGGTTGACCACCAGCTTCCGCCGCAGCGCCCCCAGAAATTGCCAGCCCAGTTTTACAAAGGGCATCAGCCCGCTCAGGCTGCCGCCTTGCTCCTCCTGTCGCTCCGGAGCGGGGGATTCTTCCTCCTGGGAGGTTTTTTCTTCTGCTGTTTTTTCTGGTTTCGGAGGCGTTTCCTTTTTCCCTTCCCCCTCCTCCGGGGGCGTGGTCGACTTCTTTTTCTCTTCCTTCCGGACTTTCCCGGGGTAGCGAAACACCGTCACCGGACCCACACGCACCGCACATCGGGGGCCCTTGGCATCGTACGCCAGCGATACCCCCAGGGGAATACAGGCAATCCCTCCCAGAATTCCCAGAATGAGCAGCCAAATCATTGGGGTTCCTCCGCCGGCTGTTCCTGGGGTAATTCAATGGGTTCCCCGAAAGTGATCTTCTCAATGGGGGGCAGCTCCTGCAGGGAGGAAATGCCGAATGTTCGCAGAAAATCAGGGGTCGTCTGATACTGAATGGGCCGTCCCGGCAC
>CASFNR010000031.1 GCA_949296115.1 uncultured Eubacteriales bacterium | reverse complement strand
TACGTGGACCAGATCAAAAAGGACTATGACTATGTTCTTCTGGACTGCCGCCCGTCTCTGGGTATGCTGGTGATCAATGCTCTGTCTGCATCGGATTATGTACTGATTCCGGTCCAGGCAGAGTATTTTGCTGCTGAGAACATGACGGAACTGGTTAATACAGTCTACAACATCAAACGGCAGATCAATCCAAAACTGAAGATTGGCGGCGTGTTTATGACTATGGCAAACGACACCAATTTTCGAAAGGACATTGTAGCCTCGGTGAAGGCGGCCTATGGAAAGCAACTGCCGATTCTGCAGGCAGAAATCCCGGCAACCGTTCGGCTGGCAGAGATCAGCACAGCCAACCACAGCATTTTCAAGCATGAACCCAGGGGACGGGCAGCAGAAGCCTACAGACTGTTGGTAAAGGAGGTAATGGAGATTGGAGAAAAACAGCGCAGCAAGTCTTCTGACATCCATAGATAGCCTGTTTACCACCCAGCAAGAGCGGGATCTTGCGGCGCAGCCCAGAGTTGAGGAAATCTCCCTTGGCCTCATTGACGATTTCCCGGACCATCCATTCAAAGTTCGTATGGATGAGAGCATGACGGAGATGGCAGACAGCGTCAAGCAGTACGGTGTTCTGGTCCCGGCTATTGTCCGGCAAAAGGAAGATGGCCGCTATGAAATGGTGGCAGGCCACCGCAGGAAGGCTGCCTGCGAACTGGCAGGCAAGACTAAAATTCCCTGTGTGGTGCGGGATCTGACATTGGAAGAAGCAGTGGTAGTCATGGTGGATTCCAATTTGCAGCGGGAACAGATTCTGCCATCGGAGAAAGCCTTTGCCTATAAGATGAAGCTGGATGCGATACGAAGGCAACAGGGAACACGAACGGATTTAACTTCTGTCCCACTGGGACAGAAGTTGGGAAAATCTTCCAGGGAGATGCTTGCTGAAAATTCTTTAGACAGCAACACACAAATTCAGCGTTACATCCGCCTGACAGCCCTGGTGCCCGAAATCCTGGACTTGGTAGACAACACAGTTCTGAAAGAAAAAGACAAGCTGCAAATTGCTCTTCGTCCTGCGGTGGAGCTTTCCTACTTGGCGCAGCAGGAGCAGCAGGTACTATACGAAACCATGATTACCGAGGACTGCACACCGTCTCATGCCCAGGCTATGAAAATCCGGAAATATGCAGAGGAGGGGAGACTCAATCCGGATGTGATTCTCTCGATTTTACAGGAGGAAAAACCCAATCAGAAAGAGCAGTTCAAGATTCCCAAAGAGCGTATCAGCAAGTATTTTGCCCCGGGGACGCCCGCACAAAAGATTGAAGATACGATTGTGAAAGCTCTGGAATTTTATCGGAAGCGGCAGCGGGACCTGCAGCGATAATCTTACTTTCAAGGGGGCAGTCTGCCCATTTTTCCTTTGGAAAAAAGCGGAATTGGCGGTTCCCCCTCTCCACACCTCACCCCCTCTAAACTACCCGTACTCTCTGAAAAAGAAGATACAGGAATCGCCTTTTGCCTTTGTCCGTTGCTGACAGAGGTCATTTTTTGTGAAAGGAAATAGGCACTATGAAACCAATCTGGAAGCGGTGGCTGGTGTTTCTTCTGATTCTGGTCATGGTTCTGGGAATACTCCCGGTTGCAAATGCATCCCAGATCGAACCAACCCAGATACCGGAGGAAACAGCAGCACCGGAAACAATTACGCAGACAGAAGAACCTACAACGGAAACAACAGCTCCTACCGTGCAGGATGAAACACTGCCGGAGGAAACCATCCCATTCATTGCAGGCAATGTGGAAAGCAGTATTGCGCTCCTGGCAGATGCAGAAATTGTGGGTGCGCCCAATGCCTTCGCCAATTTGACGCTGCAAAACGGCGGCATTGATATCCCTGCCCAGGGGTATATTCAGCACAAGAACATCCTGCCGCTGTATTCTCTGTACCTGACCAACCAGCCGGGATATGCCAACAACTACTATGTTGCCTACTGCATTGAACCGGGTGTGGAACTGGGAAATTCCGGCGGGCATTACGGCACTTCATATACCATCGACAGCATGGAAGATGGCTCCGGCGCACTATATCGGCTGAACCGGGACCAGGTGGAAGCCATTGGGGTAGCCCTGCTCTATGGACAAAGGGAAATCGCCAGCAAAAAGGATGAGCAAAGCCTGCGGTATCAGAAGCTTTGCCGCCATGCCGCAACCCAGGCCATTGTCTGGGAGATTGCCTGCGGCTGGCGCAGCCCGTATCCGCCCTATACCCTCTATGACAGCACCTTGTATGATGCCATCAAACCGGTCTTGTATTGTGCCAGCGCTGTCTGGGGGACAACCTTTTACCTGGATGGAATGGACGATGCCTATCTGGACATTGCAGGGAAAATGGCGCAGCACTACACCATTCCCAGCTTTGCATCCAGCAGCCGGTCTGGCGCACCTGCTTACACGATGACTCCCAACGGCAGCGGAGCGTACAGCCTCTCTCTGACGGACGCTAATGGCATTCTCAGCCAGTACACCTTCACCAATACATCCCAGCTGACCTTCACCCGCAGCGGAAATACCCTGACCATAACGGCCAACGGTCCCATTCCGGAGACGGTGGTTTCTGCCTATAAAACCGTTCCCAGCTTGGATGACCAGGTATTTTATGTCTGGGAAAAGTGGGAACAGCAGAAGCTGATGTCCTGCAAAACACCAGAGGTCCAGGCACAGGAGGCGGTGTACTTTACGCTGAATGTTCCGGATCTGACCAGTACATTGCGCCTGACCAAAACAACGGAGGACGGGAAAAACCTTGCTGGCTGGCAATTCGGAATTTACGCCGATCAGAACTGTACCAGCCTGATTTCCGGCCCTCACACAACGGATGTCAACGGCACTCTGTCTGTTCCCGGCCTGGATGCAGGAACGGTATATGTCAAGGAACTGGGGAATGCAGACCCTACGATCAGTGGCCTGTACACCTGTGCAGAAGCCAACCCCCAACGGGTGACTTTGGTTCCTGGCGAGACGGCCACAGTCAGCTTCCACAACAAACGAAATACGGGCAGTGTCCAGCTGATCAAGACCACGAACACAGGAAAGAACCTGAATGGCTGGAAAATCGGCCTTTATACAGACGCTGCCTGTACCCAGCCCATTGCAGGATCACCATTCACCACAGGAGCGGATGGAACTGTCCTGGTTCCAGACTTGGCTCCAGGAACACTGTATGCCAAAGAAGTCCCGGTAGAGGATGCCTACTGGGTATGCGATTCCACGGTGAAACTGGTTCAGATCATTCCGAATCAGACTGCCAGTGTGACCTTTATCAACACCCATTATGGCAATCTCCGCATCCGGAAGAATGCCGTTAATGGTTCGCCGGAAGGGTGGAATTTCCAGATTCTGGATGCTGCGGAAAAGGTGATTGCTACCCTGAAAACAGATGCCGATGGGTATGCCTACTCGAATATGCTGCTTCCTGGACAGTATACCGTCCGGGAACTGCACGACCGGGATGAAACCTATTGGGAGTACGATGCAGCAGTAGAAAAGCAGGTAACGGTTACAGTCGGTGCCCAGGCAGAGGTAAGCTATACCAATACCCAATATGGAAAGATTCAGATTCAAAAAAACATGGCGTCGGAGGGAAGTGTGCAGGGCTGGAAGTTCCGTATTATGGATGCCACCGGTGCAGAAATTCCTGGTTCTCCCTTTACTACCGATGCAAGGGGATTGATTCTAACAGGGAAACTGCAGCCGGGAACCTATACGGTTGAGGAACTGCTTCCGGAAGACAGCCTGTATCACTGCACCAGTGAGAATCCGCAGACGGTGGCGGTGAAGGCAGGGGAAACTGCCCGGGTTATCTTCACCAATGCACTGCGTCCGGGAAAAATCACGATCCAGAAAGTGGACAGCCGTGGAGAACCTCTGGCCGGAGCAACCTTCCTGCTGGAATGGAGTGAGGATGGCGCAGCATGGCAGCGTGTTGTGTGTACCGATTCCTCTATGGTCACAAAAGGCTGCTGCTTTAACTCCGACAGCCCGGACGGTACGCTGACTTCCGGGGATGATGGATACTTGGAATGGACCGGCCTGCATCCGGGACTACTCTACCGGGTTACCGAATTGGAGGCTCCAGAAGGGTATTCTCTTCTGACGGAGCCTGCCTTTGAAGGCCGACTTCCGGCGGACCAGCTGAGCTTGTCTTTTCGGGTGGTGAACTGTGAAATCTTTAAATTGCCGGAAACCGGCGGAACCTCTGCTGCACTGTTCCAGGCTGCACGCTTTGCCTGTATGGTTATCTGCGGAGTGATGCTGACTGTTTCCTATCGAAAAGAACGGAGGAAATGATGTGACTGCAATATGCTACTGTGCCAGGGATAGACCCTGGCTTTTCTGTGCCCAAATATCAATAATCAATTTTGAAAGGAAGAAAAAACAAATGAAAACCAAACTGATGAAAGCATTTACCCTGTGCCTGGCGCTGATGATGTGCCTTTGCTGTGCCGTTCCTGTATCCGCCGCCGAAACTGCAGATGCGGTTATTCAGCAGGATGCGGACTGCTCTCTGACAATCTTCAAATACAACTGGACCGCCGCTGCCAAAGATGGTGTCTGGAACGAGGATTCCTTCGTGTCCACCGGTTGGCAGGAAAGCTATGTGGAACAGGTGCTGGGCGGTGACACCGGTCATGCCCTGGGTAACGGGGAGACTAGCTATGGCTATGCCCTGAAAGGCGTGGAGTTTACCATTCTCCGGGTGGCGGATGTTGTGACCTTTACTGAGTCTTCCAATGACCAGCACCCCGACTACAACCTGACCCAGGTGCTGTATGGATTCGAGAAGACTGCTTCTACTGACCTGCTGGCAGCCATCGGCCTTGCAGATGGTGCAGGCCGGTATGAGAACGCTGATGCCACCGACAAGCTGGATGCAGCCAATTACTACTATACCTCCGACGCACTGAACAAGGCACTGGCAGATGCTCTGGCAGAGAATGCCACCACGGTAAAAAATGCTCTGGAAACCTACATCGCAGCCAGCGACAGTGCAACGGCCATGGACCTGACCAACGAGTACGGCAAGACCAAGATCACCGGTCTGGATACCGGCTTGTACCTGTGCCTGGAAACAAAAACCAATGAGTCCATTACCAGCACCACAGCCCCGTTCTTTGTGTCCCTGCCCATGACCACTGTTTCCGGCAATGAAGAATCTGAATCCCCGGAGGGTGGTCACCAGTGGAACTATAATGTGGTGGTCTATCCGAAAAACGAAACTGGTATTCCCACCCTGGAAAAGCAGGTTCGGGAATCTGCCCAGGATACCGGCAAGAACAACGGCACCGAGGAAATCACCGATGGCTTTGCCCATAACGCTACCGGCTCGGCAGGGGATGTGATGGAGTATCAGATTCTGTCCGGCCTGCCCACCATCACTTCCCAGGCAACCGCACTGACCACCTACAGCTTCTACGATACCCTGTCTGAGGGCCTAAGCTACAAACAGGAAGACGGGGTGAAGATTCAGTTCTTCACCGATGCTGCCTGCGCCGATCCGGTAACCACCTGGACCCAGGCAGATGGGAAATTCACCGTGGCCTACACAGAAGATGGCCGTCATATGACCATCGACATGACGGAAGCGGGACTGTCTGAAATCAATGGGGATACCGAGAATGTCAATGGCATTCTGTACGCCGGTTACTCCAACTACACCATGCGTATTTCCTACACGGCTGCCATTCACTCCGACACCACCTTCTCCTATGGTCAAGAAGGCAATGACAACAAGGTGGTGCTGACCTGGAAGCGTACCAGCACCGACTACTATGACACCCTGATTGATGACTGCCACGTCTACAGCTTCGGCATTGATCTGACCAAGCTGTTCTCCGATGTGGATGCCGAAACAGCTGCGGAGACGGGCATGTACGACCATGTACAATTCAAGATCTACAACGCCACCGATAAGTATTGGCTGACCGCCGAACTGAATGCGGCAGAAGGAAAATATTATGTAAATGGTCGTGCGGAGAACGAAGAGAACGGCACCGTCTTTACGCCGGTAACGCTGGAAGGCGCTCAGGGCCATATTCTGCTGCTGGGCTGTGAAGAGGATGAATATGTCATCACGGAGGTGGAGACTGCCAATGGCTATACGCTTCTGAAAGAGGACATTCATGTGGTGATTACCGCCTCTGACGATGCTTCCCGTCCCTGTGATATTTACTCCCAGGATGTGCTGGGTGTTCTGCAGAACGATCCCAATTTCGTGTCTGACGGCGGCCTGGATCTGGATCTGGCAAACATTCCCCAGGCCCAGCTTGTTCACAACTATATGACAGCATCCGCAACGGTGGACGGCAATGCAGTTACGATGCTGGCAGATGAAGCTTCTGCCAATGCCCAGGCACCGCTGACAGTTATCAATACCAAGGGCTTTGACCTGCCCCAGACCGGTGACTACGGCACCTGGATGTTTACGGTAGGCGGCATTGTGCTGATGGCAGGAGCGCTGTGCTTGATTGTCCTGGTTTGCCGGAAGAAGAAAACCAAACGTTGATTTTTATGCCCCGGAGGGAGCTTCCTTCCGGGGCATTCCCATTTCAGGAGGTAGTATGAAGACAAAATCCACTGTTGCGGCTGCAGTGCTTCTCTTTGTCCTTGCCCTGGGGCTGACGCTGTATCCGCTGATTTCCAACTTCTACAATGCACGGCACCAATCCCAGATTCACACCGCCTATCAGCAGCAGCTGGAAAAGACCGAGTCTGGAGAGATTCAGAAGGCAAAAGAAGCTGCGCAGGCTTACAACACCCAGCTCTGCACCCAGGTGCAGGGGGGAAGTGCATTTACCAAGGAAGCTCTGACAGGCGCTTCTCAGAACTATGAAGAACTGCTGAACCTTACAGGAAGGGGCATTATGGGCTATGTCAATATCCCTGTCCTGTCGGTGAATCTGCCCATTTACCATGGCACCGATGCCGATACCCTGGAACTGGGAATCGGACACCTGCTGGGGTCCTCTTTGCCCATCGGCGGAGAGAACACCCACACGGTGCTGACAGCCCACTCCGGCATGGCTAGTCAGAAGATGTTCTCGGACTTGAACCAGTTGAAAAAGGGGGACGTGTTCTATCTGGAAGTCCTGGATGAAACCCTTGCCTATCAGGTGGAGGAAATCCACACGGTTTTGCCCACCAACACAGACTATCTGGGAATCACTGCTGGCGAAGACAGATGCACCCTGGTAACCTGTACCCCCTTTGGCGTCAATACCCACCGACTGTTGGTCCAGGGAACCCGAATTCCTTATGAAGAAAGCGAAGCAATCGCCGCAGAGCAGATGCAGAGCAAGGAAGTTCGTTCTACCTGGGAGGAAGAATACCTCAATGGCATTATCACGGGGATCAGCGTTGTAATCCTTCTGGCAATTTTGGTGGGCACGGCGATGTTCTTCCGAAGGGAGCTGGAATAATGCGGCGAATCTTTCTGGTGTTGATGATGGGGATTTTTCAGATTGGACTGTCTCTCTTTCTGTTTCCTGTCTGGAATAGGATTATGGTAAACCAGCAAATAGGAAAGACCACCCAGAATTTTCAGAGTACCATCCAGACACAGCCGGTGGAAACCACGGAAGCCGGATCAAATCAGGAACGGCGGCAATATGCCCGGCTGTGGGAGGCCATGCAGGAATACAATGCCCAACTGTTTGAAGAAGGGCAGATTCACTTGGACAGTCCCCAGGACTATACCGTCCCCAGCTTTTCTCTGAAAGAGTACGGTCTGAAAGAGGATGTGTTTGGGGTAATCACCATTCCAGCCATTCAGGTGGAGATGCCCATCTACCTTGGAGCAACAGAAAGCCACCTTGCTGCCGGAGTAGCCCACTTGTCCCAAACCAGCCTGCCAATCGGCGGGGACAATACAAACTGCGTTATTGCCGGGCACCGAGGGTGGAATGGGTTCCCGTATTTTCGCTACATCACCGATTTGAAACAGGGGGACAGGGTCTCCATTCAAAATCCTTGGGAAACATTGGAATACGAAGTGGCAGAGACGAAAATCATTGCTCCCAATGATATTGAGGAAATCCACATCCAGGAGGGCCGGGAACTGCTGACCTTGCTGACCTGCCATCCCTATGCCAGCGGCGGAAAGCAGCGGTATCTGGTCATCTGTGAGCGAGTCAATCAGGAGGAAATTTATGGATAAACGGATGGCAGGAGATTACGAAATCATCCAGTCTTTTCACATTGGAGATCAGGAGGTGGTACTCGGAGAGAATGTGAATGCTCCCCCGGAGGAGCGCTATATGTGCGCCTACTGCCAGCAGAATGAAATCGTTGCGCTGTATAACGATGTTTTGGTCAGCGATGATTTCTGCGAAATCACAAAGCTATACGGGGAGCGGCTGTCCCAGCAGGCTGAGAAAACCCGTGTGGCAATGTTCAGGCCCAAGTTTCAGGGCATTGACACCACACCATTAACCAAAACCGACTGTACACCCATTTCCCATGAGGACAATCTGAATGATAAGGTTGTTGTTATCAAGCCGGAGGTGCTGCGCCGGGAGTACCAAATGGCAACCAACCAGATCAAGCTCTGCACCGGCGGTTTTGGGGCATCTCCCCACAGCCGTGGCTCTGCCTGCTTCTGTGTTGACCTATACTCCGGGAAAGAAGCCCGATTTGAACGGCAGGACATTCTTGGAACATTGAAATCGGAACAGCTACCCCAATGGGCAGCGCTGGGTCTTGAGCGATACCAAAGTGAACACCGGCAGAAATCCAATAAAGGCAGAGAGGAGCGATGAATTATGGAGCAAAGAGAATGTGCAGGCTACATTATCACCCAGAGCATCAAGGTCAAAGATTCGGAGTTCGTGCTTGGGGAACATCCCAAGAAGGATATGTATGTCACCTGGCGTTGTAAGGACGGGGACAACTATTTCTGGGGTCATTATACCAGCAATCGGTATGAAGCCCTGAAAGACCTCTGCCAAAGGGCAGAGCGGGAGATTGATTACCTGGCCTCTATCGGAGAAATCCCGCCGATTACAACCCAAAAAGAACAGGAGCGTGAGTGATAAATGGAAGCGGAAATGACGTTGCGCCCCATGACGGCGGCGGAGCAGATGTACAGCTATTCCCACTCCCAGCAGCTTATGTCCCAGACTGGCTGTATTGGGCACCTTCGTGCTGATTTCGGCAGCAGCGGAGAGCAATTCTTCTCAAGCTGGGATGACCACCGGGGGGACTTGAAGTCCGAGGATTTCAAGCATGAGTTCGACGAAGTTATCAACGCATTGCGGGAGGATGCGCAGTATGGGGGAGTTCTGAAAAATCGGAGCAGCCTTTCTGCCTACTGCTGGATGCACCGGGACAGCAGCTTCGGCAATGACCGGAACGAATATGGCTTCCGGGCGGATACCCCGCATTATTCCTATCTGCTGCGACTGAATCCCAACAGGGGCGAATACAACATCTACTGCTATTGCTACATCCGGCAATGGCTGGATCGGCACATGCGGCAGGCAGAAAAAGGAATCCGCTTCATTACCCCAGATTATAAGGAGGTGTTTCGGATTCCAGACGGCGACAGAATCCGCCTGACGCTCCCCTCCGGGGAAACATTGGAACAGACCTGCCGCTATATCGATAAAACCCATCTGGAGGTAGGAAACAATCTCTATCACATTTGTGAGTTTGCAGAGCGGATGCAGCATAATGGTGTTCAGACCATTCCTCTGCGTTCGTCCCTGCCTGACAAATGTTTCAGCTATTTGGAAAGCACTGGCGAGATGATCGTGATTACCAGGGGTGAAAAGGGTTACGCTCCTACCGGAATTTATCCGCAGAGTGATTCCCCGAAGGAAGGCGCTTCTGCCCTCAACGCCGCCAACGGTGTAACGAAAGCGCAGGAGGCAGCTATGGTAGCTGGCTCCATGTTCGGTTGGGAAACCCCTGCCGCAGATCCCAAGAACTATGACGATCAGGGTATCCCCATCCGCCCCAGAGCTAAAGACCGTGACGAACGCTGATAGCCGGGAGGTGAGCCGATGGCATCAAAATTTGAACGGATCACGGATTTGTATTTGCAGACCGCTGGCGAAGTGGCAACGCCGGAAGCGTGGCCCCGGTTTCTGACTACCGCCTGCTATAATTTCCGGCTGTCCTTTGACAAGCAGGTTCTTTTGTATGCCCAGCGGCCGGATGCCACCGCAGTCCTGCCCATCGAAGGGCGGCAAGGCTGGAACCAGCGGTTCGGGCGGTGGGTGAATCGTGGCTCTAAGGGCATTGCCATTTTGGACAGCGACAGCAATGGGCAGGCGAGAATCAAATACTACTTTGATATTGCGGATACCCATGAGGGGCGGAATCCCCGCCCTGTCCCTATTTGGACGGTTCGCCCGGAACAGGAACCGGCAATCATGGAAACGCTGGAAAACGGCTTTGGCGTTCTTGGCAATACGAATACGCTGGGCGATGCTCTGATTTCCGCAGCATCCAATGTCATGGAAGATAACTTTCAGGATTACTTGGCGCAGCTCATTTATTATAAGGAAGGCAGCTTTTTAGAGCCGCTGGACGAGGAATCACTGGAAGCCATCTTCAAGCCACTGCTCCAAAACAGCATCGGCTATATGCTGCTGGTGCGCTGCGGCATTGATCCTTCTGCGCATTTTACCCCGGAGGATTTCAGCTATATCAGCGGTTTCAATACCTTGCAGACGATCAACGCCCTGGGCACGGCTACCAGTGACATTTCTCAGATGTGCCTGTCCGAAATTGCCCGCACGGTGCTGTCCTTGCAGCGGCAGCAAAATCGCACATTTGAAGTACACGCCGAAAAAGAGTATGCTGTAGTTGAAAATCAACCGGAAAGGAGCATAAACCATGACACAGATCACATACACGAAACAGGGGGATTATCTGCTTCCGAATCTTCTCCCGCCCCAGGAACCCCAGATTCCCCTTGGGAAGTACGGATTGATGCGCCGCAGATTCCTGCAGCAGAACCGGAAAGTGACCTACACGAATCTTCTGACCACGGGGCAGCTCCACGCACATCTGATGGAGATCGAGCAGACAGCTCGGAGCCGGATCGAGCAGATCGTCAGCCAGATGGCGAAGGCTGCGGGGGTGACGGAGGAACTGAAAGCCACCGACCAGATGAAGTGGGTGGGCCTGATGAACAACTTCCGCTCAGCAGCGGAGGAGCAGGTGCTGATGGAATTGATCAACGCATAGATGGAATTATACCGCCGCCCAGTGTTGAGGAGCAAATCTCCTTTTTGGGCGGCGGTTATCTTGCGCCAGAGCAGGAGGATGAACAGCAAACCTTCTTCTCCCAGCCGCAGCTTCCCCAGCAGGTGATTGATGAAGCCCTGTGCATTGGTTTCAATGACAGAAACAGCCGCCTGATTATCTGCGCTTACTTTATGAAGGACAAGCCGCTGGAAGAAAATGCCACTTTTCTTCAAAAGCGCTACGGCACCAATGGCGCAGGGCTGTTCATTCAGGATCGGGAGTATGCCATCTGGTACGACCCGGAGGGCATCCGCATTGCCACCGGGCGCACCGTCCAAAAGCGGTATACCACCCTCGTCACATGGGAGCAGGCTGCAAAGCGCATCCGGGAGCTGCTGGACATGGGGCGGTATATGCCCCAGAGCGAGCTTGACCGGGTGCGGGACTTTGAGAGCATGGAGCTGGCAAAGTCCCTGATCTATGCCAGACGGGAATTCAGCGACGAAGCCAGGGATGCTGGGTATCTCCCCCTGACCACGCTGACCTATTCTGCAAAGGGTGGATTCCCGGAAATCGAAGCTCAGATGCAGCACCTTCTGGAAGATCCCACTGCCCTCAGCCAGCTTGTTGATGAGTGGACTTTGTTCGCCGCTGTCTATGAAAAAGACCGCAGTCTCTTGCGCAGCCGCTGGTATGACCCCATAGCACTTCTGCGCAGGCTGGAAGATTTACAACGGGAACTCCTTGTGTTCACCGCCGCCGATGGGTATGACCCACAGCGGCGGTTCTTCATTTCAGACGATGAAATAGACCGTGTTTTGCGTGGATCTGAGAGAAGCTATGAATCCCGTCTGGATACTTTCTCTTTATTCAGCCGGAACGCCGATGCCAAAGAGCGGGAGCGGTTTCTGAAACAGCAGCATGGCGAGTACAGCGGCTATCACGGTGGGAACGACAACCAGACCTATACCTCTGCCGGACTGTCCTTCAGCCACGGCAGTTTGGCAGCACCTTACGCTCAGGTGGAACTGAAATGGCCTGCGATTACGAAGCGGATTTCTGATATGATTTCTATGGGGAGATTTCTGTACCCCAGCGATGCTGAGAAGATGGCTGACTATGAAATCAAGCAGCTTGCGAAGCTGGTTATGAATTTCTTCCGGGATGCTTCTGATGAATATGCCAGACCTACCGAAAAGAGTATCTTTGACTATTGGGATGGGGTGGCAGATATTCAGGGCCAGCTTTCTGAGACGGAGCGGGTAAGGGAAATCTACGAAACCATGATGCTGCCCCTGTGGAACGCAACCCTGCCGGGTGACCGCTTCTATCAGGAGCGGGAGCGTGGTATGGAAGCAATGCAGGCATATCAGGCTGGCACCTTCTCTGTTTTCGGGAGAGATCATACCCTCTGCCCGTTGCCACAGCTTTCTGAAGTAGTTTCCATCCCGGAAAACAAGCCTACGGAACAGCTCTCGCTGGAAGATACCTTTGACGATATCGACCCGGAACAGATTCGGCAAAATCTGGCACAGCGGGGCATTGTCAACGGCGAAGTGGTTGACCCGGATGCCTTGGACAACGATCCATTTATTCAGCAGGTGGTAGTAGATGCCGCAGCAGTGCAGGAACCTGCCGCCCCAATTCCGCCCCAGCCAAAACCCAAGCGAGAGCGCATCACCTTTGAGCTGCTGTACCCGGAGATTCCCAGAGAGCAGCGCACCAATTTCCGCATCACCGACCCGGAACTGGGCTACGGCACCGCCAGCGAAAAGTACGCTGCCAATGTTGCCGCTATCCGAATGCTGAAACGCATCGAGGATGAGGGCAGGTTGGCAACCCCAGTGGAGCAGGAAATACTCTCCCGGTATGTGGGCTGGGGCGGGCTTGCAGACTGCTTTGACGAAAAGCACAGCAAATATCAGGAGTTGAAAGCCCTACTATCCGAAGAAGAATACGCCGCCGCCAGGGCCAGCTCCCTGACTGCTTTCTACACCTCTCCGGTCATCATCCAGGCCATGTATCAGGCATTGGAGCAGATGGGCTTCCGGGAGGGCAACATTTTGGAGCCATCCTGCGGCGTGGGCAACTTCATCGGCATGATTCCGGACAGCATGGCAGGCAGTCACACCTATGGCGTGGAGTTGGATTCCATCTCCGGGCGCATCGCCCAGCAGCTTTATCAGAACAGCTCCATTGCTGTCACCGGCTTTGAAAAGGTACAGATGCCCGACAGCTTCTTTGATGTAGCCATCGGAAATGTGCCCTTCGGGGATTTCAAGGTGCTGGACAAGCGGTACGATAAGAACCATTGGCTGATTCACGATTACTTTTTCGGTAAGACCCTGGACAAAGTCAGACCCGGCGGCATCGTGGCGTTCATCACCAGCAAAGGCACCATGGACAAAGAAAACTCCGCCGTGCGAAAGTATTTGGCACAGCGGGCTGACCTGATCGGTGCCATCCGTCTGCCTAATAACGCTTTCAAGCGCAATGCCGGCACGGAAGTCACCAGCGATATTCTGTTCTTGCAAAAGCGGGACCGCATGACGGACATTGAACCCGACTGGGTGCATCTGGACACCGATGCCAACGGTATCCGCAAGAACAGCTATTTCGTTCAGAATCCAGACATGATTCTGGGTGAGATGGTCATGGAATCCACCCGGTTCGGTATGGACAGCGTGTGCAAGCCTTACCCCGATAGGGATTTGGAGAAACAGCTTAGCGAAGCGGTTTCCACACTCAATGCCCAAATCACCGAGTACCAGCAGGAGGAACTGGAGGAAGAAGATCATTCTATCCCCGCCGACCCCAGCGTTCGGAATTTCAGTTACACCATTGTTGACGGCAAAGTGTACTTCCGGGAGAACAGCCGCATGAATCCCGTAGAGGTTTCCGTTACGGCGGAGAACCGCATCCGGGGCATGATTGCCCTCCGGGATTGTGTGCGCAGGCTCATTGATTTCCAAACAGAGGGCTACCCGGACGAGGACATTCAGAGGGAACAGGCGCAGCTCAATACCCTCTATGACGAGTACACGAAAAAATACGGCCTGCTTTCCAGCCGGGGAAACAGTCTTGCCTTTGGCGAGGATTCCAGCTATTTCCTGCTGTGCTCTCTGGAGGTGCTGGACGAGGAGGGGAATTTCAAACGCAAGGCGGATATGTTCACCAAGCGCACCATCCGTCCCCATGTTGCTGTCACCTCCGTGGACACCGCCAGCGAAGCCCTTGCGGTGTCCATTGCGGAAAAAGCCCGGGTAGATATGCCCTTCATGGCGGAACTGTCCGGGAAAACCGAGCAGGAACTGGAAACAGAGCTTGCCGGTGTTATCTTCCGGGATGTGAACTGCGCCGATCGCAAAGAGGAAATCCCGGTTGCCTTCGTGGATTTGGAGCGGTATGCCTTTGTTACCGCAGATGAATACCTCTCCGGCAATGTGCGCCGGAAGCTGCGTATGGTGAAGGCCTTGTGCGAGGTGCTGCCTGAAGAAAAAGCAGCTCTGCTTCAGCAAAATGTCACAGCTCTGGAAGCTGTGCAGCCGGTGGATTTGACTGCCGGGGAGATCGGCGTCCGCATTGGCGTCAACTGGGTGCCCAAGGAGGTCTACGAGCAGTTTCTGTATGAGGTCATCGGCACCAGCGCCTACGCCCGGGACAAAATCCATGTGCTGTATTCGCCCCATTCCGGCGAGTGGAATGTTACCAACAAGTCTTTTGACGGCAGCAACATCAAGGCGGTCACCACCTACGGCACCAAGCGGATCAATGCCTACCACATTTTTGAGCAGACCCTGAATCAGAAGGATGTCCGCATTTATGATACCAAGCTCGATGCCAACGGCAACGAAGTCCGGGTGCTGAATAAAAAGGAAACCGCCATTGCCCAGGATCGGCAGGAGCTGATCAAGGCTAAGTTTGCAGAATGGGTTTGGAAGGACATTGACCGCCGGGAGCGGCTGTGCGGTATTTACAATGAAACCTTCAATGCCATCCGACCACGGGAGTATGACGGTCAGCATATCCGATTCTCCGGCATGAACCCGGAAATCACCCTCCGGAAGCATCAAATCAATGCCATCGCCCACATCATGTATGGCGGAAATACATTGCTTGCCCACGAAGTGGGGGCAGGGAAGACGTTTGAGATGGTTGCGGCGGCAATGGAGAGCAAGCGTCTGGGTCTGTGTACCAAGTCCCTGATCGTGGTGCCCAACCACATCACGGAGCAGTGGGCGGCAGAGTGGCTCCAGCTCTATCCCTCCGCCAATATTCTGGTTGCCACCAAAAAGGATTTTGAAACCAAAAACCGCAAGAAGTTCTGCGCCCGGATTGCCACTGGCGATTATGATGCCATCATCATTGGTCACAGTCAGTTTGAGAAAATACCGATGTCTAAAGAGCGGCAGGAAATCATTCTGCGGCGGCAGATTGACAGCATCCTGGATAGCATCCGGGAAGCCAAGCGGAACCATGCGGAGAATTATTCCATTAAGCAGATGGAGCGCACCCGAAAATCTTTGGAAACCCGGCTGGCGAAGCTGAACGACCAGAGCCGCAAGGACGATGTTGTGACCTTTGAACAGTTGGGCGTTGACCGCATCTTTGTGGATGAGAGCCACGGGTTCAAAAATTTGTTCCTTGCAACAAAAATGCGAAATGTGGGCGGTATCGCCCAGACAGAAGCACAAAAGTCCTCGGATTTGTTTATGAAGTGTCAGTATCTGGACGAGATCACTGGCAATCGTGGCGTGATTTTCGCCACGGGCACCCCCATCTCGAATAGTATGGTAGAGCTGTATACCATCCAGCGGTATTTGCAGTACAGCACCCTGGAAGAAATGGGACTACTGAACTTTGATGATTGGGCGGCAAACTATGGAGAAACCGTCACCGCCATCGAGTTGTCCCCGGAGGGCAGCGGTTACCGCAGCAAGACACGGTTTGCCAAGTTCTACAATCTGCCGGAGCTGATGTCCACCTTCAAAATGGTTGCGGATATCCAGACGGCAGATATGCTTATGCTGCCGGTTCCCAAAGCCAACTTCCACACAGAGGTCATCAAGCCCTCGCCCATGCAGGAGGACATGATCAAGTCCCTGGCTGACCGGGCAGAGGAAATCCGAGCAGGCAGGGTCGATCCCAGCGTCGATAATATGCTGAAGATTACAAATGACGGCAGAAAGCTGGCGCTGGATATGCGGCTTGTCAATCCACTGGCACCAGACAGCGATACCAGCAAAACTTCCATCTGCGCCCGGAATATCTACGCCATCTGGGAGCGGACGCAGGAACAGCGTAGTTCCCAGCTAGTATTCTCTGATTTATCCACCCCCAAGGGTGACGGTTCTTTCAATTTTTATGACGATCTGAAAGCAAAACTTGTGGCAAAAGGAATCCCACCTGAAGAAATCGCCTACATCCACGAAGCCAATACGGAGGTGCGGAAAAAGGAACTGTTTTCCAAAGTGCGCTCCGGTCAGGTTCGTGTGCTGATAGGCAGCACCGCCAAGATGGGCGCAGGCACGAATTGTCAGGATAAACTGATTGCTTTACATGATATTGATTGCCCATGGCGTCCCAGTGATCTTGCTCAGCGGCTGGGAAGAATCGTCCGGCAGGGCAACCAAAATCCGGAGGTTGAAATCTTCCGTTATGTCACAGAAAGTACATTCGATTCGTACCTCTACCAGCTTGTGGAGAATAAGCAGAAGTTCATTGCCCAGATTATGACCAGCAAAGCCCCGGCCCGTATTGCGGATGATGTGGACGAAACCGCCCTGAGCTACTCCGAAATCAAGGCGCTGGCCACAGGCAACCCGCTGATTATCGAGAAGTGCAATCTGGATGTGGAAGTCAGCAAGCTGAATATGCTGAAAGCGAACCACCTGAATCAGCGGTTCGCTCTGGAAAATCTGGTTCTGCGGAAGTATCCGGCTGACATCGCCAAACTCAATGAGGCCATTGCAGGCTATGAAAAGGATGTGGCGACGGCACAGGCCCACCCCAAACCGGCAGAGGGCTTCATCGGCATGGAAATTAAGGGAATCCACTATTCCGAAAAAGAAGCCGCTGGCAGGGCGGTTATCAATGCCTGCACCGAACTGCAAGGCTCCGATCCTGTTCCGTTGGGACAGTACCGGGGCTTTTTCATGTCCCTCCAGTACGATGCCGCCCACACGGACTATAAGCTCACCATGAAGGGGGCAATGTCCCACACCATCAGCCTGGGCGCTGACATTTTCGGTAACATCACGCGCATGGACAATCTGGTGGACGGTTTGGTAAAGGAGTTGGAACGATACCGAACGGCATTGCAGGACACGCAAACCCAGCTTACCAACGCCAAGGCAGAAATGGAGACACCCTTTTCCAAGGAAGCGGAGTTGGCGGAGAAGTTTGCTCGGCTGAAGGAACTGAATATCTTGCTGAATATGGATCAGAAGGATAAGACACTGATGGATGATGTATATGAGACAATTCCAGAAAGGATAACGAAGAAAGTATACGAAAGAGAATAATAGCGGCTATTACGCCGCTATACATATGGCTTGGGCTTGCATTAGATGTTGAACCATCTAACATATTATTGTATAGCTGAGTATGTAACCATATAGCTACCAATGCATAGTATAGTAGCATCTTAGCACTGTTATGTATGCGGTAATAGAAACAAAATCGTCGAAAAATGCGGTTTTTATATAAGAAAAGATTGACTCGATACCTATTGCGTGCTATACTATAGAAAAATTATGGTTGTTTTTACCAGAGACCACAGGTATTTAATAAATCCTGTGTAGAGGCGCTGTAAATATTTGAGTACTAGCCGCTTGTTTCTGCTCTTAAGAACAGGCGGCTTTGGTGGTGTAAAAGTGTCAAATCAGACTAAAGGGAAAACTCCAACGGGTACCTTGCCGGCAAATTCTGGAGATGAGAAGCATAATACAGATGCCCCTTCTCGAAGTGAGCGTCAAGCTGCACGTGCGGCAGTGATTGAACCACTATTTTTCTCAGTTTTATTCTGCTGTGTGGAAATTTTTGTTGCATGCCTCAAACCTGTGCCCAAAACTATGGGAATAGTACCCTTTGCCTTACAGGTTATATCGAATTCTATTGATACGTTTATTGGATATTTTGCTGCAACGCTTATTTCGATGGTCCTTTTTCTGATTCTTCAACAGTATTATTACAAGTGCTTTGCAGGTCTTGACCATGATAGCGTTATCTTTCCGCTAAGTATAGTTTTCGCTATTTATTTTGTCTTGTTTGTGTTATATTTAAGTGTCGAACATTTGCTTCTTAAGTGGCTTACGTTAATTTTTACCGTAGTAGCATGTATTACAGTTTGGAATTCACTAAGAAAAGATGTTCAAACGATTGAAAAAGGACCTGAAATACATTGCCATAGTGCAGGTGTTTTTGTCAATGAAAACTCAACTAGCCGTAAACTCAAACAATAAAGGCTGAAGAGTAATTTAAATGGAGGAATTTGCATGGAACAATTTATTTTTTACCTATCAGCTATTTTATTGGGTGTGTTACTAAGCGTTGCACTTGAATTTGTTGCAAAGCTTGTAAAGAAAAAGCGGCTATCTGTTAATGTGGAGTTAGATGAACGTACACATGACAGTCAGTTTGATATATCGGAAGACCACATTCAAGATTGTATTTTACCGAATAACAGAGGAAAATCAATTGATATAATTGTCGAAAATCTCAAGGCACATAATGTTGATCCAGACTTTGCAGTAGATTTCTCATAAACGGCGGAGTGACAAGTCTTAATGAAACCAGAAACCTTTAATTACATTTGGTCACAGGTAGAAAAGAGCATAGGTAAAATTGAAAGTAAGTTCACCGACGATATGAAACTGAAATGGAAATTTGAACGCGCCTATGGCCGAGAATACAGTGACATCATTAAAACTGAATATGAGGCAATACGAGATCATTTGAAGCAACGCTGTTATAAAAAAGTATCAGATGATGAGTTAGATGACAATAAAATTGATCAACATAAAATTGCTGCATGTTTTTGTTATGCGTTGTTATGTAAGAAGGCTTTTGTTTTCGAAATGAATGACGATATCCCTGCTGATATGTTGTTAAGTAACTATATGCTCGCCTATTCTGTTAGCTTACAAATTATCTATCTTTGTTTGATAGATTTGTACCTATGTTCTGAGCAACGAGAAAAGAAAAAGTTGGCAACTGACTTACAGCAACATGGTTCTTTATGGGTTCCAGACACAACAACGACTCATGATCAATACAATTTAGGACGTGTAAAAACACTTGCGCTAAATGAATATCATAATATTTCCTTTGATCTCTTGACATATGCAGATATGATGTATTGGATCGAACATTACAATCGTCAGATTTTGGAAAATAATCCTTTTGTCGACGCAATAAATCCCAGCGCAAATTTTCAAGATTAAATATCATACATAGCCGATTGGTTTTCTTATGAGAACCAGTCGGCTTATTTTTATTTCAGGAGTTGATACGATGACTCAAGTAGTGCTGAACACCCAGCTTTATCAGAAGATGTTTGCCGAGCAGGAGCAGTTCAAAGGTAAGCGTCAAAACTAACGGCGACTTGCAGTATGCTAAATTCGCTTCAACGGAACGCCCGGTTCGGATGAACGGTGTGGGCAGTTCGGTTGAAGCGGTGTGAAATTTAGGTACTTTTTCAGCGGGCCCGT
>CASFNR010000030.1 GCA_949296115.1 uncultured Eubacteriales bacterium | reverse complement strand
AGCCCCAGGGACGCCAGGGCCTGATTCAGATTCTGCCCTGTCTCCAGCAGGTCCTTGCCCAGCATCACCGTCAGGTATCCCGCCACCGCCCCGATGGCGCCGCACAGCACCATGATTCCGGCAAACCGGAAATAGATTTCTTTCTTTGACCGTTCTTTTTTCATTCTGCATCCTCCCCTGTCAGATAAAACACATCGTCAACCGGCTTTTCAAAGACCTTCGCAATCCGCAGCGCCAGGGTAATGGACGGATTGTAGTCCCCCCGCTCAATCAGGCTGATGGTCTGGCGGGAGGCTCCCACCAGAGTTCCCAGCTCCTGCTGATTCAGTCCTTTGGCTGCCCGCAGCTCTTTCAATCGATTTCCCAGCGGCACATATTTTCCTCCTGTCTGACTTAAATCTTTGTCAATATGACAACTATTATTGTCATATACAGGATAGCACTGACAACAATATTTGTCAAGAGAAATTTTAGGCCCAGGGAAAACTTTCCCTGTCGGCCTCTGAGAACAGCAACACAGCCCGGCACAGGTTTCCCCGTGCCGGGCTCAGACTGTCGAAAAACCCCTTCGGGGCTTTCCGACAGGTATTTGCAGTCTGCCACGTGCATAATTTGTCCCCCGACGGGGGACAAATTCCACACTCGCAGCCTGAGAAGTATTTTCGTCCAGGTACACGCCCCGGCCGAAAATAGATTTTATCTCATTTGCCGCCCCAGGCGGCAAACTCTGTGAGACTTTTTTGACACGCTCAGCCCGGCACAGGTTTCCCAGTGCCGGGCTGTTTACTGTTAAAACGCTTTTATGGAAATCTCTCCCGGAAAGCCGGAGCCGTCTCACCCAATCCGGCCTTCGTCCATGGCCTGGGCCAGCTCCTTGGCAAAATAGGTCAGGTAGATGTCCGCACCGGCCCGGTAGGCCGCAGCGGCGATTTCACACATGATGGAGGTTTCGTCCACATAGCCCAGATTGCCGCAGGTCTTGACCATGCAGTATTCGCCGCTGACGCTGTAGGCGGCAATGGGCACATCGGTGACTTCCTTCACCCGGCTGATGATGTCCCCATAGGCCATGGCAGGCTTCACCATCAGAATGTCCGCTCCCTCTTCCACATCGCTGAGGGCTTCCTTCACCGCTTCCCGGCTGTTGTGCCAGTCCATCTGGTAGGACTTCCGGTCGCCGAAAGCCGGGGCGGAACCGGCGGCCTCCCGGAAGGGGCCGTAGAAGGAAGAGGCATACTTCACCGCATAGGACATAATGGGGGTATTGATCCGGCCGCAGCGGTCCAGCAGCTCCCGGATGGCCGCCACCCGGCCGTCCATCATGTCGGAAGGGGCTACCATGTCCGCCCCCGCTTCCACCTGGGACAGGGCGATTTTCGCCAGATAGTCCAGGGTTTTGTCGTTGTCCACATAATTCCCGTTGAGAATGCCGCAGTGACCGTGGGAGGTGTACTCGCACATACACACATCGCCGATGATGTACAGCTCCGGGAACCGCTCCTTCATGGCCCGCATGGCCTGCTGAACCACGCCGTTCTGGGCGTAGGCCTGGCTGCCGCACTCGTCCTTGTGGTCGGGGATACCGAATACCATGATCTTATCTACCCCCGCCTGGAGCATCTCTTCCACCTTGTAGAGTACCCGGTCCACGCTGTAGCGGTACTGCCCTGTCATGGAGGGAATCTCCTCCACCTTGTTCTCCCCTTCCACCACGAACAGAGGGTAAATCAGGGAGCTTTTGCTCACCCGGGTTTCCCGGACCATTTTCCGCAGGGTGTCGCTGGTGCGCAGGCGGCGGGGTCTGTTAATCATTTCCATTCTGTTTCCTCCTTTTCCCAATCCAGGGCCAGGGTCACCAGTCCGTCCAGGGTGGAGACTTTGGCTGTTTTTGTCTGCATGTGATATTGTTCCGCCTGGGCCCGGGTCTGCTCGCCGATGCACAGTGCCCGGACCTGGGACAGGTCCTCCTGTCCCGCCGCCGCAGCAAAGCCCCGGACGGCAGAGCCGCTGGCAAAAATGGCCCAGGTGTGGTCATCCAGCAGTTCCAGAGGCTTGAGAATCGGCGGAACAACACAGTTCTTCTCATAGACCGGGACCGCCGTTACCGTCACGCCGTCCAGGTCTGCCAGCAGGGTTTTCAGCGCCGGTGTCTCCCCGGCGGCGCAGGGCAGGAACACCTTGTCTCCCGGGTGAAGCTGGGGCGTCAGTGCCTTGGCAAAGCCCCGGGCGTCGTAGGTTTCCGGCACCAGGTCGGGGAGAATCCCCACCTTTTCCAGTTCCTTGGCCGTTCCCGGTCCCAACGCCCCAATCCGCAGGCTGGCCAGGGACCGGACATCCCGGCGCTGGGCCTTCAGCACCCGGAAGAAGGCCGTCACCGCCGAGGGACTGGTGAAGGTCAGCCAGCGGCTGTCCTCCAGTCCGGTCAGTTCCGCCTGGAGCAGGGGTTTGGTCTCAATGGTGGGCAGTTCCACCACCTCGGCCCCCAGCTCCCGCAGCCGTCTGGTCAGCTCCGAAGCCCGCTCCCGGGGCCGGGTTACCAGGAACCGCTTGCCGAACAGGGGCCGCTCCTCCGCCCAGGCAAATTCCTCCGCCAGGGCGCAGACCTTGCCCACCACGATAATGGAGGGGGCCTCCATTTTGGCTGCCGCCTCCGGCAGGGTGGAAACCGTGGCAACCACCCGCTTCTGGTAGGCCGTGGTTCCCCGGTGAAGCACCGCCGCCGGCATATCCGGGTTCATTCCGGCCTCCACCAGTCCCCGGCATACCGCCTCCAGGGCAGTGACGCCCATGAGGAACACCAGGGTTCCCCCGGTGCGCACCAGGGCTTCAAAGTCAATATCCAGGGGCTGGTCCTTTTTCTTATGGGCGGTGACGATATGCAGGGAGGAACAGAAATCCCGATGGGTCACCGGGATGCCGTTGTAGGCAGGCACCGCAATGGCCGAGGTGATGCCCGGCACAATCTCGTAGGGAACGCCGTTCTGGTGCAGCAGCTCCAGCTCTTCCCCGCCCCGGCCGAACAGGAAGGGGTCGCCCCCCTTCAGCCGGACCACCATCTGCCCCTTCAGGGCCTCCTCCAGCAGAATCTCATTGATCTGCCACTGAGAACGGGTATGATTGCCCGCCCGTTTTCCCACGTTGATGCACTTGGCGGTGGGGGGAACCATGGACAGCACCCCATCTCCCACCAGGGCGTCATAGACCACAACCTCCGCCTGTTCCAGCAGCTGCTTTGCCCGGCAGGTCATCAGTCCCACGTCTCCGGGGCCTGCCCCGATCAAATATACCTTTCCCGTCATCCCACCGGTTCCTCCTTTTCCACCGCCGCTCTCAGCTGCTCCGCCAGCCGGATGCCCAGCTGTTCCGGCTGGGACGCCGGGCCGGACAGGGTTCCCACCTGATGGCGGCCGTTGGTTTCACTATAATATAGACCCCGCAGGGAAAGCCGGTCCCCCTCCATCCTTGCAAAGGCCGCAATGGGACTGGAACAGCCCCCGTTCAGTTCCCGGACAAAAGCCCGCTCCGCCCGGACGCAGGCGCCGGCCTCCGGGTCAAAGTAGTCGTTCAGCACGGAATAATCCATGCCCTTCCGGCCCTGGACGCACAGGACCCCCTGCCCTGCGGCGGGAATCATCTCCTCGGGGGTGAAATACCGGCTGATCCGGTCCTCCAGTCCCAGCCGCTTCAATCCCGCTGCCGCCAGAACCAGAGCACCGTACTGCCCTTCATCCAGCTTGTTCAGTCGGGTGAGCACATTCCCCCGAACCCCCTGGAAGGTCACCTCCGGGTACAGGTCCTGGAGCTGAATCATCCGGCGGCGGCTGGAGCAGCCCACAGGCTTGCTCCGGTCCCACTGCGTGCAGCCCAGCGGCAGCACCAGCACATCCCGGGGGTCCTCCCGGCTGGAAAAGCCCAGCAGGGGCAGGTCCGCCGGCACCTCCATGGGCAAATCCTTGCTGGAATGCACCGACAGGTCGCTGCGCCCCTCCCGGAGGGCATGGTCCAGCTCCTTGACAAACAGGCCCTTGCCGCCGATCTTGTCCAGACTCCGGTCCAGAATCTTATCTCCCGTGGTTTTCATGGTCACCAGAGGGGCCTCCACCCCCCGACTCTCCAGGTACCGGGCCACCATTTCCGATTGAATCACCGCCAGCCGGCTCTCCCGGCTGCCGATTCGCAGCATTGTCATACCCATTTCCCCCTTCTGCTGAAAAAAGCCATGCCGGAACCCCGCAAGAGGCACCCCGGGCATGGCCTGGAATCCTCCGGCGGCCGTGGCTCGCGGCGCGGAAGCGTTTCACCGCCGTCCGGTAATCTGGCTCCGATGAATCATCGTCACAGTAGCGGCACTGCACAGGTTTTGCACCTGTTTCCCCGGGACGGCTCCGTATCTTCTGCCTAATAGCATACTCTTTTCCGCCCCGTCCGTCAAGTCCTTTTGTCCCGGGGGCTGCATGGGAAAAGCCCGGACCAGGTGATCCCGGTCCGGGCAGTCTGCTTTTGAATTATTTCACCAGGCGCACCCGGAGCACGCCTTCCATCTGGGTCAAATGATTCAGCACCTGTTCCGAGGGGCGCCGGTCCAGATCCAGCATGGTGTAGGCAAACTCGCCCCGGCTCTTGTTCATCAGGCCGTCGATGTTGATGTTCTCGCCGGCGATGGCAGCAGTGAACTGGCCCAGAGAATTGGGAATGTTCCGGTGGAGCAGGGTCACCCGGCTGGCGGCCTTGCACAGCCCCATGTCGCAGTTGGGATAGTTGACGGAATTCTTGATGTTGCCGTTTTCCAGGTAATCCATCAGCTCCGTCACCGCCATCTTGGCGCAGTTGTCCTCGGATTCCTCGGTGGAGGCGCCCAGGTGGGGAATGGCGATGCAGCCGGGCATGTTGGCGGTCTTCTCATTGGGGAAGTCGGTGACATACCGGGCAACCTTCCCGCTGGCCAGGGCCTGGGCCATGGCCTCGTCGTCCACCAGCAGGTCCCGGGCGAAGTTCAGGATGATGACTCCGTCCTTCATCTTGGCAATGGCCTCGGCATTGATCATCTTCTTGGTATCGTCCAGCAGGGGGGTGTGCAGGGAGATGATGTCGCACTGGGCGTAAATCTCGTCCCGGTTGTTCACCCGGACAATGTGGCTGTCCAGATGCCAGGCAGCGTCAATGGAGATGAAGGGGTCGCAGCCGTAGACCTTCATGCCCAGTCCCCGGGCGGCATTGGCCAGAGGGCCGCCCACCGCACCCAGGCCGATGACACCCAGGCTCTTGCCCCGGATTTCGTGGCCGGCGAACTGAGACTTGCCTTTCTCCACCAGCCGGGCAACCTCTGAGCTGCCTTTGATGGACTGCACCCAGTTGATGCCCCCCACCACGTCCCGGCAGGCCAGGAGCATGCCGCACAGGGTCAGCTCCATGACGGAGTTTGCGTTGGCACCGGGGGTGTTGAACACCACGATGCCCTTCTCCGCACAGGTGGTCAAGGGGATATTGTTGACGCCGGCGCCGGCCCGGGCCACTGCCAGCAGGGTTTCCGGCAGGTGCATCTCGTGCATGTTGGCGCTGCGCACCAGCAGGGCATCCGCCTGCTCCAGATCGTCCACCGTCTGGTAATCCTCCGTCCACAGGGCCATGCCCTTGGGGGAAATCTTATTCAGAGAATGAATGTGAAACATGGTTGTTCCTCTTTTCTATGGGTGATACCCGCCTTACTTGGGGTTCTTCTGTTCAAAGTCCGCCATGAACGCCACCAGCTTTTCCACGCCCTCTTTGGGCATGGCGTTGTAGATGCTGGCCCGCATGCCGCCCACGGTGCGGTGGCCCTTCAGATTCACGAAGCCGGCGGCCTCCGCCTCCTTGACGAATTTGGCATCCAGCTCCTGGCTGCCGGTGACGAAAGGCACATTCATCAGGGAGCGGTCCTTCTTCTCCACGGTGCCGCGGAAAAGCCGGCTGGCATCCAGGAAGTCGTAGAGCACCTTGGCCTTCTCCACATTGCGCTGCTTCATGACCTCCAGGCCGCCCAGATTCAGCAGCCACTGGAACACCTTGCCGCAGATGTAGATGCCGTAGGCGGGCGGGGTGTTGTACATGGAGCCGTTGTCAGCGTGGGTCTTGTAGCGCAGCATGGTGGGGGTGCCGGGGAGCACATCCTCGGTGATCAGGTCCTCCCGGATAATGGCAATCACCACGCCGGCGGGTCCGATGTTCTTCTGCACGCCGCCGTAGAGCATCCCATACTTGGTTACATCCACCGGCTCGGACAGGAAGCAGGAGGAGACGTCCGCCACCAGGGGCTTCCCCTTGGTGTTGGGCAGCGTCCAGAACTTGGTGCCGTAGATGGTGTTGTTCTCGCAGATATAGACATAGTCCGCATTGTCGCTGATGGGCAGATCGGAGCAGTCCGGGATATAGCTGAAGGTCCGGTCCGCCGAGGAAGCCACGGCGTTGGCCTGCCCGAAGAGCTTCGCCTCCTGCCAGGCCTTCTTGGCCCACTGGCCGGTGACAATATAGTCCGCTACCCGGTTCTTCATCAGGTTCATGGGCACCATGGCGAACTGCTGGCTGGCGCCGCCCTGGAGGAACAATACCTTATAATTGTCCGGGATTCCCATCAGCTTGCGCAGGTCCGCCTCCGCCTGGTCAATGATGGCCTGGTAGGCCTTGGACCGGTGGCTCATCTCCATGACGGACATTCCGGTTCCCCGGTAGTCCAGCATCTCCTCTGCGGCCTCCCGCAGCACGCTTTCCGGGAGCACCGCCGGACCGGCGGAAAAATTATATACTCTTGCCATACCTATCTCTCCTATTCCACGAAAATCTTCCGTTTTGTCGTTACTTTTCCAGGAACCGGGCCATCAGCCGGTATCCTTCCGGTTCAAAAATCCCGCTGTCCCGGGCTTCCGCCTCACTGTAGCGCCGGGATGTCCGGCGCTGGCGGGTGCTGTCATAGAGCACATAGGGTACCGGGTCCGGGGTGTGGGTCCGCAGCCGCAGTAAATTGGGGTGATCCGGCAGCAGCAGAATCCGGCAGTCCTCTCCGGCTTCCTCCACCGCCCGCTTCACCGGGGCCAGAATCCGGTTGTCCAGATACTCAATGGATTTTACCTTCTCAAAGGGCAGTCCCTGATGGGCCATCTCGTCTGGGGCCTCCACATGGATGTAGACGAAATCGCATCCATCCTTCAGCAGGGCGTCGATGGCCGCCTGGGCCTTGCCTTCCCAGTTGGTATCGATGGAGCCGGTTGCCCCGGGGACCTGGTAGATTTTCATTCCGGCCCCCACGGCAATGCCTTTCAGCAGGTCCACCGCAGAAACCATGGCGCCTGTCAGCCCGGTTTTCTCCCGGAAGGAGCGGAGGTTGGGCCGGGTGCCCGCTCCCCAGTACCACAGGGAGTTGGCCTTGCGCTTGCCCTGGGCGGCCCGCTCCCGGTTCAGGGGATGGTCGTTGAGAATCTGGAAACTGCGCTCCATAAAGTCCCGGAGCACCGGCTCTTTGGGCAGCCAGGGGCCGATGACCTTGGTCAGGTGGTCATGGGGCGGCTCCAGCTGGGCCAACCGGCCATGTTTCCATACCATAATATGGCGGTAGCTGGTGCCGGTGTAGAACTGGAATGTCTCATCGTTGAACTGCCGCCGGATTTCCTCCATGAGCACATCTGCGTCGGCAGTGGAAATTTCGCCGGAACTGTGGTCCACAATGGTCTTTTCCTCGTAAGGCTCCGGCTCCGTCAGGGTCACCAGATTGCACCGGAACACCACATCGTCCGGGGCCATCTCCACCCCAACACTCAAAGCCTCCAGGGGAGATCGTCCGGTGAAATCCGTTTTCGGGTCGTAGCCCATGACGGACAGATTGGCCACCTCACTGCCGGGAGACATTCCCTGGGGCACGTTTTGCACCAGGCCGATCTCTCCCTTGGATGCCAATTCATCCATGGTCGGGGTATCGGCGTATTCCAGCGGGGTCTTTCCCCCCAGTGCCTCCACCGGTTCATCCGCCATGCCGTCACCCAGCACCACAATATATTTCATCCTCTCACTCCTTTTCCGAAGGAACTTTGTCCGCATTGCAAAGACATTTGTAAGTTGTCACTATATTACCATCCTTCCCGCCACAATACAATATGAAAAACTACCTGAAAATGTGCGTCCGTTTCAGGGAATTGGTGGGCAATTTGGCGGGAGCACCCTGTCAGATACCGGTTTTCCCCGGCTGGGGCAGGGGCTGGCTTCCGATTCTGTCCCAAATCCAGAAGGAGAGCAGCAAATACAGCCGCTGCTCCGGGTCGTCCAGATTCACTTGAATCAGAGATTGAATTTTCTCCAATCGATACAGCAGGGTGGTGCGGTGAATAATCAGTGTCTGTGCCGCCCGGGGGATATTCCGTTCCTGGAGCAGGTAGGCTCTGAAGGTCTCAAAATACTGGGTTCCCTTATCCAGATCGTGCCGCCGCAGAATTCGCAGCGCCGGGGAAATCAGATCCCAGGGCTGCAGCGGCTGGGGCAGATTGTTGAGGATATGACTCAGAACGCAGTCGGAGAAAAATACAATCCATTTCTCGCTGCGCATCTGGAACGCCTGGTTCAGCGCCACCTCCGCCTCGTAGTAAGCCAGGTTCAGCTCCCGCAGTCCGGATACCGGTGCGGACAGACCGGCGTACAGGCAGTAGTCCCGGCACAGGGGCGCCAGCAGGTGCCGCAGCTGGAGGGCAGACAGGGGCTTCCGGGTCAGGTTCACCACCAGGCACTGCTCCCGCCCGTTGAACAGGATGTAGCTTCCCGGGAAGAGCTGGAACAAGTCGCTGTGGAGCACATGCTCCAGAATGGTTGCGGCGGTTGTCTGCTGGCTCTTCAGCCGGGCGCAGAGGAATTGGTCGGTCTGCTTCCAGTGGAGGGTCGCCAGCAGCTGATTTATTTCCGCCGGCTCCGGTTGTCCCCCCTGAAGCAAATGGAACACGATGTCGTCCATGCCCTGGTAGGGCTGGGGTTCCCCCAGCTGCTTTCTGCTCAGCAGGAACACCGCCCCCTGGGCCAGAACCTCCGCCAGCAGGAAGTCCCGGCGGCGGAAGAGACGGTTGTGCTGGATCACCAGAAGCCGTCCCTGATAGATTGTGGCATCCCAGAGGTTTACATACAGGGAACTGGGTGCGCCGTCGATTCCCTCCCAGATCCGGGCTCCCCGGTAGACATAGGTTTCCAGATAGTCGCTGTCCTGCTTGAAGTCCTCCACAATGACCCGGGGGACGAACCCCTTGCTGGAGGAAGCCACATATTCCGGCGCCATGATGCTCTCCATCCCCTGGGACATGGCGGTCATGATGAACCAGTCGTCGTGGATGCACACCGGATTTTCAAGCAGCTCCGCCCCCAGGTCGCACAAGGCCTGGAGTCCCAGATTATGAAACACCACCCGGTCAATCCGGTACTGGATCTGCTGGCATTCTGCAAAAAAAGCCAGCAGGAAATTCAGCAGTTCCTCCGGCGTGATATCCGGGCACCACAGCCGGTCCCCCAGCCCGGGTATTTCCTGGACGCTGGCACAGGCGCAGACATCCCCCGGGAAGTCCGGTTCCGGCTGCCGCAGCAAATACAGCAGATCCTCCTGCACCGGCTGCCCGGCGGCGTAGAGCCGGATTCCCCGGTAAACCGTCTTGGCATCCAGCACGGTACAGTGGCAGGCAATCCCTGCCTGGGCGAGCGCCTCCGAAATCATCTCCATGGTGGGCAGGAACTGAAGCAGCTGGGCGGAGTCCATAAGCAGTCTCCTCCTTCTGACATTTTTCCCTTATTGTATCCTCATTTTTGAGGAATGTAAAGAGGTCAAATGCGAAATCTGTGGAAAATCCCCCCAGAAGTTTTGAGCGAATTGACAAAAGTTTTGGATGGTGATACCATGTACATGGATGCAATGAACAAAAAATCCGTGTTTTTGTCAGCACGTTTTTGCGGAGACACGGCGGCCTGTTCTATGTATATTGAAAATTGCAATGGAGGAAGAAACCTATGTTGACTGCAAAAGAAAACATGCGCGAAGTCATTCGCGGCGGAAACCCGGATCGTTTCGTCAACCAGTATGAGGCCGTCGCCCTTCTGGTTCACCCCTATCTGATGAGTTCTCCCTCGGTGAAGAAGGGTGGCCCGGATGTGGTGAACCCCTGGGGCGTCACCAACTCCTTCCCCGCCAACGTCCCCGGCGCCTTCCCTGTCCATACCCCGGACAAGATCGTGGTCAAGGACATCGAAGAATGGAAGCAGTACGTCAAGGCTCCCTCCCTGAAGTTCTCCGACGGTCTGTGGGACGCCGCCAAGGAAATGTACAACGCCGTAGACGGCACCAAGGCCTATAAGGCTTCCTTCGTCGCCCCCGGCCTGTTCGAGCAGTGCCATCACCTGATGTCCATTCAGGAAGCCCTGATGAACTACATGGAGTATCCCGATGAGATGCACGACCTGATCAAGTACCTCACCGACTGGGAGCTGGAGCTGGCGGAAGGCATCTGCTCCAACCTCCATCCCGACGCCATCTTCCATCACGACGACTGGGGCAGCGAGATCAACTCCTTCCTGCGTCCCTCCGTCTTTGAGGACTTCTTCCTGGAGCCCTATCAGCAGATCTACGGCTACTACAAGAGCCACGGTGTAGAACTGATCATCCATCACTCCGACAGTTATTGCGCCAACCTCCTGCCCACTATGATCGATATGGGCATCGACGTGTGGCAGGGCTGCATGAAGTCCAACAACGTCCCCGAACTGATCAAGAAATCGACAACAAGCAGGTTGACTTCGAAGGCTGGACCCAGGCCGACTGCACCAAGGCCGCTGTGGAAGCCATGGAGCGCTGCGGCAACAAGTACTTCATTCCCTGCATCACCCAGGGAGGTCCCGGCTCTCTGTACGAAGGCACCTACAAGGGCATCTGGGACGCCATCGACCAGTACAACTGTGAGAAGTTCGGTCACAAGCTGGCGGACATTGAGAACGCCCGTCTGCCCATGAGCATCATGTTCTGATGATACCAAATTCCTGAGGAGGAAACCATCGCTATGATTATTATCGGCGAAAAAATCAACGGCTCTATCCCGTCGGTGGCGGATGCCATTGCCCGTCGGGACGCGGACTTCATCAAGGCCCGGGCCATCGCCCAGGAAAAGGCCGGCGCCACCTTCATCGACTGCTGCGCCTCCGTCCCCGAGGACCAGGAAGTGGAGACCCTGCACTGGATGATTGACTGCATCCAGGAGGTCTGCGATCTGCCCATTTCCGTGGACAGCCCCAGTGCCCACGTCCTGGCTCAGGCCTACAAGTTCTGCAACAAGCCGGGTCTGTTCAACTCCGTCTCCGGTGAAGGCGACAAGATCGATGTAATCTTCCCCATCATGGCCGAGAACAAAGGCTGGCAGGTCATTGCTCTGCTGTCCGATGACACCGGCATCCCCAAGAATGCCGCCGACCGGCTGAAGGTCTTTGACAAGATCATGGCCAAGGCCAAGGAATACGGCATCAGCCCCAGCCGCATCCACATTGATCCCCTGGTTGAGATGCTGTGCACCTCCGAGAACGGCATTGAAACCAATGTGGAGGTCATTACCACCGTCCGGGAGAGATATCCCTCCATCCACATCACCGCCGCCGTCTCCAACATTTCCTTCAACCTGCCGGTGCGGAAGATGATCAACCTGGGATTCACCGTGCTGGCCATGAACGCCGGCCTGGATTCCGCCATCCTGGACCCCACCAACCGGGACATGATGGGCGTCATCTACGCCACCGAGGCTCTGCTGGGTCTGGACGACTACTGCATGGAGTACATCGGCGCTTATCGGGAAGGCTTGTTTGGCCCTGTCAAATAACATATACAAGTCATTACAACGGAAAAGGAGACAATTGTTATGAGTATCGAAAAAGTCAATGATCTGGTTATTCGCGGCAAGGCCAAGCTGGTTCCCGCCGCCGTACAGGAAGCCCTGGACGAAGGCTGCTCCGCTACCGACCTGCTGGACACCATGATCGCCGCCATGGACGTGGTCGGTGAAAACTTCAAGAACGGCGAAATCTTCGTTCCTGAAATGCTGATCTCCGCCAAGGCCATGAAGAAGGGCGTGGAAGTTCTGAAGCCCCATCTGGCAACCGGCGCCACCGGCGCTCTGGGCAAGGTCATCATCGGCACCGTCGCCGGCGACCTGCATGACATCGGCAAGAACCTGGTTGCCATGATGATCGAGTCCGCCGGCTTCGAAGTCATCGACCTGGGCGTTGACGTTCCCGTCGAGAAGTTCCTGTCCACCTACGAGGAGAACCCCGACACCAAGATTGTTGCTTGCTCCGCCCTGCTGACCACCACCATGCCCGCGCTGGAAGCCACCGTTGCCGCTGTCAACGCCGCTCCCTGGCGCTCCAAGGTTAAGGTTATGGTAGGCGGCGCTCCCATCACCCAGGAGTTCGCCGACAAGATTGGTGCAGACGCCTATACCCCCGACGCTGCTTCCGCCGCCAAGAGAGCCAAGGAACTGGTCAGCTGATTATCCCGAAATTTGGAGGGGTCGATGCCCGGCATCGGCCCCTCTTTCCTGTTAAAAGGAGGTCGCCTATGGAGCAATTCACCGTTATCTTCCAGCCCGGCGGGGCGGCCGTTACCGTTCCCCGGGGCACCACCCTGCTGCAGGCACAGATTCAGGCAGGTCTGCCCACAGACGCTCCCTGCGGCGGGCAAGGCACCTGCGGCAAGTGCCGGGTAACCCTCTCCGATGGGTCCCAGGTGCTGGCCTGCCAGACACCGGTGGAAGCGGATATGACCGTCCTGCTGGGTCAGGCCCAGAAGGTCTCCATTCTCACCCGCACACTGGGGGTGGAAACCAAGCCGGATGGCTGCGACCGGTATGTGCTGGCTTTCGACATTGGCACCACCACCCTGGTTGCTTATCTGCTGGATGGCAGAACCGGAGCCCAGCTTGCCACCGCCAGCGCCATGAACCCCCAGAGCCAGTACGGTGCGGATGTGATCTCCCGGATTCAGCACGTCCTGGACCAGGGCGGACAGGATATGCAGCAGTGCATCCTCAAGGCCCTGCGCCAGCTCACCCGGGAGGTATCCAAGGAGGCCGGAATTTCCTCCCAGGACATCACCACTGTCTCCGTGGTTGGCAACACTGCCATGCACCACCTGCTGTTGGGAATCGATCCCCACTCCCTGGTGACGCCGCCCTATATGCCCGCCGTCTACGAGGCCCGGGAGCTGGACGCCAAGGACTGGCTGCCCACCGGCGGCACCATCCGGATGCTGCCCAACATTGCCGGTTTCGTGGGCGGGGATACTGTGGGATGCATGGTGTCCACCCGATTTGACCAGCAGGAGGCGCTGACGCTGCTCATTGACATCGGCACCAATGGGGAGATGGTGCTGGGTAACCGGCACCGCCGGATTACCTGTTCCACCGCCGCCGGTCCCGCCTTCGAGGGAGCGAAAATCTCTTGCGGCATGCGGGGCGCCCCCGGGGCCGTGGACCACGTCACCTTGGAAAACGGCAAAGTTTCCTATCATGTGATCGGAGACGCAGATCCCATCGGTCTGTGCGGTTCCGGCTTGCTGGACCTGGTGGCCGCCCTGCTGGACACCGGCGTCATTGACGAATCCGGCCGGTTGGAGGAGAAAACCTACGCCCTGTGTCCCAACGTGACCCTGACCCAGAAGGACGTCCGGGAGGTGCAGCTGGCCAAGGCCGCCATCCGCACCGGCATTGAGCTGCTTGCCGCGCGATTCGGCGCCGAAATCAAGGACATTCAGACCGTCTACCTGGCAGGGGCGTTCGGCAATTACCTGAATCCCGCCTCCGCCTGTCGGATCGGGATGATCCCGCCGGTTCTGCTGGATCGGATTGTGCCCATCGGCAATGCCGCCGGAGAGGGCGCCAAGCTCTGTGCGCTGAGCCGGGCGGAGTACGCCTACAGTCAGGCGCTGGCCAAGGGGACAGAGTTCCTGGAGCTTGCCAGTCTGCCCCAGTTCCAGGACCAGTTTGTAGACGCATTGGAATTTTCAGAGGAGGACACGTTATGACCTATGAACAGCTGGCCGATCTGGCCCGGGATGCCGGTTTTTCCAACTGGGCGAAGCTGGATGTTTCCACCATTGACCTGAAACCCGAGGTGCGGGATATGTGCGCAGTCAATACCTGCGGAATGTACAACAAGCGCTGGAGCTGCCCCCCCGGCTGCGGTACCCTGGAGGAATGCACCCAGAGGCTGAAGGAGATGACCCACGGCATTCTGGTGCAGACCGTAGGCGATGTGGAGGACGGCTTCGACATTGAAGCTATGGTGGAGATAGAGGCAAACCACAAGAAGCATTTCGCCGCCATGCATGAGGCCCTGCTGAAGCTGGACATTCCCATCCTCGCCCTGGGCGCAGGCTGCTGCACCAAATGCAAAACCTGCACCTACCCCGACGCTCCCTGCCGGTTCCCCAAAGAGATGGTCTCCTCCATGGAAGCTTACGGCATGCTGGTGCTGGAGGTATGCAAGGCCAACGGGCTGCAGTATTACTACGGCTCCGACAAAATGGCCTATAACGCCTGTTTCCTGGTAAAAGACTGAAACATCTCAATTCTATTAAAATCCCGCCGGAAGCCCTTCGCTTCCGGCGGGATTCTTCTCAATCTTCAAATACCTGGCGGGCAATTCCGCTGAGAATCTTTGCGGTTTTCTCCACGCCGAAGCGGCTGGAGTCAATCATCACATGGCGATGATCCAGCACGCTGCGCACATCCTCGGAAAATTGCAGCCGATAGATTTCTCTCGCCCGGTCCACCTCGGCAATGGCCCGTTTTGCGGCGGAAACCTCCATCCCATATTCCCGGATGCAGTTGGCCAGCCGTATCTCATAAGGCGCATAGACATAGATATTCAGGCACCGGGGGTGATCCCGGAGAACGCTGTCTGCGCAGCGGCCCACGATGATGCAGGATTCCCGCTGGGCCAGATCCCGGATGATGTTGGACTGGATTTCAAAGGTCTCCTTCTGGGTGCTGATGAGGCCGATGCCCAGGGGATAGCGCAGGTTGGTGAAGAAGGATGCGCCGGTTTCCTCCACCTTGCTCACATAGGACACGGACAGACCCAGCCGCTTGGCTGTCTCCTCTACAATGTCCCGGTCATAGAAGTTGATGCCCAATTCTGCGGACATACTCTGGGCAATGGCCCGGCCCATACTGGCGAACTGCCGGGACAGGGTAATCACATAGGGCTTCATACGCATTTACTCCTTTGCAACAAGCACCGGCTGTTTCGCGCGGCGTTTCTGAACGGAACGGACAACGCAGGACAGGGAAAAATTGATGACAAAGTAGATAACGCAGGCCACGCCGAACAGCACAAACACATCGGATACGTTTACCGTGCCGGTTCCGTTATAGGCGTAGGCGGAGCTGAGCAGCTGCCGGGTTCTGGCCATCAGCTCAATCACCGCCACATTGGCCAGGTAGCTGGAGTCCTTGATGGTGGTAATCACCTGGCTGAGCAGGGTGGGGATGATGTTCCGGTAGGCCTGGGGCAGCACGATATAGACCATGATCTGGACAATGTTGAATCCTTGGGAATGCCCCGCCTCAAACTGGCCGTGGGCAACGGAGTTCAGGCCGCCCCGGACGATTTCCGCAATGACCGAGGATGTAAACAGGATCAGCGCTGTTGCGGCTTTGAACAGCAGTTTGACCTCCACCGTGGTCAGTCCGAACATCTTATGGTTCAGGAACCCAGGGGTGGGGCAGAACACCAGGCAGATGAAAATCCACAGCAGCAGAGGCGTGTTCCGAAATACCTCGATGTAGATACTGGCCAGCCACTTGAATACCCGGGTTTTCCGGGAGGTGCAGTAGTTGCGGACCATGGCCAGAATGGAGCCCAGCAAAATACCAATCGCCACCGCCACCACGGCGATAACCAGGGTAAAGCCCACGCCCTTGAGAATGTACTGGATAATGGCGGGGTTTTTCAGCATGGAAAAACTAGCAGCAATGTTGCTCATATCCTCACCTTACCCTTCTGCGGCAGCGGTCGCCGCCGCGGTGCGTTCTTTCTCCCGGGCCTTCAGGGACTGCTCCCACTTGCTGGCCAGGTTGGACAGGGGGAAGCAGATGATGAAGAACAGCAGCCCGCTGACCAGATAAGCCGGTGCGTAGGCGCCGCCGGTGCTGGCGCCGGTGACAAAGCTGTAGGTCAGAGAAATCAGGTCTGCGCCGCCCACGATGTACAGGCAGGAGGTGTTCTTGATCAGATTCACCACCTGGTTTACCATGGGGGGCAGGATGATTTTGATGCTCTGAGGCAGAATGATGTGGTACATCATGCCGCCATAGTGGAAGCCCTGAGAATGGGCCGCCTCAAACTGGCCCTTGGGAATGGACTGAATGCCCGCCCGGATCACCTCGGACATATAGGCTCCGGTATAAACCCCCAGGGAGATGATGCCGGTTGCCAGGATGCCCAGGCTCTTTCCGGCAAAAGCCAGGGCGTAGTACAGGAAGCAAAGCTGGAGCAGCAGCGGCGTATTCTGAATCAGCTCCACATAGACACGGGCAATGCCCCGCAGGATTTTATTGCCGCAGGTTGCCATCAACCCGAAGATAATCCCCAGTATAAACGCCAGAATCAGGGCGAACACGGCGGTTTCCACGGTATTGAGCAGTCCCAGCAAAAATGTGCTGCGGTAGGTCCACACTTTTGCCCATGCATCGGCGCTCAGCAATCCAGACATATGCCGCACCTCCTAAAATCTAAAAATCTGAAAAGCGGGTGGAACAACAAAGGGAGGGCTCCGGAAATCACGGAGCCCTCTCAGCCTGTAACGAATCAGCCCAGACCGTAGGTCTCGATCAGACCGTCGATGGTGCCGTCGGCCAGCCAGCCGGTGACCAGCTCTTCACACACAGCGGAGAAGCCGGAGCCCTTGGTGGTGGCGATGCCATATTCCTGAGGTGCGAATTCCTCATCGATGTAAGTACGGGAATCGGTATTGTAGATGGCCAGGATGGACTTGTCCACGCAGAAGGCTTGAATCTCGTTGGCGCTCAGAGCGGTGGAAATGGCGGGGTAGTCCTCATACTGACGGAAGGAGACGAAATCGGTCCAGGTAGCAGGGTCGAAGGTATCGGGATCGAAGCCGTCGCCGGCAATAACGCCATTGTCAATCAGGGCCTGCACCAGGCTCTTGGCGGAAGTGGAGCCGGAGGACACGCCAACCACAGCGCCTTCCAGATCAGCCAGGGTGGAGATGCCGGAAGCCTGCTCCACCAGGACGGTGACATGGTCGGTATAGTAGGCAGTGGTGAAGTCCCAGGACTGCTTGCGCTCTTCGGTAATGGTGAAGGTAGCCAGCACGCAGTCAATGTCGCCGGAATCCAGCAGTTCGGAACGAGTGGCAGCGGTGACGGTGGTGAACTCCACGTCCACGCCCAGGTAGTCGGCGATCATCTTGGCGATGTCGATTTCCATGCCGGAGTACTCACCGGTCAGGGTGTCCTGGAAGCCAAAGCCTTCCACGGCGTTCTTCACGCCCACCCGGAGCACACCACGGTCGATGATGGCCTGGACGTCCTCTGCGTAGCCCTCGGCGGGAGCAGCGGCACCGGCGGCAGCCGTGGTCTCTGTTGACGCACTGGAGCCGCAGCCTGCCAGCAGGCTCAGGCACATGCATACCAGCAGCGCGATAGACAAGAACTTTTTCATAATCGTTTACCTCCTCAAATACTGAATCAAAACAGACGGCTCGTCTGTGGTTCACGGTTTTCAGCGGATAATCTTTCCCAGGAACTGGCGAACCCGCTCGTTTTCCGGGTTGACGAAGAAATGCTCGGGGGTTCCTTCCTCAATGATCTCCCCCCGGTGCATGAACACCACCCGGTCGGCAACCTGCCGGGCGAAGCCCATCTCATGGGTCACCACCACCATGGTGATGTTCTCCTTGGCCAGCTTAATCATGACGTCCAGGACCTCCTGGATGGTTTCCGGGTCCAGAGCGGAGGTGGGTTCGTCAAAGAGGATGATCTTGGTCTGGGCACACAGCGCCCGGGCAATGGCAATCCGCTGCTGCTGGCCGCCGGACAGGGTGGACGGGTAAACATGGGCCTTGTCCCGGAGCCCGACCACATCCAGATAATGGTACGCCAGCTCTTCCGCTTCCTTCTTGCTCTTGTGGTGAAGCTTCATCGGCGCCAGGGTCAGGTTTTTCAGCACCGTCAGGTGGGGGTAGAGGTTGAACTGCTGGAACACCATGGAGATGTTCTCCCGCACCATCTTGGTCTTGTTCTTGCTGGTGATCTCCTTCCCATTGATGTACACATGGCCGCTGGTGGGTTCCTCCAGGAAATTCATGCAGCGCACCGTCGTGGATTTTCCGGAGCCGGAGGGGCCGATGATGACCAATTTTTCTCCCTCCGCCACCTCCAGATTCACATCTTTCAGCACATGCAGATCTCCGAAGAACTTATTCACGTTAACCAGCTTAATCATATTCCACCACTTCCCATGCCAAATTACAACTGATCGACACAATTCCTGCATATCTTGCAAGAAGATACAAATACTCTCATTGATAATGAATTTTTCTTAAGAGTGACTTGCAGTACATTATAATAGCCGTTCACGATTTTGTCAAGTATTTCCTTGAATTCCGGTATCTTGAACAGATAATATGAAAACATTTTCCTCTTTCTCTTGCGATATATGCATGGACTTTCGTTTTTCTTTCTGTTATACTGAATTAAGATGCGTCGCAAGTTGCAAAAAAACGCCCCTGCCATCATGGCAGGGGCGTTTTTGCAGGAAAGATAGGTGTCCTCACACGGTAATCAGTTCGTAGGAATCCTCACCCAGGCCGATCTTTTTGGCGTGGGTGATCTGGCTGCGCCAGTTGGTCACCGGGAAGGTCCGGGTCAGATTATCCAGGTCCCCAGGAGCAGCCTTGGCCAGTTTGGAGTTGGGCATTACCATCTGGGCGTTCACCGCCTCGGCACAGGCCAGGTCCAGCGCCACCGGGTCAAAGGAGGCGAACATCCCCACGTCCGGCACGATGGGCACATCATTCTCCGCATGGCAGTCGCAGTAGGGGCTCACGTCCCGCACCAGGCTGATGTGGAAATGGGGCCGTCCGTCCAGCACCGCCTTGGTATACTCGGCGATTTTGCAGTTCAGGATGGTGGTGGACTGGGCATAGGCGGAGTGAATGGCCTTCACCGGGCAGACGTCGATGCACCGGCCGCATCCCATGCACTTGGTCCAGTCGATGTGCATTTTCCCATTCTCCATCTGAGGGCCATCGTGGGCGCAGTATTTGGCGCAGGTACCGCAGCCCACGCACTTATCCTGGTCCACCTCCGGGCGGCCCTCGGAGTGCATTTCCCGTTTGCCGGCGTTGGAGCCGCAGCCCATACCCAGATTCTTCATGGCGCCGCCGAAGCCCGCCTCCTCATGGCCTTTGAAGTGGGTCAGAGAAATCACGATATCCGCATCCATAATGGCCCGCCCGATCTTGGCGGTTTTGACATATTCACCGCCCACCACCGGCACATCCACGTCATCAGTGCCCTTCAGGCCGTCGGCGATCAGAATGTGGCAGCCGGTGGAATAGGGGGTGAAGCCGTTGAGATAGGCCGTTTCCAGGTGGTCCAGGGCATTTTTCCGGGAGCCCACATACATGGTGTTGGCATCCGCCAGGAAAGGCTTGCCGCCCAGGTCCTTCACCAGGTCCACAATCACCCGGGCATAGCCGGGGCGCAGGTGGGCCATGTTGCCCAGCTCGCCAAAGTGAATCTTGATGGCTACAAACTTATCCTTGAAATCAATCTGGTCCATGCCCGCAGTGAGGCACAGCCGAGCCAGTTTCTGGGGAAGGGTCTCCGAAGTACCGGTGCAGAAATCGGTAAAATAGACTTTGGACGCCATGGGGATACCTCCTAAAATATGGTTTCTTCCAGTTTACCCCCTGGGGGACTTCTTGTCAAGTGGCGAAAAAGCGCCCCGAACCGGATGGTTCGGGGCGCAGTAAATGGCAGGGATTACTTGCCGGCGTTGGCAACCTGAGCGGCCACCTCGGCAGCGAAGTCGTCAACCTTCTTCTCGATGCCCTCGCCCTTGACGAAGTGCACCGCATCCACGAAGGTGACCTTGCCGCCCAGCTTCTTGGCGGCATCGGCGATGTAGCCAGCCACATCACCCTTGAACAGGTCGCTGCGGACAAACTCCTGCTGCAGCAGGCAGTTCTCCTTGTAGAAAGCAGCCAGCTTACCGGCGGCGATCTTCTCCTTCACCGCGGCGGGCTTGGAAGCCATCTTGGGATCGTTGTCCATCAGCGCCAGCTGAACAGTCATTTCCTTGTCCACATCAGCCTGAGGCACCTGGCTCTTGTCCCAGTACTTGGGGCCCATGGCGGCAATCTGCATGGCAACATTCTTGCCCAGCTCAGTGGCGTCGATGCCGCCCTCCACAGCCAGGTTCACCAGCACGCCGTGGGTGCCGCCGGCATGGACATAGGCCACGCTGGTGTTGTCGGCGAAGCGGGCGAAGCGGCGGATCTGCATGTTCTCGCCGATGGACATAACCTTCTCCTGCATGATCTCGGTGACGGTCAGCTTGGAGTTGGGGTAGGTGCAGGCCTTCAGGGCCTCCACATCAGCAGGATTCTGCTCGGCCACAACCTGGGCCAGGTTCTTCACCAGATCCAGGAAAGCGTCGGTCTTGGCAGCGAAGTCGGTCTCGGAGTTCACCTCGATGACCACGCCCACACCGCCGAACACAGCGGCGTAAGCCACGCCCTCGGCAGCAATCCGGTCAGCCTTCTTGGCAGCCTTGGCCAGGCCCTTTTCCCGGAGCCAGTCCACAGCCTTGTCCATATCACCGTCGGTGGCCTGCAGGGCCTTCTTGCAGTCCATCATGCCCACGTTGGTCATTTCACGGAGTTTCTTAACGTCCTGTGCGGTAAAAGCCATTTTCGTTTCCTCCTAAAAATTGAATGAATTACTCAGCCTCGACGGGAGCCTCTTCAGCGGGAGCGGCCTCGGCAGCATCCTCACCCTGACGGCCTTCGATGGCGGCGTTGGCCATGGTGGCAGCAATCAGACGGATGGCACGGATGGCGTCATCGTTGCCGGGGATCACATAATCGATCTCATCGGGGTCGCAGTTGGTGTCCACGATGGCCACGATGGGGATGTTCAGCTTCCGGGCCTCGGCGATGGCGTTGCGCTCCTTCCGGGGGTCAACGATAAACAGCGCAGCAGGCAGCTTCTTCATTTCCTTCACGCCGCCCAGATACTTCTCCAGCTTCTCAATTTCGCCCTGGTGCTTGATGACTTCCTTCTTGGGCAGCATGGCGAAGGTGCCGTCCTCTTCCATCTTCCGCAGCTGAGCCAGCCGGTCAATCCGGGTCCGCATGGTGCGGAAGTTGGTCAGCATACCGCCCAGCCAACGGGCGTTGACATAATAACCGCCGCAGCGGGCAGCCTCTTCCTTGATGGCGTCCTGGGCCTGCTTCTTGGTGCCCACGAACAGCACATAGCCGCCATTGGCGGACAGATCCCGGACAAAGTTGTAAGCCTCTTCCAGCTTCTTCACAGTCTTGGCCAGGTCAATGATGTAGATTCCGTTGCGCTCCGTGTAGATGTAGGGAGCCATTTTGGGGTTCCAGCGGCGGGAGTGCACGCCGGCTTCCAGCAGTTGCTTCATAGATACGACAGCCATTTTATAAATCTCCTTTTGTTTTTCCTCCACCCCGATCATCCCGCGCTGCCCGCCGACGCTGTGTCCGGCACAGGGGTGCGCGATCCCCGGGTGTGTGGCAGTAAAATGTCATGGAAAATACCCATGCCGAATCATTATACCGGATAGAAGCGGTAATTGCAAGTAGTATTTCCAAAAAAATCAGAAAAAATTCCGTTCTTCTCTCCTGTTTCCGGAATGTACCGGCAGAATCCCGGGCTTTGAAAGCAAATTGTATAAGAAAGCCCCGCCGTAGCCCCGGATTTTTCATCATCTTTTCTCCCCTTGCCAAACGACGGCGGGTATGATATAGTACCTGACAAGAGCAAAGGCGTTCTTACCTGGGATTGGTCTGCCCGGGTAAGAACGCCTTTTTGTTTTTACCCTTCGGAGAGAGAGGAGATTACGCTATGGAAAATTTCACCCAGCGCAGCGCCCCTGCCGGACTGTACGACCCCAGATTTGAACACGACAACTGCGGCATCGGCGCAGTTGTGGATATTTACGGGAGAAAAAGCCACCAGACCCTGGACGACGCTCTGAAAATCGTGGAGCACCTGGAACACCGGGCAGGCAAGGACGCCGAAGGCAAAACCGGCGACGGCGTGGGCATTCTGGTGCAGATCAGTCACAAGTTCTTTTCCGCCGCTGCCGCCGAAGCCGGAATTTCTCCGGGCCGGGAGCGGGAGTACGGCGTGGGCATGTTCTTCTTCCCCCAGGGAGAACTGGAGCGAAACCAGGCAAAAAAACTCTTTGAAATCATCTGCCGGAAGGAAGGGCTCCCCTTCCTGGGCTGGCGGCAGGTCCCGGTGTGTCCGGAGATTCTGGGCTACCAGGCCCGCAGCTGCATGCCCAGCATCTGGCAGGCCTTCGTGGGCAAGCCGCCCCGGGTTGAGCCGGGCATTGACTTTGACCGGCGGCTGTATGTGGCCCGGCGGGTGTTTGAGCAGTCCAGCCAGGAGACCTATGTGTGCAGCCTGTCCAGCCGGACCATTGTCTACAAGGGCATGTTCCTGGTCAAAGAGCTGCGGCAATTTTACCCGGATTTGCAGGATCAGGACTACGAAACCGCCATCGGCATGGTTCACAGCCGGTTCTCCACCAACACCGCCCCCAGCTGGAACCGGGCCCACCCCAATCGGTTCATCCTTCACAACGGCGAAATCAACACCATCCGGGGCAACGTGGACACCATGCTGGCCCGGGAGGAAACCATGGGCAGCCGGTTCCTGAAGAACGACCTGGCCAAGGTGCTGCCCATTGTAAACCAGGACGGCTCCGACTCCGCCATGCTGGACAACACCCTGGAATTCATGGTGATGAACGGCATGGACCTGCCGTTGGCGGTGATGGTCACCATTCCCGAGCCCTGGAGCAACAACAAGAGCATGGACCAGAAGAAGCGGGATTTCTACCAATATTACGCCACCATGCTGGAGCCCTGGGACGGCCCGGCCTCCATTCTCTTCAGCGACGGCGATGTGATGGGTGCGGTGCTGGACCGGAACGGTCTGCGGCCCAGCCGGTATTTCATCACCAAGGACGGCCGGCTGATTCTCTCCAGCGAGGTAGGCGTTCTGGATATTCCCCCGGAGAACATTCTCCGCAAGGACCGGCTCCGCCCGGGCAAGATGCTGCTGGTAGACACGGTGAAGGGCGAACTGGTGGACGACGACAAGCTGAAATCCGCCTACGCCTCCCGCCAGCCCTACGGCGAATGGCTGGACCGGAATCTGGTCAGCCTGGAAGATCTGAAAGTCCCCAACCGGAAAGTTCCCGTCCGCTCCAAGGAGGAATTGGTGCGGCTGCAGAAGGCCTTCGGCTACCGCTATGAAGATGTGAGCAGCATTATGATCCCCATGGCCAAAAACGGCGGCGAGCCCTCCGGGGCCATGGGCAGCGACACCCCTCTGGCGGTGCTCAGCCATACCCATCCGCCCCTGTTTGATTACTTCAAGCAGATGTTTGCCCAAGTCACCAACCCCCCCATCGACGCCCTGCGGGAGAAGGTTGTCACCTCCACCACCGTGTATGTGGGCGCCCAGGGAAACCTGCTGGAAGAAGCGGCGGAAAACTGCAAGGTGCTGAAAATCGACAGTCCCATTCTGACCCAGACGGATCTTTTGAAAATCAAGGCCATGGACGTGCCGGGTTTCCAGGTGCGGACCGTTTCCATCTGCTACTACAAGAACACCAGCCTGGAGAAAGCCATCGAGCGGCTGTTCGTGGACGTGGACCGGGCCTACCGGGACGGGGCCAACATTCTCATTCTCTCTGACCGGGAGGTGGACGAATACCATGTGTCCATTCCCAGTTTGCTGGCGGTGGGGGCAGTGTCCAAGTACCTGGTCCGCACCCGCAAACGCACCGCCATGGCCCTGATTCTGGAAAGCGGCGAGCCCCGGCTGGTTCACGACTTTGCCACCCTGCTGGGCTACGGCGCCTGCGCCGTCAACCCCTATCTGGCCCAAGAGACCATCGGCGCATTGATTCAGGAGGGTTTGCTGGAGAAGGACTATTACGCCGCCGTCAGCGATTACAACAAGGCGGTTCTGGCGGGCATTGTGAAAATCGCCTCCAAAATGGGCATTTCCACCCTCCAATCCTACCAGGGCAGCCAGATTTTTGAGGCCGTAGGCATCAGCCGCCGGGTGGTGGACCGCTACTTTACCAACACCGTCACCCGGGTGGAGGGCATCGACCTGACGGACATCCAGTCCGACCTGGAGCAGCGGCACCGGCAGGCCTTCGATCCCCTGGGTTTGGACATCCACATGGACCTGCCCAGTCTGGGCACCCACAAATTCCGCAGCGGCCCAGAGGCGGAGCAGCACCTGTACAATCCCCAGACCATCCACCTGCTTCAGCAGGCGGTGTGGACCGGCAATTACGACCTGTTCAAGCAGTACACCGCCGCCGCAGCCAACGAGGGCGGGGACGACATGCACCTGCGCAGTCTGCTGGACTTCAACTACCCGGAAACCGGCGTTCCCCTGGAAGAAGTGGAGTGCGTGGAGTCCATCGTCCGGCGGTTCAAGACCGCCGCCATGAGCTACGGTGCCCTGTCCGCCGAGGCCCATGAATGTCTGGCCATTGCCATGAACCGGCTGGGGGGCAAATCCAACACCGGCGAAGGCGGCGAGGACGAGAGCCGCTACGGTACTGAGCGCAACTCCGCCATCAAGCAGGTGGCCTCCGCCCGGTTCGGCGTCACCAGCAAATATCTGGTCTCCGCCCAGGAAATCCAGATCAAGATGGCCCAGGGCGCAAAGCCTGGCGAGGGCGGTCAGCTCCCCGGGGCCAAGGTCTACCCCTGGGTGGCCAAGTGCCGCCACTCCACCACCGGCGTGGGACTGATCTCTCCCCCGCCCCACCACGATATTTACTCCATTGAGGACCTGGCCCAGCTGATTTATGATCTGAAATGTGCCAACCGGAACGCCGCCATCAGCGTGAAGCTGGTCAGCGAAGCCGGTGTGGGCACCATTGCCGCCGGCGTGGCAAAGGCCGGCGCCGAGGTCATTCTCATCTCCGGCTTTGACGGCGGCACCGGAGCCGCCTCCATCAACTCCTCCATCCACAGCGCCGGACTGCCCTGGGAGCTGGGCATTGCCGAGGCCCACCAGTGCCTGATTCTCAACGGTCTGCGCTCCCGGGTTCGGATCGAGTCCGACAGCAAGCTGCTCACCGGCCGGGATGTGGCCATTGCCGCCATGCTGGGCGCTGAGGAATTCGGCTTCGGTACCGGCCCTCTGGTGGCTCTGGGCTGCGTGATGATGCGGGTGTGCAACCTGGATACCTGCCCCATGGGCATCTGCACCCAGAATCCCCAGCTGCGGAAGAATTTTAAGGGCAAGCCGGAATATGTGATGAACTTCATGGGCTTCATGGCCCAGGAACTCCGGGAATACATGGCCCGGCTGGGCGTGCGCACCGTGGACGAGCTGGTGGGCCGCACCGACCTGCTGAAGCTCCGCCCCGCCGCCCCCGGCTCCCGGGCCGGCAAACTGGACCTGTCCGGGCTGCTGCGCAACCCGCTGGTGAAAAATTCCAACATTCATTTTGAACCCAGCAGCGTCTACGACTTTGCCCTGGAGCAGACCCCGGATATGAAGGTGCTGATGAAGAAGTTCCGCAAGAGCTTTGAAACCAGCGACCCCAAGCCCGCCCGGATCAAACTGGAAGTGGGCAACACCGACCGGGCCTTCGGCACCATCTTCGGCAGCGAAATTACCGCCCGCTTCGGCAACACCCTCCCCGACGATACCTTCCACATCACCTGCACCGGCTACGGCGGCCAGAGTTTCGGGGCGTTCCTGCCCAAGGGCCTGACCCTGGAACTGATCGGCGACTGCAACGACTATCTGGGCAAGGGCCTGTCCGGCGGCAAACTGATTGTCTATCCCCCGGAAGGCGTGACCTACGACCGGGGCGAGAACATCGCCATCGGCAACGTAGCCCTCTACGGCGCTACGGAAGGCAAGGCCTTCATCAACGGCGTGGCCGGGGAGCGGTTCTGCGTCCGCAATTCCGGGGCCACCGCCGTGGTGGAGGGCGTGGGCGACCACGGCTGCGAATACATGACCGGCGGCACCGTGGTGGTGCTGGGCAGCACCGGCAAGAATTTCGCCGCCGGCATGAGCGGCGGCATTGCCTATGTGCTGGACGAAAACTGGGACTTCTACCAGCGGGTGAACAAGGATATGGTCAGCCTGGAACCGGTGGAGCACAAGTACGACGTATCTCTGCTGAAGGACCTGATCCGGGAGCATGTGGAGGCCACCGGCTCCCCCAGAGGCAAAGAAATTCTTCAGCACTTTGCCGACTATCTTCCCAAATTTAAGAAGGTACTCCCCCACGACTATGACCGGATGCTCCGGCTCATCGCCCAGATGGAGGAAAAGGGCCAGGACAGCGAACAGGCCCAGATGGAGGCGTTCTACGCCATGAAAAACGCACGGTAAGGAGGAAGGCATTATGGGAAAGAACACAGGATTTATGGAAATTCCCCGGCAGACCAGTCTGGAACTGCCGCCGCTGGAACGGATTGAAACCTTTCAGGAATTTCACATCCCCCTCCACCCGGACGAACAGCAGGCCCAGGGTGCCCGGTGCATGGACTGCGGCGTACCTTTCTGTCAGAGCGGCATGATGCTGGGGGGCATGGCCAGCGGGTGTCCGCTGAACAATCTGATTCCCGAGTGGAACGACCTGGTGTACCAGGGCCAGTGGGAGCTGGCGGTGCGACGGCTGATTGCCACCAACCGCTACCCGGAGTTCACCAGCCGGGTCTGCCCCGCCCTGTGCGAGGCCGCCTGCACCTGCGGCATGACCACCGGTTTCCCGGTGACGGTGAAGGAAAACGAGCGGGCCATTGTGGAATACGGCTACGAATCCGGGGCAATTCATGCCGTTCCCCCACCGGCCCGCACCGGAAAGCGTGTTGCGGTGGTAGGCTCCGGACCAGCCGGGCTGTCCGTGGCGGACCTGCTGAACAAGCGGGGCCATCAGGTAACGGTTTACGAGCGCAGCGACCGGATCGGCGGCCTGCTGATGTACGGCATTCCCAATATGAAGCTGGAAAAGTGGGTCATTGACCGCCGGGTTAAAATTCTGGAGGAGGAGGGCATCACCTTCCTCACCGGCATCGACGTGGGCCGGGACATTTCCGCCCAGGAACTGGAGGAGCAGTACGATGCGGTGGTGCTCTGCTGCGGCGCCAAGCAGCCCCGGGATATTCAGGCCCCGGGACGGGATGCCCAGGGAATCCACTTTGCTGTGGACTATCTCACCAGCGTCACCAAGAGTCTGCTGGATTCCGGCTTTGCCGACGGGAAGGCCCTCAATGCGGAAGGCAAGCAGGTGCTGGTCATCGGCGGCGGCGACACCGGCAACGACTGTGTGGGCACCGCCATCCGCCAGGGCTGCGCCGGTGTGACCCAGCTGGAGATGATGCCCTGCCCGCCCACGGAGCGAACCCCCGGCAACCCCTGGCCCCAGTGGCCCCGGGTGCTGAAAACCGACTACGGTCAGCAGGAGGCCATTGCCAAATTCGGTCAGGATCCCCGGCTGTACCAGGCCACGGTAAAGGAATTTTACAAAAACGACGCCGGGCAGCTCTGCGGTGCGCTGATTGCCCGTCTGGAAAGTCAGGTGGTGGAGGGCCGCCGGATGATGGTGCCCACCGGGGAGGAATTCACCGTAGAGTGCCAGCTGGCCCTGATTGCCGCCGGTTTCACCGGGTGCGAGCCCTATACCGCCCAGGCCTTCGATGTGGACCTGACGCCCCGGGGGACGGTAGCCGACCAAAAATACCGGACCAGCCGTCCCAACGTTTTCGTCTGCGGCGATATGCGCCGGGGCCAGAGTCTGGTGGTCTGGGCCCTGCAGGAGGGACGGGACACTGCCGCGGTGGTGGACGCCAGCCTGATGGGTTATACCAACCTGTGAAAAAAGCCGGGAGCACGCGCTCCCGGCTTTTTTTTACAGCAGATTGTATCCGAATTGAAAAGCCCAAACCGTAGAATGGGCAAACAGGGTGTACAGTCCATAGCCGAACAGCACGCCCGTCACCAGGCGGCGCCGGTTGGTGCTTTCGTAGGCCGTAAGCTTCTGGCGAAATCCATCCAGAACCAGTGGAATCATCAGCACCAGGCAGGCCCAGGGGGAAACACGCCAGGCGAAAAACACCAGGAAGGCCAGCACAATTCCCGCCAGCTCTCCGGTACACCTGGCGCAGATCGGGAATTTCTGCCCTCTCCAGTGGAAGGAGCGTTCATCCCGGCAATGGCACCCAAAAATAATGGGAAGCCACCGACAGCACCACGCCCGCATTCATTAAAACGCAGACGCCGCCACGCCCAGCACAACAACCAGTATGTAATACAGCACCGTCAGGCCCACGCCAACCAGGGCTCCAATGCCCACCGCTTTGGCAGTCACAGGCTTGGTATCCTTCCAGACCAGGTAAAGAATCAGGCCCACAATGGGGATGCAGCAGCCCAGCACACCCCAGCCGAAGCCGCCATTGTCCACCACCTGGGGCTTATTCTCCTGAGCCACGCCGCAGTGGGGGCAAATGACCGCTTTGTCATCAATCATTTTTCCGCAGTTCTTACAGTATGCCATATGTAACCCTCCTTTTCTTTCTCCCATTCCTTTGGAATCAGGATAATTCCATTATACAAAAACCGACAAAAAAGTCAAGAAAAAGGCCCTCCCGGCTGTAAAAAACCAGGAGGGTCATATTTGTTCACCCACGGTAGGGCTGAACGTATCGTTCGTGGCTCAGGCTTTGTGGTCGGGCATAGGCGCCGGACACCAGACCAAGCATGGCGAAGATGGTCACGGCGGAGGAGCCGCCGTAGCTGATCAGGGGCAGGGTCAGGCCGATAACCGGCATAACGCCGATGCACATTCCCACGTTGATCATCACCTGGAACATCAGGGCGGACGCAGCGCCGAAGCATACCAGACGGCGCATATAGTCCTGGCAGCGCATTCCCACATAGATGCACCGGGCAATGATTGCCAGCTCCATGAGCATAATGATCACGCATCCCACGAAGCCCAGTTCCTCACCCATGGAGGAAAAGATATAGTCGGTGTGCTGGGCAAACAGGTTGCCGCCCTGGGTTCGGTTGCCGTTGAACAGGCCCTGGCCGGTCAGGCCGCCGCCGGTGAGGGACTTCAGGTTCATGTTGGAGTGATAGCGTTCGTTAATGCCCTGAGGATCAATGCTGTCGTCAAACAGGATCAGAATACGGTTGCGCTGGTAGCCGTCCAGGAACTGCCACAGAATGGGGGCCATGGCCGCGATGCCGGCGATGGCCGCGGCAAACCACCACAGGCTGACGCCGCCGGCGAAGGTCATGCCGATGAAGATGAACACGAAAATCAGGGACACGCCCATGTCCGAGGACAGCACCAGATTCAGTCCCACCAGCAGTCCCAGATGCAGCAGCATATGGGCGACGGACACCGGATGGGAAATCCGGTTCTGGTGGGAGGACATCACCGAGGCCATAATCAGGATGTAGGTGATTTTGCAGACCTCCGCAGGCTGGATGTTCATGGGCATCAGGGGCAGGTCAATCCAGCTCCGGTTGCCGGAGCCGTTGTCAGTGCCGAAGGGAATCAGCATCAGCAGCAGCACGCAGTTGAATACCACCATGGCCAGCCGATGCTCCGACAGGAAATCCAGGTCAATGGAGGATACCAGGGCATACATCAAAACACCCAGTCCGATGGACAGCGTCTGGATGGCAATGTAACGGAAGTTCCCGTCAAATTTGTCCGCCGAGGTAGCGCTGGCTATGGCAACCAGGCCAAAGGAGGCCACGATCAGGCACAGAACCAGCAGAAACATATCGCCTTTTTTGCTGAAATCCTTTAATTCTTCCAGGTAATGCCGCACCAAAAGGCCTCCTTTCCGTTCTATCCGTAGGATTATACCATTCTTTCCCCCAAAAGTAAATAGACGAAATGTAAACGACTTATGAATGGAAGCAGCCGGAGCGGGGAAAATCCCGCTCCGGCTGAGAGAAAACTCAGGCTTTGTTTACCGCATCCACAAAGCGCAGGAAGGCTTCCCGGCCCTGGGGCGTGTTCTTGTAGACGCCGGCATCCTCCAGCACCCCGGCAAAGACCTTGCCGGTTTCCTGAAGCACAATGTCCAGCGCATTGTCCGCAGTGAAGGTGTACTGCTGTTTCAGCTCCTCCACCCAGGGGGCGTGCTTTGCCAGCACCTCGTCGGAGGCGATGTCCCGGCCCTCCACAATGGCCGCGGCAAGCTCCGTCAGTTCCGCTTTCAGCCGGCTGGGCAGCACCGCCAGGCCCATGACCTCAATCAGGCCGATGTTTTCCTTCTTGATATGATGCTTGTCCGCATGGGGATGGAACACGCCCAAAGGATGCTCCGCCGTGGTGATGTTGCACCGCAGCACCAGATCCAGCTCATAGTCCTCCCCTCTGCGGCGGGCGATGGGGGTGATGGTGTTGTGGGGTTCCCCGTCGGAGAAGGCAATGACAAAGGCGCTCTCGTCGGTGTAGCCCCGCCAGGCGGTAAGAATCTTGTCCGCCAGCTGGGCAATCCGCTCCCGGTCCTTTCCCCGCAGCCGGATGACACTCATGGGCCATTTCACGATTCCCGCCGTCACATCCTCATAGCCCCGGAAAGTAATATCCTGCTCCACCTGGGCAGTCTCCATGGCGAAGGTATAGTGGCCGCCCTGGAAATGCTCATGGCTCAGGATCGAGCCGCCCACGATGGGCAGATCCGCATTGGAGCCCACAAAGTAATGGGGGAACAGCCGGACAAAGTCCAGCAGCTTGTCAAAGGCGGACCGGTCAATCTTCATGGGCACATGCTGGGCGTTAAAGACAATGCAGTGCTCATTGTAGTAGACGTAGGGGGAGTATTGCAGGCACCAGTCTGCCCCGCAGATTTCAATGGGCACCACCCGGTGGTTGGAGCGGGCAGGATGGTTCATCCGGCCGGCATAGCCCTCATTCTCCCGGCACAGCTGGCACTTGGGATATGCTGTCTGGGGAGCATTCTTAGCCGCAGCAATGGCCTTGGGGTCCTTCTCCGGCTTGCTCAGGTTGATGGTGATGTCCAGTTCGCCGTAGGGGCTGTCGTATTTCCAGCGCATATCCTTCCTGATCCGGTAGCGGCGGATGTAGTCGGTATCGCAGCTGAAGCGGTAGTACCAGTCGGTGGCCTCCACCGGAGAATGGGTATACTTCTCCCGGAAGGTGCGCACCACTTCCCGGGGCATGGGAGTAACGGCGCCCATGATCCGGGTGTCAAAAATGTCCCGGGCAGTGATGCCGTCATCGCACAGGCCCTTGGCCACAGCGTAGTCCAGAATGCCCGCCAAAATTTCCTCCAGGTCCTCGGTCTGGGGTTCGTCCGAAGGCTCATAGTCGTCCTTGTGCAGCAGGTCCAGCAGCCGGTTGGTGAGAACCATGTGGTCCACCGGCTCGGCAAGGCCGTTGTTCATGGCGTAGGACACCAGAGAATCAATGTAGGTTTCAATTTTCATCCGAAATTCCTCCCTTTATTCCACAACCATTTCCACGCCGCCCTGGGGCCGGATGGACAGCACATGACAGGCGCCCTGGCCCAACACCGCATCAATGCCGGTGCGGAAAGTTTCCAGCAAGTCAAAGGGCACAAAGGCCTGGACCGTGCCGGCGAAGCCGCCGCCGTGGACCCGGTAAGCGCCCCGGCCGTTCAGGTAGTGCTCGCACAGGGCCAGAGCCACCGCCACATCCTGATGCTCCTTGTACCCCGCAGGGATAACGTTCTGCAAATACATATAGGAAGAGTAACCGCTCTGCTTCACCAGGCTGAGGAAGGTATCAAAGTCCCCCGCTTTCAGAGACGCCACCTGCTTGGGCACCCGGGCGTTTTCCTGGTAGAAATGCACTGCCCGGAGCACCGCCCGGTCACCGCAGGCCTTCCGCAGCGCCGGAATCCGGGCATAGAAGTCCTCCTCGTCAATCTGGGTCAGCACATCCTTGCCGAACTGAGCGCAGACGGCCTTCAGCTCTCCGGGAATGGCGGCGTACTCATCGGTCAGGTCGGCGTGGCTGGCCTGGCTGTCAATGATGCACAGGGCATGACCGCAGGAGGCAAAGTCGAAGTCCACCGGGTCGATCACCGGCTTGTCTTTGTCAAAAAAGTCGATGCTTACCAGATTGCCCACGGCGGAAGCCATCTGATCCATCAGACCGCAGGGCTTGCCGAAGAACACATTCTCCGCATACTGGCCGATCTGGGCGATCTCCGGCTGAGAAACTCTGCCGTCAAAGAAAAGGCCGTTGATGATGGTGCCGATGAGCACCTCGTAAGCGGCGGAGGAACTAAGGCCGGAACCGGGGAGCACCGTGGACTCGCAGTAGGCGTCAAAGCCCCGGACATCGCAGCCCATCTGGTGGAACCGGGCAGCTACGCCCCGAATCAGGGCGGGAGTTCCATTGATTTCCTCCTCCCTGGGGGTCAGATCGGTAATATCCACCTGACACATGGGGTAGCCCTTGGACAGAATGCGAATCCGGCTGGTGCCATTGACTCGGACAGCGGCCCTGGTGTCCAGATTCACAGCGGCGGCCAATACCCGCCCCCGCTGATGATCGGTGTGATTGCCGCCGATTTCCGTCCGTCCCGGGGCGGAGAAATAGCGCTCCGGCTCGGCGCCGAAGGTTTGCTGGAAGCCGGCATCCAGTTGTTGTTTTTCACTGGCGGTAAGAATCAGAGCAGTCATAAAAACCTCCCGAAAAAATAGCCCGCAGTTCCGGGGCCGTTCGATATTCGCTGTTCTGTCTTTATTATACAGATTTTCGCCGAAAAGGGAAGAGGAATCCCGGCATTTTTTCCTATATTCCATGTCAGAGCAAAAAAAAATCTTTTTTTCAAAAAAGCCCTTGACAAATCAGCATTGTGTGCTATAATACAAAAGCTGTCTGACACAGGCACGCAAAACAAAATACTTGGGGGTATAGCTCAGCTGGGAGCCCAAAGCTTACGGTCGCGCACCCCATCTTCTAACTTCATAGTTTACCAATTTTGCTCAGTTGCATATCCTATTCGGGGGTATAGCTCAGCTGGGAGAGCGCTTGAATGGCATTCAAGAGGTCAGCGGTTCGATCCCGCTTATCTCCACCAAAAAGTGCACTGAGCACTACAAAATCAGCTGTTTTCTTTCGAAAACAGCTGATTTTCTTTGCATGCCATTCAAGCGCCGGATGGCTTTTTTTCAGTTTCCACCGAATGAGCGGTTACCCCCATCGGTATCATTTTCCATGATTGTATCACTCTTTGGGATTGTTATGCGGAGAGCGGGGTATCCAGCCCATCGAGAAATTGCTGATAGCTGAAGTGAAAGGTAATGGTCACTTGATAACCTCTTCCCACATCCACTCGCTTGATCAGCTGATTGACAATCATTTTCTTGGCAGCAGGACTGGCGCTGTCAAACAGCTCTGCCCAGGAGATCAGTTTGTCATACTGCTCCCCGATGGCTTCCAACTGCTGCGCACTCTGTTCTACTTCCACCTGCGCCGCCTGTCGGGACTCTTCCAGGGCGGTGCATTCTTTTTCCCCCTCCGCAATCATGGCTGCCAGCATTTCCTTTGAGAAGGCACTCTCCCCTTTCAGGCACTTCAGCACCTCCGCTTTCAGCAGTTCTACATCCTGCACTGCCTTTTGCAGCTTTGCCGTAACATCTGTCAGGTGCATTTTTCGTTCCGCCTGGATTTGCCGGTACCGTCTCCCCACCAGCTCTGCCCGGGAAATCCCCCGGACTCTGGCGAAAACCTGCCGCACCACCTTTTCCACAATTCCATCCAGAATGTGCATGGTATACCCTGTCTGTCCATCGCAGTCCGTCTGCTTCCGGGTTTTTCCGTAGCACACATAACGGATTCTCTGGACATTATCAATGGTTCCATCCGCCCTGCGGCGATATTTTCCATTGGTGGTCAGGCTAAAGCGTGCACCGCAATGGGCACAGAACACATTGCCAGACAACAGCGACTCTCCTTTGGTATTCAGAGGTACCGTTCTCGTTTCTTCCGCCTGATTGGCACGGGCAGTGCGAATCTCCTGGGCTCGTTCAAATTCTTCCGGGGAGATAATCTGCAGCTGCGGAATGACTTGCGACCGGCTTTTTCCGCTGCGAAGGACACCGGTATAGGTCAGATTGGTGATAATCCCTCGGATGGTAGCATGGTGCCACATTTTCCCGGTTCTTGCACGGTAACCCAGATTGTTCAGGTATGTGGCTATTCGCTGTGCGCCGTACCCCTCTGCCACGTACTTACGGAAAATCAGTTTCACAACGACTGCCTCCTCCGGGATTACCTGCAGGTCGAAAAGCTCATGCTTCTTTTTGTTGAAGCGTCCGCTTTTTACCAAGGCATATCCATAAGGCGCAACTCCCCCTTTGAAGTGTCCTTCCTCCACCATCTGTCCCAGGCTGGTTCTGGTACGAATGGCCGTCTTCTCACTTTCCCCGTCTGCTTGCCAGAATCGGATATAATTGAGGAGCTTGTCCGTGTGGTTGTCAAAGCGCTGCTCCCCTTCCTGGGTGCTCCACACACGGATTCCGTTTTTTACAAACCATTCCACCACGAATGGTGTTTCATCCGCAATTCTACCGATTCTATCAAACATAAACACCAGGAGAATGTCAAAATTTCCTTTCCTTGCCTCGTCTTTGATGATCTGGAGCTTGTCCCGGGAGGCGGCCCGGACTTTATGTCCGGACACGCCTTCTTTTTGCTCCTCGTGGACGATCTGCCAGCCCATCTTTTCTGCAAACCGATGACAGGCCTTGCGCTGCATGGGAATATCGGCTTCGTTATTGGTGTTATGGTCAACCTGCTTATCCGTGGACACACGGTACAAGCAGCAGACCCGGTTGTTTTTTTCGTTCATAGGAAATCCTCACTTTCAATTAAGTGGGGATTTTTGCATGGGAATGTTCCGTTTTCAAGGTACAGACAGGCTCCTGCCCGGATGTATTATCACATAGGTTTTTCCCTTTATCCATTGTAAAATTCGACAATAATAAGTTGCGAATTTTGTTATATATGTCTGGATCTCCGTCAGAAGCGAACCTGAGTGTAACTGGGTAACCATTGACCACCATGTACTGAGATTGGCTTTCACAGGCAGGTACTGTCAGACCTTTTTCTTCCTCCTTCATTTTATCATTCAACCTCCCTCACAGGATACTCGGTTGTAATCAATTTTGTATTTTATTTTGCTTTCTGTGGCGACAAAGGGGAGAACAGGATCCCTAAGTGAGGAAAATTCTTTCCCCACCCAGGGCCTGTTGGGTGTTCCCCCAATCCCCGACGGCCTCCGGCTAGTGTTGTTTAGTGGATCTGATTGTCTTCCTAACAGGCCAGGGACTTCTCTCCGCAATGATGCGCGACGGTTGCGACGATTGCGACGGTGTTTTTGGGGGTGGTGTTTTATCGTCGCATCGTCGCGCATTATCGCACGGCAGGGTTTCGGTGCCGGTTCAGAGGATAATCCGGCCGCCGGATTGTCTGACACCTTCGCCCGCTGGAGCTTGTGAAAAAAGTCTTGGGATTCGGAAAAGTTTTCATTGAATTCGTCTTCCGTTTCTGCTATACTGAGTGTGTACATTTTGGACGGCTGCCCTCCATCTGCGCCAACAGATGGGTTCCGGGCGGTCGTTTCTTTTGTTTTTGACATTGTTTCTCCTTTCCGTTCGATTGTGTGACTCCGTTCAGAAAATCTGCATTTTTCACCCTCTTTCTGCGATATAAAAAGTCGTCAGGCGGTGAAGCACCCAACGACGGAGCGCCATGATTTGAATTGCTGAGTGAATGTCAAGCGGTTGCCGAGTTACAAATGCGCTTGACATCTCTGTTCAATTTTCAAGGTACACGGGCTTTTTTGTTTTCTGGAATGCCCTTCCAGCTGCGGGTTCCGAGCATCGTCTGTCTCAGACAGTCCATTACCGGCCGCCTGGTATGACTATAGCAGGATTTTTCCGTTTCGTCTTGATCTCGGAGTTTACACCTTTTTTACAAGATTTATGTTTTATATCATGCGACAGCTTCAAACTTGATTTTTTCGTGTTTCAGAAGGCCGCCAGCTACCGCCTTTTTCCCTCCGCGACGGTGCGACGATAAAACTACCGCCCCCAAAATCACCGTCGCAATCGTCGTAACCGTCGCGCATCGTCGCGGGGTACAGGTTTCACGACAGGTCAGGGCGGAATTGATCAGATATTTCTTTTGATTAACCAACCAAAAGCTGGTGGGCTTCTGCTCACCAGCTTTTGTCATTGTTCTTCGTCTGTATCATCATCGAAGGAATCATTATTCCATTTCTCAACATTTAAGCATTCTGCCAGCGTCACATTAAACGCCAGTGCAAGTCCAGGTGCTGTTGTGTTTTCTCCAGGCCATGCCTGCCTTAATCCGTCTCGTCATGAAGAATCTGTAAGAATCGTTTCAAAGTTTCATCAGGAGTATCCCGTCTGATGCTTGTAATGGAGGAACTTCTCTTCTGCGCTTCATCACCTTCCTGGGGTTCCTCCTCCTGCTGCGTCGGTTCACACAGAGAGATTGCTTCTTCTGCCGACATTCCTGCGAACAGAATCTGCAGAATACCGTTGCCATAGCGTTCAAACATGGCGGCGGGACAGTAAATGCTATGTTTAACCATGTCCTCTGTAGGTGCATCCAAGCCCTGACAGTCGACATAACACTTGTAACGAATTTCGCCATCACGGAAATCCAATTCAAAGTTGCCGTTTCGAAGCCCGTAATTTGCCCTGCACAAAAACTCAGCCATTTGTGCCATTTCATTTGGGTCATTACGATTTGCGGAAAGGGGAATGAGTCCGTACACATTGTAGTCGGTAGTATCCAAGTCAATGATGTACTGGATATTTCGGATCCTGCATTTCAGCTTTAAACCGAAGCGAAAAATTCCTTTTTCTTCCTGGAAATCATAGTGCCAATCCCCATCGTCCAGGAAACCCTGAATCGCATTGGCGATTTCTTCTGAATACTCTTGATACATTTGCCTTATTCCATTTTGCGCAACTTATTCTACCTTACCTGTGTGTATCCAGATAACGGAGCTTTGCGTGGATCAGCGTCGTATTCAGCCACATTGTAAAGCGTGCACGCAGGTAGTCATCACCTGTTTTTTGATGCCCATTTCTATGAGCCATATCATTTACCTCCAGTTCAATTTGAATTTCAAATCGAACTGGAGAGGGCGGTCCTCTGCACCTAAAAATCGATAAAAATAATGCACACGGCATTACACTAATGCAATGTCGTGTGCTGAAAATGGTTACAAGTGTCCCATGCTCTTTCTTGACCCATTTTTCTTTTGGCCAAGAAGGTAGGCATTTTGCATGAATTAATGCGTGAAACTGTGCCTTAGTAAGTCACCTCAACACGCATTTTTAAGGGGACACCAAAACCATTGATCATTCAATCACCTAACTCATTCTATTGTGAGCTTTCTCATGTTTCCATGAGGCCTGGCTCAGGTGTGTCGTTTCTACACACTATTTATAGAATAAGCGCGGTGAAAAACCCCACGTAGGGTGTCGATGTAGTAGAAAAAATAAGAGATGCAACTGAAACGGCGAAAGTGCAAAGAAAAAAATGTCTCCAACTGTCGAGTCGGAGACATTCTTGGCATAGTATTATTCAAAGGTCAGGGTCAAAACATCGGTGGTCACAATATCTTCCCAGGTGTTTGCATCGACCACACGCAGATTGAATTCAATATTCTCAATCTGGTCGATACTTTCAATCTCCAGATCGCTCAAGTCAATCATAGACATACCATCGATCAGCTTGGTACCCGGGCGCAAATCAGACCACAGTCCAACATCCTGCATGAATCCATTTACGGACACATTTTCGGCGTAGATGGAAATGTCCTTGCCGCTACTATTCTCCATGTAGAACACAACGGTGCCGTCCCAGATAATATCCTGCTTCAGACCCTTGCAGATAATTCGAATACCATTGGAGTCGTACAGAACATCGCCAGAGTCGTCGACCGGTTGCTCATAGGGTGCTGCAGAAGTAGTCAGCGTCAACAGTTCAGAAGTTGCCACAGTTTCCCAAGTTTCGGGATCCTGGATCTGCAGATAGAACTGAAGCTCAGCCAAAACTTCAATGCCAGACCGATCCAGCTCGGAAGACATAAGGCTCAGTGTTTCATTGGCCTTCTTACCTGCTGCCACCTCAGCATACAGAGCTGCATAAGGCATCATGTAGCCATTGGCAGACACGGAAGAAGAGGTGACCAAAACGTTCTTGTCTGAGTTGTTCTCTACCAAGATCTTGATCTCGGGTCCGGTCCAGCCTTCTTCATAGCCAGTAGCAGTGACCTTCACACCGTCCACATCGTACAGGACAGTCTCCGCAACAGTGATTTCTGCAGCAGTGTTATCTTCTGCCTCATTATCGGAATTGCCACCAGAAGATTCGTTGTCTGAAGTAACGCTGGAATCGCCATTGACACTTGCAGGTTCCTTTACATCCTCGCTGCTGGAGCAGGCAGTCGCCATGACCATCACTAACGCCAACACCAATGCCAACAGCATCTTGCTTTTCTTTGCCATAATTGTTTCTCTCCCTTGTTTCAGTAAGTTTTAGGGTTTGCTTTGCGAAACAATTATATCAAAGTCAAATTTCAGATGTTGCCCCCGAAAAGGGGGAATTATTACTCCAGCGTACCCGAGGTTTTAAGTGTTGGGAGCTTATGCGCAGACAGTAGCGCATTTACGTCCAGGATATTACCCTTGTGCTGGTTGAAGGCGATCATCAATACCGCATCTCTGGGGATTCGAGCATACAACGGTGCCATGCCATACAAGGTAAGCGCCCTCTGGGTCTCATCCAGACTCATTCCAGTAGCATAGCAGATGCGGATGATGTAATCCCGTTGCTTGGTATGCTTTTCCTCAGACAGAATCTTATATCCAAAGCGTTCCGGAAAGTCTGCCTGCAGGAAAACCTCCTGTTGCGTTTTACCGTACTTGCGGACCATCTCATGCATATACACAGAGAAGGGGCGTTCCTCAGCCAGCATATTCTCTGCATTCTCTGCCAGATACGTCTCGATGTTACTTGTCGAGGTCTGGCCAAGGATGTCTTCCAACTCATCGGTAGATTTCTTTGCCATAAAGATTCCCTCACTTGCATTCGTGTGATATACTTATTTTAACATATTTGGAAAGGGGTTCCATGGATGACCATAGAGCAGGAACTGAACCTGTCCTACTACCAGCAGGTTGCGGATATAAATGCAGAGCATCATATCTATCTGGTACAGGATGTCAGAACCCAGAAATTCTATGTCAAGAAGCTGCTGACGACCTATAATGCAGAAGTCTATCGCTACCTGCAAAAGCATCCTATTCCCAATACCCCGAAAATCATCCTTGTCGAGGAAGATGGTAAGATTCTGACAGTCATCGAAGAATATATTCCGGGCGACACGCTGGAAGAGATCTTGGAACAACAGGGCACACTGCCTGAGGATCAGGTAATTGAGATCACAGTTCAGCTGTGTTCCATTCTGGCCGACTTTCACAGCTGCACGCCGGCCATTGTGAACCGGGATATCAAGCCTTCCAATATCAAAATTTCTCCAGACGGCATCGTCAAGCTGCTGGACATGAATGCTGCCAAGTGGAGCAACGAGCACGCAGCGAAGGACACCGTTCTGCTGGGCACCCAAGGCTATGCTGCACCGGAGCAGTATGGCTTTGGCCCCTCCAGTGTACTGTCAGATATCTACTCTGTCGGCGTGCTGATGAATGTCATGCTCACAGGAGAACTGCCTAATAAGAGAATTGCTGGCGGCCAGATCAGCAAGCTCATCAGAAAGTGCGTAGAACTGTCACCTTCTGGCCGTTATCAAAGCATCACGCAACTTCAAGATGTGTTAGCAGGTCTTTCCAACAAGCCTAGCAGCAGTCCCAAGAAGAAAAACTGGAAAAAGTATCTTCCACCCGGATTCCGGAATTCCAATGTGATCAAGTGGTTGTTCTCTGCAGTGGGCTATGCTGCGCTAATCGCAGTAGGCCTGGATCTGCAGGTTGAAAATGCCGGCATCCTTGAGCTGATTATCAATCGGATTGCTTTCACAGTTATGTCCCTGTGCATCGTTCTTTTCAACGGCAACTATCTCAATGTCCAGAGGCATTTCATTTTGACCCATAGCAAAAAGAAGTGGGTCAGATGGTTTGGTATGGGCATCGTAGACTTTGCAGTGGTTGCACTTTGGGTGATAATAACCGATCTGTTGGTTAACATCTTCGTCCATTAACGCCACACTTATTTTATCAAAGCTAACTGGGTTTTGTTGCCCCTAAAAAGGGGGAAACAATATCATTATAGCCGCAAGTCCAGAAAAAGCATAGTTTTTTTCTATTTTAACCACAAGTTGAATGACAAATCAGATTTCTTGTGTTATACTGACGCCAGAAACCAAGAACAACTACTTTTACAGAAAGGAAAACGATCATGCGAATCATTACTTCTGCTATGTTCTATATGAGCGAATGTAAAGCCAGCTTCCATTGTGAAGAATATGGCTTTGCGAAGCACGCTCATTTTCAGGATAAGCAGAATCAGTATAGCATGATCTCCTAGGGATAGTCCAGGCATCATCCTATCTGAATTATTGAAAGCCGCTTGTCTTGAGTGAGACAAGCGGCTTTTTGCGTCCACTTACGGTCAAATAATTCAGAATAGGAGGTGTATGAGATGAACATCCCAACCATTGATCTGGCACAGACCGGTGCCAACATCGTAAATCTTCGGAAGGCTGCAGGCCTAACTGTTGCGGACATCCAGATGGTCTTCGGCTTCAATTCTCCGCAGGCCATCTACAAGTGGCAGAACGGGACTGCCCTTCCCACTGTTGATAATCTGATTGTTCTTGCGGCACTACTTAATGTCCGTATTGATGATATCCTGGTAACCACGGTTGCCTGATCCGGGGAGCTTGCTCCCCATATGGTCCGCTCGTCTAAACGGTCAGGACACAGCCCTTTCAAGGCTGTAATGCACGGTTCGAGCCCGGCGCGGATCACCAAGTAATTTGCAAGCGACATTCATGTCGGTCGCAAAATAATGGGATATAGCCAAGTGGTCAAGGCTCCGGTCTTTGACACCGGCATCGTTGGTTCGAGTCCAGCTATCCCAGCCATGATACGGTACTCAAGTGGTTCAAGAGGACAGTCTGCAAAACTGTTAATCGCCGGTTCGAATCCGGCCCGTATCTCCATATGGTCCCTTCGTCTAGTCGGTTAGGACACCAGCCTCTCAAGCTGGAAATACGGGTTCGATTCCCGTAGGGATCACCATACATGGAGCGTGAGCCCGGAAGGTCCGGGGACCGCCTGCTAAGCGGATCGTACTGAGCAATCGGTATCAGATTCGAGTTCTGCGCGCTCCGCCAAATATGCGGACATAGCTCAGCTGGTAGAGCAGCGCCCTTTTAAGGCGTGGGTCGGGGGTTCGAGCCCCTCTGTCCGCACCAAATCATGGTGGATGTAGCCAAGCGGTAAGGCAGCGGATTGTGGTTCCGCCTATCGCGGGTTCGATTCCCGTCATCTACCCCACATGGAACCGTAGCTCAGTCGGTAGAGCGCCAGACTGAAAATCTGGGCGTCGCTGGTTCAATTCCAGCCGGTTCCACCATTATGGGTCAGTATGCATAGTGGCGACTGCAGCGGACTGTAAATTCGTGACGTTTGAAACATCGTTGGTTCGAGTCCAACCTGGCCCACCACGCAAAAGGGCGACTTCCTCACGGAAGCCGCCCAACATATTTAGTATAGCACAGGAAATATCCATTTGTCCATTCTCATTTTGCAAGATATTTGCTCCTTTTTCTTATGGAACTGCAATATTCGGCCGAACGGTGTGAAGATTTCGCTTCGGACGGTGTGACAGTTTCGGCTTGAGCGGTGCGGTGTTTTCGGATAACGGTGTGACTGCCG
>CASFNR010000029.1 GCA_949296115.1 uncultured Eubacteriales bacterium | reverse complement strand
TTCCAGGCGTTTTCCAGTTCCACGGTTTTGCCGCCGGAGCCGGTCCAGCCCTGCTCCAGGCACTGGCGGATCTGGTCCAGGCACTCCTCTACATGAAATTTGGGTTTCAATACCTGAATGGTAGACATAACGCAAAATCCTTTCGGCTTATTCTGGTTTCTATGGGGCCATTTTAATCCATTGTTCCGACAAATACAACCCCGGGAACAAAATTTTGTGTTCCCGGGGCAGATTATTTTCCATTTTGCGGAAGAAAGGGCTGGAGCAGCCTTTTGAAAATATCCGATTCCCGCATCAGGGCCAGACCCTGACTCTCATCACCCAGTACCAGAAGACGATCTCCTGGTTTCAGACGGAATAGATTTTGCGCGGGTATGGGAATTTGAATTCTGCCATTTTTGTCCATAGTGACCAGTCCAAAAACGTGTTTTCCTCTGGGAGGAACCCCCAGTCCGGGAATCGGACTGGTGAAGTGGACCAGGTTGTCCAGCGTGACATCAAAAATCTGCGCCAGCAGGTCGCATTTTTCAATATCGGGAACCGATTCTCCGGTTTCCCATTTGGAGAGGGTCTGCCGGGAAACCCCGACTTTTTCTGCCAGTTCTTCCTGAGAAAGGTTGTGCAGCTTCCGCAGCTGAGTAAGATTTTCACGGAACATGGGTTACCTCCTTTTTGATGCCCAGAATACACCAGCGCAGCCCCGGGATGGCGCCAATCAGACCGTTGAGCAGATACCCGCCTGCGAAGCCGGCGGCGCCGGTCAGCAGGTAGCACAGCCCGGGGGCCAGAGCGGTATACCGGTTCAGGTAGTAAGCAGCCGCCGCCATGGGCAGGTAATGCAGAACGTACAGGCCAAAACTCCGTTTCCCCATCCACCGCAGAACGGGACCGGATCTGTCCGCCCATTTTTTCATCCCGGCGAATATGGCCAGGATGGCCGTCCAGGAATAGGCCATGGACAAAAGATTATTGACAATCGGGGGCGTCACATAGTCCTGGCCAAAATAACAAACCGTATAAGCTGTTCCCAGAATTGCAGCCGCCGCACCCAGGGGCAGCCACCGCCGGCTGAGCCGATCCACAACAGACTCCTGAGCCAGTACAAAGTAGCCCAGGAAAAAGGCCGTTCCGTAAATGCCGAAGCGATAGACAGGAATCACCGGCGTGTTGAGAACCTGGGCCCCTGCCCACAGGGGAACCGCCAGAAGAAGGACAGCGGGAGTGGGAATCCGGGCGCAGGCGGCGTACAGCTTCCCGGTTTCCAATTTCCGGATGGGAATTAACAGCAGACAATACAGCCACAGCACCTGAGCGTACCACAGCACCCCGGTTCCGGATGCTGCCATAATCAGGTACAGTACCGGCCAGGGAAGGTTTTCCGGCATAGAATCAAAAGCGCCGCCGATGGCCATGTTGTAATACCCCAGAATCCACTGAAAAGCCAGCAGACCCAGGGTAGAAGGCACCAGCAGTTTTCGGGTTTGCAGGCGCAGAAATTCACGGGGAGTACGCCGCTCCAACGACAGTCGGGCGCTGACTCCGGATACAACAAACAGGATCACCATAAACCAGGGATAGAGCAGATAGGCAATGGCGTCCTGGTACTGCACGTCCCGGAACGGGCCGATCACCCCAATGGGCAGTACACCATTGTACAGGTAAATCACATGGTAGAGAACCACCAGAATGCCGGTGATCCATCGGATGTTGTCCAGGTAGCATCTTCGCATATCGGTTCCGCCTTTGCTGCTTTTTCGTTATTATAACAGGCAGACGCCGATGGTTTCAACCAATCAAATGATACAGTCCCCGGTGGGAAATGTTAAAAAAAGTGGCAAAAGCGGAACTCGAATGAGTTCCGCCATTCATTTCATCAGTTTGTCAATGGCTTGGCACAGGTCGTCGATGGCCCCCTGATCCCCGGCAGCCACCGCATCCACCATGCAGTGGCGCATATGGTCCTTGAGAATCACTTTGCCGGTATTGTCCAGGGCGGAGCGGACCGCCGCCAGCTGAATCAGCACCTCGGAGCAGTCGTACCCCTCCTCCACCATCCGCTTCACCTTCTCCAAATGGCCGATGGCCCGGGAGAGCCGGTTGATGACCGCCTTCTGGTTTTCGTGGACATGGGCGTGGGTGTGGGCAATGCCATGGGCATGGAGATAGGCATGGTCCGGATGGGAATCGTGGTCATGGCATTCAGACATACGCGCACCTGCTTTCCGACGGATTTCGTCTTATTATACCCGGTTTTCCCCCCTTTGGCAAGCCCCGCCGGGGGATGTTTGGGAAAAAAGAAATCCTTTGACAGACTTGGGCAGAAGGGGTATAATGGAGAAAACATTCAAGGAGGTCTTACCCATGCACGACCATCACCACCACTGCGCCGAGGGTGCCCAGGAGCATACCCACGAGCACACCCATGAACATACCCACGAGCATCCCCACACCCATCCTCACGACCACTCCCATGACCACGGCTGCGCCGGCCAGTGCAGCAGCTGCCAGGGCAGCTGCGAGCATACTCCCATGGAGGAGCTCACCGCTCTGATGAAGTACATGGTGGGCCACAACGCCGCCCACGCCAAGGAGCTGGCGGAGCTGGCAGGCAAGCTGGAGGAGGCCGGCAACCATGTTGCCTACGAGCAGGTCATGGCGGCGGTGTCCGACTTTGAGAAGGGCAATATGCGCCTGAGTGTGATACTCAGCAGCCTGGAAGTCAAATAACCGAAAGAAAGAAGGATAGGGAAAATGTGTCTGTCTACTGTCTATAAGAATACCCTCACCCCCGAGACGGTGATGATGCGCAACGTTATGCGCATTGAGTGCAAGGATGGCATGGTCATCCTCACCGATCTGATGGAGCGTCAGATGGCCATTGAGGGCACCCTGGAAATGGCCAACCTGGTGGACGGTGTCGCCGTTGTGAAGGAAGCTGTTCCCGCCTGAATCCCCCGCCCGGGCAGCGCTGTCTGCCCGGGTGTTCTTCCCAAAAAATATTTGCAAATAATTCTCATTTTCTTCTTGACAAACAGACGCCTGCGTGTTATACTCATCTCGTAAATAAGAATCAATCGCAAATTACAACGACAGGAGGTGTCTATGGAAGGAACCACGAAGCAGTTCAAAAAGCGCAGCGCCATTCTCGCCTGCCTGCAGCAGACCCACGCACACCCCTCGGCGGAGATGGTCCACGATATGCTTCGGGCATCCCATCCGGACATCTCCCTGGCCACGGTGTACCGCAATCTCACCCGGTTCAAGAACCAGGGGCTGATTCAGAGTCTGGGCACGGTAAACGGCATTGAGCGTTTCGACGCCAATACGCAGCCCCACGTCCACTTCATCTGCACCAGCTGCGACGCAGTCATTGATCTGCCGCAGATTGAGGTGCCCCAATCCCTGGGTCAGGATACCGAGAAATATGCGGGCTGCCGGGTCCAGGGCTGCCAGCTGACCTTCACCGGTCTGTGCGGCAAATGCGCAACCCATGAAAATCCTGAAAACAAAAATTTACAATAACAATGGTATGAAGAAGTTTGTCTGCCCCGTCTGTGGTTACGTTTACGAAGGCGAAAGCATCCCCGAAGGCTTCAAGTGCCCCGTCTGCAAGGTGGACGGCTCCAAGTTCAAGGTCATGGAGACCGAGAAGCTGGCCGCTGAGCACGAGTACGGCATCTACGCCAAGACCGTGAAGAACAACCCCGACATCTCCGACGAGGACAAGAAGTTCATCTTCGAGCAGCTGATGGCCAACTTCAACGGCGAGTGCTCCGAGGTCGGCATGTACCTGTGCATGGCCCGGATTGCCCACCGGGAAGGCTATCCCGAGATCGGCCTGTACTGGGAGAAGGCCGCTTACGAGGAAGCTGAGCATGCCGCCAAGTTCGCCGAGCTGCTGGGCGAGGATCTGGAGCCCAACATGAAGGCTTCCACCAAGGCCAACCTGGCCTGGCGTGTGGACTGCGAGTTCGGCGCTACCGCCGGCAAGTTCGACCTGGCCGCCTGCGCCAAGAAGAACGGCCTGGACGCCATCCACGACACCGTCCACGAGATGGCTCGTGACGAGGCTCGTCACGGCAAGGCACTGAAGGGCCTGCTGGAGCGGTACTTCAAGTAAGAATCATGCAAGGGGGCGGCTCCGGCCGCCCCTGTTTTTTTGAAAAGGAGTTTCCCATGATCAAATGGAAGGAAGAAGGCTTCCTGCCGGTGGAAAAAGCGGAAAAGGAGGGGGACTACGTCTGCCCCATCTGCCACAAGGTTCTCCACCTGGAAGCCGGGCAGACCATTCCCCGCTGCTGCGGCAAGCCCATGGAACCCATGGACTGAGGAAAGGTGTCCGCCGATAAGGCCGCCATGGCAAGTCCCTGAAAGGTCTGCCGGAACGCCGCTTTTCGGCGGGAATCCTCGGAGCCGGACATTTCAAATCAGCTTTTCCAATGAAAAAAAGGAACGGTTGATCCGCTCCTTAGCTTGTCAAAAAAAGTCTCACAGAGTTTGCCGCCCCAGGCGGCAAATGAGACAAAATCTATTTTCGGCCGGGGCGCACCCCAGGGTGGCCTCTCTTGCCCCTGCGGGGCAATTCACCTTCTGTACCTGGTAGAAAACACTTCTCAGGCTGCGAGTGTGGAATTTGTCCCCCATTGGGGGACAAATTATGCACGTAGCAGACTGCAAAAACCTGTCGGAAAGCCCCGAAGGGGTTTTTCGACAGTCTGAAAGGAGCGGATGACCCGCTCCTTTTTCTTATTTTCAGCCAATGCGGGCAAAAATCCGGTCCCGCAGTCTGGTAAGCGGCTCTTCTACAAAGCGGTAGGCAAGATAGCTGACCACAAGGCTGATTCCAATGGCCAGGGCAAATCCCATCCAGCTGACCAGGAAGCCGGTGCCCTCGAAATAGGGCGCCACCAGCTGAAATACCACAAAATGCACCAGATACACACTGTAGCCCATGGAGCTGACGCCGCAGATCAGCTTTTCCAGCAGCGTTCCCCGAAGCTTTTCCGGATAAGGGGAATTGTCCAGATAAAAGACCAGCAGACTGCACAGCATGGGAACCAGGGTAAAAATCAGGATTCTGCCGGCGTTGGAATCGTCAAAATGGTCCCACAGGTCCCCGAGATACCATCCATACATCACCGCCATGCCGGCCAGGAAAATCAGAAGATACCGATGCTTCCCTCCCTGGGTGCGATAGGTTTCCGGGGCGTACCGCTTGACGGCGGCCAGGAAAACCCCCAGCATCAGCGCATCCATCCGCAGCAGAATCTGCTTGCGCACACCGTAATCCCAGGTGGGGTCCGCCATTACCACGTGTCCTGCCCGCAGCAGGAAGGGAATCGCCCACAGCAGGGCGATGGCGGAAAACACCGCCGCTTTTTCTGTGTGCTTCCGGGCAAGCAGCCGGTAAACCAGAAAAAACACCGGCGGAATCAGGAAGTAGAACCAGGCCTCCACCGGCAGACTCCAGGAAGGCGGGAAGTATCCCAGATCCTCAACGGAGAAATTCTGAAGGAACAGGAAGCAGCTGACGGGAGGTCTTTGCCGGGTGATGGCCCACAGCGCCAGCAGCACCAGGTAATACAGCGGGATGGTCCGGAGCAGTCGGTTGAGGTAGAATTTTTTGAAAGCAGGCTTTTGATTCCGGGCCGTGATGGTCAGGATCATGCTCCGCCCCACCAGAAAACCGCTGAGCGCAAAGAAAACCTCCAGGCAGAAAATGCCGCCCCAGAATTCCATGAACTTTGGGTTCATGCCAATGGAAAAGAAACCGGAATGCCCCACCCATACCAGGACAATGGCGGTCACTCTGGCCAGATCCAGGCCGATATTTCTGGTTTTATTCATATAATCACCTCCGTGTTCCGTTTTTCCAACTATAGCATAGGAACCGGGCTGTGTCAAACAGAGGGTGCCGGAGCAGCGGGCTCCCCTTTTCCCACCGGAAGGGACTCGTTACGCTTTGGTGCTGCCGCCATCGAGCTGTCGGCAGGTGGGTGTCCACCGGACACCCACATTCAATGGTTCGAGTCCCTTCCTTTCGGGAATAAACAAAAGAACAGATACTCGAATGAGTATCTGTTCTTTTGGTACGGGTGTTCTTATAGGACTTTTTGAAAAAGCGTGTCATACCAATGCTTTTTTTAATTTCAGAGCTTCAAATTTCCTTGATTTACTTCACATTGCGTATCTACCGCTGAATTAAATTGTTCTATCAGTAACTGTAACTTGCGTGATGACATCTCGCAGACGGTCTTCACCAACCATGTAATCCAGTACTTCATCAGCTGTATCACACAGTTTTTCTGTTTCCTGCCGATAACTCACAGAAATTGAGATTTTATCTTTACGGTGTGTAATATTATATGTTGTACCATTCCACATGAATTCAACCTCGCCGTGCCATCTCATACAAGTCTTAAAATCACTTATGGTAACAAATTGATTCTGTTCATAAGTATTTGCAGGTACAATCGTATTCTTCATATAGTAACCTCTGAATTGCTTAAACTCCGGTGCACCATCAGGATAATTGATTGCAGGCTGAGGATCAGGAAATCCTGCTGGATTATTCCAATGTATAGGGTGATCGTGCGGATCACTATGCGCCCACGGTTGTTTGTGGTCTGTATGATGTCGTTCTACCGTAGCACGTCCATCTTCACCGATCTTTGTTTCAACACGATACCCATTTTTGTATGTCGTTTTGATTTCACCCGGTTTACCTAAAAATCTTTGATCTTCTGGTTTTTTAGGACTTGGCCTCCACTTACCACCAAAAGCGCTTCCGCCGCCCTTGCCAATCATGTACACATCTATTGTATCACAGATATCCTGTTTTGCACCACCGATTTTATAGCAGTCCAAATCATTGTTCGGAGCTGCCTTTCGTTCGTAATCCATGTACCGCCAGGAGCTCCGTTCATAGTCTACATATACAATATCTCCCTGCATTTCAGGAAAAGGTGTATTGTAGCAAATGATTTTCTCTGGTTCGATACGCCGCAGCATTTCATTGTATCCTGCCAAAAACCATTCCTTTTGATCTTTACGGTGATCATGTTCAGATGCCATATAGGTTGAAACCGCGACTACACTCCCCTTTTCAATGCCATCAAAACAGAAATCAAAGGTAGATTCATCTCCCCAGTTGACACTTGGAACTACCCGAATACCTTTGGACGCCCAGTAAGCACCGCACCATCGGTTACGGAACACATTGTACAGCTGCATCACAGGTGCCATTTCCAAATACATACTGAAATCCGGTGACAGTACTGCCCGATAACGTGACAGTTTTTCAATGTCATTATCCGGATTCTTCCACACTCTTTCAAATCTGTAATCGTAGAGAAAGAAATGTACCATTCGATCAAGATGATTTTGGTCTTCCAGATGTGTCTTGTCGAAGCCGATCAACAGCAAATCGTTGAAGTCATCTTCTTTTGCTTTGAATCTTGGGATAATAGGAATTTGCAGTTTTCCTTTTCCCGGGAACTGGTTTCTGAGTAACGTTTGACTTGTGCGGTAATTGTAGTTTTCTTCGGTCATTTTGAACCTCCTGAGATGAAGTAAGGACTTCGTCCTTCTACCCATATCTTCAAATCAGGGAATTGTTGCACATAAACGTGCAACAATTATCAACAATTCACAATTAATTCACATGTCGGAATTCGAGAGATGGGACTCGTTACACTATGGTGTCGATTCCGTCGAGCTGGAATCGAGCAAGTGTCCACCGGACACTTGCATTTAGTTATTCGAGTCCCACCCACATACCAAAAAAGAGGCCGTCCATCAGGACGACCTCTTTTTTGGTACGCCAGAAGGGACTCGGTACACTAAGGAGCTGCCGGCAGCTCGATGCCGGCAGGCGGGTGTCCACCGGACATCCGCATAGGATGGTTCGAGCCCCTTCCTTCAAAGAATAAACAAAGAAGCAGATACCCGAATGGGTATCTGCTTCTTTGGTACGCCGGAAGGGACTCGAACCCCCAACCCTCGGAACCGGAATCCGATGCTCTATCCATTGAGCCACCGGCGCATGTCACCTGACACCCGAGTATTATAGCAGTCTTTTCCCTGTTTGTAAAGAGGAAAATCAAAAAATTTATCCTCTTTCCAGTCTCTGGAAGAAAACCCGCTTCCCTTCCCCCTTTTCCCCTTGACATTCCTTTCCGGTGCGAGTACAATAATTCTGGTATTGTGTACATTGCCCATTGTGCCCTTTTTGCGGGCAATGTTTCATGGATAACCGGCGAAGGAGCCGGGTATGGGTTTTGCGCCTCATGGCGTTTTGCTTTTCTCAATTGCCGGGTATTGCCCGGCCAATTGTGTTGCACAATTTAATCATGGGGATTTCATTGCCCACCCCTTCTGCGCCAATTTTTATTGAGAAGGAGGTGCGCAGCATATTTATGGAACTATTGGATCTGATTCTGATCGTCATTGGCGCTCTGGTATGCATCCTGGGCGGATTCGGCGGCGGTGTGCTTTACCGCAAAAAGGTTGCCGAGCGGGAAATCGGCTCCGCAGAGACGGAGGCCACCCGGCTGATCAACGAGGCCATCCGCAGCGGCGAAAGCCGGAAAAAGGAAATGCTGCTGGAAGCCAAGGACGAAATCCATAAATCACGCACAGAGTACGAACGGGAAGTCAAGGAGCGCCGGGCGGAGCTGAGCAAGCAGGAGCGTCGTCTGGAGCAGAAGGAAGCCACCCTGGACAAGAAAACCGAAACCTTCGAGCGCAAGGAAGAGGAGCTGTCCAAGAAGCTGCAGAAAGCCAGCGACACCGTCGCCCAGGCGGAAGAACTGAAAAAACAGCAGCAGGAGACCCTGGAGCGGATTTCCGAACTGACCCAGGAGGAAGCCAAGCAGTATCTGCTCAAGTCTGTGGAGGAGGAAGTCCGCCACGAGGCTGCCATGAAGATCAAGGAAATCGAGCAGCAGATGAAGGACGAGGCCGAGGAAAAGGGCCGGGAAATCATCGCCACCGCCATCCAGCGCTGTGCTGCCGACCACGCCGCCGAGACCACCGTCTCCGTGGTAGCCCTGCCCAACGACGAGATGAAGGGTCGGATCATTGGCCGGGAAGGCCGGAATATCCGTACCCTGGAAACCATCACCGGGGTGGATCTGATTATCGACGACACCCCCGAGGCCATTACAGTCTCCAGCTTTGACCCGGTGCGCCGGGAGGTTGCCCGGCTGGCCCTGGAGAAGCTCATCGCCGACGGCCGGATTCACCCCACCCGCATTGAGGATATGGTAGAGAAAGCCCGCAAGGAAGTGGACCGGACCATCCGGGAAGAAGGCGAGCGGGCCTGCTACGAAACCGGCGTGCACAATCTGAACCCCGAACTGGTGAAGATTCTGGGCCGCCAGAAGTACCGTACCTCTTACGGCCAGAACGTACTGAACCACTCCATTGAGGTTGCCCACATCGCCGGTCTGATGGCTGCAGAGCTGGGTGTGGACATTGCACTGGCCAAGCGGGCCGGTCTGCTCCATGACCTGGGCAAATCCATCGACCACGAGGTGGAGGGCAGCCATGTGCAGCTGGGCGCCGATCTGGCCCGGAAGTACAAGGAGAACCCGGTGGTGGTCAACGCCATCGAGGCCCACCACGGGGACGTGGAGCCCAAGACCGTGATTGCGGTGCTGGTGCAGGCCGCCGACGCCGTGTCCGCCGCCCGCCCCGGCGCCCGTCGGGAGAATGTGGAGAACTACGTCCGCCGGCTGCAGAAGCTGGAGGAGCTCACCGGTTCCTACCCCGGTGTGGACAAGGCCTATGCCATTCAGGCCGGTCGGGAAGTCCGGATTATGGTCAAGCCCGAGGTTGTTTCCGAGGACAACATGGTTCTCCTGGCCCGGGATGTGGCCAAGAAGATCGAGGCCGAGCTGGAATACCCCGGCCAGATCAAGGTCAACGTCATCCGGGAAACCAAGGCTGTGGAATACGCCAAATAACGAAAAATTGCCCGCAGACAAATGTCTGCGGGCAATTTTTATGCCATTTTCAGCACCAGCATCTCCTCCGGCCGGGAGAACACATAATCCGCTTTCTCGATGATCTGTCCCGGGATGCCGCCCCACTGGGCATAGCCGAAGGCCATCCTCGCCCGTTTGGCCGCAAGACAGTCCGAGGCCGTGTCACCGATGTAGATGGCCTCCTCCGGTTTCAGGCCCAGCCGCTCCAGGCACAGCAGCAGCGGCGCCGGGTCCGGCTTGTGGGCGGCGGTATCCTCCTCCAGCACCACCGTGGCAAAATAAGGGAGGATTCCCTTTCCCGCCATGTCAATGTCAAACTGGGCCTTTCGCTTGGAGGACGCAATGGCCTGAATCCATCCCGCCTGGTGCAGGGCCGGGAGCACCCGCTCCAGCCCCGGAAACAGAGCGGCAGGTTCCGGATATTCATTGACATACCGCACCCACCGGGCGTAAACCGTCTCCGGGTCCCGGATTCCCAGCTCCGCCATCACCTGCCGGCCGGCGTAAGCGGTGTATTTCAGCACCTGCTCCATGGTCCAAGTCTCCCCCAGCTCCTCCTGAATAATCCGCAGCAGGGGATACAGGTTCATATCCCGGGTATTCAGCAGGGTGCCGTCAATGTCATAGAGGATGGCCCGATAACCGTTCATCGAAAGGTCTCCTTTGTCTGTATTTTGAAATCTGCTTTCTTCTTGACAAGAAACGGGGGGCGGCGGAAAGATTTCCGCCGTCCCTTTTCCTTGGACAATTACTGCTTCACCGCTTCCACGATGCCGCTGGCCATGCCCACCAGTCCCTGCATCTCGCTGGGGATGATGATCTTGGTGGCCTTGCCATCGGCCACCTTCTGCATGGCCTCGATGGACTTGAGCTTGATGACCTGATCGTTGGGGGCCTTCTGGTTCAGCAGCTCCAGGGAGTCTGCCAGAGCCTTCTGCACCGCCAGAATGGCCTGGGCTTCACCGTCGGCCCGGAGAATGGCGGCCTGCTTCTCGGCCTCGGCCTTCAGAATGGCAGCCTGCTTCTCCGCATCAGCCCGCAGGATAGCGGATTCCCGCTCGCCTTCGGCGATGAGGATGGCGGATTTCTTCTGGCCTTCCGCCTGGAGGATGGCCTGCCGGCGGTCCCGCTCGGCCTTCATCTGCTTCTCCATGGAGGACTGGATATCCGAGGGGGGCAGAATGTTCTTCAGCTCCACCCGGTTGACCTTGATGCCCCAGGGATCGGTGGCCTCGTCCAGGATGGCCCGCATCTTGGTATTCACCACGTCCCGGCTGGTCAGGGTCTGGTCCAGCTCCAGGTCGCCGATGATGTTCCGCAGGGTGGTGGCTGTCAGGGTCTCCATGGCCGCCATGGGCTGCTCCACACCGTAGGCGTACAGCTTGGGGTCGGTGATCTGGAAGTACACCACGGTATCAATCTGCATGGTGACGTTGTCCTTGGTAATCACCGGCTGGGGGGGATAGTCCAGCACCTGCTCCTTCATGCTGACCTTCCGGGCAACCCGGTCAATGAAAGGCACCTTAAAATGCAGGCCCACGCCCCACACACAGTGGAATGCGCCCAGTCGCTCCACCACATAGGCCCGGGACTGCTGGACCACGGCGATATTTGCCACGGCCACAATGAACAGAACCACAAAAATCGCTAAAATAAAAATCCACATATTGTTACCTCCTCAATGGTATGGATGGACGGACATTACACAACGCTGGTCACCGGCACAGGGGTGACGAAAACCTTGACCCCGGCAATCCGGTCCACCTGAATGCGGGTATCCTTGGGAATGGGCGCCCCGGTGGTGCTTCTGGCGGTCCAGTACATCCCTCCCAGTTTCACCTGCCCGGTGCCGGCCAGGTTATCAATGTCGATGGTGACCATTCCCTGAGTGCCGATCAGGGATTCTGCGTTGGTTGCGGTGACTTTGGGGGTGACATACCGGCGGGTCAGCGGACGAAGCAGAAGCAGCAGCACCGCCGAAACCACGATGAACGCCGTCAGCCGCAGCCACAGCCCACCGCCCAGCAGGGTGACGATCAGCGCCGCCAGGGAGCCAACCGCGAACCAAAGGGAAACCATGCTTACCGTCGCCGCCTCCACAATGAGGAACAGCACCATCAGCGCCAACCAGATCCATGCGATCCAACTCATATTTGTTACCTCCTCTCTGATTGGATGGCTATATCATAGCAGAAAAGTGCAGGGCGGTCAATTGACAGAATATGAAAATCCGCCCCCTTTTTGGGCACTTGTCACAAGAATCAGCCGTTAATTTCATCGAAACCAGATATTATGTCAAAAGATTGCGCCGCAGACGCCTAGGTGGTTTCCGAAGCCTTTTCTTCGCCTTTTTAATTGTGTTTCATGGTCAATTGACCGCGAAACACAATGATGCGATTAGATAATTTGTCCCCACGATTTCCCTGGATTCTGAATTTCTTTCTCCGGCAGCGCCCAGTTTTTGTGCAGTTTTTTCGGTCAAAATCGTATTTTTTGCCACCATTTCCATATCAGGCTTTCAAAGCAGGCGGACAAACCTTATCCAAATCTTTACTTCATTTTCCAGGGAAATTCCGGAGAAAAGGGGTGCGTTTTCTCCGGAAAGCTGGTATAATGGGGGTTAGCCTATTCCGCCGGTTCAGTCCCGTCCCAGCAGACGCTTGACCAGCTGCTTCAGGTAGTGCATCTGAAGATACTGCTCCGGGAAAATGGGTTTTTTCCCGTCCAGATAATCCCGGAAGTAAGGATAGTTGTCCTCAAACGCCTCGTACAGGGAATCGGCAATCTCCCAGTACCAAGGCTCCATGTGCCAGCGGTAGCGGTAATGGTCCCGATAGGACGCCATATACTGCTTGAAGCACCGGATCCGGTAGGATTCCGATGCAAAGTCCGGCTCCGGCGGCAGCATGCCCCGGTCCCGGGTGTACTGCCCCAGCCAGCGGTTGTATCCCATCATCAGCGGCCCAACCAGATCCACCGGGTACAGATGGTAGTTGGCGTCAACACAGGTCACGTCCAGCTCCCGCATCTGGTTGATGCCGACCTGGTGATCGTCGTTGATCACAAAGCGCTCCAGGATGGTCAGCTTCTGGCCGCTGCGGGCAAACAGCATATTGTGATGGACGGAGCCGGAAATGGTGGCCACTTCTTTGGCCCCCCGAATCCAGAAAATCATCTGGCGCAGGGACAGGGTTTCCGGCGCAACCACCCGGAAGCCGTTTCTCCGGAAGTAGTTGTCCAGGCATTCTGTGCCGAAATCGAAGTGGTTCCCTTTGGCGAAATGGCTGCGGGTGAAGAAAATCTTCTCCGGCCGCTCCCAGCCCGGATCCGGAACCACCCGCTCCGCTGCGGCGTCAAAGATCGCCAGAAACTTGGGGGAATACCACTTCATGCACTGAAAGGCGATTTCCGGCACGATGACCTCCCGGTAGGTGGTGGGTTCGTGGATGATCTCCAGCTTGTCCCAGAGGTTCAGCAGCTGAAAGAAGGCCTTGAAATTGCCCTTGATCTCCCGGTCGGCCCCTTCCTCCAGGAAGAACACATATTTGTCCACCGGTTCCTCCGTCTCCAGGGCGTACCACAGCCGGGTCACCGCCTCCACCAGGAAATGGCCCCAGTGGTTCACCAGGTAGCCGCAGTAGACCACCTTCTCATCCCGGAAGGCGGGCTTTTCCACCGGGTAGCTTCCCATGATCCGGGTTTCAATGCCGGACAGGGGGACGTACTGCCCTTCCCGGTCCACCACGCCGCCCCGTCCGAACAGCAGGTTATCCCCGGGAACCTCCCGCAGGGGCAGGATGGTTGCCCGGTCCCCCCGCCAGACGTTCAGCTCCTCTCTGAGGAGAAAGGGCGTGTTGTACATTCTTCTCAGCCACTGGGCCTTTTTGGGCCGCAGATAGCGGTCGTCAATGTGATGCATACAGGTTCCTCCTGTCCCGAACCGCCGGGTTCCGGATATTTTGTTCAATATAACACATCGGGCTCATTTTTTCCATAGCCACTTATAAAAGAATCCCCGCATTTCCTGGCAGTTTCCCCCTTTGGTGCCAGGGTTTTGCCTTTTGGATATCAGCGTAAAGCGAGGTGAGCAGCCGGGTTCTCCGGCCCGGTCAAACATGAAACAGTCCAACCATTTTTTATCGGACGGGTTATTTACCCTGGTAACCCTGCTGGTTACCTTCTGCACCATTTTATTTCTGCAAAACCTGTTCGACAGCCGGACGCTCACGCCCATGATTTTTGTGCTGGGGGTCTATCTGGTATCCTGGCGGACCCAGGGGTATTTCTGGGGCATCGCCGCGTCCCTGATCAGTGTGCTGGCAGTGAACTACGCTTTTACCTACCCTTATTGGGCCTTTGACCTGATTTCCCCGGAGTGCATTGCCTCGGCGGTGGTGATGCTGATTGTCTCCACCATGACCGGCGCCCTGACCACCCGGCTGAAACAGCAGGAAAAGCTCAAGGCCGAGGCGGAGACGGAGCGGATGCGGGGCAACCTGCTCCGGGCGGTATCCCATGACCTGCGCACCCCTCTCACCGCCATCTACGGCGCCTGCTCCGCCATGATGGAAAACTACGACACCTTCACCCGGGAAAAGCACCTGAAAATGCTGGCCGGGGTGTCCGCAGACGCCCAGTGGCTGGTGCGGATGGTGGAGAACCTGCTCTCCATCACCCGGATTGACGCCGGTGTTGTAGACCTGAAAAAACAGGACACCGTGCTGGAAGAGCTGATTGATTCCCTGCTGGTTAAATTCCGCAAGCACTACCCCGGGCAGGTCGTCCAGGTTTCCCTGCCTGAGGAATTCGTGCTGATTCCAATGGACGCCATTCTCATTGAGCAGGTGCTGATGAACCTGCTGGAAAATGCGGTGTTCCATGCCAAAGGGATGAAGAATCTCTGGCTCCGGGTGGAAATCGACCAGGATACCGCCGTATTCCGGGTGGAGGACGACGGCGCCGGCATTCCGGCGGAGCAGCTGCCCCGGCTGTTCACTTCCCACCTCACCGCCGATACCCCCTCGGACAGCAGCCGCAGCAGCATGGGCATCGGCCTGTCGGTGTGCAGCACCATCATCAAGGCCCACGGCTCCCAGATTTACGCACAGAACCGTCCGGAGGGCGGTGCCTGTTTCTACTTTGCTTTGAAATTGGAGGATACCGGCAATGTCGAACAATAAGTACAAGATTCTGGTGGTAGAGGACGACCCCAACATCACCAGCTTTATCCAGGCCGTGCTGGAAGCCAACGACTTCCAGGTGCTTACCGCCGCTCTGTGCCGCCAGGGGGTTCTGATGGTTGCCTCCCACAATCCCGACCTGGTGGTGCTGGACCTGGGCCTGCCGGACATGGACGGGCTGGAGTTCATCCGCAGCGTGCGGCAGGGCAGCATGGTGCCCATCCTGGTGCTCTCCGCCCGGACGGAGGAGAGCGACAAGGTCACCGCCCTGGACCTGGGAGCCAACGACTACATCACCAAACCCTTCGGCACCGCCGAAATGCTGGCCCGGGTCCGGGCCGCCCTCCGGGTCACCCGCCACAGCCTGCAGGCCGCCGCTCCCGGCAGCATCTTCATGCTGGACAACCTGGTCATCGACTACGACCGCCGTCAGGTGGCGGTGGGCGGCAAGGTGGTACATCTGACCCAGACGGAGTACAACATTCTCTCCCTGCTGAGTCAGCACACCGGCAAGGTGATGACCTATTCCGCCATCATCCGCTCCATCTGGGGCAGCATGGACGACGGCAGCATCAAGAAGCTCCAGGTGAACATGGCCAACATCCGCAAAAAGCTGGGCTGCCGCCCGGGAGACAACCGCTACGTCACCAATGAGCTGGGCGTGGGCTACCGGATGCTGGACGAATAACCGCTGTTTTACAAATGGAAAGGCCCCCGTCTTTTGACGGGGGCCTTTTGATCTTCCCATGCCCCTTTCGGGGCGTCGGAGAGGTTGAAATTGCCCCGTCGGATGACGGGGCAGTTATTCTTTTGAAATAGCAGCATTACCGTTCCAGCATCCGGGCTTCCCAGGGGCTGAGAACGCCGTCGCACCGGGCCGGTGCGTTCTCAATCAGGCAGCGAGCGTTCTCCCAGCCCGCCGGCAGGGCATAGGGCGTCTCTTCGTCAGAGAAGTTGCACACCACCAGCACCTCCCGGCCCTCCAGGGCACGGCGGTAGACGAACAGCTTGGGATGCTCCGGCTCCAGAAGGGTGAAATCCCCTTGGGTAATCACCGGGTTTGCCTTCCGCAGGGCAATGAGCTTCCGGTAATAGTGGAACACGGAGTCCGGGTCCGCCAGGGCCTGGGCGGCGTTGATCTGCCGGTAGTTGGGGTTGACCCGCAGCCAGGGCTCCCCGGTGGTGAAGCCTGCGTTGGGACTGTCGTCCCACTGCATGGGAGTGCGGGCGTTGTCCCGGCTCTTGGCATAGAGGGAGGCCATGACCTCCTCCTCGGGATACCCCGCCTCCGTCCGCTCCCGGTAAGCGTTCAGGCTTTCCAGGTCCCGGTAATCCCCAATGGCCAGATGAATATTGGTCATGCCCAGCTCCTCCCCCTGGTAGGTATAGGGCATTCCCTCCATGCCGTGGAGCATGGTGGCCAGGCATTTGGCGGATTTCACCCGATTGGCCCCGTCGTTGCCCCACCGGGAGACAATCCGGGGCAGGTCGTGGTTGTTCAGGAACAGGCTGTTGAAGCCGCAGCCGTGGAGCCCCTGCTGCCAGTGGGCAAAGCTCTTCTTCATCTCCACGAAGGGCAGGGGCCGCAGGTCCCACTTCTCTCCCCCGGGCTGCTGGTCCAGCACCATCTGCTGGAACTGGAATACCATGGACAGCTCGCTGCCGTCGGGATTGCTGTACAGTCGGGCACGCTCCAGGTCGGCGCCCCAGGCCTCTCCCACGGTGACCAGGCAGCCCTTCTGGAAAGTCTCCCGGCTCAGCTCCCGGAGGAACTCATGGAGCCGGGGGCCGTTGCCGGTGATGTGCCGGTCCGGTTCCTTGGCGATCTGGTCGATGACGTCCAGGCGGAAGCCTTCCACTCCCCGGTCCATCCACCACAGAATCATGTCGTACAGCTCCCGGCGGAGCTTGGGATTCTCCCAGTTCAGGTCCGGCTGCTGGGGGGCGAACTGGTGGAAGTAATACTGCCCCACCTCCGGCACCCACTCCCAGGCGGGGCCGCCGAAACATCCCCGCATGTCGTTGGGCAGGACCCCCGGCTCCCCGTCCCGCCAGACGTAGTAGTCGTGGTAGGGGTTGTCCCGGCTGCTCCGGGCCGCCAGGAACCAGGGATGCTGGTCGGAGCTGTGATTCAGCACCAGATCCAGCATGATGCCGATGCCCCGCTGCTTGCCCTGGGCAATCAGCTCGTCCATATCCGCCAGGGAGCCGTACATGGGGTCAATGGCCCGATAGTCGGAGATGTCGTAGCCGTTGTCCACCTGGGGGGAGGCGAACACAGGAGACAGCCAGATCACATCAATGCCCAGCTCCGCCAGATAGTCCAGCCGCCGGATGATGCCCCGCAGATCACCGGTACCGCTGCCGGTGGTATCCTGGAAGCTCTTGGGATAGATCTGGTAGGCAGCCGCCTGCTTCCACCAGTTGGGATCGGATTTGTTCAGCATAGACGCATTCCTCGCTTTCCTGCGGAACCAGCTTTGGGGTCCGCTGCTTTTGTCTAACCATACTACAGATTCCGCCCGGTTGCAAGAGGAATCTTTCCCATTTTCGGCAAAGATTTCGGCGCGGCCAGAATGTGGCCGCGCCGGGGAACGCCGGAGGGATTATCCCACCTGATTTTCAAAAGCGGTGACTTCGCTGGCTGCCTGCATTTCGTAGTAGGTCAGCAGGATTTTCTCCGCCACGGGAGCCAGAGAGGCACCGTGGGCGATCTTTTCGCCGTAGATGGCGATGGCCACGTCCGGCTCCGTCTCTCCCACCCGGTGAGAGAAGCACAGGAAGGCGCCGTGGTCGGAACCGCCGGAAGCGTGCTGGGCGGTACCGGTCTTGGCATAGACGGTAACCTCATCCTTCAGAGGCCACACGCCGTCCTCATCGCCGTACTGGTCGCCCCAGCCGCCGAAATACTTGTTGGCGGTGCCGCCGGCCTGGGTGATGACCATCCGCATGCCTTCCCAATAGGTATTGATGGTGGTGGACTGCATCTCCAGCTGGTTCAAAATCTGAGGCTCGTTTTCAAGGATCAGGGTCCGGTAGTCCGAGGACACCACCCGGCTCAGGAAGGTGGCCTTCATCCGGGTGCCCTTGTTGGCCAGAGTGGAGGCGTAGACGCACAGCTGCAGGGGGGTGAACCGGTTTTCGCCCTGTCCGATGGCGCCCAGAATACGGTCGCCGGCACCAAACTGGGCGTCCGCACCGGTATAGACCTCCGCCTTCCGCTCCGGGGTATTCCGATAGCCGGTCTTTTCCACCAGCTCAATGCCGGTGGGTTCTCCCAGACCCAGGGCCTGGGCGGTTTCATCCACCATCTCCCAGGTGCACAGGTCACCCAGCTGGTAGAAGAAGTAGTTGCAGGAATAGCACAGGGCCCAGGTGGCATCGATGGGGTCCCCGGTGGGAGTCTTATGGCGGCCATGGCTGCTGGTCCAGAACAAGCAGGCCGGGGCAAAGCCGTCGTACTTGTTATACACGCCCTGGTCGTCGATGGTCTCGCCGGGTTCCAGAATCCATTTGCCTTCCGAATTCCGGTTCTCCATGGCGGAAATCAGGGTGCACATCTTGTAGGTGGAGCCGGGGGCGTATTCTGCGCCGAAGGCCCGGTTGAACATGGGGTTGTATTCATTGCTCACAATCTCGTCCCAGTCCTGGTTCATGGTGGCCAGATTATAGGTGGGATAGCTGGCGCAGGCCAGGATGTTGCCGGTCTTGCACTCCATCACAATCACCGCGGCGCCCTGGGCGTCGTGGCCCACGTTTTCGCCATCCTCAACGTTGATCAGAGGGTCCCGGATGCGGAGAATCACGTCTTCCAGGGCATCCTCCGCCACCTGCTGGATCTTGATGTCTAGGGTGGTTTCCACGTTGTTGCCCGCCACCGGGGTTTTCTCGCCGATGACGTTGCCGTCGTCATCGTACTCCTTGGCGTAGTACTGCTTGATGATGGCGCCGTCACGGCTGACCACGTCCACACGGGTGCCGTCGATGCCATGGAGGTAATCCTCAAAGGCCTCCTCAAAGCCGGACTGACCGATCATGGCGTCCATGGAGTAGTTCAGCTCCTTGTACTTGGCCCAGTCGGCATCGTCCATGCCGCCCAGATAGCCCAGCACATGGGCGGCGTACTGGGTGTGGTATTCCCGGACGGTGGAGGATTCCACCATCAGGCCGGGGGTGTTCAGCTCCAGAATGGCGGACAGGTTCTCGTCGGACACGTCCTCCATGAAGGTGTAGGTGGGCAGGTTGGTAAAGCCCCGCAGGTCAAACTCATACAGAAAGCCAATCACCGCCCGGGCGTCGGTATCCGACCATTCCTCGGGGATGTCGTAGCTGTCCCGGAGCTTCTGCACCAGCAGAGGCGCCGTAATATCCGGGTCCAGACTCCGGTCCGTCATGTACAGCAGGAAGTTGTTCTGCCAGGAGCTGGCCATGGAGGTCAGGGTGTACTCAAAGGGCTGGGTCTTGGTGACGGGGAAGTGGTCATTATAGGTAACGCCCAGCTCCCGGCACTTCTGCACCAGCCGGTACAGGGCCTCGTTCCGGTCGGAATAGGACTTGATGACGTAGTGGTTGAACACCAGATCGTAAGATGCCCGGTTGCCCACCAGCACGTTGCCGTTGCGGTCCAGGATGTCCCCCCGGGCCGCCCGGACGGTGGTCAGGGTGGTGTAGGTCTGGGTGTTGTCGGTATTACCGTCGGTTTCGATGATCTGAAGCATGAAAAGCTTTCCTGCGAACAGGGTCAGGACAAATGCGAACAGAACCAGGAACAAGACGGCCCGAAAACGGCTTATTCTTTCCATGTGTTACCTCCAATCAGGCCGATCTTATAGATCAGAGAATACAGGGGAATCATCGCCAGCACGCTGTAGGCGCCGGTGAGCAGGAATCCCAGCAGGTGGCTGGGGATGGTCAGTCCGGTGAAGATGCCCACCACAAACAGCCCCAGCTCGTAAAGCATCACCGTGATGCCGGAAAACAGCACAATGGAGCCCCGGCTCCGGTGCCAGTACATCTGCCGCAGCAGCACCGCCCCGGTACACAGAAAGGTCAGCAGGGCGATGGAATAGGGCCCGGGGGCGCTGCCGGAGAAATAATAGAGGGTGGAGGCGATCAGCACGAACATGGTGCCGATCTCGGTGCCCTCCAGCATGGTAATCAGGATGATGGCGCTCACCGTCAGGTTGGTGGTGGCGCCGAAAATCCGGACGCGGCTCATAATCACATCCTGCACCACCAGGCAGCCGATGACGCTCAGGGCGTACAGCAGCCACTTTGTCAGCCGCAGCCGCTGCTGCAGGGTCAGCCGGAAGGTTTTTACCCAGGTTGCGGCTTTGGGATCGGGTTTGAATTCCGCAGTGCGGTTACGACGTTTTCTGGCCATGGCGCACCTCAGCCCACATTGCCCACCGGCAGGGTGGCGCTGGTGACCTCAACCGGCGCCGTGGTGGGCGTGGTCGCCTGGGTGGCGGCGCTCTCCGTGGCGGCGGTATCCGTGCCGGTGGTGGTGGTCGGCGTGTCTGTGGTGTACTGGGTGATGATAAACACCTGCTCCAGAGCGTTGATGTCCGCCGCCGGGTCCAGCAGGGCGAACTTTGCCACGCCGGTTTCCTCAAAGCCGGCGTCCACCACATAGCCCATAATCAGGCCCCGGGGGTACACCGTGGAACCGGAGGTCACCACCTGGTCCTGGTTGCGGATGATGGCGGAGGAGGGCAGGTAGTTCATCTGCAGCAGGGTCTCATGGCCGTCCACATAGCCGCCCCGGACCATGCCGTTATAGCCGGAGGTGGCGATGGTGCCGGAAATTTCCAGGGTGGAGTCCAGCACCGTGGTCACTTCCGCCCAGTTGGGACCGGCGGAGGTGACCAGGCCCACCACTTCGCCGTTGGCGGTGATGGCGCACATGTTCTCCTGAATCCCGGAGGAGGTGCCCCGGTTGATGGTCAGGGTGTTCTCCCAGTCGGTGGAGCTCCAGCCGATGATGTAGGCGTCCACCAGCTGGTAGCTCTCGTTGGTGGCCTTCAGGTCCAGCAGGGCCCGCAGCCGCTCGTTCTCACGGGAGACGGAGTCGGCCTGTCGGGCCACGTCCTCCATCTGGGCAATCCGCTCCTCCAGAACCTCGTTCTGGGCGGCCAGGGCCTCGTAGCGGAACATATAGCCGTAATACTTCTCCGCCGTGGAGGTCAGGGCGGTGCCCGCCGCCTTGAAGGGGGCCAGGATGCCCTGTACAATCAGGTCGGGGACCGTGGTGTTGGTAACGCCGCTGAGGATGGCCAGGGCCGCCGTCAGCAGCGCAGCGATGACCAGGATGATTTTCACCCGGGTACTGAACAGATTTCTCATTGCATAGCCTCCATCCCTTCCGGCAGCAGCCGCCGCAGCTCCTGCCACAGCCGGCACACCGGAAGTCCCATCACATTATAGTAGTCGCCCTCCATCCGCCGGCAGAACAGGGCGGCGCCCCCCTGGATGCCGTAGGCGCCGGCCTTGTCCATGGGCTCGCCGGAGTCCACATAGGCCTGGATTTCCGCCTGACTCAGGGGCCGGAAGTGCAGGTCGGTGATCTCGGTGAAGGTGGTTTCCTTTTCTCCGGCCAGAATGGTGCAGCCGGTCATCACCTGATGATCCCGGCCCGAGAGGAGGGTGAGCATCTCCACCGCCTCCTGCCGGGAATGGGGCTTGCCCAGCACCCGGCCCTGACAGACCACAATGGTATCCGCGGCGATCACCACATCCCCCTCCGCCCGGGGCACCGCCCGGGCCTTGCACTTGCTGACCCGGGCCACCTCCGCCTGGGGCGGGAGGCCGGGGTCCATGGTCTCGTCAATATCCGCCGCCCGGACGGTAAAGGGAATGCCAAACAGTCCCAGCAGTTCCCTCCGCCGGGGAGAGGCGGAGGCCAAAATCAATTGCATCGCAGTTCGATCCTTTCGCTGAAAAATCGGGATTGTTCCACACCCCGTAAGTACAATCCCCGGGTACAGGCCCCCGGGTCCATGGGTTCGGGGTTCAGGTAATCGTTCATCACCCGGTCCACTTCCCGGGAATTTTCCGTGGTGAAGTACAGCCGAATGGCCCAAACCCCCACCTTGGCCAGATCGTCCTGCCGGTCCAGCCAGCTGAGCTTTCTGCCGTTGAGCAGCACGCTGCGGCAGCTGTCCCCGTCCCGGATGATGGGGAACTCCGCCCCGGTCTTGTCCATCAGCTTGGTCACCCCCAGGTGGCAGGTACACTCCCCGGTGCGCCCATAGATCAGGCAGTGCTCGGTGAGCATCAGAGGCAGGCGGCCATAGGCAATCAGCTCCGCATTCACCGGCTTGCTCAGGTCCCGGATCTGGGGCAGGGTCATCTCAAAGCTGACGGTGGCCGAGGTCATCTCCAGGTCTTTCATCACATCCATGGCCCGGGAATTGAACACGTTCAGGCCGAAGTCGCCGTGAATCCGCATCCCCGCCTCCCGGACGGGGCTCAGCAGCCCCAGGTTTCCCACCAGGGCATCCTTCACCCCCATATCCCGGAGCTTGCGCAGTCCGGCCTGGAGCTTGGGCATCTCTCCGTCATGGACAATCCGGGGCAGGGCCACCGCCAGCCGGCCCCGCTGGGCCAGGCGAAGGGTGGTGGCGTCGTCCTCCAGCAGGATGTGCAGGGGGACATAGAGCATGGCGGTCTCCAGGCTCAGCAGGTTGGGAGTCAGCTGCTCCCGGGTGGTGACCTGCACCGTCAGGCCGGGAATCCCCCGGCTGCCTCTGCCCTGGGAAGGGGCTTTGGGCTTGCGGATGGGCTGCTCCTCCCGCCGGGCCCGCAGGGCGGTGAGCTGGTTGAGCACATCCCGGCGCATGGCGTTGATGGCGGAGGCGGAGATCATCAGCCCCGGCTCCACATGGGTGCGCACCTCGGCGCAGCGGAAGGGGGTGCCGCCGGTTTTGGCAATCCGCTCGGCTACCATGGCCCCGGTGAGGGGCATGGTCCGGGCCAGCTCCGGCCGGGGGCCTTCGCTGCGGCAGGTCCGTCCCTCCGGGTCGGTGGCGGTGAGGTAGCTGCCGTCCACCGTCACCGCTGCGTAAAATTTCAGGTCTACCAGAGGGGTCTCCCCGGCCTCATAGGACTGCCGGGCTGCCTGGAGCCACTGGGGATCCTCCCGGGTTTCCTGGCGGACGCCGAACATCTTCTGATCCACCCGGTTGGTGTAGTAGCCGTCGGTAAAGCCCTGGCGGTTGAAGGCGGTCATCAGCGCCTCCATCATGGGCTTGGTCACCACGCCCTCGTCCAGGGCCTTGCGGTAGACGGCGGTAACAGTGGCCACATACTCCGGCCGCTTCATCCGTCCCTCCAGCTTCACCGACGCCACCCCCATGGCCTCCAGTTCCTTCAGGTAGTGGACCAGACAGTTGTCCTTCAGGCTCAGGGGGTACTTGTCCTGCCAGCGGCCGTAGCCGTAACTCTGCCGGCAGGGCTGGGCGCAGCGGCCCCGGTTGCCGGAGCGGCCGCCGATGACAGCGGACATATAGCACTGCCCGGAATAGCACATACACAGTGCGCCATGGGCAAACACTTCGATTTCAATGGGGGAATTGGCGCAGATGTACCGGATTTCCTCCCGGCTCAGCTCCCGGCTGAGCACCACCCGGCGCATCCCCATGGCGGCGCACAGCTGCACCCCCGCCAGGGAGTGGACCGTCATCTGGGTGGAGCCGTGAATGGGCACCTTGGGGGCAATCTGCCGGCACAGCTGCACCACCCCCAGGTCCTGGACGATGAAGGCGTCCACATTGTTCTGGGCGGCGTGACGGATCAGCTCCCCCACTTCCTTCATCTCCCGGTCGGCCACCAGGGTGTTCACCGTCAGGTGGACCTCCACCCCCCGGATGTGGCAGTATTTCACGGCCTCCACCAGAGTCTGGGGGGTAAAGTTCTTTGCGCTCTGCCGGGCGTTAAAGCTGCCGCAGCCCAGATACACCGCATTGGCTCCGTTCTGCACCGCGGCCCGCAGCGCCTCCATAGAGCCCGCAGGCGCCAGTAATTCCAGCATACAATCTCTCTCCGTTCCAACCTTCTGCCGTGGGTATACTCCGGCAGTCTATACTTACGCACAGTATACCATATCAGCCGGAAAAGTTCCAGCGATTCCAAAAGAATTCAAGAAAAATTCAAATCCCCACCGTATCTGGTGGTGTTTTTCCCCCTCCCCCACCACATCTTGTGCGGGGCGAAAACATCACCAAAAATCCCCCGCCGGGGGATGGAAAAAAAGCGTCAAATGTGGGCAATTCCACGATTGACAATCCATGGACGAATTGGTAAAATAATATCGAAACACTGTGCCCTTCCCGGGGCGCAGCGTGAGGTACGTTTGTTTTTCTGAGAAAAATTGATTAGGAGGAAATCACTTTGAAGGATTGGGCATCTTTAACCACCATCGAGGAGATGGAAGCTGCCACCAACTCTCTGCTGGAAAATGCACAGAAGGTTGGCGCTGACACCTGGCAGCAGCGGGTCAAGAACCAGACTCCTCACTGCGGCTTCGGCGAATCCGGCACCTGCTGCCGTATTTGCTCCATGGGCCCCTGCCGCATCACCAAGAA